>JAZKIA010000076.1:0-41303 GCA_040385125.1 Pseudomonadota bacterium | reverse complement strand
TGTCGCCAGCGCGCAGCAGCGGCTTGACGATCGGCGCCAGCTCAACGCCGCGCTCAATGTAGATCGGGTCCAATTGACCGCGCTGGCGGATGCTGTGACACAGCTGACGGCTGTCAGCACCCGGAATCGGCTCTTCGCCAGCCGGGTAGACTTCCATCAGCAGCAGCACGTTGGCGTCGGCCAGCACCTGCACGAAATCGTCGTACAGGTCGCGGGTTCGACTGAAACGGTGAGGCTGGTACACCATCACCAGACGGCGCTCAGGCCAGCCACCACGCACAGCTTTGATCACCGCCGCAACTTCGGTCGGGTGGTGACCGTAGTCGTCCACCAACATCACGCTGCCGCCTTCGACCGGCAGTTCGCCGTACACCTGGAAACGACGGCCCACACCCTCAAAGCCCGACAGGCCCTGCACGATGGCTTCATCGCTGATGCCTTCGTCAGACGCGATGCAGATCGTGGCCAAGGCATTAAGCACGTTGTGATTGCCCGGCATATTTACCGACACATCCAACGGCTCGCGGTCCGGGCGCAATACGGTGAAGAAAGTCTGCATGCCTTGCTGGCGAACATTAATCGCCCGCACATCCGCCGCTTCGCTAAAGCCATAAGTCACGGTCGGACGCTTGACCTGAGGCAGGATTTCGCGCACCACCGGATCATCCAGACACAGCACGGCCAAGCCATAGAACGGCAGGTTGTGCAGGAACTCGACGAAGGTTTTCTTCAGTTTGCTGAAGTCGCCTTCGTAGGTCGCCATATGGTCGGCGTCGATATTGGTTACGACCGCAACCATCGGCTGCAGATGCAGGAAGCTGGCATCGCTTTCATCTGCTTCGGCAATCAGGTAACGACTCGTTCCAAGCTGTGCATTGGTGCCCGCTGCATTCAGCCGACCACCAATCACGAAGGTTGGGTCCAGACCGCCGGCAGCGAACACCGAAGCCAACAGGCTGGTAGTCGTGGTTTTACCGTGCGTCCCGGCAACGGCAATGCCGTGGCGGTAGCGCATCAACTCAGCCAGCATCTCGGCCCGAGGCACCACGGGAATACGGCGTTCCAGTGCAGTCGCGACTTCAGGGTTCGAGGTATTGACCGCGCTCGACACCACCAGCACATCAGCGTTGGCAGCGTTTTCGGCACGGTGACCAATAAAAATGTGCGCGCCAAACGACTCAAGGCGCTCGGTCACGGGCGATGCATTCAGGTCGGAGCCCGATACCTGGTAGCCCAGGTTGAGCAACACCTCGGCAATACCGCACATGCCCACACCACCGATCCCCACAAAGTGGATGCGGCGGATACGGCGCATTTCAGGCTGTGGCATCGCTTTTTGATTCTCAACCATTGGCCACCTCCAGGCAGATATCGACTACGTTGCGGGTTGCATCTGGCTTGGCCAGGCGGCGAGCATCGGTCGCCATGCTGTTCAGTCGTTGCGGTTGCATCAAAACCTCTGTCAGGCGTGCAGCCAGTTCGGCTGCGCCAGTCGTCGCTTGCGGCATCAGGAAGGCGGCGCCTTCGCGAGCCAAAAAGTCGGCATTACGGCTCTGATGGTCGTCAATCGCGTGGGGCAATGGCACCAACAGCGAAGGCAGACCGGCCGCAGCCAGTTCACTGACGGTCAGCGCGCCTGCGCGACAAACCACCAGGTCGGCCCAGCCATAGGCTTGGGCCATGTCTTTGATAAAGGGCTGTACTTGCGCCTCAATACCGACCGCCTTGTAGCGTTCGGCAGTTATCTGATCGTGCTGCTTGCCCGCCTGGTGAAATACCTCAGGGCGAACCTCGGCCGGCACCTTGGCCAGTGCTTCAGGCAGCAGTTTGTTCAACGGCTCAGCGCCCAGACTGCCGCCCAACACCAGCAGACGCGCCTTGCGCCCTTCGAGTGCCGCACGCGGGGCCAGGCTGAACAATTCGGGGCGTACCGGGTTGCCCGTGGTGCGCAACTTGTCCGAAACCACGAAGGTGTCGGGGAAGGCTTCGCACACACGGCTCGACATCGGTACCAGCAAACGGTTGGCCGTACCGGCTACCGCGTTCTGCTCGTGAATGATCACCGGCACGCCGCAGGTTTTTGCCGCCAGGCCACCAGGCCCAGTCACGTAGCCACCAAACCCGAGTACACAAACGGGCTTGAGCTGACGAATGATTTTGCGCGCCTGAAACAGCGCCTTGAGCAACACAAACGGGGCCTTGAGCAACGACAGTTTGCTCTTGCCACGCAGGCCCGCGACATTGATCAAGTGCAAGGTAAAACCTGCGGGTTCGACCAGTTCGTTCTCGATCCCACGCGGCGTTCCAAGCCAGTGCACGGTAAAACCCCGAGCTTGAAACTCGCGTGCGCAGGCCAGCGCCGGAAACACGTGGCCACCGGTGCCGCCCGCCATGATCAGCACATTAGCGCCCATGGTTCGGCTCCTCTGCGAAGTCGCTTTCTTTGAATTCAGTCTCTTCGCTGCCCAAGTGGGTTCGACTCTCCCATTCGATGCGCAGTAACAACCCCAGGCACACGCAGCAGATCACCAACGAACTGCCGCCATAACTGAGGAAGGGCAAAGTCAGGCCCTTGGTTGGCAGCAGGCCGACGTTTACCCCGATATTGATCAGGAACTGGCCGATCCACAGGAACGACAGGCCGTACGCCATATAAGCCGAGAAATACTGCTTGGCGCGCTCGGCCCACATGCCGATATACATCCCGCGCACACACACGAACACGAACAGGGCCACGGTCAGCAGCGAGCCGACAACGCCCAGCTCTTCAGCCAGTACCGAGAACACGAAGTCGGTGTGGGCTTCAGGCAGGTAGAACTGTTTCTGCACGCTGTTACCCAAACCGACGCCGAGCCACTCGCCACGACCGAATGCAATCAGAGCCTGGGTCAGTTGATAACCGGAACCGAACTGGTCGGACCACGGGTCGGTAAAGGTGATCAAGCGCGCCATCCGATAAGGCTGCGCTTGTACCAGCACGAACACCGCGCCGAACGCCAGCGCCACCATCAGGGCGAAGCGGAACAGGCCGACACCGCCCAGGAACAACATCGCAGCCGCCGCGCCCATCATTACAACGGTGGCACCGAAGTCAGGTTCCATCAGTAGCAGGCCAGCCATCGGCAACAACACGATGAAAGGCTTGAAAAAGCCCATCCAGCTTTCGCGGACTTCCTTCTGCTGACGCACCAGATAACCCGCGAGGTAGATCACCACAAAGACTTTGGCGATCTCTGAAGGCTGTACGTTAAAGAAGCTGAAACCGATCCAGCGCATCGATCCGTTAACCTCACGGCCAATGCCCGGAATCAATACCATCACCAGCAAGCCAAAGGCGCCAATCAACAGTAACCAGCCCAAACGCTGCCAGGTCGCAATCGGCACCATCATGGTCAAGATGCACGCGCCAAGACCAAGCACGATGTAAAACAGGTGACGGATCATGTGATAGAGCGTGTTGCCGGACTGCAACGCGGCCACTTCGGACGAGGCCGAAGTAATCATCACCAGCCCTAGCCCAAGCAATGCCAGACAACCGGCCAGCAACGGGAAGTCGAGGTCAATGCCACGGCCCGTGATCAGCGGTGATGGGTAAGGCTTGAGGATGCCGAAGATCATGCCAAGGCCTCCACTGCGCGAGCGAATAACTGGCCGCGCTCTTCGTAGTTCTTGAACATGTCGAAGCTGGCACAGGCCGGAGACAGCAACACTGCGTCGCCCGATTTGGCCAGCAAGCGGCTTTGCTCAATGGCCTCGTCCAGCGAGTTCACCCGAACCTTTGGGACCGCATCGCCCAAAGCTGCAGCGATAAGATCCGCATCACGTCCCATCAGCACCACCGCGCGGCAGTACTTGGCCACGGAGTCGCGCAGACCGCTAAAATCAGCGCCCTTGCCGTCACCGCCAGCAATCAGTACAAGCTTGCCGTCCATGTCTGAACCCAGACCGTCGATAGCTGCCAGTGCGGCACCCACGTTGGTGGCTTTGGAGTCGTTGTAGTAGCTCACACCGTCGAGTTCGCGTACCCACTGGCAGCGATGCTCAAGCCCGGTAAAGCTGCGCAGACTGCTCAACATGGCGTCGAACGGCAAGCCCACGGCATGCCCCAGCGCCAAAGCAGCCAAGGCGTTGGCCTGATTATGTGCGCCGCGTACTTTCAGCTCGCGCACCGGCATCAGGTTTTGAAATTCGAAAGAGAGGTATTTTTCACCGCGTTCTTCACGCAGGCCGAACGCCTTGAAATCAGGGGCACCCAAACCGAAGGTCCAGCACGGCAAGCCCTCGCCCATCAACGGACGAGTCAAGGCATCTTGGCGGTTGACGACTACTTGCTTCGCACCACGGAAAATCCGGTGCTTGGCCAGGTGATACGCCGGCAGGCCGCTGTAGCGGTCCATGTGGTCTTCGCTGACATTGAGCACGGTGGCGACTTCGGCGCCCAACTGATTGGTGGTTTCCAGCTGGAAGCTAGACAACTCCATCACGTACAGCTCAACGTCATCGCTGAGCAGGTCCAGGGCGGGCGTACCCAGGTTGCCGCCAACGGCGACACGCTTGCCTGCGGCTGCGGCCATTTCACCGACCAGCGTGGTCACGGTGCTTTTGGCGTTGGAACCACTGATTGCAACAATAGGCGCCTTTGCGTTACGCGCGAACAGGTCGATATCGCCCGACAGCTTCACGCCACGGGCAGCAGCAGCTTGCAACGCCGGGGTCGCCAGCGCCAGGCCGGGGCTCACGTAGAGTTCATCGGCACGGCACAGGAACTCGACATCCAGTTCGCCACAACGCACGTCCACTTGCGGGTAGTCACGGCGCAGCGTGGCCAGCTCCGGTGGATTTTCCCGCGTGTCCGCCACAGCAAACGACACGCCCTGCTGCGCAAGAAAACGCACCAGGGACATGCCGCTCTTGCCGAGGCCGACAACGATGCGGAAGTGGTCAGAAGCGATCAGAGACACAGGTTCTACCTCAGCTTCAGTGTGGCAAGACCGACCAATACGAGGATCACGGTGATAATCCAGAAGCGGACAATCACACGCGGCTCAGGCCAACCCTTGAGTTCAAAATGGTGGTGAATCGGCGCCATGCGGAACACCCGCTTGCCGGTCAACTTGAAAGACGCTACCTGGATCACCACGGACAGGGTTTCCATCACGAACACACCGCCCATGATGAACAGCACGATTTCCTGACGCACGATCACCGCGATGGTGCCCAAGGCCGCGCCCAGCGCCAGTGCGCCGACGTCGCCCATGAACACTTGTGCGGGATAGGTGTTGAACCACAGAAAACCGAGACCGGCGCCAATCAGTGCGCCGCAGAACACAATCAATTCACCTGCGCCCGGCACGTAAGGGATCAGCAGGTAATCCGCAAATTTCACGTTGCCCGACAGGTAGCAGAAAATACCCAGCGCACCGCCGACCATTACGGTTGGCATGATCGCCAGGCCGTCGAGACCGTCAGTCAGGTTGACCGCATTGCTCGAGCCGACGATCACAAAGTAGGTCAGCACCACAAAGCCGATGCCCAGTGGAATGCTGGCGTCCTTGAGGATTGGCAGAATCAGCGTGGTTTCGACTGCGCTTGGCGCCGTCATGTACAGGAAGATGGCTGCGCCCAGACCGAACACCGACTGCCAGAAATACTTCCAACGGCTCGGGAGACCACGAGAGTTTTTCTCGATCACTTTGCGGTAATCGTCGACCCAGCCAATGGCGCCGAACAGCAAGGTCACGATCATCACAACCCAGACATAGCGGTTGCTCAGGTCTGCCCACAACAAGGTGCTGATGGTGATCGCCGACAGAATCAACGCGCCACCCATGGTTGGGGTGCCCGACTTGGACAGGTGCGACTGTGGGCCGTCGTTACGTACCGATTGGCCGATCTGACGATTTTGCAGGGTGCGGATCATCCACGGCCCCAGGCACAGCGACAAGGTCAACGCGGTCAGCACCCCAAGAATCCCGCGCAGGGACAGGTACTGGAAGACCGCGAAGCCTTTATGGAACTGTTGCAGATACTCCGCCAGAAGCAGCAGCATTAATGTTTCTCCCCGCTGGAACCGCACAAAGCCGCAACGATGTTTTCCATCGCAGCGCTGCGCGAGCCCTTGATCAAAATAGTGGTGTTTGTTTCGTGCTCAGCGCGAAGCGCCTTGATCAGGTCAGCCTGATTGGCGAAGTGACGAGCCTGGTGTCCAAATGCAGAGACGGCATGAGCCATCATCGGTCCCACCGCGTACAACGCTGAAACCTTGTCGGCGGCATATGCGCCTACTTCACGATGTCCTTGCTCCGCCCACTCACCCAGCTCGCCAATATCTCCGAGCACCAGGACGGTGCGACCGGAAAAGCCGGCGAGTATATCAACGGCAGCGCACATTGAGGTGGGGTTTGCATTGTAAGTGTCATCAATAATTCGCAGGCCAGTGCTAGTCAGTTGAGCGACGGCGCGCCCTTTGACCGGCAGTACTGCTTCAAGACCGGTTTTGATCCCGAACAGCGACACACCCAGCGCAGACGCAGCCGCCGCAGCGGCCAAGGCGTTGGCCACGTTATGGCTGCCCAGCAGGTTAAGTTGAACCTGTTCGACACCCAGCGGGCTATGAAGTTTGAAACTTTGGCAACCACGTGCATCGCGACTCAGATCGCTGGCGTAAAAATCTGCCAAAGGGTTGACCAGCGAGAAGCTGAGCACCTTGCGCCCTGCTGCACGCACCTGCCAAATGCCAAATGCCTTGTCGTCCAGGTTCAGGACGGCGACGCCATCAGCATCCAGCCCTTCGAGAATTTCGCCTTTGGCTTCGACGATTTTTTCTGGCCCGCCGAATTCGCCCACATGGGCGGTACCCGCATTGTTGAGTACCGCAACGTGAGGCTTGGTCATGCCTACGGTGTATGCAATTTCGCCAAGGCGCGAAGCGCCCAGTTCGATGACCGCCGCGGTATGCTCCAGCGTTAACTCGAGCAGAGTCAGCGGCACGCCCAAGTCATTGTTCAAGTTGCCTTTGGTCGCCAGCACCGGGCCACGGGTACGCAGGATGCACGCGAGCATTTCCTTGACCGTGGTTTTACCGCTGGAGCCCGTAATGGCAGCCACCGGTTTGTCATAACCGGCGCGATTGAGCGCAGCCAATTGACCCAGCGCCTGGCGGGTATCGTTCACCACCAACTGCGGCAATGCCGACTCAGGGACTTCGCGCTCAACCAGCGCGGCAACCGCACCCTTGGCTGCGACTTCATTCAGGTAATCGTGACCATCGAAACGCGGGCCAGTCAGGGCGATAAACAGTTGGCCCTGAGTAATCGCACGGCTGTCGATGCTGACGCCGTTGAAGCGGCAATCGGCCTCGACCAGACGACCGTTCAGGGCCGTCTGCACGTCACTGAGCATCAGCGGCTTAAGCATGAGCCACCTCCCAGGCGTTCAGGGCTTTCTCGGCTTCGACCAGATCGGAGAAGTCATGGCGTTCGCCGTTGATTTCCTGATAGTCCTCGTGACCTTTACCCGCCAGCACAATCACGTCCTCGACATGGGCGTCGGCAATCATCCGGGCAATCGCTTCACCGCGACCGGCGACGAAAGTGACACCCTCAGGCGCGGTAAAGCCGACGCGGATGTCATCGAAAATTTGTGCGGGGTCTTCTGAGCGCGGGTTGTCGTCAGTGACCAGCACCCCGTCAGCCAGACGCTCTACCACTTCAGCCATCAACGGGCGCTTGCCGCGATCACGGTCGCCGCCGCAGCCGAACAGGCAGAGCAATTTACCTTTGGCATGAGGGCGCAAGGCCAGCAGTACTTTTTCCAGCGCATCCGGGGTGTGGGCATAGTCGACCACCACCAGCGGCCGAGAGCCACCACCCAAACGCTGCATGCGACCAACCGGACCTTCCAGTTTTGGCAGCACACCGAGAATTTCATCCAGCGCGTAATCC
The DNA here is from genome assembly GCA_040385125.1 of Pseudomonadota bacterium. Classification (GTDB taxonomy): domain Bacteria; phylum Pseudomonadota; class Gammaproteobacteria; order Pseudomonadales; family Pseudomonadaceae; genus Aquipseudomonas. The sequence goes on along the minus strand of JAZKIA010000076.1, from coordinate 33,360 downwards.
AGCCCCAGCAGTGCGCCAACAGCGGCCAGCACGTTGCTCAGGTTAAAGCGGCCGAGCAAGGTGCTACGCAAATGGTGCTCGCCCTGAGGCGTGACCAGCGTGGCGCGCACGCCATCGTCATCAAAGCTGGCCTCACGGCAGTACAGGTACGCACTGCTGTCTTCAAGGCTGTAGCTGATCAGGCGCGAATCATGTTTTTGCGCCGCCAGCTGGCGACCGAAATCATCATCCAGATTAAGTACGCGGCAACGCAGATCAGGCCAGGCAAACAGCTTGGCCTTGACTGCCGCGTAGGCTTGCATGGTGCCGTGATAATCGAGGTGATCGCGGGACAGATTGGTCAGTACCGCCACATCAAATGCCAGCGCGCTGACGCGGCCCTGATCCAGACCGTGGGAGGAGACTTCCATGGCAACAGCCTTGGCACCGGCCTTTTTCAGGTCGGCCAACATGGCCTGTACCGCAATCGGGTCTGGCGTGGTGTGACGCCCGCTTTGCAGCGCGCCATAAAAGCCGGTACCCAAGGTGCCAACGATGCCGCAGTGCTGACCCAGCAGGTCCAGCGCTTGCGCCACCAACTGAGTCACGCTGGTTTTGCCGTTGGTGCCGGTGACGCCCACCAGATTGAGGTGATGGCTCGGCTCGCCATAAAAACGCCCGGCGATGTCCGACAATTGTGCGGCCAAACCTTTAACCGGGATCAACGGAACAGCAGTGATCGGCAAGACCGAGGCACCGTCGACTTCATAGGCCACCGCTGCCGCACCACGCACCAGGGCGTCGTTGATGTGTTCACGACCATCAAGCTTGCCACCCGGCACTGCAAGGAACAGATCCCCCGCGCGCACGTTACGGCTATCAAGGGTCAGTTCACGGATCAGTAGATCGTGACCGGCGTGGGGGAAAATCTTGTTCAGGCTCAGGGACATTAGCCGCGCCCTCCTTTGGCAGCAGCAGCTGTCGCCGCCGCTTGTTGCTCCGCAGCCGTCGGCAGATTATCCGGCGACACATTCATCAGGCGCAGGGTGCCGGACATGACTTTGCTGAAAACCGGGGCCGATACCAAACCACCAAAGTAGCCGGCCTTGCTCGGCTCATCGATCACCACAACGATCGCGTAACGCGGATCGCTCATCGGGCCAAACCCGGCGAACAGGGAGCGGTAAGAGTTCACGGCGTAGCCTTTAACACCGCCGGACGAAGTTTTACGCGCAGTACCGGACTTGCCACCCACGTGATACGCCGGAACCTTGGCCCGCCAGACGCCACGTGGGTTTTCGATCACTTCCTGCAACATACCCTGAATGGTTTTGGCGACCTTCTCAGGTATGACTTGGGCAGCCTCTGCTGGTCTGTCAGTTTTGAGCAGCGTCAGAGGGGCAAGCTTGCCGTTGTTGGCCAAGGCCGAGAACGCGTGAACCAGTTGGATCGCGGTCACGGAAACGCCGTAGCCGTAAGACAGGGTTGCAGTTTCAGCCTTGCGCCACTCACGGTAGTTCGGCAGGTTGCCTACACGCTCACCCGGGAAGCCCAGGCCAGTGTCCTGCCCCAGACCGAGCTTGGCCATGGTGCGAAAAATGGCTTCGCCACCAATATCGAAGGCAACCTTACTCATGCCCACGTTACTGGAGTTAATCAAAATACCGGTCAGGTCGAGGATCGGACCTTCGCTGCGCGATACGTCCCGGATGGTGTACTTGCCCAACTGCAATGTGCCGGGGTACACCTCAACCTTATCTGTCGGTTTCCAGCGCCCGCTTTCCAAAGCCGCACTCATCGAGATCGGCTTAACCGTTGAACCCGGCTCGAACACGTCAATCATGGCGCGGTTACGCATCATCGCCGGTTGCAGGTTGCGACGGTTGTTGGGGTTGTAAGTCGGCTGATTGACCATGGCCAGAATCTCGCCGGTCTTCACATCCATAATCACCAGACTGCCCGCCTTGGCACCGTTTTCGACCAGCGCATTGCGCAGTTCGCGGTTCGCCAGGTATTGCAGGCGCAGGTCAATCGACAACGCCAAGGTCTTGCCGGCCTTGGCGTTTTTGGTTACTTGAATATCTTTAATCAGGCGCCCGCGCCGGTCCTTGATCACTTGCCGCTTGCCCGGAACTCCGGCCAGCCACTCGTCATAGGCCAGCTCGACACCTTCACGACCTTTATCGTCAATATCGGTAAAGCCGACCATGTGCGCGGCAACTTCCCCCGCAGGGTAAAAGCGACGGAACTCTTCAGTGCCGTACACACCCGGCACTTTAAGGTCGAGCACGACTTGACCCTGTTCAGGGGTCAGGCCCCGCACCAGGTAGATGAATTCTTTATTGGCTTGTTGCTCCAGACGCGCCGTCAGCACTTTAGGGTCTTGCCCCAGCGCATGAGCCAAGGCTGGCCAACGGTCTTTGGCAACCTGCATTTCCTTGGCATTGGCCCACAAGGTGGTCACCGGAGTGCTCACCGCCAAGGGCTCGCCATTACGGTCAGTGATCAACCCTCGATGCGCAGGAATCGGGATATGACGCATGCTGCGTGCGTCGCCCTGCCCCTTGAGGAAATCGTGGTCGATCACCTGCAGGTAAACAATCTGGCACGCGATCGCGCCTACCAGCAGTGCCAGCAATGCCAGCACCACACGAAAACGCCACGGGTAGAGTGCGCCTTCGAGTTTGATCATGGCGCCACCATCCGAACTTCTGCGGCGCCGGGAATGCGCATTTTCAGTTGTTCGCTGGCCAGGGTTTCGATACGGCTATGGGCGGTCCAGGTGCTTTGCTCGAGGATCAAGCGGCCCCACTCTGCCTGCGCCTTGTCGCGCACGCTCAACTCCCCGTACAGGGTGTTGAGCAACTGGCGGTTCCAGTGCGCGCTATAGGAAACAGCGACAGCCGAAACCAGCACGCCAATAAACAACAGCAGCATGAAAAAACTTCCGCCGGGAAGGGGCTTGGCGAAGAGCTTGTTCAACGAAGCTTCTCCGCGACGCGCATGACAGCGCTGCGCGAGCGCGGGTTGGCCTTGAGTTCGGTTTCAGAAGCGAACTGTGCCTTGCCATGGATTTTGATAATGGGATCAAAGGTAGTGTGTTGAACCGGCAGGCCACGGGGCAGGTTGTCCGGTTCGCCCTTGACCAGGTCACGCATGAACAATTTAACGATACGGTCTTCGAGGGAATGGAAACTGATGACGACTAAACGGCCACCCACTTCCAGCGATTCCAGTGCGGCCTCAAGACCAGCCTTCAGATCACCCAACTCGTTGTTAACGTGGATACGCAGGCCCTGGAACGTGCGGGTAGCAGGGTGTTTGCCCTTTTCCCAGGCCGGATTGGCAACCTTCAACACTTCAGCAAGGTCGCCAGTACGCTCGAACGGGGTGATTGCACGACGCTCAACCACAGCACGGGCCATACGCCCGGAAAAACGCTCTTCGCCATATTCTTTAAATACGCGAGCGATTTCGTCCTGGGAGGCGGTGTTAACGAACTCGGCAGCGCTGATACCGCTGTCCGGATTCATGCGCATGTCCAGCGGGCCGTCGTTCATGAAACTGAAGCCACGCGCAGGGTCGTCGAGCTGCGGCGAGGATACGCCCAGATCGAGCAAAACGCCGTTGACCTTACCGGCCAAACCGCGCGAAGCGATCTCTGAGCTCATCTCGGCAAAGCTGCGCTGCACAATGACAAAGCGGCCGTCTTCGGCCGCTAGCGCTTGCCCGGTGGCAATCGCTTGAGGATCTTTATCAAACCCCAGAAGACGACCTTCAGGGCCAAGCTTCTGGAGTATCAAGCGGCTATGTCCGCCGCGACCGAAGGTGCCATCCAGATAGCATCCATCAGGACGTACGGCGAGAGCCTCTACGGCTTCGTCGAGCAGTACGGTGATGTGGTTGAAGTCGCTATCAATAGTCACAGGATTAAATCACGCAGTTCGTCAGGCATCGCGCCCGGTTGTTGAATGGCTGCAAGGTCAGCGGCAGAAACAGCTTCCCAGGCATCCTCGTCCCACAGTTGAAACTTGTTTAGCTGGCCTACTAACATCGCGCGCTTATCCAACTTGGCATACTCACGCAAACGTGGCGGCACCAGAAAACGACCACTGCCATCGAGCTCAAGATCGACAGCGTTACCAATCAACAGACGTTGCAAACGGCGGTTCTCTTCACGCAACGAAGGCAGCGCCCGTAGCTTGGCTTCAATCAATTCCCACTCATCAAGCGGGTACACACACAAGCAGGGATCGACCGCATCAATGGTCACGATCAGTTGCCCGGAACTACGCGAAATCAACTCGTCACGGTATCGGCTCGGCATTGCGAGACGACCTTTGGCATCGAGACTGATTGCATTGGCTCCGCGAAACACTGAGGCGCATCTCCAAATTAGCGTTTTACGTCCAGAAAACCCACTTTATGCCACTTTTCGCCACTTGCGCACACTATAGGAATGCGCCCACCACACCGTCAAGGCGCGACCAGTAGGAAAAGCCTTACGGAACTGAGATTTAGGGGGTGAAAGAGTCGCAAAGCAGTAAGCAGAAGTTTTTTTCGAGACGCCACACACAACAAACACAAAGGTCTGGACTTCAAACTTAAAGTAGTTTGTTAAGAGTAAGAACTTTTTGGCATTACACAGAGGGTTTTTCTTGCGAGTGCAGCGGGGGAGATGAAGCGAGACTTTCATAAAGCTCTCTGCTTGCAGCGCAAGCAGAGGGGAAAAAGGTGGAGAGTCGATCTGTAAGCCGGGTTCTGTCGTGAACAGTCATTCGTCTACGATGGCCATCACTGGACATCTTTAGCAACCTACCCGGTCCCAGCGCGGGCCACGCCTTGGGACCCTATTTGGTCTTGCTCCAAGTGGGGTTTACCTAGCCACGAACTGTTGCCAGTCGTGCGGTGCGCTCTTACCGCACCTTTTCACCCTTACCGGCACCGAAGTGCTTAGGCGGTTATTTTCTGTGGCACTTTCCGTAGGCTCACGCCTCCCAGGCATTACCTGGCACTTCGCCCTATGGAGCCCGGACTTTCCTCCCCCCCCTAATTTTCATAGAAGGCAGCGACTGTCCAATCGACTCTCCGACGCAAAGGTTAACGGTACAGAGCGTATAGAACAAGCGTTAAAAGCCAGACGGCACCTTCATTTGCCCAGTTCAAAGCCTTTAACTGCACGCTAGAACGCCAATAAGTATCAAAGTGCCACCATTAAGCCAAAGCCCTTGATCAACTTTTTTGTTTTTCCAGTGCCACTTGATACAGAACATTTTTGCGTTCGCCGGTTATTTCAGCGGCAAGCGCCGCAGCACGCTTAAGCGGCATTTCTTTAAGTAACAAGTCGAGAATACGCATCGCTTCGCTACTCACCACTTCGTCCGTCTCAGGTGCTGTCCAGCCAGCAACCAGCACCACACATTCTCCACGCTGCTGATTGCTGTCGCCTTCAACAAAAGCGCGCAACTCGGACAACGGCAAGCCCTTGAGTGTTTCGAAGGTTTTGGTCAGCTCACGCGCCAGCAATGCCGGACGCTGCGGACCAAATACCAGCTCAAGGTCTTGCAGGCACTCAAGAATACGATGCGGGGCCTCGTAGAAAATCAGCGTGCGCGGTTCTTCTTTCAACAACTCAAGACGTGAACGGCGCCCAACGGCCTTGGCCGGAAGGAACCCTTCAAAGATAAAGCGATCAGAAGGCAGCCCCGCCGCCGACAATGCTGCAATCAAAGCGCAAGCACCCGGCACCGGCACCACCGGCACACCCGCAGCTCGTGCCTGACGCACCAGGTGATAACCCGGATCGGAGATCAGCGGTGTACCCGCATCAGAGATCAGCGCGACATCTTCACCGGCCAGCAAACGCTGAATAAACCGACTGCCTTCGTCACGCTCGTTATGCTCATGACAGGCGCCCAAGGGGGTAGAGATGCCAAAATGCTGCATTAAACGCAGAGAATGGCGCGTGTCTTCGGCCGCAATCAGCGACACGTCACGCAACACTTTGAGCGCACGCGCACTGATGTCGTCCAGGTTACCGATGGGCGTCGCCACCACATAAAGCGAGCCGACAACGGAATTCAAAGCACCTGGAGCAGTCAAAACGCACACCTCATGAAAGTTAAAGGCGCCATTGTAGCGCGTAGAGCCCCCTTGAACGCACCCACCAGACAGGCCGCAAAACGCTTATCTGGAAAACTTTCGCCGTCGCAACCCGCAGAAGTCATCTAAATTCAGGCTTTATTGCCTGTAACATCGCGCCCCGGCCAGCGCTTGGGTACACTTCCCCATTCATTTGATCGAGTAACAGGAACACTACATGATCGCTTGCCTGCGACTGTTCACTGCCCTCTGCCTCGCCGCCTTGCTGGCGGCTTGCGCCAGCTCGCCCTCGTCCAGCCTTGGCGACCTTCCACGGACACCAGATGCCAGCCTTGAACAGCTGCTGCAGCAGGCGTCCGAAAGCAAAAATCCAGAACAGGCTGCCTTGTTGCGCTTGTCTGCGGCCGATCTTGCCATGCGCCAACAGAACAATGAGCGCGCCGCACAGATTCTGGCCCAGGTTGCGCTGGATCCGCTCAAACCGGCCCAGCAGGTATTTGCCAGCACACTGGCTGGCGAACTGGCAATGAACCGCAACGACTCCAAGGCGGCACTGACAGCGCTGAGTCACCCGAGCATCTCTCGCATCAGCGAGATGCCCAGCGACCTGCAAGTACGTACACGTACCGTCCACGCTCGCGCCCTTGAAGCCGACGGCCAACTCCTGGCCGCTGCACGTGAACGTGCCGCCATGAGCTCGAACCTGGTCGGCGACGCCGCCAATAGCAACAATGAAGCACTCTGGACATTGGTTGCCGCTCTACCGGTCGAGCAACTGCAGCCCCAGAGCAATGACGTGCTGGGTGGCTGGATGTCCCTGGCCCTGGCAGTCAAACGCGCAGGCACCCTGCAAGATCAGCAGAACGCTATCGATCAATGGCGCGCGCAGAACCCGACTCACCCAGCAGCAATCCAATTGCCAACACCACTGATAAAGCTCAAGGAGCTGGCCAGCCAACCGCTGACCAAAATTGCCTTGCTGTTACCCCAGAATGGCCAGCTGGCCTCGGTCAGCAAAGCATTGCGCGACGGTTTCGTGGCGGCTCATTATCAAGCCCAACAAGCGGGACAAAACCCGCCGAGCATCCAGTTTTATGACAGCTCGCGCCTGACCTCACTGGACGATTTCTATCGACAGGCACAAGTCGATGGCGTGCAACTGGTGGTGGGACCACTGGAGAAGTCGCTGGTCAAACAGCTCAATGCCCGTGCGCAATTACCGATCACCACGCTGGCCCTGAACTACAGCGAAGGGGCACAAGGCCCGGCGCAATTGTTTCAATTTGGCCTGGCAGCGGAAGACGAAGCCCGCAACGTGGCTCGCCGCGCACGTGCTGACGGCCTGACACGCGCTGGCGCCATGGTGCCCAAGGGCGAATGGGGCGATCGCGTCCTCAAGGCGTTCCGTCAAGAATGGGAAGCCCATGGCGGGACCGTCGTCGGCGTTGAACACATCGACAAACCCGTAGCACTGGCACAGCAAGTCGCCGACCTTGTGCAGCTACGCAAGGCTGGCAACTCGGCCGCAGCACAACCTTCGCGTCGTCAGGACCTGGAATTCATCTTTTTGGCTGCAACCCCCCAGCAAGCCCAACAGATCAAACCAACCCTGAACTACCAATACGCAGGCGATCTGCCGGTTTACGCGACGTCTCACGTATTCAGTGCCAGCGGCGATCAAAACCAATACAACGACATGAACGGTGTGCGCTTTTGCGAAACACCTTGGCTGCTTGATTCGTCCAACCCGCTACGCCAACAAGTGGCCGCTCAGTGGCCGCAAGCCGGCGGCAGCCTGGGTCGTTTGTATGCAATGGGGATTGATGCCTATAACCTGACACCTCGCCTGGGCCAGATGAAAGCACTGCCTGACAGCCAGATTGACGGCTTGTCCGGTAGCCTGCGCATGAGCCCGACGCAACGTGTCGAACGCCAGTTGCCATGGGCCGAGTTTGTTAATGGTCAGGTTCAGCGCCTGCCCGACACACGCAACTGATGCCCGACGGCTCAAGCCAGCAAACAGGCAAAGATGCCGAGCGCCTGGCGCTGCGGCATCTTGAGCAACACGGTTTACGCCTGCTGGCAAAGAACTGGCTGTGCAAGCGTGGCGAGCTGGATCTGGTCATGCTTGACGGCGATACAGTAGTATTTGTCGAAGTTCGTTACCGACAATACGCGCAATGGGGTGGCGCACTGGCCAGCATTGACGCACGCAAGCGTCAAAAGCTGATACTTGCAGCACAGTACTTTTTACAGCGTGAGTCGCGCTGGGCCAATCACCCATGCCGATTTGACGTTGTAGCAATGGACAGCGCGACACCTCACTTGAACTGGCTACGGAACGCCTTTGACAGCTAAAGCGCTGCCTGGCCGTTTCCAGCACCCTTTTAATAAACGATTTTGCTTTGCTTGGCAGGCTGCACATCCTTGTGCCGGGAAGTCACTCAGGAACACCTGGATCACGCCCGACCAGCCGCCCTACTTAAGGTCACATAGATGGACATGCAATCCCGGATTCGCCAGCTTTTTCAGGCTAGCATTGACACCAAACAACAGGCGATGGAGGTGCTTGCCCCCCACATCGAGCAAGCCAGCCAGGTGATGGTCAACGCCCTGCTCAATGAAGGCAAAATGCTCTCGTGCGGCAATGGCGGCTCGGCAGGCGATGCCCAGCACTTCTCATCCGAACTGCTCAACCGCTTTGAGCGTGAGCGTCCCAGCCTGCCTGCCATTGCACTGACCACTGACAGCTCGACAATCACCTCGATTGCCAACGATTACAGCTTCAACGAGATTTTCTCCAAGCAAATTCGCGCACTGGGTCAACCCGGCGACGTACTGCTGGCTATTTCCACCAGCGGCAACTCGGCCAACATCATTCAAGCCATTCAAGCTGCGCACGATCGTGAAATGATCGTAGTGGCCATGACCGGCCGCGACGGTGGCGGTATGGCTTCACTGCTGCTGCCTGAGGACGTGGAGATTCGCGTCCCATCGAATGTCACCGCACGAATTCAAGAAGTCCACCTGCTGGCGATCCACTGCCTGTGCGATCTGATCGACAGCCAACTGTTCGGGAGTGAAGAATGAATTTTAATCGCCTTAGCCTAGTGGCACTGACCCTGTGCCTCGGCCTGACCGCTGGCTGCAGCTCGGTTCTGACCGCCACCCGCGATACTCCAATTGAAGATGATCGCGGGACCCGCACCTTCGGCAGCAAAATCGACGACTCCCTGATCGAAACCAAAGTCGCGGTGAACGTGGCCAAGGCCAACCCCGACCTGGACACCGGCTCGCACATTGTTGTGAGCAGCTACAACGGCATCGTGCTGCTGGCCGGACAAACCCCACGCGCCGACCTCAAGGCCCAGGCCGAACAAGCCGCCGCCGCAGTGCAGCGAGTGAAAAAGGTCAACAACGAACTGCAAGTGATCGCACCGTCGTCACTCCTGGCGCGCAACAACGATGCCTGGCTGACCACCAAGATCAAAACCCAGATGCTGGCCGACAACGCCATTCCGGGCTCGCGGATCAAAATCGTCACTGAAAACGGCATCGTCTACATGCTCGGCCTGGTGACCAAACAAGAAGCCGCCCGCGCAACCAACCTGGTGCAAGGCGTGTCCGGCGTGCAGAAAATCGTCAAATTATTTGAGTACATCGACTGACAATCCTACACAGGAGCAAGCTTGCTCGCTCCTGTCAGAACACAGGCACAAAAAAGGCGACCTTTGCAGGTCGCCTTTTTTATTACTTCACCACTTTCAGGCTTGGCCGACCCGTAGGTCTTGGCGGCTCAGCAGGCGGCGGACCATCGTCATCCGGCTCAACCTCGTCGAAACCCCCTAGAGGCTCTTCCAGGTCAAACACCATGCCTTGGCCATTCTCGCGGGCGTAAACCCCCAAAATCGCCGACACAGGGACGTACAACGTGTGTGGCACGCCACCAAAACGCCCTTCAAAGCTCACCGCTTCGTTGTCCATGTGCAATTGACGCACGGCGGTTGGCGATACATTCAGGACAATCTGTCCGTCACTGGCAAAACCCTGAGGCACTTGTACCTTCGGGTAGTCAGAGTTAACCAGCATGTGCGGAGTGCAATCGTTATCAACAATCCACTCATAGAGCGCACGCACCAGATAAGGTCGACTTGAATTCATCAAGGGCTCCTAAAGCCTTAGCGCATGTCGCGTTCGACACCAGACAAACTCGCCTGGAAAGTCTCACGCGCAAACTGGCGCTCCATATAATCGAGCAGCGGCTTGGCTGGCCGCGGCAATTCAATACCCAAAACAGGCAAGCGCCAGAGTATCGGCAACAGGCAGCAGTCGACCAGACTTAGCTCTGTACTCAGGAAAAAAGGTTTGTCCGCAAACAGCGCAGATACACCTGTCAGACTCTCGCGCAATTCCTTGCGCGCCTGAACACGCGCAGGTTCTTTGGTGCGCGAATCAAGAATCGTATCCACCAGCACACACCAGTCGCGCTGAATGCGATGAATCAGCAAACGACTGTTGGCCCGCGCCACCGGATAAACAGGCAGCAACGGCGGATGCGGATAACGCTCATCCAGATATTCCATCACCACGGTCGACTCCCACAACGCCAGGTCACGATCGACCAGGGTTGGCAAGCTGCCGTAAGGGTTCACTTCGATCAGCTTCGGCGGCTGACGGCCCGCCTCCACACTGATGATCTCGGCGCTGACACCTTTCTCTGCGAGCACAATGCGTACTCGGTGGGAATAGTGGTCGGCGGGGTCGGAGTAACAGGCCAACCGATTGGTCACGCCCATGGCGGTCCTCCTCGCTTGTTGAAATTATCAGGAGCGGCAAAACGAACGCGCCCAAGGAACGTCTCCGATAACCGCAGAACCTGGGCAGACAGGGCCATTTGACCCCGCCTGCCACTCATCCTGCACTGTTACCTTTTCAGAGACACCCTCGGGCGCGCACGATTAACAGCAATGCGTGTAACGATATCAGTGCACATCTTTCCAGTATTCGCGCTTGAGCAGATAAGCGAATACAAAGAAGAAGGCCAGGTAGAGCAGTACGTAAGTACCGATGCGCTGATGCTCCAGCTTCACCGGGTTAGCCGAGTAGGCCAGGAAGGTCACAAGGTTCTTGATCTTCTCATCGAACTGCTCTTCAGTCAGCGCGCCGGTTTTGGGCAGAACTGTCAGCTGGTCGCACGCTTCATGTGTCAAAGGCGTACCGGTGAGCGGATCATACTGCTTCTTGCCGTCTTCGACGATCTGTACTTGCTTGCAGCCTACAACTTGGCGCCCTTGCAGCGGCGCCAGAACGTTAGGCATCCCCACGTTCGGGAAGACCTTGTTGTTCACACCCCAAGGGCGCGACGGGTCTTCATAGAACGCACGCAAATAGCTATAAAGCCAATCAGTGCCACGCACACGAGCCACCAGCGTCAAGTCTGGCGGCGCAGCACCGAACCAGGCCTTGGCGTCAGCAGGCTGCATGCCGATTTTCATGTGGTCGCCAATTTTGGCACCCGTGAACACCAGATTGTTGAGCATGACCTCATGGGGAATCCCCAGGTCATCGGCAACCCGCTCGTAGCGCTGGAACTTGGCGCTGTGGCAGCCCATGCAGTAGTTGGCGAACGTTCGCGCGCCGTCCTGCATGGCAGCCTTGTCAGAAACGTCGATGTCGACCTTGTCGAGCTTCACACCCTGCTCAGCCGCATAGGACAACACAGGCATCACCGCAAGCATCAATACAGCCAATAACTTTTTCATCAGCCAGTCACCCTTTCCGGAACCGGTTTGGTCTTCTCGAGCCTGGTGTAGAACGGCATCAGAATGAAGTAGGCGAAGTACAGGAAAGTACACACCTGCGACAGCAGCGTACGCTCAGGGGTCGGTGCCAATACACCCAACACACCCAGGATCACGAACGAGATGCAGAACACCCACAGCCAGACCTTGCTCATCCAGCCCTTGTAGCGCATGGACTTCACTGGGCTGCGGTCAAGCCAAGGCAGTACGAACAGCACGGCAATCGCAGCACCCATCGCAATAACACCCAGCAGCTTGTCTGGAATCGCACGCAAGATCGCGTAGAACGGCGTGAAGTACCAGACAGGCGCGATGTGCTCCGGTGTTTTGAAGGCGTTCGCCTGTTCAAAGTTTGGTTTTTCCAGGAAGTAACCACCCATTTCCGGGAAAAAGAACACAATCGAGCAGAAGATAAACAGGAACACCACAACGCCGACGATGTCTTTCACGGTGTAGTACGGATGGAAGGCAATGCCGTCCAGCGGAATACCGTTCTCGTCTTTATGCTTCTTGATGTCCACGCCATCCGGGTTGTTCGACCCGACTTCGTGCAAAGCCAGGACGTGCAACACCACCAACCCCAGAATCACGATCGGCAAGGCCACTACGTGCAAGGCAAAGAAGCGGTTCAGGGTAATACCGGAGATCAGGTAGTCACCACGGATCCACTGAGTCAGGTCGTTCCCGATAACCGGAATCGCACCGAACAGCGAGATGATCACCTGGGCGCCCCAGTAGGACATTTGCCCCCAAGGCAGCAGATAACCCATGAAGGCCTCCGCCATCAGGGCCAGGTAAATCATCATGCCGAACAGCCATACCAGCTCGCGCGGCTTCTGATAAGAGCCGTAGAGCAGGCCACGGAACATGTGCAGATAGACCACCACGAAGAACGCCGATGCACCAGTTGAGTGCAAATAACGCAGGATGGAGCCGTACTCGACGTCACGCATGATGTATTCGACAGAAGCAAAAGCCTCTTCTGCAGACGGCGTGTAACTCATCGTCAGCCACACACCCGTTACGATCTGGTTCACCAGAACCAGCAACGCGAGGGAGCCGAAGAAGTAGAAAAAGTTAAAGTTTTTCGGGGCGTAATACTTGCTGAGATGGTCTTCCCACATTTTGGTGGCGGGGAAGCGGGCATCAACCCAATCCATGAACTTACTCATTACGCGCTCTCCCCTTCCAGGCCAACGACAATGATGTTGTCACTGCCATCTACATAGTAGTAAGGAGGCACTGGCAGGTTCAGCGGAGCGGGCTGCGACTTGTAGACGCGGCCAGCCAGGTCATAGTGCGATCCATGACACGGACAGAAATAACCACCCACCCAATCCTTGCCCAGGTCAACAGGTGCAACCTCTGGACGGAACGTAGGCGAGCAACCCAAGTGAGTACAAATACCGATCAACACCAAAACTTCTGGCTTGATAGACCGCCACTCGTTTTTTGAGTTTTCAGGTTGATCAGATTGCTGGGAATCCGGATCAGCAAGCTGTCCGTCGATCTTCTTCAGATTCGCCAGGATCTCCTCGGTACGGCGGACAATGAATACCGGCTGACCGCGCCACTCAGCAATCATCTGCTGACCTGGCTCGACCTTTGCGATATTCACCTTTACCGGTGCGCCCGCGGCTTTCGCCTTGGCACTGGGAAACCATGACCCCACGAACGGGACCGCAGCCCCCACCGCTCCTGCAGCACCCACCACGGATGTGGCTGCTACGAGGAAGCGACGCCGGCCGACATTTACGCCGTCATTGCTCATTCAGTCCTCTCCATCAGCTTTGTGGCCTGTTAAATCAGGCGTCTACTAAGTAAAACTCTGAACTTATTAAAATTTTGCAGAATGGTAATGAAAAGCCCCTACTCTGACAAGGTAATTACCGATCTCGGCCGGCTACAAGCCTTGTAGTATAGGCACTCGCTGGATGTGGCAAGTTGTCACAGCGAAAAATCATCACGCATAAAAAACGCCCAGCTCCGAAGGAGACTGGGCGTTTTTGAACGAAGCTGCGAATTAACGCTTCGAGTACTGCGGACGCTTACGCGCTTTACGCAGACCGACTTTCTTACGTTCAACTTCACGAGCATCGCGAGTAACGAAGCCAGCTTTGCGCAGAGCGCCACGCAGGGTTTCGTCGTACTGCATCAGTGCGCGAGTGATACCGTGGCGGATTGCGCCAGCTTGACCACTTACACCACCACCGATCACGGTGACGTAGATGTCGAATTTCTCGACAGTCTCAGTCAGTTCCAACGGCTGACGAACTACCATGCGGGCAGTTTCGCGACCGAAGAAATTCTCCAGAGTGCGGTTGTTGATCGAGATGTTACCGGTACCCGGACGCAGGAAAACGCGAGCGGTTGCGGTTTTACGACGGCCAGTGCCGTAGTTTTGAGTCGCCGACATAATGAACTATTCCGTTAAAACTTCAGTTCTTGGGGCTGCTGAGCAGTATGAGGGTGAGCAGCGCCCGCATAGACTTTCAGCTTACGGTACATGTCGCGACCCAGTGGGTTTTTAGGCAGCATGCCTTTAACCGCGGTCTCGATCACGCGCTCAGGAGCTTTGGCGATCAGCTTTTCGAAGTTGATCGACTTAATCCCGCCCGGGAAACCGGAGTGAGAGTAGTACATTTTGTCAGTGGTTTTAGCACCAGTGACACGGATCTGCTCAGCATTGATAACAACGATGTAGTCACCGGTGTCAACGTGCGGAGTGTATTCCGGCTTGTGCTTGCCACGCAGACGGCTCGCGATCTCGGTGGCCAGACGACCCAGGGTCTGACCAGCAGCGTCGACGACAAACCAGTCGCGCTTTACTGTTTCTGGTTTAGCAGTAAAAGTTTTCATTCTTTATAGCCTCAGGGGCCGCCCTGTAAATTAGACGGCGGATCTTACTGAATAGTGCGTACTTTGACAAGTCAAAGGCAGCCGGATACAGACGCTATCGGGGGCTCGGGTCGGCGCGTCCGTTCAACGGCAAGATTCTTCGGCAGGCGGCGCATCACTTCCACTGCAGAAAGAGGACGACGATTATCCAGATTGCGCAAAAAATTACAACCTGCTTTTATGATTCTTTGACCCAAGGAGCATCCAATGGACTATCGCCAACTAGGCCGAACCGATCTGAAAATCAGTGCCATCGGGCTCGGAACCATGACTTGGGGTGAGCAAAACACCCAAGATGAAGCCTTCGCCCAAATCGAACACGCAAAAAGTTCAGGCATCAATTTCATCGATACCGCCGAGATGTATCCAGTACCTCCCAAGGCAGAAACCTACGCCAGCACCGAACGCTACATTGGCAACTGGTTCAAGACCCGCGGCGATCGTGCCGACTGGGTGCTGGCCAGCAAAATCGCCGGCCCGGGCAATGGCATCGACTACATTCGAGACGGCCAGCTCAAACACAACCGCACCCACATCGTGCAAGCCCTGGACGCCAGCCTCAAACGCCTGCAAACCGACTGGATTGACCTTTACCAGCTGCACTGGCCTGAGCGCAGCACCAACTTCTTCGGCCAATTGGGTTACAAGCACAACGCCGATGAAATACTCACACCACTGGAAGAGACTCTCGAAGCACTGGACGAACAAGTCAAAGCCGGCAAAATTCGCCATATCGGCCTGTCCAACGAAACGCCCTGGGCCACCATGAAATTTCTGCAACTGGCCGAGAGCCGGGGCTGGCCACGCGCAGTGTCGATCCAGAACCCCTACAACCTGCTCAACCGCAGCTTTGAAGTCGGCCTGGCAGAAATCGCCATTCGCGAACAATGCGGACTGCTCGCCTACTCGCCTCTGGCGTTCGGCATGCTCTCCGGCAAGTACAACGGCGGCGCACAGCCCGCAAAGGGCCGCCTGACCCTCTACAGTCGCTTCTCGCGCTATTCCAACCCACAAGCAGTGGCCGCCAGCGAGCGTTACGTGGCATTAGCCCGCGAACACGGCCTGGACCCTGCGCAAATGGCCCTGGCCTACGTCACGCAACAACCTTTCGTCACCAGCAACATCATTGGCGCAACAACAATGGAGCAGCTCAAAAGCAATATCGACAGTCTCAGCCTGAAGCTGTCGGATGACGTGCTGGCCGGCATCGAGGCGATTCACAAGGACCACCCTAACCCGGCACCTTGACCACACCCCCTGTAGCCGCTGCCGCCAGGCTGCGATGGCCTGCACAGCAGACCTGCTGTTAAAGCGCTACCTGCGCCGGCGGCTACAACCCCTGCCCCCTCCTCCCTACTAGACACACCCACCAAAAAATAAGACGATCCAGCCGTCAGTTGACCAATTTCACCTATAAGAATAATCAAAATATGTCTAACCAACTCTCCACGCCCTTGCGGCGCGTCAGTATCCTGGCTGTCGATCGGGTCTTCGCCTCGACCCTGATGCAAGCCAAGGACTTCTTTCACCTGGCCAGCCTGCGCCACGGCAAACAACTGGGCCAAGGCCTCTGCAGCAGTTTCGAAACTCGCCTGGTCAGCCCCGACGGCCAACCTGTCTGCAGCTTCAGCAATGTGCAGCTTCCCGTCGATGGCGGCTTGGAAGACAGCGACATCATCATCATTCCGGCTTTCTCGGACGACTTCGACAACCTTTGCCACCGCTACCCGCAAATCCTGCCGTGGTTGCGCGAGCAACATGCTCGCGGGGCGGTCTTGTGCGCAGAGGCCACCGGGGTGTTTTGGCTGGCCGAAGCAGGGCTGCTCGATGGCAAAGAGGCCACCACGTACTGGCGCTTCTTCAGCGCCTTCGCCCTGCGCTATCCACGGGTTTATCTTAACCAGGAAAAACACCTGACCGACGCCGACAACCTCTACTGCGCGGGCGGGCCAACTTCAGCCTGTGACCTCTACATTTATCTGATCGAACGATTTTGCGGTGCCAACATTGCCCAAGCCGTGGCCCGTGACATCCTCTACGAAGTGCAGCGCAATTACGCCCCTGGACGCATTGGTTTTGGCGGCCAGAAGCTGCATCAAGACGTGATTATTCTGCAGATCCAGCACTGGCTCGAAGACCACTTTGCCGACAAGTTCCGCTTCGAAGACGTGGCTCGCGAACACGGCATGAGCATCCGCAATTTCATGCGCCGCTTTCAGACCGCGACCGGCGACAAACCCTTGCATTACCTGCAACGCCTGCGCATAGAAACAGCCAAGGGCCTGCTCTCAGCTACCCGCAAGAGCATCAAGACCATCAGCTACGATGTGGGCTACGACGACGCCAGCTTCTTTGCGCGCCTGTTTCGCCAGCACACAGAACTGTCGCCCAACCAATATCGGCAGCAGTTTCAGCAGGCTGCGTAATCAACAAAGCCTGTAGCCGCTGCCGCAGGCTGCGATAAGGGCCGCAGGACCTTCAAAGGCGGGGTCGCTCGCAACCCATCGCAGCCTGCGGCAGCGACTGCATGTATGTGCCTGCACAACGTAAAAAGGCCTGCAATGCAGGCCTTTTTGATACAGCGTTCGACTACGGTTTGTGCGCTCGCGTCAGGTATTCGTGGGACTGCATTTCCAACAGGCGACTCAGGGTGCGCTGGAACTCGAAGTTCAAGCGACCGCCCTTGTAGAGGTCTTTGAGCTCAACTTCAGCCGAGATGATCAGCTTGACGTTGCGGTCATAAAACTCGTCGACCATGTTGATAAACCGACGGGCAATGTCGTCGGTTTTGACTTCCATCTGCTCAACACCGCTGAGGAGCACCGCATTGAAGATTTTGCCAAGTTCGATGTAGTCGTTCTGGCTACGGGGGCCGTCGCACAGTTCGCGAAAATCAAACCAGGCCACGTCATCGCAAGTACGCAGGGCGCGGATCGTACGGTTCTCGATGATCAGGTCATCATTTTCGATAACCTTGAGGGAGTTATGCGTCAACGCCTTGAAGCTCTCGCGCAGACTCTTATCGGATGCCTCGTCGAGCGGAAAGTGGAACAGCTCGGCTTGCTCCAGGTGACGCAAGCGGTAGTCAACACCGCTGTCGACGTTAACAATTTCAGTGTGCTGCTTGATCAGCGAAATGGCTGGCAAGAAACGCGCACGCTGCAGACCGTCCTTGTACAAACCGTCCGGCACGATGTTCGAGGTCGCAACCAGGGTTACGCCATTTTTGAACAATTCTTCCATCAACGTGCCAAGGATCATGGCGTCGGTAATGTCAGACACAAAGAATTCGTCGAAGCAAATCACCCGCGCCTCATCAGAGAAACGCTTGGCAATGATGGTCAGCGGGTTCTTTTCGCCATTGAGAGTGCGCATTTCTTCATGCACACGCTTCATAAAGCGGTGGAAGTGCGTACGAACCTTCTCTTTGAACGGCAAGGCATCAAAGAACGTGTCGACCAGATAGGTTTTACCCCGCCCCACACCGCCCCAGAAATACAGACCCTTGACCGGCGTCAGTTCTTTTTTGCCGAACAGTTTGCCAAACAGGCCTGGTTTGCTCTGTGAAGCCGCTATCAGGTCGTCATACAGACGCTGCAGATGGCGAACAGCGTTTTCCTGTGAGGCATCATGGAAGAAGTCCGGGCGTTTCAGATCAGCTTGATATCGTTCTAGAGGCGTCATAATTCGTTAGCAAGGCAACAAAAACGGGCCGCCACTGTAGCGACGGCCCTGAGGAATGGCAATTAAACCTGAGTCAAAACGCCGCACTTTGTTAGTCCGCAGCACTTAGTCCTGCGCGGGCACCAGCGCCAGTCGCAAGGTTTCAATGGCCGCATCACGCACCGCAGCGTCGGCAAACGCCGGGCTGTCGGCGACGCAAGCGTCGTCCAGCCAAACGCTGAAACTCAACTCGTCACTGCGCACATCCAGCGGTTGACCGGCTTGCAGCTGCTTGGTTACCTGACCAGCGGTCTTGCCGTCGGCAAAGCTGCGCGACAACAGCAATTGCTCACCATCTGCGGCCAGCAGGCGGAAGCGGAAGCTGGCGTCTTCATCACGGAAGCTGACAAAACGCGGGCCCTTGGCGGCTTTTTTCTTGGTGGTGGTGGCAGTCTGAGTCGCGCTGACAAACGAGCGCAAGCCAACTGCCTCACGCAGCTCAGCCAAAAACGGGGTCGCCGTTTTACGAGCTTTTTGTGCGCCAGCCTGAAGAATGTCTTCCATGTCGGCAGGGCGCGACATCAGTTCGTGATAACGCTCGCGCGCCTCACCCAGCTCGCCGTCCAGCAGCTTGAACAGACGCTCTTTGGCCTCACCCCAGCCCAAGCCTTGCAGCAACTCGCCGCGAAACTCAGCCGACTGCTCAGGCGTCGAGAAGGCCTGGTACAAGGTGAACAGGTGCGAATTGTCCGGGTCCTTGGCCTCACCCGGCGCACGGGAGTCGGTCACGATCCGCGAAATCGCGCTTTTCATGTCCTTGGCGCTGCTGAACAACGGAATGGTGTTGTCGTAGCTTTTGGACATCTTGCGACCATCAAGACCTGGCAAGGTCGCCACGCTTTCTTCGATCAGCGCCTCAGGCATGGCGAAAAACTCTTTGCCATTGCCGAACAAGTGGTTGAAGCGCTGACCAATGTCGCGGGCCATTTCTACGTGCTGGATCTGGTCACGACCGACCGGCACCTTGTGCGCGTTGAACATCAAAATGTCCGCCGCCATCAGCACCGGGTAGCTGTACAAGCCCATGGTGATGCCCGCATCCGGGTCTTCGCCGTTTTCCAGGTTCTTGTCGACAGAGGCCTTGTAGGCGTGAGCCCGATTGAGCAAACCCTTGGCCGCCACACAAGTCAGCAGCCAAGTCAGCTCAGGAATTTCCGGGATGTCTGATTGGCGATAGAACGTCACGCGCTCAACATCCAGGCCAGCAGCCAGCCAGGTCGCGGCGATTTCCTGACGCGAGCGCTGAATGCGCAGCGGGTCATCGCATTTGATCAGGGCGTGATAGTCGGCCAGAAAATAAAACGAGTCGGCATTGCTGTCACGGCTGGCCACGATTGCAGGGCGAATGGCCCCGGCGTAGTTGCCCAGGTGCGGCGTACCGGTGGTGGTGATACCGGTGAGGATACGAGTACGAGTGGTCATGGGAAATCGCTTATCAGGCTGCAATCAGTTCGAAAGGCGTGGTGCTACCAGCTCTTTGAGCTCGGGTAGCTTGCCGTGAAAAAAGTGTCCGCATTCTGCCACTTTCAGCAGCTCATGGGGGCGTGACAGGGCGTTTGACCAGTCATAGACCAGCTGCGGATCAATAACTTCGTCGGTTTCGGGCTGGATCACCGTCACCGGGCAGTCATGTGGCAAGGTGTCTTCGTCACGCAGGCGCATCACCGCCGGTGCGACCATGATCAGGCGCGCCAGACGCTCGCCCTCGGCTTCAAGGCGCCCACCCAGACTGGCCGCAACAAAGCCGCCGAACGAAAAACCGAGCAAGGTGATCGGCAATTCAGGGTGTTTAGCACGCAACCAATGGGCAGCAGCCAGCGCGTCGTCGACTTCACCCGTGCCCATATCGTGACTGCCAGCGCTCGCGCCGACACCCCGGTAATTAAAACGCAAAGTAATCAGGCCAGCATCGCGAGCTGTGCGCTGAAGGGTCGAAACCACTTTATTCATCATCGTCCCACCCTGTACCGGGTTAGGATGACACAGCAGCGCAAGGCCCTGCGGCGCAGGCGAATCAAGGTACAAGGCTTCCAATTGGCCCACCGGGCCAGCAATTTCTACAGGGGTTTCGCGGGTAAGCAAGAAGGAACTCCGTGACCTCAAATTGGGTCGACTCGTCTAGCTGATAGATTCTGTCTGACATATTTGCGAGTGCATCGCGGTATACAGCGCAGGTCCGAGCCGTTAACGTAAAGCAAAGCCGTTTATAGAGGAAGGACTCGTGGAACACTCGCTCTTAATTTGGTTGTTGCCGACTCTAGCCTTGGTTGCCGGTGTCGCCATTGGTTTTCTGGTCGCTCGTCTGCTGCCAAATGCTGCGCCTAACCGTACGCAGCGTCAGCTAGACGACATCCAGGAACGTTTTGACAGTTATCAAAGCGAAGTGGTTACCCACTTCAACAGCACGGCAAACCTGGTGAAAAAGCTCACTCAGAGCTACCAGGAAGTGCAAGACCACCTCGCCGAGGGCGCCAACCGTCTGGCCCTGGACGAGCAGACTCGCCAACGCCTGCTGGCAGCATTGCACTCTGACGCGCCACAGCCGCATCGCGAGCGCATCACACCACCGCACAGCGCTGAGCCGCCGCTGGACTATGCACCAAAAACCCCGAACGCCCCCGGAATGCTCGACGAGCATTACGGCCTGAAGAAGTAATTCATCCGGTAGAGCGCTCAACAAAAAGCCCCGCGATCTGCAAGGATCGCGGGGCTTTTTTATGTTTGCTGTCCCGCTGCCGAAAGGGTCGTACCTTTAAAAGGCGAAGCCCCTGCGGGCCTTATCGCAGCCTGCGGCAGCGGCTACAGGACAAACCATCAAGGGTACTGCTGAACCTGACCCGGCTGTTGATACTGCATGCCCGGTATTGGCTTCAGATTGACTTCAACCCGGCGGTTTTGCGCCCGACCGTTAACATCGGCGTTGCTGGCAACCGGGTTGTCCGGCCCTGCACCGCGAACACTAAGGTACTGCCCGCTAACCCCTTGGGAGGTCAGGTAGTTCGCAACGCTTTGCGCGCGGCGCTGCGACAGGTCCATGTTGTGCTGACGGCTGCCCGTGCTGTCGGTATAACCGACAATCTCGATCTGGTTTTGATTGTACTGTTTCAGCGAGTTCGCCAGATTATTCAGCGGCTGGTAGAAACTGGATGAAATGCCATCCGAGTCGGTGGCAAACGTGATGTTGCCCGGCATTACGAGGGTGATGTTGTCGCCTTGGCGCTGAACTTCAATCCCGGTATTGGCCGTGCTTGCACGCAGTGCAGCTTCTTGCTTGTCCGCGTAATAGCCATAACCTGCAGCCCCCAGACCCGCCACAGCAGCACCGATCAACGCCCCCTTGCCACGATTGTTATGGTCGATCGCAGCACCGGCAACAGCACCCGCCAATGCACCCAAGCCGCCATATTTGGCTGTCTTGCTCATGCCCGTTCCTGTAGACGCCTGGCCCTGACTGTCATACGGGTTAGGCGAGGCACAGCCAGCCAGCAAGGCAATAGCACTTGCGGCAATAATCAAACGACTCGAGGTGAACATGATGAAGCTCCTATCAATCTTTCTGGGGCAAAGGTCGTCGGCAATAGACCTCTGTGTAGTACGTTGGAACACTGCTAACGGTAAAAATTCCATGAACCGTTATTTAAGCACGCACGATGACAAGCTGCTGCACAAGCACGTGATCAGGCTCGAAACACGCGCCCAATGCGCTACATGGTAGGGCCGAATACGCCCCATAACACGACCGTTATGTACAAGTGCTGAAGGAAAGCTGAACACGCATTGGATTTATCCTACTTATTTTGTAATTATTCCTACCTGAAACTCTATATTTCAGGCATCTGGTTACGCTATGAACGTCGGCGATTTTTAATTTTTATCGGCGCCAATGTTTTCTTCTTGCAGAAGTAGTTCGCCAGCCTCTCGCTGATCGAACGCGTCAACTCTTGTGCCTGTCAACTGGGACGACCCGCACGACCATGACGAGTGAAACCAAAGGACTCTGGAGAGCCCGCGCACAGCAACTGGATCGCTACCGCTGGGAGCTCTGGCGCGAGCGCCACGGGGTTATTGGCGCAGCATTGCGCGTGTTGCGCGATGCTGTGGTCGACCTCAAGCATGGCATCTGCGCACGCCTGCGGGCGGCCCCTGCACCAGGGAGCCTGTCGCGCCGAGTGCTTATACTGCACGGTTCACCGAAGCTGCTCGCCCAACACCGCAAGGACGGTCTAATCAAAGCCCTGCAGGCTAAAGGCCACGAAACGATCGAGGCGGCCATCGAGCCACTCAACGTGGCCGTAAGCCAGCGGATGTTGTATCACCCGCCGGCCAAGGTCCCCCTGCGTTACTATGCGCACGCCGCCTATGCCGAATGGCTCGCCCGCCATGATGACCCGCAACTGGTGCTCAGCGAGCGCAACGGTAGCCTGGTCAGTCCGTTCCTGCGGCTGTCACTCAATGCCCAAAGCAAACACTTGGCCCACTTGGCCCATGCCACCACGGTCGAACACTCCCAGCGCCTGAGCATGACCGACTACGACTATTATCTGTTGTTTGGTCAGAGCTCACTGGAGGCACTGCAGCGCAGGCGACTGCGGTTCGGCAGTACTCAGGCGGTATTGACCGGTTCGTACTTGATCGACCAGCGCTACGGCATGCCGGCATCTTGCGCAGAGCTGCGCCTGCTGGTACTGGGCGTGGGACCGGACAAGGAAAAACGCGACGGCTACCAGCGCACCTATGCGTTGATCCGTGATTGGGCCGCCCAGCACCCACAAGTGCCGGTGACGTTCAAGGCGCACCCGCGCAGTCGCTCAACGTTCTGGCAGGAGGCGGCCAGCGCTCTCCCGAACATACAGGTAGCACTACCGGAAGATAGCTTGGCCCAAGCTCTGGAGCACTGTTCGGTGGTGCTCAATATCATGTCGAACGCGGCGCTGGAGGCTAGCCTTGCCAGTCGCCCGATCATCTACGTCAATGCCAGCGAAGAACAGGACAGCCTGGAGCAGGTACGTTTCTTCGGTGAGTGCGTGACCCATTCACAAATGCTCGATGAGCGCCTTACCTGGCTTCGCCAGCACTACGAGCAAGCCTTGCAACAGACCCGGGCGTTTGCCGAGTACCACTTGGCCAATGGCGTACACGGCCAAGACAAAACGGCCGAGGCCATTGATCGGCTGATCCACGGACAAAATTTGCCAGTCGTCGAGCTCAAAGGGACCGTCAGTTGAGTTCACTCCAAGCCCCAACGGACGTCAATGTCGACACAGGAAAAACCATGATCGCCAAGAAGATTCATTACTGCTGGTTCGGCCGTAAACCGTTGCCGTTGCTGGCTCGCCGATGCCTGGCGTCATGGGCGTACCGCTTGCCGGACTACGAAGTAGTGCGCTGGGATGAGTCAAACGTTGACGTCCAGGCCCACCCCTTCACTGCCGCTGCCTATGCCGCTGGACGCTACGCCTTTGTTGCCGACTACGTGCGTATGCAGGTACTGACACGTGAAGGCGGTATTTACCTGGACACCGACGTGGAAGTGCTGTCCACCTTCGATGACATGCTGGACAACGACCTGTTCATCGGCCTGGAATGGGATGATCGCTTTGGCACCTCGGTCATCGGCGCCGCTCCGGGGCACTGGCTGCCTCAGCAAATGCTGGCCTATTACGACCGGGAACGCTTCGACGAGTCACGCCTGTCAGAGTTGGTGAACGTCAACGAGGTCAGCCGACAGCTGCAGAGCAAGGGCTTCGTCGCCAGCAACCAGGAACAACTTATTGGCCGCGACCGGGTGTTCCCAACCGGAGTTTTCGCCGATCCACGGCACCAGGCTGCCCCTGGAGTACAGCCGGTCGCCCGGCATTTGTATGCCGGCAGTTGGCGCAAACGAGACCACAAGAGCGCCCTGAGCCAGGCCTGGCGCGCCCTGCGCAAAGCGCCGACCAATCTCGGCCATCATCTGCAACTGTGCAAGTACACCGTTGCCACCTGGTTTAAGCCATGACCGGCCGAACATTCCTGATGCAGTGCCGATTCGAGGTAAGTGAGTGAAAGCAGTCTTTGCAGCGGGCAGCGCTAATGTCGGCGACGAGCTCAATGAATGGATCTGGCCCGCGTTGCTCGGTGATATCAAGCGTGAGGGCACCTCTGTGCTGGGCATCGGAACGTTGCTCAACAAAGACTTTTGCCGCCGCCTGGCCGATGCCGAAAAAGTCTTGGTGATGGGGACGGGGGCGGGCTATGGCCCCCTGCCCGCCGTCGATGAACGCTGGAGCTTTCATGCCGTGCGCGGTCTGCGAACCGCCAAGGCGCTGGGGCTGGACGCTGATCGAGCGGTAGCCGATTCAGCCTATCTGCTGGCGACCCTGGACTGGCCGTCTCTGCGCCAAGAACGTGGCGATGTGGTGGTTATTCCCCATCATCGATCGCTGAACTACGTGGACTGGCAAGCGGTATGCGAACAGGCAGGGGCACGGTTCGTTTCCCCGCTGCTGCCGGCTGCCGAGTTCATGCAGGCGCTGGCCGGAGCTCGGTTGGTGCTGACCGAGGCCATGCATGGCGCGATCTTGGCGGACATCGTCAGGGTGCCATGGCGAGGATTCGCCTTCGGTGGGCAATTCAATGCCGACAAATGGCTGGACTGGGCAGAAATGTTCAACCTGGACCCGCAGATCCATACCCTGCCGGGGTTCTATGATCCAGCCCTGCACGGCAAAGGCCGTCCCACCAGCTACCACTTGGGCAAACTCGTCAAGTTCAACCTGGGCCGTATGGGGCTGGGGCGCTCGAAGTGGGCGCGCATTACCGTGCCGTCGTTCCAGGTCCGCAAGGCTCAGGACAGTCTGGCCCAGCAGCTGAAAGACATCGCCCGCCTGCCCGGCATGCTCAGCGCCGATGCGATCATGACCCTGCGGGTCAACCAGCTTTACGAACGACTCGACCAGTTGCGCGCAGAGCTAAAGGCACCTCCAGGCACTCGTCTGAAGGGAGACCCGCAGGCCTTTCTGCGAGATTTCGCCCCAAAATTGGAGGCGTAGTCCTGTGGGAGCGAGCCTGCTCGCGAAGCGCTCAACCTTCGCGAGCAGGCTCGCCCCCACAGTGGAACTGCATCAATACAGTTACTCCCAAGTTAGGCGCGCACAAACGGGTTCTCGCGCATTTCATCGCCCAGACGCGTGTCAGGGCC
The DNA here is from genome assembly GCA_040385125.1 of Pseudomonadota bacterium. GTDB lineage: Bacteria > Pseudomonadota > Gammaproteobacteria > Pseudomonadales > Pseudomonadaceae > Aquipseudomonas. Next base: position 7,677 of record JAZKIA010000076.1, on the reverse strand, counting down.
ATGACCGGTAACCACCGTGGCGTCCTCATCCAGGGTGTACAACCGCTGCTTGATCGAGCGAACGATCGTCGCCTGATCGCCACCCCACAAATCCGTGCGCCCTACCCCGCGACGAAACAGCGTGTCACCGGCAATCAGCAGCTTGGCATCCGCGAACCAAAAGCTCATGGAGCCCGGCGTATGCCCCGGCGTGTGCAACGCCACGCCGCACCCGCATGCCAGTTCCTCATCATCAGCCAACCAGTGATCCGGCGACGGCACCGGCACATAAGGCACCCCGAACAAGCCGCACTGCATCTCCAGGTTGTCCCACAAAAACTGATCTTCCTTGTGTAGATGCAAGGTCGCGCCAGTTTTTTCCTTGAGCTGTCCAGACGCCAAAAAGTGATCCAGATGCGCATGGGTATGAATGATGCTCACCACCCGCAACCCCAGCTTCTCCAATCGCGCCAGGATCAATTCATGATCACCACCCGGGTCCACCACAATGGCCTTTTTAGTGAGCGGATCGCCGATGATCGTGCAGTTGCACTGCAAAGGACCGACGGGGAAGGTTTCGCGGATGAGGGTTGGTTTAACTGAGTCCATCGGTACTCCGGCAAGGAAATAAGCTGAATCTTGAAAACCCAGGACAGGCATCCAAACCAAGATAAAGTCTGCCACAAAAGCACAAACTCAAAATACCCAAGCGCGGTCTATGCCCTATACATTGGTCGCTATCCAGCATCACTCCGGCACAACTCCAATAGCAAAAACACAGACCAACTACAAACATCTGAGGCAGCGCACAAATGACCAAAGGCTATCCAAAACCGTGGCGTAGCTATCAAGCCCAATTGGATTTACTGATTACCCGCGGGATGGTTGTAACAGATCAAGCCAAAGCGCTGGAGTCGCTGGAGCGCATTGGTTATTACCGTCTAAGCGGCTACTGGTTCGCGTTTCGTGAGCGCACTGGACTGTGTTGCCCACTGACTCGACAAAATGGTAAACCGCCAGCCAAAACTAAACCTTCCCGCCTCCCGCTCGACACCTTCAAGCCCGGGACTACTTTTCAGAATGCAGTCGATCTGTATGTGTTCGACAAAAAATTGCGCTTGTTGACCATGGACGCTTTGGAACGTATTGAGATTGCGTTGCGCGTGGATATTTCACACAGCCTTGGCAAACATGAGAAGTTTGCTTACCTAAGACCTGATCTGTTTCACGAGAGTTTTTCAAAACACCTCGAAAGCAAAACAGGTCTGACTAAACACCATGCTTGGCTAAGTAAACACGCTGCATTGATTAATCGCTCCAATGAAGACTTTATTCGCCACAACAAAGGGAAATATGGCCTTCCACTAGCAGTCTGGGTCGCTTGTGAAGTGTGGGATTTCGGCACACTGTCAACGCTTTTCGCCGGTATGACCGAGGCGGATCAAGATACGATTTCAACCGAATACGGCATCAGTAATGGTCGGGTTTTCGCCAGTTGGCTGCGCAGCCTGAATTATTTGCGCAACGTGTGCGCACACCACAGCCGATTGTGGAATAGAAACATTGTGGATCAACCAAAGCTACCGCCCCAAGAGCAGGCGCCGTCACTAGCGGTGTTTCACGATGATGCTCAACGCCGAGCTCGACCGTTCATGCTCTTGTGCATTAATCAACACCTGATGAGCGTCATCAATCCATCGTCCAGCTGGGGCAAACGATTCAAAGCACTATTGGAAAACGACTTCCCGAACCTGGATCACCTGACCATTAATCTGGAAGGCATGGGCGCAGACCACGACTGGCAAAAACGCAAATGGTAGCTCAGCAAAAACCCCAGACAATAAAAAACCCCTGAGCAGTCTCTGCACCGAAGCGCATCAACCGACAGGGGCCGTGTTGCGAGCAATTATAAAGACTGAAGCTTTACCGTCAACTACCGATAGGCACCGCACATACTGTTGCGGCAGGAATGGCAGTTACCTTCCCGCGCAGCAAACTGGGTAGCCTTCTGCCATCCACCTCAAAACTTCACCCCCACACTCAACGCCACGAAGTCGCGGTCGCTGAGGGTGTTGTAGCGTCCGCCAAAGAAGTTGGTGTACGACAAGCTGCTGGTGTAGGTGTTCTGGTATTCGCCATCGAGGCCCAAGGTGATGGCTTTGCGGCCTTCTTCGAAGTTGGCGTTGGGGCCTGGCGAATAGCCGCTGACGTCGTGGGACCAGGCCAGGTTGGGTTTGAGGTCGATGCCCGGCAGGACGCGGTTATATTCCCACACGGCGCGGCCACGGTAGCCCCAGGAAGTGGCAGTGGTGAAGCCGTCGTTACCGCTCGAACCAAACACCGGATCGCGGCCATAGCGCAGGTCTGAACCGCCCTCAAGTCCGCCCACATGGGTCACTCCGACTTCACCGGTCAGGGTCAGGCGATTGGCGCCCATCGCATTGTCGAAGATGTGCGTCAGAGAGGTCTGAAACTGGCTGATTTCCTTGCGTCGATAACCCTGCACATCGGTGTCGGGCGTGACATTGGCGGACAGCAGATCGTTGCTGTTGAGTTGTACCGGGGCGTTGGGGCGGTAGCTCAATTCGCCTTTCCAGTGCGTGCCTGTGGATAACGTGGTGGCGAAGCTCAGGCCATACAGGCGAATGTCTTCCGGGTATTCGACGTAGTAGCTGGAGTTGCCCGCAATAATCATCGGTGCCAGCGCGCCAGCCCCCGCAGCGGCGTTGTATGCCGACTGAGGCGCGGCACCGGCGCTGAGGATCGGGTCCCGGCTGTGGTAATTGATGAAGTAGGCACCGAACTCCGTGTCCAGCGGCTCAAACACATAGTGCATGGCCAGGCCAAACTGCCCGCTGTTGCGCGCATCGCGGTCAGCGCCACGGCGCACCAGTACGCCCTCGCCATCGACCTCGACCCCAGCTGAAGTCAGGGCTGCAAGGTCTGCCACATCGAGCGCCGAGCGTTTGCTCATCACTCGATAGTTACCGGAGCAACCGTCGGCAATCACGTCGGACTGGGAGAAGAACGTCCCGCAGTTGTCTGCCTCTGACTGCTCCCAATCCAGCTGATAAAAAGCCTCGGCGGACAGGTTGTCAGTCAGGTTTTGGGAGAGATAGAACAGATTAACCGGCACCAGACCGTCTTTGTATTCGGTACCAGGACGGCGATAGGCCGACACGTCAGTAGGGTTGATGGCATTGATCCCACCCCCGATAAACGCACCCTCACCCCAACTGACGATTTGCTTGCCCAAACGCACCGCACCGGGCTGATCGGCAATCGCGTAGTTGTGGTACACGAACGCGTCCAGTAATTGCGCGCCGGCAGATTGCGCCGAGGCTTTGCGGCCACTGTCGCTGATTGGTTTGAAGGGACGACTGTCGTCTTTCAGTTCAAAGTCGTACCAATACTTGCCCCGCACGTACAAGCCGCTGTCGCCGTACTTGAGTTCAAGCCCGTGGGTGCCGGTAAAGATTTTCGAGAAGGTTTCGCCCCGTTTGAAATTCAGGCGACCGTCGTCAGCGATTTGCGACTGACCCTTGCCACCGTTGTTGGCGCCGATCAGGTTGTGATCGGCTTTGGCGGTGGACCAACTGGCGCCAATCGAAATCTCGGAATCGATCTGGCCTTCGACTTCGCCAATGTTGAAGCTCACGCCCCACGCAGGCCCGGCGAGTGCCGAAGCCAGGCTAACGGCCAGCGGCAATTTGACTCGGCGCCAGAACCGGTTGACTGAGGACATCAATACTTCTCCGTGAGCACATTGCAATAAGCTCGCAAGGATGACGGAAAAGCAGAATTTGACAAGGCTTGTAGCCGCTGCCGCAGGCGGCGATGGGTTGAACGTTACGGAAGGCCCTGCGGTCCTTATCGCAGCCTGCGGCAGCGGCTACAGTGATCCAATCAGTGCATTTCGGTAAAGGCCAGCTTCACGCCCAGCGCCACCAGTACGGCGCCCATGGTGCGATCAAACCAGTGCCCCATCCGAGCAAAACCGCTGCGCACGCGCTGATGGCTGAACAGCATGGCAACCATGCAAAACCACAGTCCGGTGGCGACGGCCAGGTAAACGCCATAACCGGCCTGAATCGACAACGGCGTGTGCGGGTTGATCACTACGGTGAACAGCGACAGGAAAAACAGCGTCGCCTTGGGGTTCAAACCATTGGTTACGAAACCCGCAGTAAAGGCCCCGCGAGCCGTGCGCTCACCCACTGGCAACGCAGCGGCCACTGCCGCCGGATCGGCCGGCTTGGCCCGCAGCGCCTTGATCCCGATGTACAGCAGGTAAGCCGCCGCCAGCCACTTGAGAGCGTTAAACAGAACAATTGATTGCGACACGATGATCCCGATACCCAACAGCGAATAGCCCACATGAACGAAGATCGCGGTGCCTACGCCGAACGCGGTAAACATCCCTGCACGGCGACCGTGGGTCACGCTCTCTCGCACCACCACGGCGAAATCCGGCCCAGGGCTGGCCACCGCCAGCAAGTGAATCAGGGCAACGGTCAAAAATTCTGTCCAGTACATGTACGGCTCCATTACAAATTGTTTCTTCTGTTAGGCTCGCCACATTACGCCTTCATTCGACAGCACAAAAGGTACAGTTGATGACTAACACTCACCGCGCGGTGTTCCTGGATCACACCTCTCTGGATTTGGGCGACCTTGACCTCAGCCCTCTGCACCGCTGCTTTGGCGAGTTGCAGTTGTGGGAGACCACCTCTGCGGAGCAAGTGATCGAGCGCCTGCAAGGCGCCAGCGTGGCCATCAGCAACAAGATCCTGCTCAATGCCGACACCCTCGCTGCCTGCCCTGATCTGAAGTTGATTCTGGTGGCCGCCACCGGCACCAATAACGTCGACCTCGAGGCCGCTCGCGCCCAAGGCATTACCGTCGCCAACTGCCAGGGCTACGGCACGCCATCCGTGGCGCAGCACACTTTGATGCTGTTGCTGGCACTGGCAACGCGCGTGATCGACTACCAAAAAGCTGTCACTTCAGGTGAATGGCAAAAGGCCAAACAGTTCTGCCTGCTGGACTTCCCAATTGTCGAGCTCGAAGGCAAAACCCTGGGCCTGTTTGGCCACGGTGAATTGGGCAGCGCAGTGGCCAAACTGGCCGAAGCGTTCGGTATGCGTGTGTTGATCGGGCAAATCCCGGGACGTCCGGCCCGCCCCGACCGTTTAACCCTGGACGAACTGCTGCCGCAGGTCGATGCCCTGACTTTTCACTGCCCGCTCAATGAACACACCCGTAACTTTATCGGCGCCCGTGAACTGGCGTTGCTCAAACCCGGTGCGTTTGTGGTCAACACCGCCCGTGGCGGCATGATCGACGAACAGGCGCTGGCCGATGCTCTGCGCAGCGGCCACTTGGGTGGCGCCGCGACAGACGTGCTGAGCGTCGAACCACCCCGCGATGGCAATCCGTTGCTGGCCGCTGACGTTCCACGCCTGATCATTACCCCGCACAGCGCCTGGGGCAGCCGCGAGGCTCGTCAGCGAATCGTCGGCCAGCTCAGTGAAAACGCCACGGCCTTCTTCAACGGTACAGCGCTGCGGGTCGTCAGTTGATAGACTGCGCCCCTTTTTCAAGGAGCAGATTATGGATCCGCGCAGTGAAGTACTGCTTCGTCAGCCTGAGTATTTTCAAGGTTCGTTGCTGTTAGTCGGTTTGCCGGCTGATGAATTGCTCGGCGAACTGCCGAACGCCCACGGCTGGTGCTGGCACGCAGGCGACCAGGCCGCACTCGACGCCCGTTTTCCAGGGCGCGTAGCGTTTGGCGTTGAGCTGCCGGAGCGTACCTTCGATACCGCCGTGGTGTTTTTGCCCAAGTCCAAGGAACTGAGCGATTACGTACTCAAAGCCGTGGCCGCCCGCCTGCCCGGTGCCGATGTATTTCTGGTCGGTGAAAAAAAGGGCGGTATTGAAGGCGCATCCAAGCAACTGATCCCGTTCGGCAAACCGCGCAAACTCGACAGCGCGCGGCATTGCCAGCTGTGGCAAGTCACCGTGGCCAATGCCCCGTCTGCGCCGGTACTCGCCGACCTGGCCCAGCATTACGAACTGGCGCTGGCCGAAGGCCCGCTCAAAGTGGTCAGCCTGCCGGGTGTGTTCAGCCATGGGCGTCTGGATCGCGGCAGCGCCTTACTGCTTGAACATCTGGACAAGCTGCCCAGCGGTCACGTACTGGATTTTGGCTGCGGTGCGGGCGTGCTCGGAGCGGCGATCAAGCGTCGTTACCCGCATAACAGCGTCACGCTGCTCGATGTGGATGCTTTCGCTACCGCCAGCAGCCGTCTGACCCTCGCGGCCAACGGTCTGGAAGCTGAGGTGATTACCGGTGACGGTATCGATGCAGCGCCAATGGGCTTGAACAGCATTTTGAGCAATCCGCCGTTCCATGTCGGGGTGCACACCGACTACCACGCCACGGAAAACTTGCTGCAAAAAGCAGTCAAACATCTGAAATCAGGTGGCGAACTACGCCTGGTTGCCAATAGCTTTCTGCGCTATCAACCACTGATCGAAGAGCAATTCGGGCACTGCGCCGTCAAGGCCGAAGGTCAGGGTTTTCGAATTTACAGCGCCAAGCGTCGCTAAAGGAATTTGAAAATAAGGGCTTGCCGGATCGGATTTGCCTAGGCAGAATCCGCTCCGTCCTAGGGGAGTAGTCTCCCACGAGCGCCACGCTCGTCCGGCATACGTCAACATACTTGGTCAACAGACCATGGCGTATGCGACCCAGGTGTCCGCACAGACGGACCGGGGTTTGACAAGACCTATGACACGCACACCTTACCCGGGGCGGGAAGGCTGTACGTGTCATAGCCGTGTCGACCCGCCCCTGGAAACCACCTGATGATGCTTGATTCCTTACTCGTTCCTACTGCAATCGTTGCCTTGGCCGAAATCGGCGACAAGACGCAACTGCTCGCACTTATCCTCGCCGCTCGCTTTCGCAAACCCTGGCCAATTATCGCCGGCATTGTCGTCGCTACCCTGGCCAACCATGCGGCAGCCGGTGCCGTGGGCGCCTGGGTCAGCGGGTTCTTCACCAATGTAACGCTGCACTGGATCCTCGCCGCGAGCTTTACCGCCACCGCGCTGTGGACCCTGGTGCCCGACAAGATGGACGACGACGAAGCCAGCACCGCACGCAGGTACGGGCCTTTCGTCACCACCCTGATTACCTTTTTCATTGCCGAGATTGGCGACAAGACCCAAGTGGCGACCGTGATGCTGGCTGCGCAATACCCGGATCTGTGGCTGGTGATTATCGGCACCACTGTGGGCATGCTGATTGCCAACGTGCCGGTGGTATTGGCGGGTAACTTTGCAGCCGAAAAACTGCCGCTGACCCTGATCCGCCGCTTGGCCGCGACGGCGTTCTTCGTACTGGCGGTTGTGGCGGTGTACAAGGCGATGGTGATTAGCGGCTGGGTTTAAAAGCCCTCACCCTAACCCTCTCCCAAAGGGAGAGGGAACCGATTGGGGAATATTAAAGGTTTTCAGTGTTCTGAAAGAACAGCGCCGAATCCAGCATCTACTCGGTCAGCCCCCTCTCCCGCCCAAAGGGAGAGGGAGCCGATTGGGGAATATTAAAGGTTTTCAGTGTTCTGAAAGAACAGCGTCGAATCCAGCATCTACTCGGTCAGCCCCCTCTCCCGCCCAAAGGGAGAGGGAGCC
>JAZKIA010000075.1:0-60002 GCA_040385125.1 Pseudomonadota bacterium | reverse complement strand
GGCTGCGATAAGGTCCGCAGGACCTTTGCTGTGATCCAGGTCCAGAAAGGCGCAAATAGCACACCGCAGCGTGCAGCTAATACCTGGCAACCCCAGAGGCTCTAAGACTCACACCGTATGGATGTCACCGGCGGCAACTGCTGTGGCTCTGCTTTCTGGCGCACTATCCTGTTTGCCATAAAGCTTATCAGCACCAAAGTCCTACAAATAGGCACAGTTATTTTGTAGTCCGCGCACTAGAATAGGCGCAATCATTTTTGAGCCAGAGACTCTTTTTATGCCAGATCCGGTTGACCCCCGCAGGGTGTCAGACTTACCGCTGGACGAGTTAGTGGCTTGCCATGAGTGCGATCTGCTGATGCACAAGCCGCATCTCGCGCTTGGTGAAAAAGCCCAATGCCCGCGCTGCGGTTATGAACTCTATGCTCATCGGCACAAGGTCGTTGAGCGCAGCCTTGCGCTTGTGCTTGCTGCATTACTGCTCTACGTGCCCGCGAACTTCTTGTCCATCATGCAGCTCAATTTATTAGGCCAAACGTCGCAAGATACGGTCTGGAGTGGCGTGATTGGATTGTTCAACACCGGCATGCAAAGTATCGCTGTTGTCGTGTTCCTGTGCAGCATGGGTATTCCGCTGCTTAAGTTGTTGTGCCAGCTCGCGGTGTTATTGAGTATTCGCTGGAATATAGGGCGTAGCTACGGGCTGCTCATTTACCGCATTTACCATCATTTGCGTGATTGGGGCATGCTTGAGGTGTACCTGATGGGGGTACTGGTGGCGATTGTTAAGTTGGCTGACTTGGCTGAGCTGAGTCTAGGTCTCGGTTTGGTCTGTTTCGTTAGTCTTTTGCTGGTTCAAGTCTGGTTGGAGGTTGTGATGTCACCTCACCAGATTTGGCAGGCGTTGTCCGGGGAGGATGTTCATGCGGGCAATTGATGCAGGCATCCTGATTTGTGGTGAGTGCCACGAGTTGAACAAGCAAGAACCTGATACCGACGAGCAAACCTGTACCCGCTGTGGTGCCTTGGTGCATGCGCGTCGGCCCGACAGCCTGATGCGTACCTGGGCATTGCTGCTGACATCGGCAATTCTCTACATACCGGCCAATCTTCTGCCGATCATGACGGTGAACTCGTTAGGGCAAGGCTCTGCGAGCACCATCATGGCGGGCGTTATCGAGTTGGTGCAACACGGCATGATCCCGATTGCGACGGTGGTGTTTGTCGCCAGTATTTTGGTGCCAACCTTCAAACTGGTCGGCATTGGCTTACTACTGTTCTCGGTACAGCGACGTCAGCCACTTTCTGCCCGGCAACGGATCATCATGTACCGATTTATTGAGTTCATTGGCCGCTGGTCAATGTTGGATATTTTCGTCATTGCCATTCTGGTGGCCGTGGTGAATTTTGGACGAATAGCCAGCATCGAGGCCAATCTTGGCGCGGTGGCCTTTGCCAGTGTGGTGGTATTAACGATGCTCGCAGCTTTAACTTTTGATCCCCGGCTGATTTGGGATAACACGGAGTCGGACGACGACCATGAGTGATTTGCCTACCGCTAAAACCCGCCCGGCCTCCAATTGGTCGGCTATCTGGATTCTCCCTCTTATCGCCCTGATTATCGGTGGCTGGTTGGGATGGCGTGCCTACAGCGAAACCGGGATTAATATTCAGGTGCGCTTTGAAAGTGGCGAAGGAATCGTCGCCAACAAAACTGAGGTGGTCTACAAAGGCATGCCGGTGGGCAAGGTCAAGACTTTGGCCCTGGATGAAACTAGCCCCAGCAAGGGGGTAATTGCTACCGTCGAGATGGACAAAGACGTTGAGCAATACCTGCGGGCCAATACCCGCTTTTGGCTGGTTAAACCCAGCGTGTCATTGGCCGGTATCACTGGTCTCGAAACACTGGTATCCGGTAACTACATCGCGGTGAGTCCGTCTGACGGCGAACCCAAACGCAAGTTTAAGGCGTTATCGCAAGAGCCGCCTTTGTCTGACGAGAAGCCAGGCCTGCATTTGACGCTCAAGGCCGAGCGTCTGGGCTCGCTGAACCGGGGTAGCCCCGTGTTCTACAAGCAAATCCAGGTCGGCCAGATCAAGAGCTACGTGCTCTCGGAGGACCAGACCACCGTCGAGGTCAAAGTCTTTATCGAGCCGACTTACGCCGATTTGGTGCGTAAACACACGCGCTTCTGGAATGCCAGTGGCATCAGCATTGACGCTAATCTCTCGGGTGTAAAACTGCGCAGTGAATCGCTGGCCAGTATCGTTGCAGGCGGTATCGCTTTCGCCACACCAGAAAACCGCAAAGACAGCCCGCCGACTGACTCGAGCCTGCCGTTCCGCCTGTATGAAGACTTCGATGCAGCGCAGGCGGGGATCAAGGTTAAAGTTAAACTCAGCGACTTTGAAGGCCTCCAGGCTGGCCGCACGCCAGTGATGTACAAAGGGATTCAGGTCGGTAGCCTCAAAGGCCTGAAGGTTGACCCGGATTTGACCAGCGCCACTGCTGAGCTCACCCTCGACCCATTGGCTGAAGATTATTTGGTTCAGGACACGCAGTTCTGGATTGTCAAACCCTCTATCTCGCTGGCCGGTATTACCGGACTGGAGGCCTTGGTCAAAGGCAACTACATCGCCATTCGCCCGGGTGACAAAGGCAGTACGCCTGAGCGTGAGTTTGTGGCTCGGGCAAAAGCCCCACCGCTGGATCTGCGTTCACCGGGTCTGCACATGGTGCTCTTTACCGATAACCTGGGATCGCTGGATGTGGGTAGCCCGATTCTCTACAAGCAGGTCAAGGTTGGTTCTGTTCAGAGCTACCAGTTCTCCCGCACCAAGAAACAGCTGATCATTGGCGTGCATATCGAGAAAGAATACGAAAACCTGGTCAATGCCTCGACGCGGTTCTGGAACGCCAGTGGTATCACCCTCACCGGTGGATTGACCGGAGGCATACAGGTCAAAAGTGAATCCCTGCAAAGCCTGATGGCCGGCGGGATTGCATTTGAAACACTGGAGGACAAGGCTCCGTTGCAAAAGCGTATCCCGCGCTTCCGCTTGTTTACTGACCGTGATGCGGCCATGGAGCAAGGTGTGGTGATCAATATCAAAGTTGCCCGTGCCGATGGCTTGCGCAGTGGTACACCGATTCGCTTCAAAGGTCTGGATGTCGGCAAAATTGAAAGTGTCGACCTGAGCAATGATTTGCAGTCGGTCATGCTTAAGGCTCGTATCACTGAAGTGCCTGAGCGTATTGCGCGGGTAGGTAGCCAGTTCTGGGTGGTCAAACCTGAACTGGGCTTGATGAAAACGGCAAACCTCGAAACCCTGGTGACTGGCCAGTACTTGGAGGTGCAGCCTGCCAGCAAACAATTGGGTCCACAAACCAATTTTGTTGCCCTGGACCAAGCGCCGGGAGCTGCGGTTTCCCAAGTCGGGTTGAGCCTGGTGTTGAGCGCGGCCCGTCGTGGCTCACTCAAGGAAGGTGTGCCAGTGACTTACCGTGAAGTCACCGTGGGTAAGGTGACAGGTTATGAACTGGGCAATACGGCCGATCGTGTATTGGTGCATATCCTGATCGAGCCGCGTTACGCGCCACTGGTGCGCAGCGGTAGCCGTTTCTGGAACAGCAGCGGTTTTGGCGTCGACTTTGGTCTGTTCAAAGGCGCAACCATTCGCACCGAATCGCTGGAAACCCTGGTGCAGGGTGGCATTGCATTCGCCACGCCGGATGGCGACACGATGGGCAATCAGGCCCGGCCAGAACAAACCTTCCCGTTGTTCGACAAGTTCGAAGACGAGTGGCTGCAATGGGCGCCGAAAATCAAATTAGGCCAGTAATACGGGTGTAACCGCCGTCACAGACGGCGCTGTACATGAGCTTCAACAAAAACCGCGATCATTGATCGCGGTTTTTTTTATTCATTTTTTCCATCCCTATCAGTATTTAAAAATCTTCGGAGAATTCCTACAGGTGGTTTTTAACTTGTCAGTTATGGTCTTGGCAGTTTCGTCGTAGGGAGTAGGAAGATCACTCGCAGTGTTGAGTGTTTAACTTTTCTCCCACTAATCAGCGGCCAAACTTTACGGAATCAATGCTCGCAGGGTCAAGGAAGATGATTAACCGCTCCGGCAGTTAATTCAGATGTTAGTGATGCGTAAATACAGGAATAAAGTGCCTGTGTGCTCGCGCACTTCAATGATTGATACGTTGTACTTTCAAAACTCTTATATAGGAAAACTCTGATGACGTTTGCAATTAAATCCGCATTGGCCTCGATGGTATTGCTGGCAAGTTCTGCTTCTATTGTTCACGCGGCAGGCGCGGGCTCAGGGACTGTCACCTTTGAAGGGGCCATCATCGAAGCGGCATGCTCTATTGCACCGGACAGTGTTGATCAGACTGTAGGGCTGGGCCAAGTGGCCAAGTCGGTGCTGGAAACAGGGGGGAAAGGTGAGCCTGAACCCTTCTACATCAAGCTTGTAGGCTGCGATACCAGCACGCTCAGAACAGTGACCAGCACCTTCACCGGTGGGGCGTCGAGGGATGTACCGGGTGCCCTGGGTATTGTCGGTACTGCAAGCGGTGCTGGCATTATGATGAGCGACGGCTCAGGTGCTCCAATTGTTCTGGGCACACCTACTCAGCCACAAGCGCTTCAGGACGGCGATAACACCTTGGCTTTTGGCGCGTACTTGCAGGGCCAGGCGACAGGCGATATTACGCCGGGCCTGTTTACTGCAGTGACAAACTTCTCATTGGCTTATCAATAAGTTATTTGCCCTGCCATCGTAAGGTGGCAGGGCAAGTTAAGTAAGTGAGACTTATAACGTGAATGCACTAACTGCGCTGGCTGTTACTTCCACTTTTGCACTTTGCCCGCTTTCGTTTATGACTGTTCTGGCGGCTGGCCAAGGCAATGGTGTTGTCACGCTGGGCGGCCAGATTATTGATGCTGCGTGTTCGTTGGATACCGGTGGTGCGTATCAGGTTATTGAGATGGACCCTACACCAGTAGGCCGACTTGTTCGCGAGGGCGAAGGCGAGCCTCATCCGTTTTCGTTGCGACTGGTGAGCTGTTCACTGACGGGTTCTGCGGACTGGCAACACGTAAGAGTGACCTTTGAGGGAGCGTCTGATCGGGAGGGGCGTTCCTTTGCAGCCTTTGGTTCCTCGCAAGGGGTGGCCTTGCACATCACCGATGCCGAGGGACGAGAAAGCATTCCCGGTGTGCCAATGCCTCTGGCGCCGGTTACCGGGAACAATCAAGTACTCCACTACACCCTTCGATTGGTCGGCAATGACCGCCCTGTATCTGTGGGCACTCACCGTGCTTCGGTGCGTTTCAGGCTGGAGTATTACTGAATGTATGGGTTGTTTACCGTTTTGCGCGCGTTAAGGATCAAAAGCCTGCTGCGTCCCAGCTTGTTGGGCGGGTTGATATCGGTGGGAAGCGGGGCTTCCGTTGCCGCAGACATTCAGTTCAATACCGATATTCTCGATCTAAATGACCGTACCAATATTGACCTGTCTCAGTTTTCCCGCAGTGGTTTCATCTTGCCGGGTATTTACCCAATGTCCGTTGAGATAAACGCGCAGGGCGTTTCGGAACAGCGTGTGGCTTTTTACCCTCCGGATGATGATCCCAAAGGTAGCGAGGCTTGCTTGTCGCCCGACTTGGTGGCTCTACTGGGCCTAAAAGAAGACAAAATAGTTGGACTCACGTGGTGGCGAGGCGGGGAATGCCTGAATATCGGCAGCTTGCCGGGGATGGAGACCAGAGGGGATCTAAGCACCTCCACACTTTACATTGCCGTCCCTCAAGCCTACTTGCAGTACACCGCGAAAAACTGGGACCCGCCTTCGCGCTGGGATGAGGGCGTGCCCGGCCTGTTAATCGATTACAACCTCACGGCGCAGTCAATTCACGACAAAAGAGACTCTGCGCGTAACGATATCAGCGGCAATGGCAGCATCGGTGCCAATCTGGGGGCCTGGCGTTTACGGGCTGATTGGCAGGGGCGTGTCGACGATGATGAGGTCAATAGCAATCAATCCATGGAGTGGAATAGGTTTTATGCCTATCGCGCATTGCCCTCGCTGCAGGCACGCCTGACGCTGGGTGAGAACTATCTGTATTCCGACTTGTTTGACAGCTTCCGCTTTACTGGAGCCTCGCTCCAGTCCGATGACAGTCAATTGCCTCCGAACTTGCGCGGTTATGCCCCGGAAGTCATCGGCGTAGCCAAAACCAACGCCAAGGTCATCATCAGCCAGCAAGGTCGCGTGTTGTACAACGCCTTGGTCGCGGCGGGACCATTTCGAATTCAGGACCTCAACGAAGCTGTGACAGGCTCGCTGGATGTTCGAGTGGAGGAGCAAGACGGCTCGATCCACACCTTCAAGGTCGAATCCGCCAACGTGCCTTATCTGACCCGCCCTGGCACCGTGCGCTACAAGCTGGCCACCGGGCGCCCTTCCAGGCTCCGCAGCGCTGAGGGCGGCAACGTCTTTGGTACCGGTGAGTTTTCCTGGGGTGTCAGTAATGGTTGGTCGCTGTATGGCGGCGGTATAACGGACAACAACTACCGGGCGCTTTCTCTCGGGGTCGGTCGCGATCTGCTGGCATTTGGGGCTGTGTCACTTGATGCGACTCGGGCTCGGGCCATGTTGCACGAGCAAACGCTGTCGGGCACTTCTTATCGCCTGAGCTATTCAAAGAACTTCGCCGAATACGACAGCCAGGTCACCTTTGCTGGATACCGTTTCGCCGAGAAAGACTACCTGAGCATGAGTGAGTACCTGGATGCGCGCAATTACACAGGGCCCGTGGGGAGCAGCAAATCGCTGTACACGGTGACGTTCAACAAGCAATTTCGGGATACCGGGCTTTCTGTCTATCTGAACTACAGCAATCAATCTTATTGGGATCGCCCTGAAAGCGAACGCTGGAATCTGTCAGTGGCGCGCTACTTCAATCTGGGTACGATCAAAAACATGAGTCTGTCTTTGAACCTGTTCCGAACTCAGGAGAAAGACCAGTCGAGCAGCGACGGGATGTACCTGTCCCTCAGCCTGCCGCTGGGCAGGTCCGGCACACTCTCCAACAGCATCAACAGAACACAGAACACAAACAGCTATTCGACGCGTTTCAGTGATCGTCTGGATGAACGCAATACCTATCAACTCGGTGCCAGCGACACCTCCGTCAACGGCTACCTGAGTCATAGCGGTGACCGGGCCGATGTCGATATCAGCGCCAGTATGGAACAGGGTAATCACTCGAGCCTCAGCTTGTCCGCACGAGGTGGCGGCACGCTCACGGCTAACGGTGGTGCCTTGCACCGTGGCGGCAACATGGGCGGCACTCGCCTGATGGTGGACACCGGCGGTGTACCCGATGTGCCCATTCGTGGTTATGGCAGCCCGACTCGCAGCAATTCCTATGGCAAGGCGGTGATCTCGGACGTCAACAGCTACCACCGGACGGCGGCCAGCGTTGATCTGGAGAGTTTGCCGGCCAATGTTGAAGCAACGCAATCGGTGACCGAGCTGACGCTGACCGAAGGCGCTATCGGCTATCGCACGCTGGATGTGATTTCCGGCGAAAAGGCCATGGCCTTGCTGCAATTGCCCGATGGCAGCGTTCCGCCGTTTGGCGCCATGGTGAAAAACTCAAAGC
Organism: Pseudomonadota bacterium; assembly: GCA_040385125.1. GTDB lineage: Bacteria > Pseudomonadota > Gammaproteobacteria > Pseudomonadales > Pseudomonadaceae > Aquipseudomonas. The sequence continues at coordinate 52,317 of JAZKIA010000075.1, read as the reverse complement.
AACAAGACACCGGAATCGTCAACGACGCCGGCAGTGTGTACCTGAGTGGCATTCAACCAGGCGATCAGATGACCGTCAGTTGGGGCGGCAGCGAGCGCTGCACCATCGCCTTGCCCGCCGTTTTACCCGCTGATGGGTTGACCTCAACCCTGAACCTACTCTGCAAGAAGGTCAGTGCGAATAACGCATTATCCGCGCCGGCTTCGCTGCACCTGCCTACTGATATGGAGAAAAAGTCCTCATGAGCCTCAACGTGCGCTCCACCCCGCTGGCTTTCGCGTTTCTGGCGCTGTGCTTGATCAACAACGCCAAGGCCGCCATTGGCCTGGATCGAACGCGAGTCATTTTTGACGGCGGTAAAGATGCCGTCAGCATGAACATTAGTAACAACAACACCGAGCTGCCTTATCTGGCGCAAGGCTGGATTGAAGACGAGCAGGGCCAAAAAATTACCACACCGCTCACTGTGCTGCCGCCGGTACAACGATTGGAACCCGGCAAAAACAGTCAGGTTAAAGTCCAGGCGCTGCCTGCCGCCAAGCTGCTCCCCCAGGACAGAGAGACCGTTTACTACTTCAACCTGCGCGAAATACCGCCCCGCAGCGATAAAACCAACACCTTGCAAATCGCCCTGCAGACCAAGATCAAACTGTTTTACCGGCCGCCTTCAATCATCCCCAGCCAGCAGGAACTGTCTACTCCCTGGCAGCAAAAACTGACCTTGACCCGTGAGGGCGATCACTACCAAGTGAAAAACCCCACGCCGTACTACATCACGCTGGTGGATGCGCGCAGTGGCAAGGACGCCAAAACCGCCGCCAATTTTGAGCCCATCATGGTTCCACCAAACGGCTCGCTGCCGTTGGGGGCAAGTGCTGCAGCGCTAGGCATGACGCCGTACCTGACCTACGTGAATGACTACGGCGGCCGCCCGACCCTGGCGTTCAGTTGCAGTGGCAATGACTGCAAGGTCGATCTCGAGGCATCCCCGGCAGATGAGTAACCCGTGCAACAGGAGAGCGTCATGAAACCTGGAACTGTGACGGCCGTGATTTGCCTGTTATGGACGTCGCTTGCCACCTGCGCCCAAGCCGAAGACGAGCCTCAGCTAAGCCACGATGGGCAATTGGAGGTCAACGGTTCACTGCACCACGCGCCTTGTGTCCTCGACATGAGCTCGGCGTATCAAACCGTCGAGCTCAACAACGTATCGCGCAGCCAACTGCAACGTCCGGGTGACAGTGCAGCGCCGGTAGCGCTCCAGTTGCGCGTTCTTGATTGCCGACGCGTTGCTGGGAGTTTGACCAATGAGCGTACTGGCCGGTTGGTCTGGAGCCCGTACGAGCCTGTCTTGTCGGTTGCATTTCTTGGACCTGCGGATGCGGATGACCCTCGATTGATCAAAGTGCAAGGCATCACCGGGATGGGGCTGCGCTTGACCGATCCTCTGGGGCGCGATGTGCGTCTTGGAGATCACGGGGCACCTTTGTTTCTCGCGCCTGGCCGCGACACCCTGACTTGGCAGATTCAGCCAACACGCACCTCGGCACCGCTGACCAATGGCGCATTTCGGGCCACAGTGGATTTCAGGCTCACTTATGACTGAGGAAAACAGAATGTCGAAAGCAGATTTGCGTGTCCTGCTGGCGTGCGGCGGCTTGCTGTTGTCGCTCAGTCAAAGCGGGAGGGCGGATGTCAATGTGACCATCCGGGGGACAGTCGTTGCCCCTCCGTCTTGCAGCATTAATCGCGGGGCCACACTCAATGTTGATTTTGGCGACAACCTCACCGTGGGCGGCATCGACGGCGTGAACTATCGACGCGAGGTTCCTTACACCGTCACCTGCGTCAACCATCCCTCAAATAGCATGACGCTGAAACTGACGGGGACGGCGGCCCCGTTTGAGGCGACGGCTCTGACCACCAATCATCGCGATCTGGGAATTCGTCTGTACATCAATGACGTCGCCTGGCCGATCAACACGGCTGTGAATTTTACCTACCCGACCTTGCCAAGAATGGAAGCTGTGCCAGTAAAGAACCCTCGCCGCAGGTTGCAGGGCGGCGTGTTTGCGGCCACCGCCACGCTTGTGGTTGAAATGCGATGAGCACTCTGAATATGAACCGAGTTTTGGCTGCGACTCTGTTGTTGGCAGTGGCACCCGTAGCAAACGCATGGAATCTGGTTAACAACGCCAACTTGGATCCCCACCCGGCGCCGTGGCCTTATGAAACAGCTGTTTCAGGTACATCAAGTGCCCTCCCGACAGGGACACATAACAGGTATCCAGGTAATGTTTCTTGCGGGGGAACTTGGCAATGCAATTTTGGGCCTCTCTCCAGCAGCATGTCGGGTCCTGGCAACACCCGTTTTATTTATCCTATGGGATGCGATCAATCGGATCACATCGCATGCTCTCGGTATACGGGTACTTCTGTTCCGGTCAATACGGGTATGACTTGGGAGGCGGCGATAAGTGCATGGCACGCAAGATTTGGTTCGGCAATCACCCGGTACAGTGCTTTTTTTCAGGGCACATTCCACCCCGTCAATCGCTTTTGTACTTCGTGGGGGACGTATGCACCTGCTTATAACTATCTACTGCCTGGTACGGAGTCGTGCCGCTATGGGCTGCCTCTGCCCACCCAGTGCAACGTTAGCGGCGGGACGGTGGATCTGAACCACAACTTATTAAAGCTTGGAGAAATTACGGGTAAAACAGTTCGGATAACACGATCCGTCAACTGCTCACGCACGACACCCGTTCGATATACCGTGTCGGTGGGTAATCCGGTTGATCTTGGTAATGGGGTTACCAGTGCCCTTAGTGTGAATGGGCGACGGGCTGGTGATTTGATCCATCTACCGAGCGGAACCTCAAATCTGATTTTCTCTTCCACCCTTACCGACAATGGGGCAAGGCTGGGACCGTTTTCGAAAACAATCATTTTGATCCAAAGCTTTATGTAAGTCGGTGCATTTCTACGAGACCGCAGTGCCCAATCAATCACGTCCTCAGAGTAGACACCTATATGAGATACCTGGCCGGCATACTTCTCCTGCTGCTTGTACAAGCAGCCAGTGCAGGGCAATGCAGGGTGGATAGAGGTCCTTGGATAGATGTGTTCGACGGAAGTATTTCCGTGACTGTTCCCATACGAGCAAGCCCAGGAGTCGGGCGCATTGATTTAACGGGGTACCTTTTGGAATGCAGGTATACACCTGATGGAGGAACGCCGAGCAGATCCAGAGACTATTGGGAGACCATTCACCCAACGTTCGTCGCTGGACCTAAACTTGCCTTTTACCAAACGGGACTGCGCATCAAGAATCAGGACTACCCTCATCCTGTCCCCATCTATATTCGTGTTGCCGAGATGCAAGACAACAGAGTGGGCGTTGATCTACAGACCTATATGTACATTCTGCCGTCAGGCCGCCCAGGCAATCCCATCAACATCCGAGCCGGGGATCGCCTGGCAACCATTACTTTCCGACAAACGAACAACACGAGTAACCCTGATACCAATGTCACGGTCATTCTCAATGCTGGCAATGACCTCATTGTAAAACCCTCGACCTGCACGATTAATGGCGACCGGGCAATAGACGTTAACTTTGGATCAGCAGTGGATCAAAGCCGTATCGGGGAAAACCCGAGCAGCTCAGGCGTCCAAAAGAACGTACGTCTGAGCTATTCCTGTCCTGATCGGGGCGTGAACATGTACATCACAATTACATTGAAGGGAGTTGCATCATCGTTCAACTCAAGTGTCCTTCGCCTGAGTAACCCCAATCTTGGTGTTGGTCTGTTAAAAGGTGGAGTGTTAGTGAGGCCAGAGAGTTCATTTATCACAAACATCTACAACAGTGCTGGAGCGGATGATGTGACATTCTCACTTATACGAAAACCTGGTAATGCTCCAACCACAGGGGCTTTCTCGGGGAGTGCAACGCTGGTCATGGGGGTGCTTTGAGCTATAGGGGCTGCGGGTTATTCCATCGCGAGCAAGCTCGACTCCTACAGATGGGTGAGCTTGCTCGCGATGCCATCAAACCCGATACACCTCAATCACTTCCAGGACCTGTGTCATCGCTTCATATTGCTCGTCGACCCGCTCAGCCAACTGATTCCAGTTGGGTACCAGGCACGCTTGTTCCAGATCCTCGCAACATTGGGTCAAGTGTTTGGCCTTGATCATCCGTGCACCACTTTTGACCTTGTGTGCGATATCGCTTATGCCAGGTAAGTCATGTTTGGTGAATGCTTTTAACAAGGCCGCCATGTCGTCTTCCATGCTGTTGATCAACGGCTCGATCAAGTGCTTGAGGGCGTGAGTATCCCCATTGGTCAGCCTCTCCAGTGCTTCAAGGTCAATCAGTTTGTCTGGCGCCTCAAGCTCCAGGTCGTCGTTGACGCTGACTGGCGCCAACTCTGCCGATGCCAAACGTGCCTCCAGATTGTGCAAGCTGATCGGTTTGAACAGGCAATCGTTCATCCCCGCTGCGAGGCAGCGTTCTACTTCACCCGTCTGCGCATTCGCGGTAAAACCCACGATCAATGTTGCCGGGGCACTTGTGCTGACTTCTTCTGCGCGGATGTTGCGCGTCAACTCGTACCCGTCCATAACCGGCATCGCACAGTCGGTCATGACCATATCAAAACGCTGGCTTCTCCAGGCTTTCAACGCTTGCGCGCCTTCTTGCGCTTCTATCGCCGTGTGCCCCAGATAGCTGAGCTGTTGCGTCAGCAGTCGCCGATTGGGTGGATAGTCATCGACCACCAAAATTCTTAACGCTCGGGGCTGGCCTGGTAAAACCCCATCAGGTACAGACAATGACGCCATGCAAAGCAAGGTCGCGATATCGAGTTGCATCATGATGCATGTGCCGCTGCCTGGTGTGCTCTGAAGCGTGAGGCTGCCACCCATCATTTCGCACAGCCGGCGGCTGATCATTAGCCCCAGGCCAGAGCCTTTATGTGGCGTGGTTTGGGAGGTGGCCTGAGAAAAAGGGCTGAACAAGCGCAACTGGTCTTCTTCTGAAATGCCGATACCCGTGTCCTCGACCTGCACGCAAACCTGCAGGCGCTCGCCATCTCTGGAGCCTTTGGCCCGCACGCTTAACCGTACATGCCCGCATTCCGTGAACTTGATGGCATTGCTCAGCAGGTTCGACAGAATCTGTCTGAAACGTACCGGGTCAATCAGTACATCGGTGTTGATTTTGGGGTCGAGCTCAAAGCTCATCAGCAAGCCTTTATGCTCTGCCATCGCCTCGAATACACGCGCCGTGGACTCCACCAGCTTCATCAGATGAGTGCGCTGCTGATTAAGCGGCATGCGGCCGGACTCGATCTGAGTGATGTCCAGAATGTCGCCTATCAACTCCAGCAGGCCATGAGCTGCATCTGACGCAACCCCAAGGCACTCACTGTCGGCGATGCCCTGTTCGGCCTTTTTCATGGACAGCTCCAGCATGCCGATCACTGCGTTCATCGGGGTACGAATCTCGTGGCTCATGGTACTCAAGAAGTCGCTTTTCGCCAGATTGGCCTGGTCGGCCAGGTTCTTGGCTTCCTGTAATTGCTCAAGCAACTGCTGGCGCTCACTGATATCAATCCAGCCACCAATCACCCCGACCACGGTGCCATCGCTGCCGTGGTAAGGGAGAACCCAATGGTAGATGGTCAGCATTGCGGCGCCTGCCAACTGTAATTGACGATCGCGCACCATCGCCTGCCCCTCTTGCATCACCTTCAAATAGTCCGCGTGGTAAGCCATGCTTTGCTGTGGCGAGACCAGTGTGTGCTCCAGCAAGGTTTTGCCCATCACCGACTCGCGCGTTACCCCCAAGGTGTCCAGATAACCTTCGTTGCAAATCAACAAGCAGCCCTCGCGATCACGTACATAAATAGGATGCGGCGTCCCATCTATTAGCGCGCGCATAAAGGCCAGTTGATCGTTTAGCGCGCGCTCGGCGTGATCTCGCTTGTTGATCAGCCGACGCAGATAAGTGATCCATGCAATCGCAGCCAGCAGCACGAGCGCACCGATTGCCGAGATCCTGATAATTGCCCCGCGATTGCGCACCCAGTAACGATTGTCCAAGACCACGGCGCTGTGCCAGCGGCTGGTTAAAACGTCCATCTCTTCGGGAGAGATGCTGGTCAACGCCTTGCCCAGAATGGAGTGCAATGCCTGTGCCTTGTCATCCACCGCCAATGAAAACTGTGCCGGGGTAACACCCACTGTGCTGCCGATTTGCAAGAGTCCGGTGTGCTGCTGTTTGATCAGGTAGCGTGCGCTGATCAACGAATTAATCGCTCCTTCGGCTTCACCTTTAGCCACCATCGTCAGTGCTTGTGCCGAGTTTTTGGCTGCGACCAGCTGTACCCCTGGGAAATGCTCAGCCAGGTAAGGCTGCACCGTGTTGTCGATCACCAGCGCCACGCGTTTGCCGTTGAGTTCATCCAGGGTATGGGCGCTACCAGGCTGCTTGCGAGTCACCAGTACAAAAGGGGTCGAGACATACGGTTTGGTAAAGCGCAGTGCATTCTCGCGGCTGCTGCTGGGGGTAACCGCCGCCATTAGATCGGTAGTGCCCCGAGTCACGGAATCGATCATTTGCGGTACCGAAGCACTGCGCACCAACTCAAATTTGAGCCCTGTGCGCAGGCTGATTTTAGCCAGCAGGTCAGCTGCGATCCCTCTGAAAGTACCCTGCTCGTCGAAAAACGTGAAGGGTAAGAAGTCCTCCGTAATGGCCACCTTCAGCCGGGGGTTCTGATCCAGCCAGGCTTGCTCGGAAGGAGAAAACTGTAAGCGGCCACGGCCTTCGAAATTCATCCCGCTGGCTCCCCAGCGACTCAAAATAGCGTGGCTCTCAGCGGCCGGAATGGCCGCCAGCGCTGCGTTGATGACGCGTAACAAGCGTCGATTGGGGTGCTGTACCGCAAACGAAAAGGGCTGCCCCTCCAAGGGGGAAAAATCTTTGAGATAGACATTGTTCAGATAATTTTTGTTGATCAGGTAGTTGGTACTGATGGAGTCGCCCAGATAAATATCCGCCTGGCCAAACGCGACAGCGCCAATTGCACCCAGCGTCGAGGCATAAAGCAGCACCTCTGTGTCGGGATACAACGCTTTCACCGCCTCTATCGGTTGATAGTGGTAAAACATGGCCATTCGCAACTTCGTCGAGGCCTTGCCGCTGACTTTGGGCTCGCCAATGCGTGTGACCAACACCGGAGTATCAACGGCATACGCGGATGAAAATGCCAATTGAGCATCGGTCATTTCGTAAGCATTGGCGGTCCCCAGCAAATCTATTTCGCCCCTCTTTAGCGCCGCTATGACTTCTGCCCGTGAGTCGTAGCGCCGCACGGTAATTTCCACGTGCAACAGTTGGCTCAAAAGCCCTGCATAGTCGGCGGTTAACCCCTCGAAGTAATCACTGCCCGCAGAAATATCAAACGGCGCGTAGTCGGGCGCCGAAGTGCCCAAGATGAGTCGCCTTTTGTTATTCAACCATTGCTGATCACCTTCATCGAGCAAGAGGGTGGAGGCGCTCGTTTGCGAGCGCGCCAGTAACTGCAGGTGTGCCGGGTCAGCTTGAGAGGTTGATGCCAGACACAGAAATAATAAACACGCAGAGTTGAGTGGACGCCACCGTATATTCATTCGATTAAGTTATTACGTCTGGCGAACTCAGCGAGATAGACAACAGACTTGATGTTCAATTTGGCCAGTACACGGGTCTTGTAAGTGCTGACTGTCTTTTCGCTCAGTAACATGACTTCAGAGATCTTCTTGTTTGAAAAGCCCGACACCAGATAGAGCAAGGTGCGTAACTCTCGGTCAGACAGAGTCTCGATTAATTGTTGGTCGTTTTTGTTTTGGTTTTTATCACCGGGCAGGTCGACGCCCATATCACTCAAGTAGACGCGACCACTCATCACAATGTTGATGGCATTGGTCAATGCATCAACGTCTTCGGTTTTTTCGATAAAGCCGATTGCACCCGCCCTGATGCAGCGATCCGCGTAAAAGTCCGAGCCCTTGGAGGTCAAGACCAACACCTTTATGGGGAGCCCAAGCAGGTGCAATCGCTTCAATACTTCGAGACCGTCCAGCTTTGGCATCGACAAGTCGAGCACGATCAGGTGCGGAACATGTGAGCGCGCCAGATCAAGAGCGCTCGCTCCGTTATCGGTTTCTGCAGCAATATGGAAGTTGGCTTTTTCCAACACAAATCTGACAATCCTGCGGATAAAAGGATGGTCATCTACAATCAGAGCCTTACGCATGTTTGCTATTACTCCTACAGTTTGAGGGGGCGCCTTGTAGGTCATCGGCTTTAACTACCACTTTTTATAAGCGTTAACGGGTAGGGGTGTCCGAAGCTGTTATAAGCTGATTGTTTTAGGGCAAATGGCGGTCAGTTGTATGAGATGTCCTGTGCAATGCGTTAAATGTCAGCGTCTGTCGAGAGTGTTCTGTACGGCTAGAACATGTTTATGGAGCGCTACGTATAGGAAGTGTGGCTTTGGTTGAAATAAAGTGGGGTAGGAATTTTCCGAAAATATAAAAATATTTTAAATTTACTAAACGATTCTATTCAAATGTATGCCTCGTACTAACCCGATGCATTCATAAAACTAGCGCTCAGGGGCGTACGAGACACACTAAGCAAAAAGGCCGCGATGAATGATCGCGGCCTTTTTATGTGCAACTGGGTTTAAGCTCAGACTTCGTCCAGTTCCGGCAACTGCACAGCGGCCGTCACCACCTGCACAGCGGCCGTCACCACCTCAGGTTTTACCTCGTCATGGCGGCGGATGTACTTCCAGTCGTCCTCGTCGATATAAATCCCGTTCGGCCCGCTGCCGCCTTCAAGGTCGATGGCGACATGGGCACAGACTTGCGGTTTCACGCTGGCCAGAATCGGCACAAAGCCCAGTTGCAGACTGGTTTCGAGCAAGGCGGTCTGGTTTTTCTCGTCAATGTCGGCGGCTTCGTCCAGGTAGTACGGCAAACGAATACGTCCGGCCTGATCGCGGTCCATCAAGTGCAGCAACAAATACATGTTGGTCAGCGCTTTGATGGTCATGGTCGTGCCGTTGGAGGCCGCCCCGTCAATGTCGGTATGAATCACCGGCTGACCATTGACCTTGGTAATCTCGAACGCCAGCTCAAACAAGTCCTTGAGTCCCAGCTGGTTGTGGTTTGCCGCCACCAGCCGCGCCAGATATTCCTTGGCTTCTTCGTTTTTGTTGTCTTGCTCTGCACTGTGGCTAAGGTCGAACACCGACAGCGTTTCGCCTTCTTCGTACTGACCGGCGCTGTGGATAATCTGATCGATATGCTTGAGCGCCTCTTTGTTAGGTGCCAGCACAATGCGAAAGCTCTGCAGGTTGGAGACTTGGCGCTTGTTGATCTCTCGGTTAAACAACGCCAGTTGATGCTCAAGGCTGTCGTAGTCGCTGCGGATGTTGCGCAGGGTGCGGGCGATGTCGGTGACGGCCGCGCGGCGCGCCTTGCCCAGAGTCAGCGCTTCTTCGGTGCGGTGCGCGTAAGCGTTGATCAGCAGCTGCAAACGCCGCTCCATATCGTCTTCGCTGTCGAACTTGGCCACACCTTTCAAGCGTACTTGCGCGTACAAGGCTTCGATTTGACCGTCACTGCGCAGCAACCCTTGCCAGCTGTCCTGGTAGTCGTTGAGCAAGGGCAGCAAGTTATCCATCGAGTCGTCGACCGGGTCCATAAACGGCGTGCCGAACGGCAAGTCGGCCGGCAGCAATTGGCGACGGCGCAGGCTGTCATCCAGCGTGCGCTGCTTGGCTTCCATGTCGCCGATTTGCCGGCCGACCAGTTGCAGCTTGGCCGACAGCTGCTGGACGCGTTCGGTGAAGGCATCGCTGGAGCGTTTCAATTCGTCCTGGGCAGCTTCGGCCTGGGCCAGTTGCTCAAGTTTTTCGCCTTCTTCGGCGCTCAAGGTCTGGCTGCGGCGGAAGTCTTCCAGCGCCTTTTGTGCGTCCAGCACTTGCTGGTACAGCGACTCGGCTTCGGTCTTGCTCGCGGCACGGTCCGAGGTCACGGCTTGCTGGGTTTTCAGCTGCTTGAGTTCTTTTTCCAGGCGCTCTTTTTGCTCGCGCAATGCGGCACGGTCAGCCAATGCCTGCAGGGCAGGGGGCTCGATGTGACTGAGGTCGATGGACAGGCCCGGCGCTTCAAAACGCTCGCCTTTAAAACCGTCGAGGATCAGCTCCAGGGATTTGACCCAAGCATCGCTGTCATCCAGCGCAATCCCGTGCTCGCCCAGCGGCAGGCTGAACAGCGCGCTGTTGAACAGGCGCATCAGGCGTTCCACGTCTTGTTGCGAAAACTCTTCGCGCAGGCGGGCGTAGCTGTTGTTGTCGGCGTGATCGAGTTGCTGTTTCACCGACTTGAGGCGTTTTTCCAGATCGCGCAAGCGCTCGTCCAGATCTTCGGCGCTGAACTGGCGCGATTGCGCCAGAGCGCCTGCCAGTTCGTCGTGCGCGTCCTTGGCGGCCAGCAGTTGCTGTTCCAGCCCCTTTACATCGTCGACCAGCGCGAAGCGGTGCTTGAGCACCGACAGCTCGCCGAGCCAGCGCTGGATACCGGTGATTTCCCGCTCCAGACGCATCAGCTCCTGAGTGCTGCTGCGCTGATCGTTTTGCAGCGAGTCTTGCTCGTTGCGGTAGTGCTCGGACTGAATCAGCAACTCTTCCTTGCGCGCTCCGGCGTAGTCCTGCCAAGTACCGAGCAACGAATCGAGCAGCGGCGACAAACGGTGCAGTTTGCCGCGCAACAAATCGCGCTGGCGCACACCAGCGGCCAGTGCTTCAACCAAGGGGCCGGCGCCGACCAGTGCGTTGTAGTCCTGTTCCATGCGTCTTACATCGCGGAACGCTTCTTCGCACGCAGCAATGTAATCGACACTGCCTGAGCGCAGGCTGTGCTCAAACGCATCGAGGAACAGTTGTTTGAGCTTGGCCGCCGTAATTTCGCGCATGTGCAGCAGGTTGATAAACAGCGCGCGGAAGGTTTTCAGGCTCTGTTCGCTGGTGGAGCGCAGCGGGATCAGGGTCAGGTCGAGCGGGATGGACGTGTGGCCGCCCACCAGCAAGCGCCGCAGTTCATCGGGCTTGAGTTCGTAAGCCTTCAGACCGTTGCGTTCAAGGTTGCTGAACAGCTCTTTTTGGCGCAAGCAGGTGTCGTTTTGTTGGTAGTGCGCCAGGTCGAGCTTGCCGGCGTAGGCGAAAAACTGGTGACCGAAGCCGCCGCCGGGGCCGCGTCCGACCACGCCAATCACGTGTGGGCCGTGGGGCAGCGAGACTTCGACGAGGATGTAGCTGGTGTCCGAGGCGAAGTAAAAGCGGCGCGATTGTTCGAGGCTGTACTTGCCGAAACTCATGTCCGACATGCGCGCCAGAATCGGGAACTGCAAGGCGTTGATCGACGCCGATTTACCGAGGTTGTTGGCCCCGTACACCGACAGCGGATGTTCCAGCGGGAACAGTCCCAAGCTGTAACCGGCGGTGTTCAGCAGGGCAAAGCGGCGAATGCCGTAGCGTTCCTGGCTCATGCGTCCATCTCCTGTTGCTCGGCGGCAATGGCCCGAGCCAATTCGTCTTCTTCCTCGGCCTCAGTGTCATCGTCGATCAACACGGGCGTGGGCAACGGCAAGATGCTGTGCAGGCTGGCGGCCAGATCGCGGTCTTGTTGTACTGACAGGCACACATCCAGAAAACGGTGCATCGGCGGCAGAAAACGGTAGAGCCCGGTTTCTTCGCTGGCGAACCCGAGCTGAGTCATGCGGCGCATGATCTTTTCTTCCAACTCGTCCTGGGTGGTGACTTCGGCCTGTACAAACAGGTCGCGATATTTATCCAGCAGGGCAGGCAACTCGTCGCGGCCCAGGCTGCCGCCATCGAGCACGGCAATTGGGTCGCGGCCTTGGTCGGCCAAATGCTCGACGATGATGAAGGTGAACAACGCCAACCGTTGCGCGGTTTTGTTGACTTGGGCGGTGGCGGTGTCGGGCACAAAATAATAAAAGCCACGGGTATCGCATACCAGCTCAAAGCCCAGTGCTTTAAACAACGCGCGGTATTGATCCTGGAAGTTCGACAGTTGTGCGTACAGCTCCGGGTCGCGGCGGCTGACGTGATAACCCTTGAACAACTCACGAAAGATCGGGGCCAGTTGGGACAGTTCAGAAAGATCAAGATGCATGGAGAGGGCTCGCAGAGGTCTCGGTCGCGTCTTCGCTGCGTGAAAGCAGGGCAAAAGAGCGCAGGCTGACCAGATGTTCGTGGGTGTGGTAATCGCGGCGCTCCAGGCGTTCGCGCACGAAACGTTTTTCACGCGACAGGCGCGAGAACCAATACAGCAATTCGTCGGTGTCGCCGTCTGGCTCTTGGGTCAGCAGCCAGCTCATCAAGTCCGGCAGAGGCAAAGCGTCGCTGCAACGGTCGAGCATTTCCTTGACCGTGCGCGGGGCTTTGGGCGCCTCGCCTTTTTGGGTTTTGTGGGCCTTGGGGAAGCGCGCCGGTTTGGGCTCGAAGCGCGCCAAGGCATACACATAGGCTTCGACCTGGCTGGCGCTGCCCAAAAAGGTGCTTTGCGGGCGAGTGAACATTGGCATGGCTGCTTGCGGCACCGCGTCCAGCCCTTTGCGCCGGATCGCCGCCAGCGCCAGTGCCGCGCCACGGGTTACGGCATTGTGCCGGCGCGCTTCTTCACGCAGCGGCAGCAATAGTTCACGTGCATGACGCAAGGTTAGCTGGGCGCTGGTTTGCATCTCGAGGATGCGTGCGTGCGTGCGCAGCAGCATGTCGTCGTCCACCAGATGGCCGAGTCGTTGCTGCTCGCTGAGCATGCGCAGCAGCACATTTTCAACCTTGCGTACCCCTTGCTCGAAGGCACCGTCAGCGTTTACCAACTGGATCATGGGTTCGACGTACTCGTCCCACGTCGCCAGCACTTCGGCGTAACGCTGGCGCAAGGGAATTTGCCGGTCGCTGGTTTTGGCTCGCTCGGCCACGGCCACCAGCGCCTGTTCGTCGTTGGCGAGCTTTTTCAGCACATCGCGTACGCGCATGTCGAGCAAACGCAGCTGGCGCGCCAGATCGTTGCCGTCCCGAATGTCGAACGCGTCCTGGATATAACCCGCCAGACGCTCCAGATGGCGCAAGTAGGCTTCAATTTCCAGGCATAGGCCAAGGCGGTGTTCGCGCCGCAAGTACGCCAGAAAGTCATGAATTTGTGCGTTGAGCTCAAAGCGGTTCGGGCTTTTCGCGACCGGCACCAGAATGTCCAGACGGATCCAGGTGTCGAGCACGTTGGTGATGTCTTGCGGTGTGCTGTCCAACTGATGAGCAGCCAATTGCAGGCGCAACTCGCTCAGGCTCAAGGTGCCTTGGTCGAAGTGTTCACACAAAGGCTCAAGAAGTGCCCAGTGCTCGGCGAGGGCACGTAAAACGCGCTTGGGTTCGATCATGGGAGGGCCGGTCGATTGGCAATGAAAGGTCGCGATTGTACTGCAACGTGCTGTCGAGTCATCACTTGGCGATCAGAGGCCGGGTTCGCCAATCAACCGTTTAGCCATCAACAGCGGGCGAGAAGGGCAGAAGGGCGGTAGAATCGCGCATCTTTAGTTATCCACAGATGGCCGCCCCTTGTTGAACGAGTCCCGCCGCCGCTCCTATTTGACTGCCATGCAGGTGGTCAGCTGGTTACCGCGCACTGAACTGCCGTTTGCCGCGCCTTCGCGGCCCGAACTGCTGGTACTCCCCGAGCCGCCCGCAGCGCCTGTGATTGCACGGCCTGTGGTCAAGGCGCCAGTCGCACCGAGCAAACCGGCCGAGCGGCCAAAGATCGAAGTGCCAAGGCCTTCGGTCACGCCGCGTCCTGCGAGCAAGCCGGTGGTGGAAGCCGAAGCCGCGCCTGCCGAGGCTAAAGTGGTGCAACTGCCGCCGCCGCGCTTTGCCTTGCAGTTGCTGCGGGCCGGGCGTTGCCTGGTGTTGGTGGAGTTACCCACAGGCGGCGCGTTCCAAAGCCGTGATCCGGCTTACTTATTGTTAAAGGACATGCTGCGCGCTGCTGGTTTGCCTGACAGCCCGCAAATCATTGGCGAGCCGGTGCGCTGGCCGCTGCTGCGCCGTGGCAAGGTTGATCAGGGACCAGATGCGGCACGCGAGTTTGTGCAGGGCTTTGTCATGGCCCGCCTGGAAGAGGCCGAATGTGCCTGTTTGTGGCTGGTCGGCTTGCCGGCCGTGCGGTTTGCCGCGCAGGCAGATGCCGAAGCCTTCAACAGTGAACTTGAAATTGAAGGGCTGGGCTGCGCATGGGCGCTGCCGGGTCTGGAACTCTTAATGGATGAGCCACAACGCAAAGCGGATGTGTGGCAAGCCATGCGCCGGCTGATGGCGCGCTGGAAACAAAACGATGAGTGACGCAGTTACCTTCCGCCCGATGACCGAGGCGGACCTTGAAGCCGTTTTAAAAATTGAATACGCCGCGTTTAGCCACCCGTGGACGCGCGGCATCTTTCTTGACGGTTTGGGCAAGTACCAGATCTGGCTGATGTTTGAAGGCGAGCAGCAAGTGGGCCACGGCGTGGTGCAAATCATCCTTGATGAAGCTCATTTGCTGAACATCACCGTCAAGCCTGAAAGCCAGGGCCGTGGTCTGGGGCTCAAGTTGCTTGAACACCTGATGTCGATTGCCTACGAAAATAACGCCCGCGAATGCTTCCTCGAACTGCGCGACAGCAACACCGCTGCGTTCAAGTTATACGAGCGTTACGGCTTCAACGAAATCGGTCGTCGCCGCGACTACTATCCAGCTGTTGGCGGGCGTGAAGACGCGGTGGTCATGGCCTGTACCCTGGTCGATTGAGCCCTCGCGAAGATCAAAAGATCGCCGCCTTTGTGCCTCGTCAGTTCCTGTTTCATGCTCCCACAGTGGAACTGCATCAAGACAGTTGCTCCTACGAGGCATTGGGCTTGCGGCCCACCGGATCAATCTCTGCCAGTTCTGCTTCATCCAGACCATCGCCACTGCCGATTTGGTCTTCATTGACCACGCTTAAATCCCAGTCTGCCGGGCCATCAGAGACTTCGGCGGCTTCCCATGCATCCAGGGAGCCGTCCTCAGGGATCAGCATCTCGGGGTCGAGGTCGTCATCATTTGGGTCATCGTCCGACGTGGCGGAGCCGCTTAACCCTGCGTAGCGTACGGGCTGTCCTGCTACGTGCCTGGCACGCTCTTCGTCTGTGAACAGATCACTGATGGGTTCGTGGGTCTCATCATCCTCAAAGTCCAGTGGTTTGACTGAACCCATGCGGTCTTCGGTGTCGTCGATGTCCGCAGGCTCTTGTGCTCCGTACGGGCGACGTGAATCAGTCATGGTAATTCCTCATACTGTGGGGCCTTCTACGATGGACTGTAGACACCCGCTGAAGATTACGCATGATTGATCTCGGGGTTTGGCATGGTCCCACGTGACCTCGACCGCTGGTCGGCTGTCAAAATTGCGCATCAACTCTTGAGGCTGAACCGCATGAACGAACTACAAGATCTGATTGATAACAACGAGCGCTGGGCCGATGCGATCAAGCAGGAAGATCCTGATTTCTTCGCCAAGCTGGCGCGCCAGCAAACGCCGGAATACCTGTGGATTGGTTGTTCGGATGCGCGAGTACCGGCCAACGAGATCGTCGGCATGCTGCCGGGCGATCTGTTTGTTCACCGCAACGTGGCCAACGTGGTGCTGCACACTGACCTTAACTGCCTGTCGGTGATTCAGTACGCAGTCGATGTATTGAAGGTCAAACACATTCTGGTCACCGGCCACTACGGCTGTGGCGGGGTGCGCGCGTCAATGAAGGATCAGCAGTTGGGCCTGATTGATGGTTGGTTACGTTCCATTCGCGACCTGTACTACGAAAATCGTGAAGTGCTGGCGCAACTGCCGACAGAAGAGGAGCGGGTAGACCGCTTGTGTGAACTCAATGTGATCCAGCAAGTGGCCAACGTTGGTCACACCAACATTGTGCAAAATGCCTGGCATCGCGGGCAGAAGCTGTCGGTTCATGGCTGCATTTACGGGATCAAGGACGGGCGTTGGAAAAGCCTGAACACCACTATCAGCGGCCTGGATCAACTGCCGCCGCAGTACCGACTGCGGCCGGTTTAAGGTTTCTGTAAACCGCGAGCAAGCTCGCTCCTACAGAAGTTTTGAGCGCCATCCCACCCCTGTAGGAGTCGAGCTTGCTCGCGATTGGATCACTGCGCATATTCAGAAAAACCGCGTTGATGGCATCGCGAGCAAGTTTGCTGTTATCGGGTTACGGCATCACCGGTGGCGTATACGTCAGCGTCGTCCCCAGTGCCCACAGCAAGAACAGCACCAGCGGTGCGTGCACCAGCAATTGCACGAACGAAAAGCCGATCAAGTCCCGCGCCTTCAATCCCAGTACGCCCAGCAGTGGCAGCATGTAGAACGGGTTGATCAGGTTCGGCAACGCTTCAGCGGCGTTGTAAATCTGCACCGCCCAACCCAAGTGGTATCCCAGGTCATTGGCCACTTGCATCACGTACGGCGCTTCAATGATCCATTTGCCGCCGCCCGACGGAATAAAGAAGCCCAGTACCGCCGAATACACGCCCATCAACAACGCGTAGGTATCGTGCGAGGCGATCTGTACGAAAAACGTCGAGATATGGTGGGCCAGGGTGTACCCGTCGGTGCCTTTGACCACGGTCATCAGCGCAGCAATCGAGCCGTACAGTGGGAACTGGATCATCACCCCGGTGGTGGTGGGTACCGCGCGAGCTACGGCATCCAAAAAGCTACGGGGCCGCCAGTGCAGTAGTGCACCGAGCATCAGGAATAAGAAGTTGTAGGTGTTGAGCCCTGAAATGGCGCTGATTGCAGGCTTGGTCGAGAACTCGTGGAACAACCAGCCTGCAGCCAGCAACACCAGCAAAATGGTCAGCAGCGGGCTGTATTCCAGCCATTCGCCGGGCCGCGTGCGTGCTGGCAGTTTTGGGGTGCTGAAACTCGGGTCGATGCCACACGCGGCAGCATCACGCGCTGACTCCGGGCCGGGTGCGGTGGCGTAGGCCACGATCAATGAGACCACGACCAGCGCCGCCAGCAACACGCCGGACTGCCATAAAAAGATGGTTTCAGTGAACGGGATCACCCCGGTAATCGACAAAATCGACGGTGGCAAGCTGGCCGGGTTGGCCTGTAATTGCGCAGCCGACGATGACAGCCCCAAGGCCCATACCGCGCCAAGGCCCAAATAAGCAGCAGCACCGGCGGCACGGTAGTCCATGCGCAGGTTGGTGCGACGGGCCAGCGCCCGTACCAGCAACCCGCCAAACACCAGCGACAAGCCCCAGTTGAGCAACGAGGCAACCATCGAAATCAACGCCACCCAGCACACGGCCTGACGGCCGTTCTTCGGGACCTTAGCCAGTTTGTCGATCAATTTGACCGCCGGTGGCGAGCTGGCGACTACATAGCCGCCAATCACCACAAAGGCCATTTGCATGGTGAAGGGGATCAGGCTCCAGAAACCGTCGCCGAAGGCCATTGCCGCGTCTGTGGGTTTGGCCCCCATAAACATCGTAGCCAGTGCGACAGTGATGACCGCAACGGCGGCGAACACCCAAGAGTCAGGGAACCAGCGTTCAGCCCAGTTTGAACAGCGCAGGGCAAAGCGTGCATAACGGCTGGATTCAATCTCAGCGGCCATGGGAAATACCTCAATTTCTTATGATTATTGTGATGCCTGCGTTTAGCCGTTCAGGACTGACGCGATGACAAGCCGCACACCTTAAAGGGTTTTCCTGTGGGTTTCGAGCCAATGGCAGACGTCTACGTCGCGCGTGTAAGAAAAATCCCCCCGAGTGCCCGAAAAACAGCCTGCGAGGGGTAAACTCTGGCCTTTCCAAAAGGAGTTTTTATGAGTCTCTACCAGCCAGGCATTCTTGCCAAACCCGTGCCGAGCCAGGCGCGCTATATGTTTTTCGCCCTTAAGTCCGTCGAAGCCTTACCGGCTGCACTCGACGTGCTGTCGCAGTGGGTGGACGGCAAAAGCGTAGTGGCGGGGCTGGGATCACCGCTGGTACTGGCTCTGGGCGCGAAAGTTCAGGGGCTGCGTGTGTTCCCGGCCCTCAACGCCGTGGTTGAGAACCCATCGACCCAGCATGCGTTGTGGCTGTGGTTGCTGGGCGATGATCGTGGTGAGTTGTTGCACCGCAGCCAAGCCATTGAAACGGCGCTGGCGCCCGCCTTGCACTTGCTGCAAGTGACCGAAGGTTTCCGCTACAACACAGACCGCGATCTGACCGGCTACGAAGACGGCACCGAAAACCCGGTGGATGAAGCGGCTGTCGACGCGGCGATTGTTGATAACGCCGGGGCAGGGCTGGACGGTGGCAGCTTTGTGGCGGTGCAGCAGTGGCAGCACGACTTGAACGGTTTTGCAGCGCGCCCGCAAGCCGAGCAAGACAACATCATTGGTCGTCGTAAAAGCGATAACGAAGAACTCGAAGACGCGCCGATTTCGGCCCACGTCAAACGCACCGCCCAAGAGAGCTTCTCGCCTGAAGCCTTTACTGTGCGCCGTTCAATGCCGTGGACCGAAAACGGCAAGGCCGGACTGATGTTTGTGTCCTTCAGCCGAACCTTGAATGCCTTTGAAGTCCAGCTACGGCGCATGAGCGGTATGGAAGACGGTATTCCTGATGCGCTCTACAGCTTTAGCCGGCCCTTGAACGGTGGCTATTACTGGTGCCCGCCACTTAAAGATGGCCGTCTGGACTTCAGCGCTGTGCGTGCGGCTTAAGCGTCAGTTTGCTTAAAAGCTGCCAGCGCCCGACAAGCTGGCAGCGCAACACCTATCCGCAAGCCGCCCCAACCGCGTTCTATTTACGAATGGCCGTGTACGATTGCCCCAAGTCACTGGCCCAACCATCAAGCACCGCCTTGACGTTATCGGCAGTCATGACCTGTTTATTGTTGTCCAGTGGTACGCCTGTGCCCTTGCGGACTACTTCAGCAACAACCTCTCCGGTTGAACCATCTTCGAATGATATTTCAGTAGCGATTTCACTGTCCTGATCACGGATGCCAGTGGCAGTGCTCACGCCAGCCGCGACCAGGGTGATGGGCAGCCACTCATAGAACCGCAGACCCTGGGTGCTGGTTGCGATCCGGGTAATGGCGGGTTTCACAATCAGCGTATTTGGCCCGGGTTTCGACGTCAGGTGCACCACCTTTGCGAGTTCGGATCTGAGCGCGGCATCGTAGTAGCCGGTCACGTTAGTGAGCGTATTTTGCGGGATTCTCTCGGTCGGCTCGGCATTCGGATAAAACTGGCTTGGCTCCAGGTAGACGTGGGTGTAACGCCCCCTCTTCAATGCAGGGCTGATCCAGCTCAGAACAGTTTGGCCTGAGGATGTCTGGCGCTCAGTCAGTACGCTGTAATCGTGCAGAAAACCGGTGTACATCTTGGGTTCTACGGTTGTGCTGCTACATGCCGACAGGCTCAGGGTGGCCGCAATTAACAGCGGCAGTGAGCGATAGCTACTCATCAACAGAATTCCTTGTGTTGCTCGATGACCCGCGTCTTTTTAAACGTGAGTGTGGGAATGTGGGGTATTTTCCGAGCACTCGATGTGCAACTGGCCATGGGTCATGATCCAGTGAATGAGTTCGGCAGTTGGAACTGAATGGGCGTATTCCACCCAATGGGCGCTGTCTGGGCTGTAGCGTTCGAAATACCGGCGCAGGACGATCTGGCTCTGATCGCTTGCCAACCCCAGGCACAGCTCCTGAAAAAGGATCGGCGTATCATTTGCACGTGTCGTGGTGTGCTGCGTCAGGATCAGGGGCCGTTCGGTGGCGTGCTCCTCAGCGGTATACCTGCTGCTCAAAACCTTCATGCAAGCCACTCTGGAATGGAAGCCGCGCAAGGTACTCGAAGGTTTTTGCCTGACGATGTCCGATTGATGTCTATCGGGTACAAATGTTGCTCGATTGAAATAAATGACCCGGCCACCGAAATGGTTTTAGATACATTCTTTTTGGCCCGGGACTCAGTGAACGTGAGCAGATTGCTGATCGTCGACGACGATGTGGAAATTCTGGCCTTGCTGAAGAAGTTCTTCACTCAGCATGCCTATGAGGTGGATATAGCCTCCCATGGCGAGGCCATGTGGGCGGCCATCGAGCAGCGTCGGCCGGACACCATCATTCTCGATCTGATGCTGCCCGGTGAGGGCGGTCTGAGCCTCTGCCAGAAAGTGCGGGCCAGCCTCGGGGTTCCGATCATCATGCTGACGGCCATGGCCGAATTGAGTGATCGCATTGTCGGCCTCGAATTGGGTGCGGACGACTATATGACCAAGCCCTTCGCCCCTCAGGAACTCCTCGCCCGAGTGCGTGCCTTGCAGCGCCGCTCAGGGGAGCAAAAAAGCCAGGGCGGCGCGCAGGCACGGCCGATCATCGGCTTCTCGGGTTGGCACTTGGATATCACTTGCCGTGAGCTGCGCTCGCCTGAAAACGTGATGATTCCGCTGTCCGGTGGCGAATTCGATTTGCTGGTGGTTTTCCTTGAACACCCCCAGCGCATCCTCACGCGCGAACAACTGATCGACCTGACACACGGCCAAGGCCACGACGCCTTTGACCGCAGCATTGATGTGCAGGTCAGCCGGCTGCGGCGCAAGATCGAACCGGACAGCAAGCGCCCGGACCTTATTCGTACCGTGCGTAATGGGGGCTATTTATTCACCCCCAAGGTCACTCGTTCGTGATCAGCTGGATCTTGCCTCACGACACGCTCAGACGCCGGATTGCCTTGACCATCGTCGCGGCAATGCTGGCGTCGCTGACCCTCAATGCCTTGTTCGTTCAGGTCGCGGGCATCTGGGCTCGTCCGCCTATTGAGCGTACTGGGCTGCTGGAGCAGATTGCCGCGACCACGCGGGTGATCGAGGCGGCGCCTGCTCACTTGCGTGTGCAGCTGGCGGCTGCGGCGACCAACCCCATGCTGGACGTGTCGTGGAGTGCGCATCGAGTCGACTTCGGTCTACCTGCGGGCGGCGAACATGTAGAGGCCGGCAAGACGCCGACGATGCGGCAGCTGCTGGGGGATGACCGAGAGATCGAAGTGTTTCGCCCCAGTGACTGGCCGAATGAAAGCCCTCTGGCGCGATATGTTGCACTGGTGCACTTGGCCGACGGCAGCTGGTTGTCGTTCACCCCGCCGGAACGAAGCTGGGGGTTGCCTGCAAACGTGCGGATTGCGGTGATCATCGCTCTGGGGCTGATCGCAACCTTGCTGGTCGCCTGGATTGCCACGCGCCAACTGGCCAATCCATTGCAGCGTTTCGCCAGTGCCGCGAGGCGTTTTGGTGGGGACTTGAACGCGCCCCCTATCGCCATCGAAGGTCCCCAGGAAATGCGTCAGGCAATTGTTGCCTTCAACGCCATGCAGGCGCAGATACAGCATTTCATCGGTGAGCGTACGCACATGCTCGCGGCCATCTCCCATGACCTGCGTGCGCCCTTGACGCGCATGCGGTTGCGCAGTGAGTTCATGGAAGATCTGGACCATCAGCGCAAACTGGTGCGCGATGTTGAAGAGATGCAATCGATGATCAACTCTGCGCTGGCTTTTTTTCGCGAAGACACTCACCTGGAGCAATCCACCGCGTTCGACCTGTCGGAGTTGCTGCAAACCATCATTGATGACTACCGCGATCAGAACACCGCAGTCGACTTCAGCGGCCCCGCGCACCTGGTGTATGACGGTCGACCGCTGGGTATCAAGCGTGTGATTGTCAACTTGCTGGAAAATGCCGTGAAGTACGGACAGCACCCACGTATCACGCTGAGTTGTGACGAGTATTCGATCTGCATTGAGGTCAGTGACGAAGGTCCGGGCATTCCCGAAGCGGCCCTGCAACGGGTATTCGATCCGTTCTTTCGCCTCGAAACCTCGCGCAACCGTGACACCGGCGGGGTCGGACTTGGGCTTTCTGCTGCGCGTGCGATCGCCCGCGAGCAGGGTGGCGAACTGACCTTGAGCAATCGCAGCGGTGCAGGGTTGGTGGCGCGGGTGGAGCTGCCCCGCACCTGATGAGTTTCTTGGCCTTCTGTGGGAGCGAGCCTGCTCGCGATTCAGGCACCGCGATATGCCTGCAAAAAACGCGGTGATTCCATCGCGAGCAAGCTTGCTCCAGGGCGAGGATTCATCGGGATATGCGCAGCCAGGGAGTGGGAATCTGGGTACGTTGGGACGTAGATGAGGTCGACGCTTTCCTGATCCAGTCTACGCTGTAGCTGGAATGCGAGCGTTTTGATCTTGCATCTTCGCTACGCGCTATGCGTAACACACAAATAAAAAAGCGGCGGATTGCTCCGCCGCTTAATGGTCGCTCGTAGTACGTTTTACTCGGCTGGTGGCGCATCAAAGTAATCAGCACGTACAGCAGCACCGATCAAGTTTACGATCAGTCGACCTGCAGTGATGGCGGTAATATTGTTCACATCGAGTGAAGGCGTGATCTCAACAATATCCATACCGACGACTCTCCCTTTCTTCACCAACCCATGAATGAGCTGACGCATCTGGACATAAGTGATACCTCCCAATGCAGGCCCTGCTACGCCTGGAGCAATTGAAGGATCGAGGCCGTCTGCGTCAATCGTTAGATAGTAACGACCACCATCAGCAATTCGGTCAAGCACAGACTGCATGCCCTTCTCATGTACTTCATAAGCAGGGATCAAGTTAGAACCGTATGCGACAGCAGCGTCATAGTCAGTCTGGCGACCACTTCCTTGAGCACGTAGACCGATCTGAAAAATTTCCCCGATGTGCTCCATTTCCGATGCGCGGCGAATAGTGCTCGACAAGCCTTCACGCACACCGTTGACCTCTTCACGCCAATCCAGATGTGCATCAATGTGGATCAGAGTGATTGGCCCTTCTTCGCCGTCGTAAGCTCGCAGGACTGGAATTGGGATTGCATGATCTCCCCCCAGGATGATCGGCATCGCCCCGGCTTTAAGAATTTTGCGCACTGCCATTTCAGAGCGGGGGCCGTGTGTGCTTAGATCACGAGGATCGGCAGGCACGTTTCCGCAATCGACGACTTTGAGAGCCCGGTTGTCATAGATCGGGCCACCTACGTCGAAATCATAATGATGCAGTGCGCGGCAAATGCGGTCGCTCATAGACCGAATTGCATCAGGCGCTTTGCTTTGGTCGTTACTGATGTGCTCTGCTGCATAGGCCTGTCCAAAAGGAATGCCTAAGATTGCAATATGTGCGTCGAGTTGGTCGAGGTCAGTGCAGATGGGTGACCAAAGGAAACTTTGATGTTTTTTGGATGGAGGTACAGTCAGGGGAAAGCTCATTGTTCACTCCTTTCTCGTAGCAGAGTCTTCAGGAATATATGTTTTATATTTCTGTGATTAATTGAATGCGTGTTTACTTGGTTCGATCTTCGACGACGTGCGCGAACATATCCGGTTTAATAGGGCCAAGCATAAATACGTAGATCAAACATCCAAGTAGAGCTACAGCCGACGCAGACAGTAGTCCCGGTGCGAATGAGCCAGTTTGATCTTTAAGATAACCAATTACTACGGGGCTCGCGATTCCCGCAAAGTTTGCGATGCTGTTTTGAAAACCCGCAATAGTCCCGACAATTGATTTAGATCCCGACGGTGACACGTCAGCAGGTATCGCTAGCATGCTGGATGTTGCTGCGGATACGCCGAAGAACGCGAGTGAGAGTAAAGCGAGAGCCAGCCACGCCTGACTCGCAAGACCTGCTAGTCCAATGGATGATCCCAATACCATCCCTACTACGATGCAGACCTTGCGTCCAACGCTTATGCCGTAGCCGCTATTGGAGATCTTGTCCGATGCCCAGCCGCCGACGAAAGAGCCTATCAATCCTGCGATACCTGGTAGCACGCCGAAGAATCCGAGCTGAAGTAGAGAGAAACCTCTCTCATTAACGAGGTATGTTGGGTACCACGTAATGAAGAAGTAGATCACATAGCTTTGGCATGCGAGGCCAAGTGCCATCGCCCAAATTTGGCGCGTTTTCAGCAGCGCTTTCCAGCGGATTCGCACTGTTGAGACTCGCTCGTCTTTTGCCTCGCCCTGTATATGCTTAACTTCAGCTTGGTTTACGTATTTGTTCTGTGAGGGGTACTCGGTTGCGGCGAACTTCCAGACGATTACCCAGATGATCCCGATTAGACCCGTCACGATAAAGGATGCCTGCCAACCCCATGCACCAATGATTGCGGTGCAAAGGGGGAGGGCGATTAAGGTTCCTCCTCTGGCCCCGCTGTCATAAATACCGGTGGCCATTCCGCGTTCGGTACGAGGGAACCAACGCTCCACGAACTTGGTCGCGGCAGGAAAGGCGCCTGCCTCCCCAACCCCGAGCATCAACCGCAACCCCAGAAGTGCTCCTCCCGTTCGCACTAAGCTGGTTGCCATCGTGAAAGCAGACCACCAGACTACCGCGACACCTAAGACGACTTTCGAACCAAAGCGGTCAACAAGTATACCTGCGGGGATTTGACACAGAGCATAAGTCCAGAAAAAAGCACCTAAAATAAAACCCGCCTCTGAAGAAGATAGGTTTAGGTCGTCTTTCATATAGGGCAATGCAATAGATAGATTCGCCCTATCCATATAGTTGGTAATAATAGCCAAAAATGCTAGCGTAACTAAAACCCATCTATAGCGAGTTGGTTTTTCAGCGGTTACTGTTGCTGTTGCGGTAGAACTCATCGCGCCTCCAATACTTCTTTATTTTTAGTGGCATTAGGCTGACGTTTGTCTCTTACTACTGGGTAGACCCCCAGATATTTCCGTTGATTCAGCGCTTGGTACTCTTTTACTTCGCACCACGGATCGGAGATATGAGCTACCCTATTCCTATAAAGATGTACTGAAAACTACCAAAATTCGTACCCATGATTGCAGAAACTGAATCCGCTATGTCTGATATCGATGAGTCACTTGTAGAGAAAGACCTTAAGGGTTTACGGATATTCCGGGTGGCGGCTGAGGCGGGGGGATTCGCTGCTGCCGAAAAGCGCCTGCGTATGAGTCGGGCGACCATCAGCAGACGGATCAAAGACGTAGAGTCCAAGCTAGGTACACCGCTTTGCACCCGAGGCCCTCAAGGTTTCGAACTGACTGAAGCGGGAAGAGCAGTCTTGGGATTGACTGCGGAGGCACTAGATGCTCTGGACCGTATCAAGCCTCATGTCGATGCGTTGAGAGGGTTGGTCACCGGCGATCTAGCAATAGGAATCACCGACAATGCTTTTAGTAACCCCAACTGCCGGGTGAGTGAGGCTTTGCGGCAGCTTAGTCAGACGTCGACGGGCCTACATCTAGAAATCCATACTCTTACTCTCACAGAGCTAACCCGTGCTTTGATGGATCGTCGCATCGATGTGGCAATCCAAGGCACTCATGTGCGTTCACCGTCTCTTCGCTACGTCGAGTTATTTGAAGAGGTACATTTTGTATACGCGTCTGGCACCACAATCGATACAGGCGCTTCAATGCTTTTGGTGAATCGTCTGGGACAACCTTTTGTTTCAATGGCGCTCGCAAACCATGAATTCAGCCGTGGGCCAGACGCATTTGGACTTGATTCGGTAGCTTTGCTCATCAGATCAGGCCAGTTCTGCGGGATTCTTCCTAAACACTACGCCGACCTGTTGCCGCAAAGCTGGGATTTCAGGGTTGTACCAGAAACTCAGAGTTATGTTGCAAGGTTCTGTGCCGTCACAGACGTAACCCGCCCACTATCGCCAAGCGCAAGTCGCTTCCTTGAGCTGCTGAAAGTTTTGCATAGCAACAAGTAACGTAAGCAGGGTCGCCATAAATGTCGGTGAGTCGCCCCCCGGCTTTGTCCTCGGTGGATTCACTGTCGGCGGCTTTGTGGATAGATTGAGTGGCGAGAGGATTGCCGTCTGAGGCGTGATTTCGCTGCGCTGCAGCTTTTTGACGGGCGTGGGCGCCGCTGACTGTCCACGACCAGTTGCCATCGGGCTTCTTGTAGCGCAACTCCCAGGACTTCTGGCCGTTGGGTTTGACCCGCAAATACAGACCGCGGCCGTCCAACTCACGGTAGACAGAAGCTTCTGGTTACAGGCTGGTCAGTGTGGTGTCAGCCGTGGGACGTTTCTTGATATCCCGGTGCTTCATTTCTTTGTATGCCTGGTTCAAATTTTCTTGAAGCATACAAGCAGGCGAGGGCTGTCGGGGTGCATGGAGCGACAAAGAGAACCCCCCAGACACAAGAAAGCCCGCACTAGGCGGGCTTCTTGTTTGGTCAGGTGAGTATCGTAGATATTCACCTGACCGGTATTGGTGGCTACACAGGGACTTGAACCCCGGACCCCAGCATTATGAATGCTATGCTCTAACCAACTGAGCTATGTAGCCAATGGCGCGCATTATTCCCTCGTAAGGGACATGTGTCAAGCAAATATCTTAAAGAAATATCAGTTCTATCAAACGCTTAAGGTTTCATGGAGCGAGAATGGCATTGTGCCCCTGAAAAATGGCACATTGGCGCACCTGCAGTGCGCATTCATCTGTTGTTCGGAATCTCATATGGCCCTTGGTAACGTACAAACAAAAACCACCGCGTCTTCGCAAACCCCTCAATCCAGCCCGCTGGTCATGCGCATTATCGGCGCTGTGGCGCTGGCGCATTTGATCAATGACTTGATTCAGGCGGTTCTGCCGTCGATCTATCCGATGCTCAAGGCCAAATATGACCTGACATTCACCCAGATCGGTCTGATTACCCTGACGTTTCAGCTCACCGCTTCTCTGCTACAGCCGTGGGTGGGGTATTACACCGACCGTCACCCGAATCCGTTACTGCTGCCTGCGGGGATGATTTGTACCCTGATCGGGATTTTGATGCTGTCGCAGGTCGGCAGTTTTCCGCTGATCTTGCTGGCAGCCGGGTTGGTGGGCGTCGGTTCTTCAACCTTTCACCCCGAAGCTTCTCGGGTGGCAAGGCTGGCCTCTGGCGGGCGCTATGGTTTGGCGCAATCGACCTTTCAGGTCGGTGGCAACGCGGGTTCGGCTTTTGGGCCGTTGCTGGCGGCGGCGATCATTATTCCCTTTGGCCAAGGCAATGTGGCCTGGTTCGGGCTGTTTGCACTGTTTGCGGTCGGCTTGCTGTATGTAATCAGCCGCTGGTACCGCAATCATTTGAACCTGTTCAAGCTCAAGGCCGGGCAGAAAGCCACTCACGGCCTGTCAAAGCAGCGAGTACTCAGTGCACTGGTGGTGCTGGGCTTGCTGGTGTTCTCCAAGTACTTCTACATGGCGAGCCTGACCAGCTATTACACGTTCTTCCTGATTGAGAAGTTCGACGTATCGGTTGCCACCTCGCAGCTGTATTTGTTCCTGTTCCTCGGGGCTGTGGCGGCGGGTACGTTCTTTGGTGGGCCGATTGGTGATCGCATCGGGCGCAAAGCGGTGATCTGGTTCTCGATTTTGGGCGTGGCGCCGTTCACCTTGCTGCTGCCTTATGCCGACTTGTTCTGGACCAGCGTACTCAGCGTCATCATCGGCTTCATTCTGGCGTCGGCGTTCTCGGCAATTGTGGTATACGCCCAAGAGTTGGTGCCGGGCAATGTGGGGATGATTGCCGGTATCTTCTTCGGCCTTATGTTCGGCTTTGGCGGGATTGGCGCGGCCTTGCTCGGTTACTTTGCGGATATTCATGGCATCGAGTACGTGTACAAACTGTGTTCGTATCTGCCGCTGTTCGGCGTTCTGGCGATTCTGCTGCCACGCGCCAAAAAAGTCTAAATCGGGAGGGGCCAGTCCCTGGCCTTCCTGCAGGCTCTCCCTCAGCCGCTAGCAGTGAGTCGCAATCTTGAGTTGCTCGCGAGCACGGGAGAGTCGTGAACGAACTGTACCGATCGGTATTTCAAGGGCGCAGGCGGTGTCACGGTAACTGCCGTCGGTTTCCAGGGACGCATACACCGTATTGCGCATTTCTGCCGGCAAGCGGGTGATGGCCGCGAGCGCGAGTTCAAGTCGTCGGTGCGTCTCAAACTCGCTGTCCAGATCGTTGCCGCAGTCCTGCCCGTGGCACAGTATTTCGTCGAACTCGCAATGCACCGGCTTTGCGTAGAGGCGTCGAAAGTGACTGCGAATCAGGTTTTGTGCAATCCCGCACATCCAGGTGCTGAGTGTGGCCTGGCCACTGAAGCGCTCTCGGCTGCGCCAGGCCTCAAGACAGGTTAACTGCAGAATGTCGTCTGCATCTTCAGGGTTCAGGACGCGTTTGTGGATAAACATGCGCAGCTTTTTCTGCAGCTCTGTAGATAGATCAAGGTGATTACGGGAGACGGTTAAAGGCGTAGTGACTACGGCGTCGTCAGTGCGATCCATGACTTAATCCTCAGGGTGGGTGTTATCGAAAGGGTTTCGATGAAGACCTCCTAAGCATTGCGTGTGCCAACGCTAAAAATGCTTGTATCTATATGATTTATATAGTTATTTGTTTTTTGTGGCAGGCTGGTTTGTGCCGGTGTTTGCATAACGGCACTCAGGCGTGCGCCAACTTTTTCAAAACTGCGATTGATTGCCAGGGAACCGTTTGCCGGTGATTGACCACACAGGTCATCGATACTTCTCTGATCGGCAGCCCTATGAAAGTTGACGTGCGAAATGATGTCGCGCAGGCACTGAAACCGTCTTTTTCTTCGCCGCAAGTGCGAACGCAGGCACCACAGGCTTCCCAGCAAAGTGCCGCCGAAGAAGTGGGCATGCTGTTCAGCCAACAGGTTGAGAGCCGCAGCAAAGCCTTGTCGCAGCGAACCGTGCGGGCGGCGGCTGTAGAGACTCAGGTGCAGAAAATCCAGAGCATCCAGCAATTGACCGAGTTGTATGAACAGCTCGGTCACCCCGCTCAAGCCAGCCTGGGGCAGTTGGCTCGGCTTGTCCGCCTGGAGTTATTGTTAAATCCCAGTGTCGAAAGCCTGCTGGCGTTGACCGGTGACGATCCGACGCGAACCCATGTCGTGTTGCAACACGTGACAGCCCAGGCGCAGGCTGAAGGGCGCCAGCGTGATGCGCAGCAGTCGTTGAACCTTCAAGAGCAAGTAAATGCCCTGTATGCCCAGCAGATCCAGGCCGGGATGAACATTGCACAGGCGTTGAAAGTAGCCAGTGGCGATCCTTCATTGCGCCAGGCGGTTCGCAATGTGTATTACGCCAGCGTGGTGCTCAAGCAATCGTTAGTGACCATCATGCAGGCATTGCTGGGACTGTTCGGCGAGGAAGGCGTCAGTGCGGGGCTGGGCATGATGAGTCGGGCTCTGGCCGATGACATCGCTGCCCAGTGTCCATCACAGCCGACCGACAAGCTGCGCACACTGCTGGTCGGGCTGCAAAGCTGTCGCCAGTTGAGCGCTGTCTTGAACAGTTGTCGCGTGTTTATTCAGCGCTTGCCAGCCCCTGAACCGCAGGCCGAACACACGGCGGTCACCTTGTTACAGCGCTTGCTGGGTTATGCGGGCACTGGCATTGAGCACAATGAAATTCAATGCCTGAGCCGGGAGTTTGGCGGTGATAGCCCTTCCAGCCAATTGGCCGCGCTCAATCGGGTTTACCCATTGATCCAGTGCCTTCCGCTGGCGGTGTGGAGTGATCCAAAAAGCCGTCAGGGCACACTGCAGGATTTTTTGAAGCTGATGGGTGAACGTACTCATGCCGAGGGTGTGGGGCTGGCGAAGCAAGGGTTGTCGAGACCGTTTCGATGAGGTTGACGCAGTGGCTCAATAAAGGCCTGGCGAGTCTCGCGAAGAGCGGGGAGGTGCTGGGGGCGCTGGTGGTACTGGGGATTGTGTTCATCTTCATCGTGCCGCTGCCGACCTGGCTGGTCGATACCCTGATCGCGATCAACATCTGTATTTCCTGCTTATTGATAGTCCTCGCGTTTTACTTGCCGAACCCATTGGCGTTTTCCTCGTTCCCTTCACTCCTGCTGCTAACCACAGTGTTTCGTCTGGCGCTGTCGATTGCCACGACCCGCCTAATCCTGTTGGAGCAGGACGCGGGCGACATTGTTGAGGCCTTTGGCAATTTTGTGGTGGGGGGCAATCTGGCGGTCGGTCTGGTGATTTTTTTGATCATTACCATCGTCAATTTTCTAGTGATTACCAAGGGCTCGGAGCGCGTGGCTGAAGTAGCGGCGCGGTTCAGTCTGGATGCCATGCCTGGTAAGCAGATGTCTATCGACAGTGATTTGCGAGCCGGCTTGATCGATGGCCAGCAGGCCCGGCACAAACGCGATCAACTGAACCGCGAAAGTCAGATGTTCGGCGCCATGGACGGCGCCATGAAGTTCGTCAAGGGCGACGCTGTTGCCGGGCTGGTGATCGTAGTGATCAACCTGTTGGGAGGGTTTTCCACCGGCATGTTGCAACACGGGATGAGTGCATCGGACGCCATCTCGTTGTATGCCGTCTTGACCATTGGCGATGGCCTGATTGCGCAAATTCCGGCCCTGCTTATTGCGCTGACCTCGGGGATCATCATCACCCGCGTCGCTCCCGATGATCAGTCGGCGGTGAGCAATATCGGCACGCAAATCGGGCAGCAAATCACCCGCGAACCCAAGAGCTGGATGATTGCTGCGGTGGGTATGCTGGTGTTTGCGGCGCTGCCGGGTATGCCGACTCTGGTGTTTGTGGTGATTGCTGTGGGCACCTTTTCGCTGGGGCTTTTTCTGTGGATGCGACGCAGGAAGGTCGAGGCTCCCGACAAAGCCGAATCGCCCCCCGTCGCCCCCGAACACAACGGCCTGGAGGACTTGAGACGTTTTGATCCTTCCCGCCCTTATGTCTTGCAGTTTGCGCTGATGCAGCAGAATCAGGAGCGCACCACTCAACTGATTCATGCCATTCGCCAGACGCGTAACCGTATCGTCACCGCTATTGGCCTGACACTGCCCCCCTTTGAAATCGAATACAGCCCCACGTTGGCAGAGGATGAGTTTCGCTTTTGTGTACACGAAGCGCCCTTACTCAAGGCAACCTTCGGTGAGCGAGTAGCCGTGATACGGGGCAGCCTTGAGAGTGAACCGATGGATGCACTCAGGGGCAGTGAATCGCGTGATGAACAAGACTGGTTATGGCTGCAACCGGATGATCCGCTGCTGGCCCAGGAAGCGGTTGAAGCGTTCAGTGCTCACTGCTTGATCATCGAACGCATGCGGCGGGCGATGATGATCAGCGGCCCGCAATTTATGGGGATTCAGGAGAGTAAATCGATTCTCTCCTGGCTTGAACAAAGCCAGCCCGAGTTGGTGCAAGAACTGCAACGCCTGATGCCTCTCTCGCGTTTTTCTGCGGTGTTACAGCGTTTGGCCAGTGAGGGTGTGCCCTTGCGGGCCGTGCGCGTGATTGTCGAAACACTGACCGAGTATGGTCAGCATGAACGCGAAGTGGCAACGCTCGCGGACTATGCGCGCATAGCCTTGAAATCACAGATTTATCACCTGTACAGCGAATCGGATGGACTGCATGCGTGGCTGCTTTCGCCACAGACCGAAAACATCTTTCGCGAGGCGTTACGCCAGACCCAGACCGGAGTGTTCTTTGCCTTGGACAGCGATCACAGCACGCTGTTGGTGGAGCTGCTCAAAGAAGCGTTTGCACAGCGGATTCTCGAAAAGCGTGTGTTGCTGGTCGCGCACGATCTTCGAAGCCCGTTGCGCACGTTATTGATTGATGAGTTCAACCATGTGCCGGTGATGTCGTTTGCCGAATTGATGGGGTCGGCAAAAGTGAAAGTGCTGGGGCGCTTTGATTTTGAGTGCGACGGCTTGCGCCATGATGCTTGAGTTGCGGGTACTCAGCGGCTTGCATCAGGGCGCAGCCTTGCCCTTGTTTGGTGAGTGCTGGTGGATTGGCGCCCACGAAGAGGCCGACCTGGCGTTGTACGACCCTGGCATTGAGGCCCGCCATGCGCAACTGCATTGCATGGACGGTCGATGGAGCGTGCAGGCCCAGAAGGGGCTGGTGCAGGACGAGGCGGGCGAACCCCTGGCGCACATCGCAGACCTGGCACTCGGTGTTGCGTTTTCGCTTGGCGGTATTCGGCTGTGCGTCGCCGATGCAGGCAGTGCCTGGCCGGACGAACCTGCCGAGGTGCCTTTTGCGCACCCGCAAACGGCCATTGTTGACGTGCCTGGCGCCGCCTCGAAAGTCTGGAAAACCCCGCTGTTTTGGGCCTTGGCGGTGCTGGCGCTGGTGTTCGCCGGTTCGTCCTTGTGGTCCGTCAATGAGCAACCGCTCACCTCGCAAGCCCCCGTGGCCAACAACAAACGCTTGCTTGAAACAGCGCATGAGGTCCAGCAGCAACTGCTCAAGATGTTAAGCGAGCGTGAGTTGGGCAATCACATCAGCCTTGAGGTCGCGGCTCGTCAGGTCACTCTGCGCGGCAACGTCCTGAAAGAGCACGCGGCACTGGTCTCGCGGATGCTTGAGCGCTTTGAAGCTCAGTTCAGCACTGCGGTGCTGATCAGCAACCGGGTGGGTGAAATGAGCCCGAACCTGCCCTTCAACATCGTTCAGATCATCGGTGGCAAAAAAGCCCATGTGGTGTTGGCGGGCGGGCGCCGGGTGTTTTTGGGTGATGAAGTTGAGGGCTTGCGGCTGACACGTATCGACAATCACCAACTGCTGTTCGAAGGCAAGCAGCGCTACGAGGTGAACTGGTGAGCATCACTGTTCAGGAACGATTGGAATACTGGCGGCAACGGCAGTCGGAGACTCTGGCTGATTTTTCACCGGTGGCGCTGTACGGGCGAGTCCAGCGGGTCAACGGCATGTTGTTGGAGTGCCGTTTGCCACAGGCGCGGATCGGCGAATTGTGTCAGGTCGAGACAACCAGTGATGCGTGGATGTTGGCCGAGATCATCGGCTTTGATCAGCAAGACGCGATGCTCAGCGCACTGGGCAGCCTGGAAGGCATTTGCGCGGGGGCGGCGGTCAAACGGCTAGGTTCGGCGCACCAAATTCGCGTGGGGCCCGACTTGCTCGGGCAGGTGCTTGACGGCTTTGGTCGGCCACTCACTGGCAGTGGTTGGGGGGCCTTCGCCAGATCAACTTGTGACGAGGCCTGCGCGGTGATGTGTGATGCGCCGTTGCCCACCGAAAGACCGCGCATCTGCCGTGCACTGCCCACTGGGGTGCGGGCTATCGATGGTTTGCTGACCTTGGGCGAAGGTCAACGGGTGGGCCTGTTCGCCGGTGCCGGGTGCGGTAAAACCACACTGCTTGCGGAAATCGCCCGCAACGTCGAGTGCGATGTGATTGTGTTTGGTCTGATTGGCGAGCGTGGCCGTGAGCTGCGCGAGTTTCTTGATCATGAGCTCGATGATGAACTGCGCGCCAAAGCCGTTTTGGTCTGTGCCACCTCAGACCGTTCAAGCATGGAGCGTGCGCGGGCAGCCTTTACCGCTACCGCATTGGCCGAAGGTTTTCGGCGTAAAGGGCAGCGGGTTTTATTGCTGATTGACTCCCTGACGCGTTTTGCCCGGGCGCAGCGTGAAATCGGTCTGGCCGCTGGCGAGCCGCTGGGGCGTGGCGGCTTGCCGCCCTCGGTTTACAGCCTGTTGCCGCGGCTGGTGGAGCGTGCGGGGCTGACCCAGAACGGTGTGATTACCGCGATTTATACCGTGCTGATTGAACAGGACTCGATGAATGACCCCGTCGCTGACGAGGTTCGTTCCTTGCTGGACGGGCACATTGTGCTGTCACGAAAACTGGCCGAGCGCGGTCACTACCCGGCGATTGATGTGCTGGGCAGCCTGTCACGAATTCTGACGAATGTGGCAACCCCTGAGCATGTGCAAGGCATGACCTCTTTAAGGCGCTTGCTGTCAGCCCATCAGCAGATTGAGCTGATGCTCAAACTGGGCGAGTACCAGGCGGGCAACGATGCCTTGACCGACATGGCCGTCGAAAGCCGGCAGCGAGTGGATGCCTTTCTGCGCCAAGACTTGCGTGAGCCCACGCCTTTTTTGGCAACCCTGGAGCAACTGAGCGAGTTGACGGCTTATGTCCCTTATTGAACTGGCCGCCCTGCAGCACTTGCGCCGGTACCGGGCCGAACGGGCTGAGCGTGCGGTGCATGCCGCCCAGCGGGCACAGCAGGCGCTGGGTGTTCGTATCGAACAGGCGCACACCACGGTTGAGCAAGCCCGACAGCATGAAGCTCAGCAACGGCTTGAACTGTTGGGCCGCCACCAAGGGCAGTTGATGTCGCCCCGCGCCCTGGCAAGTTGGAGTGAACAGGAGCGCAAGGTGGCAGTTGCAACAGCCCGTGAAGAAGGGAGGTTACAGGGGTTGTGCGAGCAACAGAGCCAGCAGGCTGAGCAACTTGAGAGCGCTCGTCAGCATGCCTCTGCGTGTCAGCGCCAGGTCGAAAAATTACGGGAACTGTCAGCATTGCTGGCAGAGCAGGGCCTATGACTCAGCCAATCGAATTGAAACCAGCGCGTGTGCCTTCTCGCGATTATGAACGTGATCTCAGGCAAGCCGTCGCCTCGGTCGCAGACAGCCAGTTGTTTGCCGGTTTGATGGCTGGTGGAACCTCCCGAGTGTCTCCCTCAGCCGCTGACGTGCGCCTGGCTCAGGCCGTGTCCGATCAGTTGCTGCTGCGCGTGAGCGGCGCCAGCCAGTGGCCCATACAGTTTGTGATCGAGCTGGCGCGTCGCGGACGGGTCCATGTCAGTGCCCGGTATGAGCGCCGGGTGTGGACCATCTCGCTACAGGCCGAGCAAGCGGCTACGTCTCAATGGCTTGGCGAGCAACAGCAAAGTTGTC
Source organism: Pseudomonadota bacterium (assembly GCA_040385125.1). Classification (GTDB taxonomy): domain Bacteria; phylum Pseudomonadota; class Gammaproteobacteria; order Pseudomonadales; family Pseudomonadaceae; genus Aquipseudomonas. Next base: position 17,345 of record JAZKIA010000075.1, on the reverse strand, counting down.
AGCAGAGCCTGGCACGCAGGTTGGGGCAACCGGTCAGGGTGCTGTTGATACCGGAGCGCCAGGCATGACATCTACGCCTCTCAAATGCCCGCGACTGGACAGCCTGACTGTCGCAGCACATCGCCGACTGGGGCGCGGCCTGCGCTTTATGTTTGAGGTTGCAGGCGAGGCCGGCGAGCTGCTGCTTGAGCCGGGCCGAGGGCCGGACTCCGGCGTCGCACTGTCATTCGAGAGTGGTTGCGGCGTCATGACTTTCACCGACGCGGGGGTGATTCTCAGCCTGTTCGGCGAGTGCCCGGTAGTTTTGGCTAACACCGGCAATGACCCTGCCTCATGGTTCTGGGCCTTTTTTCAGCAACGCATGAGCCCGCAGTTGCTCGGGCTCTTCAGCTACCTGCAACCGCTTGCAGATGTGCAACCCAGCACCTTCGAGTGTCGAGTCAGCGTTGTGCTTGGGCAGTCGCGCAGTGTCGGTCGGCTGATGCTGGCGCCTGAAGGGCTGCTGGCGTTGTACGACGCGGGGCCGTGGCAGGCAATCAAAGCGTCGCTGCCAGAGCAGTTTCCGGTGTCAATCGCGGTGGTGCTTGGGTCTTTGCAATTGGCTGTCGAGCAGCTGCGCACGCTGCACAGCGGCGACGTGGTGTTGCTGGAGCGTTTGCAATTCACTGCGGATGGCTGGGGCCAGCTGAATGTCGGGCGATTGAGGTTGGACACGCAAATTGATGATGAGGGCGGCGCTAGACGCCTGAGTATTTGTTCTGTTGAGGAAGTGGCTATGGATGATGTTCTTTTCGCCAGCACCGAAGTCGAGCGTGAGGATGAACTGGCGTTTGGGCTTGAGGCTGACGAGCCGTTTGAGCAGTTGTTATTGGACCTCAGCGTACGTTGCGGAACACTCAAATTGAGCCTGGGCGAGCTGCGCCAACTGGCGCCCGGCGTGGTGCTGAACATTGAGGGCTATGGCGCAGGCATGGCGGGCCTGTTTTACGGCGATCGCGCCATTGGCCACGGCCAATTGGTGGAGGTCGATGGGCGTCTCGGCCTGCAATTGTCACGCATTGTTTTTTCGCGATGACCGTTCAAGGGGTTGATCCATTCCTGCTGGCGCTGTTTCTCGGTGGCTTGTCGTTGATGCCCATGCTGTTGGTGGTGTGTACGGCATTCCTGAAGATCTGCATCGTCTTGATGATTACCCGTAACGCCATCGGTGTGCAGCAGGTGCCTCCCAGCATGGCCCTGTATGGCATTGCACTGGCCGCGACGCTGTTTGTGATGGCACCGGTGGGTTATGAAATATCCGAAAACCTCAAACAGACGCCGATGGATTTGAGCAGCGTGCAAGCCTTGCAGGACACAGGATTACAGGCAGTTAAACCTTTGCAGGCCTTTATGGCGCGCAACACCGAGCCCGATGTATTGACCCACCTGCTGGAAAATACCGCGCGCATGTGGCCCCCGGAAATGGCGCAACAGGTACGCCGCGATGACCTGATCCTGCTGATTCCGGCCTTTGTGCTGTCGCAGTTGCAGGCAGGGTTTGAAATTGGGTTTTTGATCTACATCCCGTTCATTGTCATCGACCTGATTGTGTCGAACCTGCTGTTGGCTCTGGGCATGCAAATGGTCTCGCCGATGACGATTTCATTGCCCCTCAAGTTACTGCTGTTTGTGCTGGTGTCGGGGTGGACACGCCTGCTCGACAGTCTTTTTTTGTCGTACCTTTGAGGCACCCATGGACCCGATTCTGCTATTCAAACAAGGCATGTTGCTGGTCGTGGTGCTGTCTGCACCGCCGTTGATTGTGGCCGTGGTGGTCGGCGTCCTGACGTCATTGATTCAGGCATTGATGCAGATCCAGGACCAGACATTACCGTTTGGAATCAAGCTGGTGGCGGTGGGTATCACGCTGGCGCTGACCGGGCGCTGGATCGGGGTCGAGTTGATGCAATTGACCCACCTTACCTTCGACATGGCCGCCCGCTCGGCGCTATGAAGGAGGCACGCCATGACACCGCCAATACCCTTCCTTGAATACTTGCCCAGCCTCGCAATTGCGATGGCGCGCCTTTATCCCTGTTTCTATTTGATCCCGGCCTTCTGTTTTCAGCACGTGCGCGGGATGCCTCGTCACGCCATCGTTTTTGCACTGGCATTGATGCCCGCGCCGGGTATTCATCACACCCTTGCGGGGTTTGAGTACAGCCTGTTGGCCCTGAGCGGGCTGATCCTCAAGGAAGCGATTCTGGGCTTCTTGCTGGGGATGTTGCTGGCGATGCCCTTCTGGTTGTTCGAGTCAGTTGGAGCATTGCTGGACAATCAACGCGGCGCCTTGATCGGCGGGCAACTCAATCCGTCATTAGGCCCGGACGCCACGCCTATCGGGCATATGTTCAAGGAGTTGAGCATTCTGCTGCTGATTACCACGCTGGGTTTAGGCAGCCTGACGCAGGTGATCTGGGACAGTTACCTGATTTGGCCGCCGACGCTCTGGTTTCCGAGGCCGGCGGGTGATGGTTATGTGGTGTTTGGTGCACTGCTCGGCGACACGTTCACCCATATGGTGCTGTACGCGGCGCCGTTTATTGCGCTGCTGCTGATGGTTGAATTCGCGGTTGCCCTGTTGAGTCTCTACAGCCCGCAGTTACAGGTATTCGTGTTGTCGATGCCGGCCAAGAGCCTGGCCGGTCTGTGCTTTTTGTTGCTGTACCTGCCGCAGTTGCAGGATTTGATTGTCGGGCGCATGAGCTTGCTGGGCGACCTGAAACACTCGCTTGGCCTGCTGTTCAAGGTGCCAGTGCCATGAGCGACTCCGGTGAAAAGAAATTCGCAGCCAGCCAAAAAAAGCTCCAGGACCAGCGAAAAAAAGGCCAGGTCGCGCAGAGTCAGGACGTAGGCAAACTGCTGGTACTGGCGCTGTTAAGTGAGATCGCGTTGGTGTCTGCTGAAAGCAGCATGTTGCGTCTTCAGCAATTGTTGATGTTGCCCGTGACATTGATCGGGCAGCCCTTTGTCCGCGCGCTGCAAGAAGTGCTGGTTGCGTCAGGTCAGGTGTTTATCGGCTTTGCGTTGCTGATGACGTGCGGTGCGATTGTGATGAAACTGATCAGCAGCTGGTTGCAGTTTGGTTTTCTGTTTGCCCCCGAAACCCTGACCCCGGATTTCGAACGGCTGAACCCGGTCAATCAAGCCAAGCAGATGTTTTCGGGACAGTCACTGATGACTCTGCTCACGGGGGTGATCAAGGCCTTGTTGATCGTGGCTGTGCTTTACCAGGTGATTGGCCCGTCCCTGGGAGCATTGGTGGGGTTGGTCAACGCCGATTTACCGGGTTATATCAGCGCGCTGATTGTTCTGTTTCGGCGCTTGTTGCATACCTGCCTTGGCCTGTTGCTGGTACTGGCGTTGATAGACCTCGTGCTGCAAAAGTACTTCTTTGCCAAGCGCATGCGCATGTCGTATGTCGATATGATCAAGGAGTACAAGGACATGGAAGGCGACCCCTATATCAAAATGATGCGCCGGGGGCTGGCCCAGGAACAGGCTCAGGAGCCGTCTTCAGCGCAACAGCCGCCGCTGGAAGACGCCGACATGTTGCTGATCAATCCCACACATTTTGCCGTCGCGCTGTATTACCGCCCTCAGCAGACCCCGTTACCGGTTGTGCTCGAAAAGGGCGCTGACGCTCAAGCGCGCGCGATGATTGTCAGAGCCAAGGCCGCCAATGTTCCGGTCATTCAATGTGTATGGCTGGCGCGTACGTTGTATCGCGAGCGGATCGGCGATTGCATTAGCCGAGAGACGTTACAGGCAGTGGCCATCATCTACCGCACCCTGCGTGAACTGGATGATGATGCACGCCGTGAAACCCTGGAACTGCCAGAGCTCGATCAGCGCTGATTGAATGGGCTGGAACCGAGTGAGCGATTGCAATCACTCATAGGCCATCAGTCGATTGAATCGAGAGCGCTATGGTCGTAAAAAATCTGGATTGCACTATTACTGGATCGAAGTCTCCTCGCACGTTGACTGTTGATACCTCTGGCCGTGACACCGCACGGGCGAAATTGACGAAGTTCCGTGACTTCCGGCCGTCGTCTCTAGAGTTTTGTGCAAAGTTGCACGATGGAAAGGTGAGAGTGGAAGGCTCGCCGATCGGTCAGAACATGGCCGACCAGCTCAATCAACTGCGCAAAGGCTACCGGCTGGACCCGGACCCGGACCCGGACTCTGCGCGCAAGAAGCAAGGGCTGCGCATTGTGGACGACAAGCTCAGCGTGTTTCACATTCAGTCCACGCCCGCGGCTGGCGCTGTGTTTAAAAGCAGCCGAACCCTGGTGGCGCACTCGGCCCCTATTACCAGCCCGGGGCGGGCTCATCTTGGACAAGTCAGCGGTATACAAACCACCGCTGAGGGCAGCCAGTTTCGTTTGATCAAGCAGCATCTACACCGTTTTGAACCAGACTCGTTGTCCTGGATCGCCGATCAGGACACGCAGCCATATAGCCGTATTGGATTGACCCGCGAAGGCTTGCTGATGAAAGTGCCGCTGGGTCTCAGGGACAGGAGTGTTAACGCTAAAACGCAGATGAGCCTTGAGCAATCCGCGGGTGGCACCTCACTTCATTTTCAATGCTCAGGGCAGGCTGCGGGCAGGCGTTTCACGCCGGTCAGTGAGTCGGGCGAAGCTGTGCAACTGATGCGCATCGGCTTGGCGGGTGACGTGTTGTACGCCTCAAATCCTGAGGGTGAGTTACTGCGTGGGGAACTGCACACCGCTGAGGGGGGGCGTTTGACAATGCGCCCTGAACCGACCGAAGCGCTTGAGCGCAGGCTTGGCGGGGATGTCAGTTTCAAGGGCTTTATGCATGACGATGAGGGGCGACTCAATGCCTTGCTGCTTGACCGCCATCAGCAACTTCACAGTTGCCCACTGACGGACAGGGCCTGCTTGCTTGCAGACTGGAACCTCAGCGATGTGCTGCTTAATGTCATTGATAAAGGGATACCAGGGCCAGACTTGCGTGCGCTGGCAGGGGCCGTTGATCTTGGGCCGCGGGGCAAGGTTGCGCTTGAAGGCGGCACATTGCTGTCTTGGGACCCCTCGGCCCAACGCTGGGATCACACGGATCAGGTCGATGTGGATCATCTGGAACGAGGCCTGGATGGTTTTGCTTATGTGCTGCAAGCCGGACTGTTGAAAACACTGGGCACACAAAAAACTCAGGAGCCGGTTCACTTGGGGGCCAGCTATGACTTGGCCGCGCCAAATGCCGCGCGCAGGGGCGTCACGCTCAACGTGATGGCAGGTAATGCACAGCGGGTTATCACCGGCTTTGCAGTGGTCAATGGCGGGTGTTTTGTCAGCCTTGACAGTACCCACCAGCTGCGTGCGCATATTGATGGCAAAGAAACAGTCCTGAGGTTTGCCGAGCCTAAACAGATTCAGATGCTGGCTCTGGACGCTCATGGAAATCTGTATGCGCAAAGCCGGGCGGGTGAGTTGTTAACACTGGATAAAACACATTGGCAAAACGCTTCCAGCGGCAAGGTGGCCTGGACGCCGGTGATGTTGCCTGACAATGAGCGCCTTAAATCGCTGCGCATGGGGGCGGACAATCAGTTGATCGCCAGTTGGGGCGAGAACAATCCCCAACTGAATCGTTGGGGCGAAAAATACAAGCAACTGAGCATTTCAGACCAGGGGCACATGCAGTGGGAGCCGCTGGTGTCATCGGGCAGGGAAAACGCTCGGTCCTTAAGCTCGATATTGAGAGAGGGTGAAATCAAGGGCAATTTCAACTCAACATCCTGGGCTGCTACCTCAGGCTTTTTGGGGCAAAAAACGGAAGGTGTTGATAGCAACCGGGGGCTGTTAAAAGGGGTGCGGGCCCATATGCAACCACTAGGCGGCATCCAGCATCGCCCCAACGGGCGTGCTGGTATGGAAGGGCTTTACGACGCCGATAAGAGAGTGCGCAGCCAGCTCAAGTCGCTGGCAAATGCCAAACCAGCAGGGTTGGACATGATGGCGCGGCTTGATCTGGTGCGTGGCTCAGAATTAACGCAGGCCGTGGTCAGCACACTCAAGGATGCACTTGCGCTGGTAGAAAAAAATAGCCGCTCGGCGGCGATCAAATTGGGTGATTTGCGCGGTGTCCGGGGGCTTCTGGCGCCTGCTGTGCCAGGCACTGGCCGTGAGAAACAAACCTCTGCTTCAAGCCTTGCTCAAATGCGTCAGGCGTTCGAAAACCTGTCGCCCTCAACGGCCAATGCCACCGCCGCCTTGCTGCGCGGTTACGAAGCTCAGCGCCTCTCTCTGCCAGCCTGCAAACCTGACAACACGCGGGACTTGACGAACCCCACGGCGTTGCTTGAAAGCGATTTGATTCATCATGCGCAGACGCTCTCGCACTTGGGGCTGCTGGTTAGTACGTTAGAGGGGCGCAGCCCCGATCTGGAGCCGATTGCGCAGTCTCTGGAGGGGGTTATGAGTGCCTACCATGACAATCCGGTGCATAAAAGAGTCTCGCAAAATATCAATGGGTACGGGCAGGCAGAACGGCTTTATCACAACTTCAAATTGCTGGCCAAGGATCTGGGTACTCCGGGCTCAGCACTGAATTTTCATATTGCCCGCCTATTGGGGGTTAGCGGGAAAGAAGGGGTCAAGCAGGCGCTGCTGCAAGAAATACAGCGTGCCGAGAGTGGTCAGTCGATTACCCCGGCTCGTGAGAAAAGTATGGGGGCTGGGCTGTTGGCTTATGGCATACCGCCAATACCGTTTCTTGATTTTTATGTCGGTGTTTCGAAAGCCAAGGCTAATGCTGTGACCCTGACTCGAACCGATACGGGGGTTAATGTTGAGATCAAAACGAACTCAACATTAGGGGCCAAAGCTGCTGTAGGTGCTGGGGTAACACTCGCGCCTGTCGGTGACCGTTTGGGGGGCGGAGTCAGGGTGGGCGTTGAGGCCGGCGCTGCGGTTGCTCGTGATACGGGCGCAAGTGTCAGTTTCAGCGTGAAGCAAGCTGACTTTTCAAAAATGATGGACATTCTTGTCGGTGAAGGGGGAGATGTTTATGACTTGCTGGATCTGGGGACAGACCATACGAGCAGCCAAAGTTCGAAAACCAGTGTTGATCTGGGACTCTCTGGTTTAGTGCAAGGGCGTGGTCACTTCATGCTTCAGGAAGGGGGAGGGCAGTTGGACAGTTTGGTGCGCGCAGTCGCGGGGCTGAGCCTCAATCTCAATCTGCTTCACGGAGAAAAAAGTCGCACCGTGACTCAAGGGCAGGATCAGATCAGCAAGACTCAAGGTGGCGATCTTCAGTTTTTCAACAAAGGAGGGCTGACGTTAGGCGCTGGACCTTTCAACACCCTCACAGGTGCCAACATTGAGTCCGGTGGTTCTGACTTGGGAAGCTCTACAGCGGCCGAGATTGCGCTTTCGATCAGCTTTGATCGCTCGGTAGCGCATACCTTCAGTTTTACCTTCAAGCAGCCTTCAGCAGTGAGCCACCAGCAAGTCAGTGACTTGCAGGGTGAACTCTCGCGCTTTTCTGCGCCGCTGAGGCAAGGTGTACAGGGGCTTCCTCAGGCGGGTGCAGAAATCGAGGCGCAACTGAAAAAACTTCAGGACGTGTTCGAGAATACTCCCGTACCGGCGGCTAAAATTGAAGAGCACTTTGTGCTCAGGAACCGACTGAACACGCTGCTTCAGCAGCAGCGTTTGGTCACAGAGGGCAAACGTGCGTTGACGTCCGTTGAAAGTACGGTGACGTACGTGGGGTTGAGTGGCGACGCAAAACATTCCTGGATGGACGACGCGGCAGTGGCGAACAAGACGGCCATTGTCGAGCTGATGAAAAAGCAGCCCCTCGTGGCTCAAATGATTAAAGATCTGGAGCGCAGTACCGGCACCTCGGCGAGTATCAGGTTAGAGGTTAAGCCGGATGTTTTACGGATGATTGAAAACAGCGTGGCTGACGGTCGAGATGCGCGTCAGGATATCGAGCTGGCGCTGAAAAACCCGGATAACTTGCGGATCAAAAACATGAGTGTGAGCGGCAAGGCAAGTCGAAGTCATGGCATGGCGCTAGCGTTACCGGTGCTCAACCTCTCAAGCACGGCATCGCTCACTCACTCTCAGAAAGTGTTTGATACGGTGTTTGAGTATGGCTCACAGGCTGATGTGCCCCTGCGCATGACACGCAATGATGTGGTGTCTACCCCCGGGGTTATTGATCTAAACCCTGAGCTTCGCGAGCAGAATATCCGGACTGCCCGCAGGTCAGAGTACTAGAGGCTTATCGCTCAAGTGATACTACTTGGTGATCCAACGGCTGAGCGTGCGCGCCGGTGTCGGCCCGCATGTGCGAGGGCCACCAGATGACCAGTGCATTGGCACTGGATTCCGGGCGGGCACATGAGTTGCCGCGGCAATGGGTTGTGCAGCCCTGGAGTAAAAGCACGATACCTGCGGCCACCACCGCACTGATCAGTCGAGTCATGGAAGAGCACTCCTTGGCGGGGCAAGTAAAGACGCTCGCTGTGCAGGTTTGTGTTCAAGGTCGCTGGCAGGGCGCGAAGCAATAAAAACTTCAGCCTTTTCCCCGGGCGCCAGCCATGGGGCAGGCCATACACTCACCGCCAAGGTCTGCTCGTTGCTGCACTCGCTTTCATCGATGCGCACGCGATCATGACTCTGGTTCTGCAGGATGAGCACGGCCACGTTGTAGTCCGGGCTCTCGTACCATTGGCTGTTAGCGGGATCAACCTTCAACGCAGCAGGCACTTTGCACAGGGCGTCAGGCGCACCAGGCATCGGCATGGCCGTGAAGTTTTCGGGTATTCGGCCGGTGACCAGATTGGCCAGGGTCGCTGCGATATCCGTGCGTTTGATCTCGGGTGGGTGTTGCGCATAGCGGCGGGCCAAGGGCGCGAATGCGGCCTCCAGATGGGCTTGATCCGCTTGCGGCAGATAGCGTGAGGGATTGACCTGATCGCCAATGAGGCGGGGGGTCAAAATGAACAAGCGTTCACGCCGATTTTTAGCATTATTCGAAGAGGTAAATAGCAGCTTGCCCAGCCAGGGGATATCGCCCAACAGCGGGACTTTATTGAGACTATCGACTTCTTCGGCAACGTGAAAGCCACCAATCACCAGTGATTGTTTCTCGGCGATTACGGCCTGGGTGCTGATTTTTCCCTTTCTGACATCGGGTGTTTTGCTGTCACCGGTTGTGGAGTTGGCAAAGTTGCCATCTTCAATGTCAATGATGAGATGGATCTGATTTGCCCCATTGGCCGTGATGACCCGAGGCACGGCCTGAAGACTGGTGCCCGCCGTTACCGGCATGATAGTGGCAACACCTTCACCCACGGCTTGAATGTACTGCGTGCGATTAAAGTCGATAACGGCTGGCTGGTTCTCCAGGGTCATGATCGAAGGGTTAGACACGATTGTTGCCAGGCCACGTGCTTGCAGTGCCTTTATCTCGGCGGTGAAGCGCTCAAGGTTTTTGAGGGACAGCGTGGAAGACGTATCGCTCGAATGGCTGTTGATCCCGGCCTGGAAACGACGGCTCTGAAACCCCCATTTCATCCCCAGCTCTTTGAGTTGAGTGCGGTCTATATCGAGAATGATCGCGTCTATTTCTACCAGATTGCGTGCGACATCCAGTTTGGCAATCAGTGTTTGATACAACGCAAGCCGTTGGGGAGTGTCGTAGATCAGCACACTGTTGTTGCGCACATCCGCTTCGACCCGAATGTTGCTCCCAACGGCGGGCGCGAAGGCGTTGAGAGCGGGGGTGAGGCTCGGCGGGGTTTGTGCCGGCCATGCATTTAAAAGAGGGTTGTTCAATTGCGCAGAGGCGCTTGATAGGGCGGCGTTGTCGGGGCCCCCGGCGTTAAGGGCCAAAGGCTTCGGTGATTGAGAATCGAGAAGACCGCGCAACAGCGACGCGATGCCTGGAACGATGAGCTTTTCGCCGCGATAGTCGATCTGGCGGTCGGCTGCGTTGGCAAACTGCAGTGCAAAGGTCAAAACGCTCTGTTTATCGATGGGCTCTGTACGTTTGCGACTGAACTGCTTTATTTGCTCTATGTAACGTTTTGGCCCCGAGACCAGCACCACGCCAATATCGGGCAGTTCGCCCCAGCCAAAACGCTCATCCAGCAAGCCAATGTTAACCAGCGCTTGTTTCAAATCAGCGACGGCGTCGTCTGCAACCTCCAGTCGCGCAGATGTCTGTTGGCTTAGTGAGCTGATGTACAGCGTGTTGCTATACACAAACCACTGAAAGCGGTGCTCCAGAGCCAGCCTGTCCAATATCCCTGTCAGGGTATCGGAGCGAACCTTGCCATTCACCGTGCCTTCCAGCAGGCCATCAATGTGTAGTTGCAAGCCGGTGGTATGGGCAAAATCTTGCAGAAAGTCGCGCACCTCCCTGTGGACGGCTTCATGCGCATAGGGTGTTTTTTTCCAGTCCTCGGGGACCGCAGCCATAGCCTCTGTCATGGGCATCAAAAAACACAGCAACAGTGCGCTGACCCGCACCGACGTAATAAATGAGACAGGCAGGCAAGGTGTCTCGCCACTCATTGCACAGCATCAATAATGGCTTTGGTCAGGCTGTGCTTGAACTTGCTTTGCTCGGTGATTGAGAAGCTTGCAGCCGCCATTTGCCGTGAGGCATTGAGGAAGCTGATCATGTCTTGATGACTGCCCTGATTGTTTTGGGCTATGCCATTGATGTTTCTTTGGGCCAGGTCATAGCGGTTATCAATTCGACGCTGGATGCTCTCGAACGAAGCCATGGTTTCTCCACCAGAATTAGGTTAACCACTCTGTGGTAGCCCCGACCAGATCGGTTCCATGGGCGGTTACAGGTAACAGCAGCCTCTCGATAGCGGCGGGCCAGTCGAGACGCAAGTCACCAAGTGCGGTGACCAGCACCAGGGCCTGGGTGTCGAGGCGCTCGTCACTTTGAAGCTGCCAGAGGCTGTTGGCCTGGCTGCTTAGCCATTGCCGGATCGTTTCATAGGCGTGTGGATGACAGCGCAGGGTTGCGTTTAACGGTGGGCATTGAGCGCGCAACAGTTGTTTAAGCAAGGCGTCAATTTGTGTTTGCTGCGGTATGTCATCGAGTAAATGCCGCAAGGCCAGATTAACCACTTGGGTAGCACACGACTCCAGTGCATCGTGCATCGCCGTGTGCTCCCCTTGCCAGTGTTTCAGTTGAGCATTGGCCTGTTTCCAGAACTCACGCTGGGCTTGTTCAAGCCGTATGTCAGAAGCCTGCTGAGCTTTGCTCAGCAGCTCGTCTGCCATATGTTGCGTGCGCTCGAGCAACGTGTGGGCCTGGCCGCAGTCGACGAGCGTTTGCCGAGTAATCAGAGCGTGTGGCAGTCCGGGAGCGTTGGGTTGCAGTTCAATCTTGCGTCGCGCCAGCATGGTCGTGAGCCTCTGTGTGATGGGTAGACGTCGTGCCATCCATCGCGCGCCAGATGATCGCTTGCCAAAACGCCTGAAGCTTGGTTGGGCTAATGGAAAGCACCGGATGGTGTTCGAGTGCCATGATGCGCGGACAAGCAAAACGCAGGCGCAAGCGTTGCCATATCGCGGGCTCAACCCAGGCGCGTAAAAGCTGCAATGGGTCATCTTTTTGCTCCAGCCATGTGTGCGCACGCAATGCTTTGGCCAAGCGTTGGCACCCGAGCTGCTGCTCTGCGTTCAAGCAGGTTGGGCGCGAAGGGCGACAGGTGTGGTCGACCAGCGCGAGCACAAAGTCTTGCTGCGACGATTGCGCAAAGGCCAGATACAGCAAGGCCGGAAAGGGGCGGCAGGGCAGGCACGGCTCGATGGCGAAGGCCTTGGCGGCGCGAGCGTGTTGGTTGCGGGCCATGGCATGCACGTGCTCGTGCGGCCAGCCTGCCAGGCCGCCGTCAGGCCAGTCCGGGTGAGCGTGGCTCCAGGGATGTGCCCACCACTGCATCCAACGCGTGCTTTCGCTCATGGCGTGCGGTCTGCAGGTGGGGGGGATCGAAAGACTCTTTTAAGACCCAGGACTGTCGCAATCAGCGTCAGGATGAGCCCGAGAAGACTGCAAAAAAATACGCTTTTCCAGAACCCGAGGTTATGTTCAGGCACGAGAAAAGGCCCGAAGAAGGCCAGTTGCTGCTTCTCTATATAAGCGGCAGACGGAACAAAAACGGTGGTTATTTTGTGTGGGTTGTCTATGGCAGAAGCCATGCCTGGAATACTGCTGGCAACCATTCGCCTTACGCGTGATTGAATGCTGTCGGGGTCCAGTCGTGAGTCGTGTTTGATAAACACCGATGCCGATGCTGGTTGAACAGGTTCCCCTGGCGCTACTCGCTCAGGCAGTACCACATGCACACGAGCAACAATCACCCCGTCTATTTTAGACAGCGTGGCTTCGAGCTCTTGTGACAGGGCGTAGAGATACCGCGCGCGCTCTTCCAGCGGTGTAGATATGACGCCTTCTTTGCGAAAAATGTCGCCCAGGGTTGAGCGGGTCGCACGTGGTAGCCCGGCGGCCGTCAGCGTATGAATAGCCCGGCTGATATCGGGCGTATTAACGCGCACTGCGACACCGGTTTTGGTGGGGATCTTTTGGGCCTGGATGTGTTTGTCGGCAAGTTCGGCAATGACCTCATTGGCCTCCTGTTCGGACAGTTGCCGATGCAGTTCTACACTCTCACCACAGCCGGCTATCAATACGACGAACAGACAAAACACGCTCTTGGCAAGGCGCGACAGCATGCAACTCCTCAAGAAAGGTTGGTGAGCTTTTCTATGGCTTGCGATGTCTTGCTGATCATCTTGGCGGTCAATACCGTCTCCAGATGAAACGCCGACATCGCCCGGGTTGATCTGATCATGTCTACCGGGTCGGTGCTGTTACTGACTTTTTGCAGTCGCCGTGCAGCTTGGTCCGAGAGGCCTTGCAACAGCTCTGAACGCTGGCTCAGCGACGGGGCGAAATGGTTATCAGAAGGGGTGTTATTGACTGGCCCAGAGGCGGGCGTTTTGAGCGAGGCGCTAAACCAGTTGATATCGGACGTCTCGGGTACATGGCGCGGTGGGGAAGAAGGTGGCGCCAAGGGCTGGGCAGTGTGAATATTAATATTCATATAAGACCTCAAGCGGGTGTGGCTGGACCGTCCAGCAAACTGGGGGCGTAGGAGCTGCCGAAGGCTGCGATCTTTTGACCTCAATAACGCGCAAATCAAAAGCTCGCAGCCTTCGTGCCTCGACAGCTCCTACGGGAGGGGCGAATGTGAATGGATTAGTAGCGAATCTCTTTGGCGGTACTGCTCATGGTGTTGTTCGCTTTGTTCGCGGAGTCCATGACGCCGGAAGCGATCGCGTTTCTGGTGTCATTGCCCATTTTCATAATGGCAGCGTCAGCCTGTCTGTTTTCCATTTGGAGCGCGTACTGTTTTTGCCTTTCAAGTGGGTCTGTCGTGCTACTGCTTCTAGCACCGCCTCCCATGAGGCCCCCAATGAGGCTGCCGATAATTCCAATCATGATGTCTCTCCGCAGTCATGCTGACTTTCTAAGGCTTAGTAGGTGATCTGATTGTTTTTTTGCGACGACATCGAATCGTTCAACAATGATTTGGTCGTTGAGGTTGCCGTGTCTACCGCATTGTTTACCGCCCCTTTTGCCAGGCTGCCGAGAGCATCAACAACGGTGTTGATAATCGGCAGGGCAATAGGCGCCAATATAGAAAGTGCACCAATCATGAAAATACCTCCAACGCAGAATAAAGAAGAGTGAGTCAACCGGCCGGTTCATTGACTGAGTGGTGGATGCCGTCACTTGGTTCCAGTGAGTGTGAGCTAGGCAATGTCCAATTGTTTCATTCGGTGGTACAACGTGCGCCTGGCAATGCCAAGCTCAAGTACAACGGCATCGATGCTGTGCAGATGGCGGCGCAAGGAGTCCTCGATAATCAGCTTTTCTATTTGCTGCAAGCGCGCCTTCAATTTCATTTCGCAATCGTCTTCTGTACCTGTGCAGTTCGAGAACGGTGCCAGTCCCAGCACAAGTCGCTTTGCGGTTGAACGCAACTCTCTGACATTACCTGGCCAGTCATGGCAGACAAGTTGTTGAAGTAGCGAAGTACTCGGGAGTGGTATAGATGAGTTGAAAAGATCGGCTTCACGCTGAATCAAACTCATAAATAAGGGAATGATCTGTTCGCGGCGTTCGCGCAAAGGTGGCAGGTGCAAGCTGACCACATTAAGCCGGAAATACAGATCGCGTCTGAAGGTGCCTTGTTCCACCATGTCGGGCAGCGAGGATTGGGCCGAAGCGATCACTCGCATGTCTACCGGTATGAATTTGGTCGACCCCAATCGTTCGACGCCCCGAGTCTCCAGCACGCGCAATAACTTGGCCTGCAGGGCAAGTGGCATGCTGTCGATTTCGTCGAGATACAGCGTGCCCATATGAGACGCTTCAATAAAGCCAGCCCGCGATTGGACTGCGCCAGTGAAGGCCCCGTGGGTGACACCAAACAATTGGCTTTCAGCCAGGCCCTCCGGAATGGCGGCGCAGTTTATGGCGATGTAATGACCTCGGCGTCCTGATAAATAATGAACTCTTTCAGCCAAGGTATCTTTGCCTGTACCGGTTTCACCGTGTAGCAAGATATCAATCTTAAGGGGTGCTGTACTCTTGACGGTTGCGTCGAGCTCGGGGTCTTCAAATTGATATGAATTATGAGTGCTATCATTTTGACGGGAAGACGCCATTGTTCTTACTCCAGCAGGGTGTTATCTCTTAACGGTTTTGCAGATTGCGCACTGTTTTATAGAAGAATTTCATAGGCGTTCTCTCGGTGGGAAATAGCGGATGAGATTTTTAATAAATGGTTAATTCACAGTAGGGCCTTAAGTAGACAGGAAGTTCTTGTGCTTGTCATTGGGCGCTGGTGTTGCAATATCGAGTGTTTGACCTTGCTCAAATAATAAGGTTTCTCCTGTGTGACTGAATTATTTCACTTGAGCGCTTTTATCTTGTCTTGGTGTAGGTTTTGTCCTAAGTTGCCGGTAACTTTTTGTAATGTGAGTGTGTTAGTTGTTGAGAGGTTCTATTTTTACAGTTTGTTAAGTGTGTTATTTGTTTGGTTTCTATTCGTTTCTGCGTGTTTTTTTACATCGGTTTGTGTATCTGGCGGGCTATTTTTCACAATGCGACAGACCAAAAAAAACCGCGCCTGGGCGCGGTTTTTTGTACGTGTAGTGTTTTACACGTTGAAGCGGAAGTGCAGGACGTCACCGTCTTTGACGATGTATTCCTTGCCTTCCAGACGCCATTTACCGGCTTCTTTCGCTCCGGCTTCGCCCTTGTACTGGATGAAGTCGTCGTACGCGACAACTTCGGCGCGGATAAAGCCTTTTTCGAAGTCGGTATGAATCACGCCGGCTGCTTGCGGAGCCGTAGCGCCTACTTTAACGGTCCAGGCGCGTACTTCTTGAACGCCGGCGGTGAAGTAGGTTTGCAGGTTAAGCATTTCGTAACCGGCACGGATCACACGGTTCAGGCCAGGCTCTTCAAGACCCAAGGCCTCAAGGAACATGTCCTTTTCTTCGCCGTCTTCAAGCTCGGCAATTTCTGCTTCGATCTTGTTGCAGACGGGCACCACGATGGCGCCTTCTTCTTCGGCAATCGCCAACACCACGTCGAGCAGCGGGTTGTTCTCGAAGCCGTCCTCAGCCACGTTGGCGATGTACATCACCGGCTTGGTGGTCAGCAGGTGGAAGCCTTTGATGATTTGCTTCTCATCGGCGTCCATGTTCTTGATCAGGCTGCGAGCCGGCTTGCCCAGGGTGAAGTGGGCGATCAGTTGTTCCAGCAGGGCTTTTTGAGCGACTGCATCCTTGTCACCGCCTTTGGCGTTGCGCGCGACTTTCTGCAGTTGCTTTTCGCAGCTGTCGAGGTCGGCAAAGATCAGCTCAAGGTCGATGATTTCGATGTCGCGCTTAGGGTCAACGCTGTTGGAAACGTGAATCACGTTTTCGTCTTCAAAGCAGCGAACTACGTGAGCGATAGCATCGGTCTCACGGATGTTGGCCAGGAACTTGTTACCCAGGCCTTCACCTTTCGATGCGCCAGCAACCAGGCCCGCGATGTCGACGAACTCCATGGTGGTCGGCAATACGCGTTGAGGGTTAACGATGGCTGCCAGTGCATCCAGACGTGGGTCGGGCATCGGCACGATACCGGTGTTCGGTTCAATCGTGCAGAAGGGGAAGTTCTCGGCCGCAATACCGGACTTGGTCAGGGCGTTGAACAGGGTGGACTTGCCGACGTTAGGCAGGCCGACGATGCCGCAATTGAATCCCATGGTGTTTCCCCTCGGATAAAGAGTCAGGCCTTCTGGCTGTGCAGGTTTTTCATCGCACGGTTCCATTCCCCGGCGAGGATATCCGGCAGCACGCCGAGGGCAAAATCGATGCTGGCGTCCAGTTTTTCCTGTTCGGCGCGTGGCGCACGACCCAGAACAAAGTTGGACACCATGCTGGCGACGCCTGGGTGGCCAATGCCGAGCCGCAGACGATAGAAATTATTGTTGTTTCCCAGTTGCGCGATGATGTCGCGCAATCCGTTATGACCCCCATGCCCGCCGCCGAGCTTGAGCTTGGCAACACCGGGAAGGAGATCGAGTTCGTCGTGGGCCACCAATATGGACTCAGGCGCAATACGGTAGAAACCGGCAAGCGCCGCAACGGCTTGGCCGCTTCGGTTCATATAGGTGGTGGGAATCAACAGACGAACATCCTGACCCTGGTAACTGAAGCGCCCGGTCAGGCCAAAATATTTGCGATCAGCAGCGAGGTTGACCCCGTTCGCCGACGCGAGACGCTCAACAAAAAGGGCCCCTGCGTTATGCCGGGTCTGTTCGTATTCGGTGCCTGGATTTCCCAGGCCAACGATCAGTTTTATGGCGGTCACGACAAGGGCCCTTCTATAGAGTTGTGGATAACATCGCTGCTAGCGGTGCAGCGGCGAAAACGGACAAAAAAGCGGGTTTACATGAGTAAACTTCGCGATCTTGTCCGCTTTACTCGCTGCGTGTTAGCTCGCGATGTTTCTCATAACTCCAGCACACAGAGTAATGAATTACTCAGCGGCTTCTGGTGCAACACGTGGCGCGTGAACGTTGGCTACTGCCAGGTCGTTACCGTGAGCCAGAGCTACAAATTCAACGCCTTTAGGGGCGGTGATGTTCGACAAGTGAATGATCGAACCGACTTCGGCGTTAGCCAGGTCAACTTCGATGAATTCAGGCAGGTCTTTTGGCA
>JAZKIA010000074.1:0-11970 GCA_040385125.1 Pseudomonadota bacterium | reverse complement strand
CACCCGCTGGCAGGCAAGACCCTGACCTTCGACGTGGAAATCAAAGACGTCAAAGCGCTGTAATTCAGTGCCCGGCTGCGGCCGGGCCTGATTGGTATTATTTTTTTGCGCGTCCCACGAGGCCTAGCATGCACATCAAACTCGCCAACCCCCGTGGCTTCTGCGCTGGGGTGGATCGTGCGATTGAAATCGTTAATCGCGCCCTGGAAGTATTCGGTCCGCCTATCTATGTTCGCCACGAAGTGGTGCACAACAAATTTGTCGTCGAAGACCTGCGCTCCCGTGGCGCGATCTTTGTCGAAGAGCTGGATCAGGTGCCGGACGACGTTATTGTGATTTTCAGTGCCCATGGCGTTTCCCAGGCTGTGCGCACCGAAGCGGCAAGCCGTGGCCTTAAAGTTTTCGATGCTACCTGCCCGCTGGTCACCAAGGTGCATATCGAAGTCGCCCGTTATAGCCGTGATGGCCGGGAGTGCATCTTGATCGGTCACGCCGGCCATCCTGAAGTTGAAGGCACCATGGGGCAGTACGACGCCGGTAATGGCGGCGCGATTTACCTGGTCGAGGATGAAAATGACGTCGCCAACCTGCAGGTGAACAATCCGGAAAAACTGGCGTTTGTCACCCAGACCACTTTGTCGATGGACGACACCAGTCGTGTGATCGATGCCTTGCGCGCGCGTTTCCCGGCCATTGGTGGCCCGCGCAAGGATGACATTTGCTACGCCACCCAAAACCGCCAGGACGCCGTCAAACAACTGGCTAATGAGTGTGATGTGGTGTTGGTAGTGGGCAGCCCTAACAGCTCCAACTCCAATCGGCTGCGAGAGTTGGCCGCGCGCATGTCGACGCCGGCGTACCTGATTGACGGTGCCGAGGACCTGCAACAAAGCTGGTTTGATGGCGTAGAGCGCATTGGTATCACGGCGGGTGCTTCGGCACCTGAAGTGCTGGTGCGTGGTGTGATTCAGCAGTTACACGCCTGGGGCGCAACCGGGGCTGATGAGTTGGCCGGTCGTGAAGAGAACATTACGTTCTCCATGCCCAAAGAGCTGCGCGTTCGCTCGCTGCTTTAAGTCATGGCGCACAATGCCTGCGCAGCTTGATCGTTGCGCAGGCTGATGCGCCCGCTTTTTGCGAGCACCACCTGATAGTGGCTTATGGCAGTTTTAGCCTGACAAATATGCAGCGTTCCTGCCTGAAACGCCCCTCCACTGAATAGCGGTTCACCCAGAGGGTTGAATCGAATGTAGTGTTTAACCGGCGTATTACCCGCAATCGGTATGCGTATGTTGCCTTGTGTTTCGAGCAGCACCGGGTTGTTCTGGTCGAGATGACCTCGGCCGCTCAGATCCAGAATGACCCTCCATCCCCGGCTCCAATCCTCCCCCCGAGCATGAATGACTACAGGTTGCTGGCGTAACAGCGCCTCGGTGCGCGCATTGCGCAGGCTGCTGGTCAATTGCTCGGCAGTAACCTGCCGGCGTTGGTGCTCGGTGAGCGAGCTATAAGCCGGGCTGGCAAATCGGGCCGTTACGGCCACGATCAGCAGTGTAAGCAGTAACTGAATCAGTCCCATGCCTCGTTGATACACAATGTCCTCCCTGGACGCCTGTGGCTGTGAGTGCTTCTTAGGTATAGGCGATCAAACTGTGCTGAGCTGCGGCAATAATTACAGCGTGTTTATGGGCAAGGCTGTTCACTTAAGCGAGCTGTGCCTTTGTGGGAGCGAGCCTGCTCGCGAAGGTCGTTAGAGATACCGCGTATTTGCCCGATAATCGCGATGTTCTTGAGCGTTTCGCGAGCAGGCTCGCTCCCACAGTCAGGAAGGACTGAGCTTAAGGAGCGGTATCGGCGTGTTTATGGGGTTTTGTCTCACGAAGCCATGAGAGAAATATGACTGACCGGCTTAGCTTGGCCCTACAGGTAGGCGCTGCGTTCGCGACTAGGCTTTTGGCATGGCGGCGCAGGATGTGCCGCTTCACCTATGCACAGGGATGGCTCCGATGGTTCGATTGTGTAAAAGCCAGCAAGCAGGGATGACTCTGATTGAAGTGTTGATCGCGATGTTGATTCTGGCGATCGGTGTTTTGGGGGCTGCTGGCATCCAACTCAATGCCCTCAAATACACCGATAGTGCTCTGAAGAGTACTCAAGCCAGTTTTATTGCCTACGACCTGCTGGATCGCATGCGTGCCAACGCGGGTAGCAGCAGTGTTGTCAGCCAGGACTTGAGTGACTTCAAACGCAATATCCGTCAATTCGCAGGGGAGACCGGCAATGGCACCGTTGCGGTCAGTAATGGGCGTGTAAGCATCAGCATTCAATGGAGTGATACTCGCGCCGAGCAGCGTGATGGTTCCATGAAATCATTCGTTTTGAGCAGCCAACTGGTTGCCGATACGCCAGTGGCCGTCTCATGAACCGCCCGAGTGCAGGTTTTGGCCTGATTGAGTTGATGGTGGCGCTGGCATTAGGTGTGCTGGTGTTGCTGGGTCTTGCCCAGGTCTTTCTAAGTGCTCGTGACACGTATGCGAGCCAGCGTTCATCGGCGCTGCTGCAAGAGGACGCACGTTATGTGTTGAGCAAAATGGCGCAGGAAATCCGCATGGTGGGCATGTTTGGCTGCCTGGCGGTTGAGCGCATTCTTGACGCGCCTTCGGCATTTAAAGCGCCTATCTCTTGGCAAGGATCTGGCAGTTCGAGATCGTTGCACATGATTAGTGCTGATGTAGGGCTACAGGGGGGGCGGCCAGACTGGACCGTGGTGTCAGACTGTACGACCTTCGCTCAGGCTTATCGTGGTGCACGATTGTCGCTGGCTCCGGGTGAAACAGGCTTCCCCATGCGTCGGGTGTTTTACCATTTTGAACGTGGGCAGTTGAGGTCCGGGCTCAATAATTCGGTGCTTCTGGACAATGTAGCTGCGTTTGACGTGAGTTTTGGCGTGGCCATCCCGGCGAGTTCACAGCCAGTTTTGCGCTATGAAACCAGCCCTGCCGACATGACCAGTATCCGCAGCGTTCGCATTGCTCTGACGTTGAGAGATCCCGGGGCACGGGTGAAAGATCAGGTTTATCACCTGGTTGTCGCGTTACGTAATCGACTGGTTTAGAACGCCTCATGCCTCTTTTCTCGCGCTCACAGAACGGCATGGCGTTATTGGTCAGCCTGGTTTTCTTGCTGTTACTGAGTCTGATAGGCGTCGCTTCAATGATCAGTGCGGCGCAGCAAGAAAAACTGGCGGGCAGTGTTCAGCACGTCAATCACTCTTTTCAGGCAGCGGAATCTGCGTTGCGTCGCGGTGAGTCCTGGCTACAGATTGAGTGGTCTGGTGTACTTGCTTGTACCTCTCCGGCCAGTTGTAACCCTCCTGTTGTGTCGCGCACTCAGCTGTCTCCAGGCATTGATCCAATCTCTGGTGTGCGTTGGATACAAACCCCGGATGGGCTGTATGGCATTCAGAGCCTTGGCCGGAGTATTGCCCCGCCCGATTTGCCGATGACGACTTCGACCAGGTTGTACCGAGTTACGGGGATTGGCTTGCGTGGTCAGTCACGCACGGTACTGGAAAGTATTTATGGCCATTACCAAGGGGGTGGCGATAGTTCACCCCCGTACTTTCGCAGGACCATGTGGCGGCAAATTCAGTAGGGGGTGCGCAATGTATAGGCGTGGAACAGGATTTACCTTGATCGAACTGATGATCGTAGTGGCGATCGTCGGTATCCTTGGCGCGTTTGTTTATCCGCTGTACAGCGATTATGTGAAGCGGGCTTACCGCTCTCAAATCGTCGTTCTATTGTCGGAGCATGCCCAAAGTCTTGAGCGTTTTTACGCTAAAAACGGTGTATACACGGACGCACAAGACCTTAGTTCAGGTAACAAGTACTACAGAATTACGTCCGATCTTGCAGATCACACGTTCTTGCTAACGGCGACCCGCAAAGAAGATGCGTCAATGGCGGCTGATTCCTGTGGGGACTTCACGCTGGCCCACACCGGCTTGGCCACGATTACCCAAGCCTCCCCGGACCTGACACTGCAGCAGTGTTGGGGGCGCTAACGATTTATTTTGAATGATGGGCTGGATTGACAGATGGCTAGGCAGCAACGGGTAGTGATTGTCGGAGGTGGGGTTATTGGCCTGCTGACTGCGTTTAATCTGGCCGCTGAAGTCGAGCAGGTGATTCTGCTGGACCGTGGCGAAGTCGGCCAGGAGTCTTCATGGGCGGGTGGCGGCATTGTTTCGCCGCTCTATCCGTGGCGCTACAACGGCGCGGTTACGGCGCTGGCCCACTGGTCACAAGATTTCTACCCGCAGTTGGCTGAGCGCTTGTTTGCTTCTACGGGCATTGACCCGCAAGTGCACACGACCGGTCTGTATTGGCTTGATCTGGATGATGAGACTGAGGCGCTGGCCTGGGCCAAGCGTGAGGGGCGGCCATTGAGTGCTGTGGATATCTCGTCGGTTGAAGGTGTCGTACCGGTGCTGGGGACTGGCTTCACGCGTGCGATTTATATGGCCGATGTAGCGAATGTGCGTAATCCGCGTCTGGTTAAATCGTTAAAAGCCGCGTTGCAGGCCATGCCCAATGTCACGATCCACGAACACTGCGAAGTTCAGGGTTTCATTCGCGAGGGCGAAAAAATTGCCGGTGTGAGCACGACGCAGGGTGAGATTCGTGGTGACGAAGTGGTGCTGTCGGCGGGCGCCTGGAGCGGTGAGCTGTTGAGCGGTCTGGGTATTGAGCTGCCGGTGGAGCCGGTCAAGGGGCAGATGATTTTGTACAAGTGCGCGCCTGACTTTTTGTCATGCATGGTGCTGGCAAAAGGACGCTATGCGATCCCGCGCCGCGACGGTCATGTCTTGATTGGCAGCACACTGGAGCACGAAGGTTTCGACAAAACGCCGACACAAACAGCCCTTGATAGCCTGAAAGCCTCGGCAATTGAGTTGATTCCGGCTTTGGCTGATGCACAGCCGGTGGCGCATTGGGCAGGTTTACGGCCAGGTTCGCCTGAAGGGATTCCGTATATTGGCCGTGTTTCAGGCTTTACCGGCCTGTGGCTCAACTGCGGGCACTACCGCAACGGCCTGGTGCTGGCGCCCGCATCCTGCCAGTTATTCGCGGACTTGCTGCTGGGGCGTGAGCCGATTATCGACCCGACGCCTTATGCGCCTGTGGGGAGGATTTAATAGACGACTCCCTGACTTTGTAGGAGCTGCCGAGGAACGACGGCTGCGATCTTTTGACGTTGACGCGTTGTCTGCACGAAAGATCAACAGCTCGCAGCTTTCGTGCCTCAGCAGCTCCTACGCGCAGTCCCCAGTCGGCCTTGATGAGGTCTCGTAGGAGCAACTGTCTTGAGACAGTTCCACAGTCAGGGGGCGCGCTGGAGCAGCCTTCGGCAGCAGATACAGGTCTGTGTTCGCGCTGGTTTAACCTCGCGGTTTTGGCCCTTGCTCCAGGTGATTCTGAGTGCAGTACCACTCTTGTTGCTGGCTCAGTGCGCGGTCACGGGGCAAATGAACGCCGCAGTGAGCGCAGCGAACCATGGGGCGAGCGCCTGGGTCGACTGGTTTTTTGGTCGCCGCAATGTTGGCTTTGTATTTGCGCCAGAGCCATACGCCAGCAGCAATCAGAGCAGCCCAAATCAGTAAACGAAGCATGGTTATTCGCTATTGGAGAAAAGATGCGTCAGTTTAGCCAAGGACATGGCAAGCGCACAGCGTAATCAGCGGTTGCTAAATCAAACACAAAAAAAGAGCCCCGCAGGGTAATGCCGATCAGTTAAGGACAATATGATCTGAACCTGTAGGAGCGAGCTTGCTCGCGATGGTTTCAAAAACGCTGCGTTTATCCAACAACACATGCGTTATCGTTAGCGACCATCGCGAGCAAGCTCGCTCCTACAGAGACCTTTTTCGCTTAACTGACTGGCATTACCCCGCAGGGCTCTTTTTTATGGGTTGAACGATCAGTCGAACAGGCCCAGGGTCATGTAGCTGAGCCACGAACGGCTTTTGCTTTCGCTTTCAGCTTCAGGCGCTTCGATGATGTTGCCGTCGGCGTCTTTTGGCTTCAGTTCGGCAGGAATTGCATCTTTGGCGTCCTGGAACTGCTTTTGTACGTCCTGGTTGGCACGGGTTTCACCCGGTGGCAGCGGGGCGCTGGACTCGATCAGGCCTAAAGTCGCCTTGCTCAGCCACGAACGGTTGTCCGCCTCTGGGGCTTGTGGCACAAACTGACCATCAACCAGGCTTGGGTGGTTCGGGTAGTTGTCTTTAAGCACTTCGAGGCTGGTGTTGGCCAGTTGATCAAGGTGCATGTGCTGATAAGCCTCAACCATCACCGCCAGGCCGTCACCAACCGAAGGGGTTTCCTGGAAGTTCTCAACTACATAACGACCACGGTTGGCAGCGGCTACGTAGGCCTGACGAGTCAGGTAGTAGTCGGCAACGTGAATTTCGTACGCCGCCAGCAAGTTGCGCAGATAAATCATGCGCTGCTTGGCGTCAGGTGAGTAACGGCTGTTTGGGTAACGGCTGGTGAGCTGAGCGAACTCGTTGTAAGAGTCGCGGGCTGCGCCAGGGTCGCGCTTGGTCATGTCCAGCGGCAGGAAGCGCGCCAGCAGGCCAACATCCTGGTCAAACGAGGTCAGGCCTTTCAGGTAGTAGGCGTAGTCGACGTTCGGATGCTGTGGATGCAGGCGGATAAAACGCTCGGCAGCAGACTTGGCGGCTTCCGGCTCAGAGTTTTTGTAGTAGGCGTAGATCAGTTCGAGCTGGGCCTGGTCGGCATAGCGACCAAACGGGTAGCGCGACTCCAGAGCCTTGAGTTTAGTGGTAGCACTGGTATAGCTGTGGTTATCCAGGTCGGCCTGCGCCTGCTGGTACAGCTCGACTTCGCTCAAGTTGTCGTCAACAACTTCCTTCGACGAGCAAGCGGCGGTCAGTGCGAGGATGGCGATCAGCAGCAGGTGTCTCACTTGCATGGCGGCTTGCGTCCCTATGACGGCCGCTGTCTTGGGCGGGTCCGTCCTGTTATGATGAGCGCCCCGTGAAAAGCCTCGGGGCAAAAGACGCCGTATTTAACCACAAGCGCGCAGCCGAAACCAAAGGCTTGGCGCCGTCCTGATGAGCATGTCCGAGAAAATTCTACTTCGCGCAGAGGTGCCGTCCGAACTGGGTGGCCAACGCCTCGATCAAGTCGCCGCACAATTATTCGCTGAGCACTCGCGCTCGCGCCTTTCCGCCTGGATCAAAGACGGCCGCCTCACTGTGGATGGAGACGTCATACGTCCCCGTGACATCGTGCATGGTGGTGCCATCCTGGAGTTGACTGCCGAGCAGGAAGCCCAGGGTGAGTGGGTCGCCCAAGACATCCCCCTGGACATCGTCTACGAAGACGATGACATCCTGGTCATCAACAAGCCTGCGGGCCTGGTGGTGCACCCGGCTGCAGGGCATGCCGACGGCACTTTGCTCAATGCGTTGCTGTTTCACGTACCGGACATCGTCAATGTGCCGCGTGCGGGGATCGTGCATCGTCTGGACAAAGACACCACAGGTCTGATGGTGGTCGCGAAGACCATACAGGCGCAGACGCAACTGGTTACTCAGTTGCAGAGCCGCAGTGTCAGCCGGATCTACGAGTGCATTGTTATTGGTGTCGTCACCGCCGGGGGCAAGATCGACGCGCCCATCGGTCGTCACGGCCAGCAACGCCAGCGCATGGCGGTAATGGAAGGCGGCAAGCAGGCGGTGAGTCATTACCGTGTGCTTGAGCGTTTCCGTTCCCACACCCATGTGCGGGTCAAGCTGGAAACCGGTCGCACGCACCAGATTCGTGTGCATATGTCCCACATCAACTTCCCGTTGGTCGGAGACCCTGCCTATGGCGGTCGCTTCCGTATCCCGCCGGCAGCCAGTGTGACGATGGTCGAATCCCTGAAAAACTTCCCGCGGCAGGCATTGCATGCGCGCTTCCTTGAGTTGGATCATCCGACGACCGGTAAGCGCATGAGCTGGGAATCGCCACTGCCGGACGATTTTGTCTGGTTACTGACGCTGCTCAAGCAAGACCGTGAGGCATTCATCGGGTGAACACCTACCTGATTCCTGACTGGCCTGCGCCGGCAGGCATCAGGGCCTGTGTGACCACTCGTGCGGGCGGCGTCAGTCTGGCGCCGTTCGACAGCTTCAATCTGGGCGACCATGTTGACGACGACCCTGTCGCCGTTGCGCATAATCGCCAGCGTCTGACCCATATTTTTGACGTGCAGCCCGCTTGGCTCAGCCAGGTACACGGGGTTGTGGTCGTACCTGCCAATCCTGAACACATTGCCGAAGCCGATGCCAGCTGGACGGCAACGCCCGGCATCGCCTGTACGGTGATGACCGCCGACTGCCTGCCTGCCTTGTTTTGTAATCGCGCAGGTACTCGCGTTGCGGCGGCTCATGCCGGCTGGCGCGGGTTGGCGGCCGGAGTGCTTGAAGCGACCGCCCAAAGCCTCAATGTTGAGTCCCAGGACATTCTGGTCTGGCTGGGGCCTGCCATTGGTCCTAAAGCCTTTGAGGTGGGGGCCGAAGTGCGCGAGGTCTTTATAGAAGACCTGCCACAGTCAGCCGAAGCCTTTGTCCCGAGTGTTAATCCAGGCCGCTTTATGGCTGACATCTATGAGCTGGCGCGCCTGCGTCTGGCCCGATACGGGATCACGGCTGTTTATGGTGGCGGCTTTTGTACCGTCACCGATCCGCGTTTCTACTCCTACCGGCGCAGTCCTCGTACTGGCCGTTTCGCATCGTTGATCTGGATCGAAAAGTCGTCCTGACTGATCTGCGTCAGCTTCTCTACGCTTGAAACTCTCGTAATCGCCCGCATCTACTAAGGTATCTGGCAGGTTTCTTCATTCAGGAGTTTCCATCCCTCCGGCCTGCTCATAAGGAAGGTGACGAATGCGTATAGATAGATTAACCAGCAAGTTGCAATTGGCGTTGTCCGATGCTCAGTCATTGGCTGTAGGCCTTGACCATCCGGCCATCGAGCCTGCGCACTTGATGCAGGCATTGCTGGACCAGCAGGGTGGCTCGATCAAGCCGCTGCTGATGCAAGTCGGTTTTGATGTGAACAGCCTGCGTAAAGAACTGACCAAAGAGCTCGATCAGCTGCCAAAAATCCAGAATCCTACTGGCGACGTGAATATGTCGCAGGATTTGGCGCGTCTGCTCAACCAGGCGGATCGTTTGGCGCAGCAAAAAGGCGACCAGTTCATCACCAGCGAAGTTGTATTGCTGGCAGCGATGGATGACAACAGCAAGCTCGGCAAGTTGTTGCTGGGGCAGGGCGTGAGCAAAAAAGCCCTTGAGAACGCCATCAACAATCTGCGTGGCGGCGAAGCGGTCAACGACCCTAACGTCGAAGAGTCGCGTCAGGCGCTGGATAAATACACCATCGACCTGACCAAGCGCGCCGAAGAAGGCAAGCTCGATCCGGTGATTGGTCGCGACGATGAAATTCGTCGCACCATTCAAGTGTTGCAGCGCCGGACCAAAAACAACCCGGTGCTGATCGGTGAGCCTGGCGTGGGTAAAACTGCGATTGCCGAAGGTCTGGCTCAACGGATCATCAATGGCGAAGTGCCTGACGGCCTTAAAGGCAAGCGCCTGCTGTCGTTGGACATTGGTGCGCTGATTGCTGGTGCCAAGTTCCGCGGTGAGTTTGAAGAGCGCCTCAAAGCGTTGCTGAACGAACTGTCGAAGCAGGAAGGTCAAATCATCCTGTTTATCGACGAGCTGCACGTGATGGTGGGTGCTGGTAAAGGCGAAGGCGCAATGGATGCGGGCAACATGCTCAAGCCTGCGCTGGCGCGTGGTGAGTTGCACTGCGTAGGTGCAACCACGCTCAACGAGTACCGCCAATATATAGAGAAGGACGCTGCTCTTGAGCGTCGCTTCCAGAAAGTACTGGTGGATGAGCCGAGCGAGGAAGACACGATTGCGATCCTGCGTGGCCTGAAAGAGCGTTACGAGGTTCACCACAAGGTGGCGATCACCGACGGTGCAATTATTGCCGCGGCCAAGCTCAGCCATCGCTACATCACTGATCGCCAGTTGCCTGACAAGGCGATTGACCTGATCGATGAGGCTGCCAGCCGCATCCGCATGGAGATCGACTCCAAGCCGGAAGTGCTGGACCGTCTGGAGCGTCGCTTGATTCAACTCAAGGTTGAGTCTCAGGCGCTGAAGAAAGAAGAGGACGAGGCGGCGAAAAAACGTCTCGAGAAATTGCAGGAAGAGATCGTACGCCTTGAACGTGAGTATTCCGACCTGGAAGAAATCTGGACTTCGGAAAAAGCCGAAGTACAGGGCTCAGCTCAGATCCAGCAAAAGATCGAGCAGGCGCGTCAGGAGCTTGAAGTGGCACGCCGTGGCGGCAACCTCAATCGCATGGCCGAGTTGCAGTACGGGGTTATTCCCGATCTGGAGCGCAGCCTGCAAATGGTCGATGAGCACAGCAACAAAACTGAGAACCAGTTGTTGCGCAGCAAAGTGACCGAAGAGGAAATCGCTGAAGTCGTCTCGAAGTGGACCGGTATTCCAGTGTCGAAAATGCTCGAAGGCGAGCGCGACAAGCTGATGAAGATGGAAAGCCTGCTGCATGAGCGGGTGATCGGTCAGGACGAGGCGGTTGTAGCCGTGTCCAACGCGGTTCGTCGTTCGCGTGCCGGGCTGAGTGACCCTAATCGTCCAAGCGGCTCGTTCATGTTCCTGGGCCCAACCGGTGTCGGTAAAACTGAGTTGTGCAAGGCGCTGGCCGAGTTCCTCTTTGATACTGAAGAGGCGATGGTGCGGATTGATATGTCCGAGTTCATGGAGAAACATTCCGTGGCTCGACTGATTGGTGCGCCACCGGGTTATGTGGGCTACGAAGAAGGCGGTTATTTGACCGAAGCGGTACGGCGCAAGCCTTACTCGGTAATCCTGCTGGATGAAGTCGAGAAGGCTCACCCGGATGTGTTCAACGTGTTGCTGCAAGTGCTTGAAGATGGTCGTCTGACTGACAGCCATGGCCGCACAGTGGACTTCCGCAACACGGTGATCGTGATGACCTCCAACTTGGGATCTGCACAGATCCAGGAGCTGGTAGGTGACCGCGAGGCACAGCGGGCTGCGGTAATGGATGCGGTAAGTACGCACTTCCGTCCGGAGTTTGTGAACCGGATCGATGAAGTGGTGATCTTCGAGCCTCTGGCGCGTGATCAGATTGCCGGCATTGCCGATATCCAGTTGGGTCGCCTGCGTAGCCGTCTGGCAGAGCGTGATCTGAGCCTTGAATTGAACCAGGAGGCTCTGGATAAGTTGATTGCGGTGGGTTACGACCCTGTTTATGGCGCACGGCCACTGAAACGTGCGATCCAGCGCTGGATCGAAAACCCGCTGGCACAGCTGATTCTTTCGGGTCAGTTCTTGCCGGGCACGTCCGTGAAAGCCAGCGTGAAGGACGACGAAATCGTCTTCGTATAAGGCTTGAATGTAGTGCTTTAAGGGAGGCCTCGCATTGCGAGGCCTTTTTTTTATTTAGGGTGTTGATCTACAAGGAAAACGCGAGTAAAGTGCGCCCCGCAGTAAGTCACCCGCAACGGCAACTTGGCCCAAACCAAGAAGCCCGCTAGAAGAGCTAAGTAATTGTCTTCTAACGAAAAATAAGGGTTGACAAGGGTTTTAAAGCTTGTAGAATAGCCGACCTCAGAGACGCCAACGCAGAGATGCGCTGAACTCAAAGAGTGTTGCAAAGTAGTAAAGCAACAACGTTGTAAATTGAAATATGTAGTTCCGCGATAGCTCAGTTGGTAGAGCAAATGACTGTTAATCATTGGGTCCCTGGTTCGAGTCCAGGTCGTGGAGCCATTTTCAAGCCGGGGTATAGCGCAGTCCGGTAGCGCGCCTGCTTTGGGAGCAGGATG
>JAZKIA010000073.1:0-5408 GCA_040385125.1 Pseudomonadota bacterium | reverse complement strand
CATCACCGACACCTGCCGGCCCTGCGGCTGCAAGCGGGCGAACTTACCAGATCAAATCGGGCCGCGCTACTCCCTGTTGTCTAGCTCGCTGTCAGTGGTTGTACGCAAAGCCTGTAGGGCTTGAGATTAGTGGCTAATTAATAATTCTAGTCGAGCTATGACGGGCGCTTGCACCGTTTGGTTCTACTAACCGCAAGTCTAAGACTGTAATTAGCTCTCGCTTGTGGCACTGCTTGGGTAGAATCGGCCTTTTGCTTACCCAGGAAGGCAGGCTCATGGCTCAGTCTTACAGTGCGCGCAGCCGCGCGATCGAACCGTTTCACGTGATGGCGCTACTGGCGCGTGCCAACGAGCTGCAGGCGGCAGGCCACGACGTGATTCACCTGGAAATCGGTGAGCCGGACTTCACCACGGCTGAGCCGATTATCGCTGCCGGACAGGCCGCATTGGCCGCAGGCAAAACCCGTTATACCGCCGCTCGCGGCCTGCCCGAATTACGCGAAGCGATCTCGGGGTTTTATCAGCTGCGTTACGGGCTGAACATCGACCCTTCGCGGATTCTGATCACCCCAGGAGGTTCTGGTGCACTGCTTTTGGCCAGTAGCCTACTAGTAGATCCGGGAAAACACTGGCTGCTGGCAGATCCTGGCTACCCATGTAATCGACATTTCTTACGCTTAGTTGAGGGTGCCGCGCAGTTGGTGCCGGTTGGCCCGGACGTTCGCTACCAGCTGACTGCAGACTTGGTTGAGCGCCATTGGAATCAGGACAGCGTCGGTGCGCTGGTCGCATCCCCAGCCAATCCGACCGGTACGATTTTGAGTCGTGAGGAGCTGGCTTCGCTGTCAGCGGCGATCAAGGCGCGCAACGGGCACTTGGTGGTGGACGAGATCTATCACGGACTGACTTATGGCTGTGATGCGGCGAGTGTGCTGGAAGTCGATGACAGCGCCTTTGTGCTTAACAGCTTTTCCAAGTATTTCGGTATGACCGGTTGGCGATTGGGTTGGCTGGTGGCACCACCTGAGGCCGTTGCCGACCTGGAGAAACTTGCGCAAAACCTTTATATCAGCGCACCCAGCATGGCTCAGTACGCGGCGCTGGCTTGTTTTGAGCCGCAGACGCTGGCGATCCTCGAGGAGCGCCGCGCCGAGTTCGGCCGCCGTCGTGACTTCCTGTTACCGGCTCTGCGTGAGCTGGGATTCGGCATTGCGGTAGAGCCCGAAGGCGCGTTTTACCTGTATGCCGACATCAGTGCATTTGGCGGCGATGCGTTTGCGTTTTGCCGACACTTCCTTGAGACCGAGCACATTGCCTTTACTCCGGGCCTGGACTTTGGCCGTTTTCAGTCAGGACACCACGTTCGGTTTGCCTACACCCAAAGTTTGCCGCGCTTGCAGGAAGCCGTTGAGCGGATCGCCCGTGGCCTCAAGAGTTGGGCGAGCTGATGCTCTTTTCACCTGCACTGGAAGAGGGGCGTTTGCTCAAACGCTACAAACGGTTTTTGGCTGACATCGAAACCGTGACGGGCGAGCTGATGACGATCCACTGTCCGAACACCGGCTCGATGCTTAACTGCATGGTTGAAGGTGGGCAAGTCTGGTTCAGTCGTTCGAATGACCCCAAGCGCAAGTTGCCTGGGACCTGGGAAATCAGCGAAACCCCGCAAGGGCGGTTGGCGTGCGTGAACACCGGGCGTGCCAATCGCTTGATCGAAGAGGCGTTACTGGCGGGGGTGATTACCGAATTGAACGGTTTCACTGCACTCAAGCGTGAGGTGGCTTACGGGCATGAAAACAGCCGGATTGATTTTCGCCTGGAGTATCCCGAGGGCTTTGCTTTTGTTGAAGTCAAAAGTGTCACTCTGGGCTTTGACGACTCGCGAGTGGCGGCCTTTCCAGATGCTGTGACCCAGCGTGGCGCCAAGCATTTGCGCGAGTTGGCGAGTTTGGCGCGCGAAGGCGTACGTGCAGTGCAGCTGTACTGCGTGAACCTTACGGGGATTGATGCGGTGCGCCCGGCTGAGGAAATCGACCCAGGTTACGCGGCAGCACTGCGTGAGGCAGTGTCGGCCGGCGTGCAGGTGTTGGCCTATGGTGTGAGCCTGACGCCTGATGCCGTAGTGGTTGATCGCCGATTAGACGTCATCCTCTGACTCTTGCAGAGTTATCCAAATGCCTTGGCTGTCTTCGCGGCAGCCAATAGCCGTCAGTGATTGCCCTGCGCAAGGCCCGGCAACGCACTCGCCGGTTTCAATCAAAAACAACGCAGCGTGGGTTGCGCACTGGATCAGGCTGGCGCTGGAGTCGAGGAACTGATCTGGCTGCCATTCCAGCGGGACACCGCGATGTGGGCAGCGGTTTTTGTAGACATACACTTGACCGTCCCGGCGAACCGCTAGCAAGCGTATGTCGGCAACTTCGAAACCGCGGCTGCAGCCTTCGGTCAGTGCCTCTGAAGGGCATAAAAGCGTCATTACAATCCCATATGTTTGCGTTGATAGCGTGTGTTGATGCGGGTTAAGAGGTTGACGTGCAAATGCAAACAATTATCAAATAGGCGACTGCTCTGCGACGTGCTGTTTTCACTGTGCGGGAATTTATCGTCCCGCTGAGCCTCTCTTTTTTAAGGAATGCCTCTGTATGCGCCTGACTACCCGCCTGATTATGCTCTGTGCAGGCATCATGATCAGCCATGTCAGCCTGGCTGGCGAGTTGCCACAACGCTGGGTCAGTGCTGGAGGAGCGCTCTCGGAGTGGGTCAGTGCGCTGGGCGCGGAGTCTAAATTGGTTGGGGTCGATACCACCAGCCAACATCCTGAATCACTTAAATTACTGCCTAGTATCGGCTATCAGCGTCAGTTGTCGGCAGAGGGCATTTTGAGCGTGAAGCCAGACGTATTGATCGGTAGCGAAGAAATGGGCCCTCCGCCTGTTTTGGCGCAAATTCGCAGCGCCGGTGTACAGGTTGAGATGTTCTCTGCACAGGCCGACCTCGTAAATCTGGAGGGCACCCTTGCGCATTTGGGCCGTCTGTTGGGCGATGAGGCGCGGGCCGAGCAGCTGTTCAAGAATTATCAGCAGCAATTGGAGCAGCACCAGCAGCAGGTCGCCCGTGCGCAAGCAGAACACAAGGCGCCGGGCGTGTTGCTGTTGTTGGGGCATGCGGGTGGCAAGCCGTTGATTGCCGGCAAGGATACGGCGGCGGATTGGCTGCTGACGCAAGCCGGTGGGCACAACTTGGCAACTCACGCCGGCTACAAGCCATTTTCGACTGAATCGCTGGCTGGGCTAAACCCTGAAGTGCTGGTGTTTGCTGATCGCAGTTTGACAGGCGAGGCTGCACGTAAAGCGTTGATGAAGGAAAACCCTGTCTTGGCGTCGATTCGCGCGGCCAAAAATGGTCGGGTGTACGAGCTGGACCCAACATTGCTGGTGGGAGGGCTGGGGCCGCGGTTGCCGGCGAGTCTGAAGCAACTCACGGCTGAGTTTTACCCAGCGGCTCCGGCCAGCCCATGAGGACGCTGGTCAAACCCCGCTCTTTATTTATCGGGTTGAGCGCGCTGTGTTTGTTGGCCACTTGGTTGTCGCTGGCGCTGGGGCCGGTCAGCTTGCCGCTGTTCGACACCTTGCGCGCAGCACTGCGCTTGCTCGGCGTGCCGATTCAGGGTGAAGGTCTGGAGCAGGCTGAGCTGATTTTGGGGCAGATTCGTTTGCCGCGGACATTGCTGGGGCTGGCGGTCGGTGGCGTACTGGCGCTGTCGGGTGTGGCGATGCAGGGATTGTTTCGTAACCCTCTGGCAGATCCTGGGTTGGTCGGGGTGTCCAGCGGCGCGGCGTTAGGTGCGGCAATTGCGATTGTTGGTGGCGCTGCATTTGGTGGTCTGCCAGAAGTTATCGGGCCGTACCTGCTGTCGCTATGTGCGTTTTTGGGCGGTCTGGGCGTTACGGCGCTGGTGTATCGGCTGGGACGCCGTAACGGTCAGACACATGTCGCGGTCATGCTGCTTGCGGGTATTGCACTGACGGCATTGGCCGGTTCTGCGGTGGGCTTATTCACCTATCTGGCGGATGACGCGACCTTGCGAACGCTGACATTTTGGAACCTGGGCAGCCTGAATGGCGCCAGTTATTCACGCTTGTGGCCGCTATTGTTTGTCACCGTGGGTGTGGCGTTATGGTTACCCCGGAGAGCCAATGCGCTCAATGCGCTGCTGTTGGGGGAGTCGGAAGCCAATCATTTGGGTGTCAATGTTGAAGGTTTGAAGCGCGAATTGGTGTTCTGCACGGCCTTGGGTGTGGGTGCTGCCGTGGCGGCGGCCGGGATGATCGGTTTTATCGGGCTGGTGGTGCCGCACTTGGTGCGATTGCTGGCTGGGCCGGATCACCGGGTGCTGCTGCCTGCTTCAGTGCTGGCTGGGGCGGCTTTGCTATTGTTCGCTGATTTGATTGCGCGGCTGGCCCTGGCGCCGGCTGAGCTGCCAATCGGGATCGTGACGGCGTTTCTTGGCGCTCCGTTCTTCCTTTTTCTTCTGCTCAGAGGTCGTCATTGATGCTGCGAACGGAAAACCTGCAGGTTCGCCGCGATCAGAAAACTGTGCTGGCAGATGTCACGCTGGACGTTCGTCCAGGTGAGGTGCTGGGCGTACTGGGGCCCAATGGTGCGGGTAAAAGTACGCTTTTGGCCGCATTGTGTGGGGAGCTAGCGCCGAACGAGGGGCAGGTTTGGCTGGATCAGCAAGCGTTGAGTCAATGGAAGGGCGCGCAGCGTGCCCAACGACTTGCGGTTTTGCCACAAACCTCAACTCTGGACTTCGCCTTTCGGGTCGAAGAGGTCGTCGGTATGGGCCGTTTGCCCCATCAGACCGGACGCGTGCGCGATGCAGAAATCATCCACGCAGCGTTGCAGGCGGCCGATGTAGAACATTTGACCGGCCGCAGCTATTTGGCGTTATCAGGTGGCGAGCGACAGCGAGTGCATCTGGCTCGAGTGTTAGCGCAGTTGTGGCCAGGACAAGCCGGGCAGATTTTGCTGCTCGATGAACCGACGTCAATGCTGGATCCCTTGCATCAACACACGACGTTGAAGGCTATTCGTGCGTTTGCCGATTTGGGCGCGGCAGTGCTGATCATTTTGCATGACTTGAACTTGGCGGCGCGCTATTGCGATCGACTATTGCTGCTTGAGAAGGGGCGTCCGCGTGCTTTGGGCAGCCCGCAAACGGTGTTGCAGCCTGATCTACTAAAAGCAGTGTTTGGTCTGGATGTTTTAGTGCAGCCGCACCCGGAGCTGGGGCATCCATTAGTGATTGCGCGCTGAGTAATTGCGTCAAATTTTGGTTCTGGTGCTTTTCCACAGGCAAAAAAAGACCCGGCAAGAGCCGGGTCAAATAACCGTGATTAGCCTGA
>JAZKIA010000072.1:0-2321 GCA_040385125.1 Pseudomonadota bacterium | reverse complement strand
CCTGGAGTTGTCTGAGAGTAAATCGCATATCGATATAACCGATAACCCTTATCTTAATAATTCAGTTAACAGATATTGTCGTCGCCATTAGAATGCTATGCAATCGCGCCCATAGTCAGCGCTGGCGAATTTAGGAGCCCCGTACATGAGCAACATGAACCACGAACGTGTCCTCAGTGTTCACCACTGGAATGACACCCTGTTCAGCTTCAAGTGCACCCGCGACCCGGGCCTGCGCTTTGAGAACGGTCAGTTCGTGATGATCGGCCTGCAACAACCCAACGGCCGTCCGCTTATGCGTGCCTATTCGATTGCCAGCCCTAACTGGGAAGAGCATTTGGAGTTCTTCAGCATCAAGGTGCCGGATGGCCCGCTGACTTCCCAGTTGCAGCACTTGAAGGAAGGCGACGAGATCATCATCAGCAAAAAACCGACAGGCACCCTGGTGCTTGACGATTTGAAGCCGGGCAAACACCTGTACCTGCTCAGCACCGGCACTGGCCTCGCTCCGTTCATGAGCGTGATCCAGGACCCGGAAACCTACGAGCGTTTCGAAAAAGTGATCCTGTGCCACGGCGTGCGTTACGTCAATGAAGTCGCTTACCGCGAGTTCATCACCGAGCACTTGCCACAGAACGAATTCTTCGGTGAAGCGCTGCGTGACAAGCTGATCTACTACCCAACCGTGACCCGCGAGCCGTTCGAAAACGAAGG
This sequence comes from Pseudomonadota bacterium, assembly GCA_040385125.1. Lineage (GTDB taxonomy): Bacteria > Pseudomonadota > Gammaproteobacteria > Pseudomonadales > Pseudomonadaceae > Aquipseudomonas. The sequence continues at coordinate 1,607 of JAZKIA010000072.1, read as the reverse complement.
CCGTCTGACCGATCTGATGCGCAGCGGCAAGCTGTTCAGCGACATTGGTCTGCCGCCGATCAACCCGCAGGACGACCGCGCCATGTTGTGCGGCAGCCCAAGCATGCTCGACGAGACCAGCGAAGTGCTCAACAGCTTCGGCCTGAAAGTCTCGCCGCGTATGCGTGAGCCGGGTGATTACCTGATCGAGCGTGCTTTCGTCGAGAAGTAAGCCAAGCGCAAAAAAATGTGGGAGCTGGTTTGCCAGTGATGAAAACAACTCGGTTTATCTGACCGAGTCGACATCATCGCCGGCAAGCCAGCTCCCACATTGCGTTTCAGGTCACTGCTTTGGAATGACTTCCAGAACGCGGATCATGCCAGGCTCGGGATAATGCCAGCGTACGTCGAGATCCCAGAACTGCGCGCCGTACTCACGTTCGGCTGTAGGCGTTTGGTAGGCCGGACGCGGGTCTTGGGCCAGACACTGCTCAATCAGAGCCACCAGCGGTTCTTGCAGGCGCAGGGCCTGCGCATGAGCCTGTTGCAGGGCTGAGTCAGCCCACTGCACCGGAATCAGTACGGGGGCGGCGCTGGCCATATCGTTACTGGCGCTGTCGATGATATCGGCGTAGGGCACATACGGCTTGATGTCGAGAATCGGGGTGCCGTCGAGCAGGTCAATTCCCGAGATATACAGCCGATTGGCTTCAACCTTGTCCAGCTTGACCACTGATTGGCCAATACCGTTTGGGCGATGGGTCGCGCGGGTGGCAAACACCCCCATCGACTTGTTTCCGCCCAGACGCGGTGGACGTACCTTGAGTCGAGGTTTGTCTTCCAGTGCCTGATGGAACACAAACAGCAACCAGACATGGCTGACCTGTTCCAGCCCTTGCACGGCATCGCCCTGATCGAACGGTGCGACCAGTTCCAGTACGCCTCGGGCTGCTGGAGCCAGTTGAGGTTGACGTGGAATGGCGAATTTCTCCTTGAAGCAGGAGCGCACAAAGCCGATGGGGGAGACGGTATAAGTCAAATCTCATGCCTCTGTAGGAGCGAGCTTGCTCGCGATCGCATCACTGCGGTTATCCAGAACCAAGTCGGGTTGTCCGCATCGCAGGCAAGCCAGCTCCTACAGGATTTTTGGCACCTGACAGATTTAGATCAGGCGCGAACGCGCAGGGTCAGACCCTTCAGGAAGTTACGCAGCAACTGGTCGCCACAGGTGCGGTAGTTGGTGTGGCCGAACTTGCGGAACAGGGCGCTCAGCTCAGGCTTGGACACCGGGAACTCGGAGGCCTTGAGGATGGCGTGCATGTCGTCCTCTTTCAATTCGAAGGCCACGCGCAGCTTTTTCAGGATGACGTTGTTGGTTACCGGTACTTCAATTTTGACGGCTGGACGGCTGTCGTCCTTTCCGCGCTTGAAAATCACCAGGCCATCAAGGAAGTGAGCCATGACTTCGTCCGGGCAACGAACAAAACCTTCTTCTTCATCTTTTTTCAGGTAGGTCAGGACGTCTTCTTTAGTTACGTCCAAGCCACCCAGTTTGATGATTTCGACAACCTTGTTGTCGCTGATGTCGAGCATGTAGCGCACGCTGCGCAGTACGTCGTTATGAATCA
>JAZKIA010000071.1:0-22607 GCA_040385125.1 Pseudomonadota bacterium | reverse complement strand
CGGTTTCCGCGCTGGCGACAACGCGCCTATGGCGTACGTCGAGTTGGTTGATCGTCCAGTTGGCGGTGAAGCTGTATCCGCTGAGTAAGACGTCAGTCTCTACAAAGAACCGGGCCTAGTGCCCGGTTTTTTGTGTCTGTTTGATTATGGTTTTCTATCGATTCTGATTATTTAATGCATTTGCCCATGTAGGAATCATGGTCAATACTCCTCCTCAGCCGATTAGCCGGCAGCATCAAGACTGACTGAGGAAGGACTAGCATGAGCCAGACCAAAACGCTTACGACCGCCAGCGGCGCCCCTGTTGCTGATAACCAGAACTCCCGATCGGCTGGGCCTCGGGGCCCGTTGTTACTCGACGATTTTCACCTGATCGAGAAGCTCGCCCACTTCAACCGCGAAAATATTCCAGAGCGTCGTGTACACGCCAAGGGTTCAGGTGCGCACGGCACCTTTACAGTGACTCGTGACATGTCCAAATACAGCAGTGCCAAGCTGTTCGACACCATTGGCAAGCAAACCCCGACCTTTTTGCGTTTCTCCACTGTAGGTGGTGAGCGTGGCTCTGCGGACACTGAACGTGATCCACGCGGTTTTGCGCTCAAGTTCTATACCGAAGAAGGTAATTGGGACATCGTGGGTAACAACACGCCGGTCTTCTTCATCCGTGATCCGCTGAAATTCCCGGATTTTATCCACACCCAAAAACGGCTGCCGCAAAGCAACCTGAAAAGTGCACAGGCAGTGTGGGACTTCTGGTCGCATTCGCCGGAAGCATTGCACCAGGTCACTATCCTCTTTTCTGATCGTGGCATCCCCGATGGCTATCGTCACATGCACGGCTTTGGCAGCCACACCTATAGTCTGATCAATGCTGCGGGTGAGCGTCACTGGGTCAAGTGGCACTACAAAACCAAGCAAGGCATCAAGAATCTTCCGCCTGCAGAGGCAGCACGTCTTGCAGGTATTGACCCGGACTACGCACAGCGCGACCTGTTTGGTGCCATTGAACGTGGCGATTTCCCGAAATGGCGTGTCTGCATGCAAGTCATGACCGAAGCACAGGCCGCGGCCCATTACGAAAACCCGTTTGATGTGACTAAAACCTGGTCGCAAAAAGAGTTTCCGCTGATTGAGATCGGCGAACTCGAGCTGAACCGCAATCCATTGAACTACTTTGCCGAAGTGGAGCAAGCAGCCTTTGGGCCTAGCAATATGATCCCGGGTGTTGGTCTGTCGCCTGACCGGATGCTGCAAGGTCGTGTGTTCGCCTATGCGGATGCGCATCGCTACCGCATAGGGACTAACCACCAGCACCTGCCAATCAATGCTCCGCGGGTACCGGTGCACACTTATCAGCGTGATGGCGCGATGGCGTTTGGCAACAATGGTGGTGCCGCGCCGAACTACGAGCCTAATAGCTACGCTGATGCGCCCAAACAAGCTCCTCAATATGCTGAGCCGCCTTTGGCTCTCAGTGGGGCGGCAGATCGCTACGATCACCGCGAAGACACGGATTACTACAGTCATGCCGGCGCGCTGTTCCGCCTGATGAATGATGAGCAGAAAGCCCTGCTGATCAACAACATTGCAGGCGCTATGGCGGGTGTGTCGGATGACGTTGTCCAGCGTCAGTTGCCACACTTCTACAAGGCCGACCCGGCTTACGGCGAAGGCGTTGCAAAAGCCTTGGGCGTAAAGGTTAAGTAAGTCTAAGTGAGAAGCAGAACCGCCCTCAAATGGGCGGTTTTTGCGTTTTTTAGCCGTGTTTTCTCGTCAAAACAGGGCCTTTCTTGCGATTGCACAGTGACCTCTCAGCCTTCGTGGTTCAAACTACAGACTTTCAAGCAGGGAGATGTGGGGCGATGCAAGGGCACCCGGACGTAATCGATTATCTCAACACGTTGCTCACCGGCGAGCTGGCTGCACGTGACCAATATTTTGTTCATTCTCGTATGTACGAGGACTGGGGCTTTACCAAGCTGTACGAACGTATCAACCACGAGATGGAAGAAGAGGCACAGCACGCTGATGCGTTGATGCGCCGGATTTTGATGCTCGAAGGTACTCCGCGCATGCGTCCGGATGATCTGGATGTGGGTGCTACAGTGCCTGAGATGTTCGCTGCTGACCTGCGCCTTGAATACAAGGTGCGTGCGGCCTTGTGCAAGGGCATCGCGCTGTGCGAACTGCACAAAGACTACGTGAGCCGCGACATGTTGCGTATTCAACTGGCAGACACCGAAGAAGACCACACCTACTGGCTGGAAAAGCAGTTGGGTCTGATCAAATCGATTGGTCTGCAGAACTACCTGCAGTCTCAGTTCTGATCGAAGCGCAACACGTTTAGCCTGCGATAAGGTCCGAAGGGCCTTCAACTGCAAGGTTTGCGGCCAGTAAAAAGCCCCTGTCATCTCACAATGACAGGGGCTTTTTCATGCCGCGTTTTAATCTCTGTCGCGTATCAACAACGGCTTCAAGTAGAACCCAGTATACGATTGGGTCATTTCTGCGACTTCTTCCGGCGTGCCAGTGGCAATTATCTGCCCACCTTTAGAGCCTCCTTCAGGCCCAAGATCCACCAGCCAGTCGGCGGTCTTGATCACGTCCAGATTGTGCTCAATCACGACCACAGTGTTGCCGTGGTCACGTAGTCTATGCAGCACATCCAGCAACTGTTGGATGTCGGCAAAGTGCAGGCCCGTCGTAGGCTCATCGAGGATATACAGCGTCTTGCCGGTGTCGCGCTTGGACAGCTCGCGAGACAGTTTCACCCGCTGAGCTTCACCGCCTGACAGCGTCGTGGCGGATTGCCCGAGCTTGATGTACGAGAGCCCTACGTCCATCAGCGTTTGCAGCTTGCGCGCCAGCGCCGGTACGGCATCGAAGAACACCCGCGCTTCTTCGATGGTCATCTCCAGCACTTCGTGGATGCTCTTGCCCTTGTATTTGATCTCAAGGGTTTCGCGGTTGTAGCGCTTGCTCTTGCACACATCGCAAGGCACGTAGATGTCCGGCAGAAAGTGCATTTCTACCTTGATCAAGCCGTCGCCCTGACAAGCCTCGCAGCGTCCGCCCTTCACGTTGAAGGAGAAGCGCCCAGGCCCGTAACCCCGGGAGCGGGATTCAGGTACACCCGAAAACAACTCGCGTATCGGTGTAAACAACCCTGTGTAAGTTGCCGGGTTAGAGCGCGGCGTTCGGCCAATCGGGCTTTGGTCGATGTCGACCACCTTGTCCAGATGTTCCAGGCCTTTGATGCTGTCGTGAGCGGCAGCTTCCAGCGTGGTCGCGCCGTTCAGAGCCGTAGCGCTGAGCGGGTAGAGCGTGTTGTTGATCAACGTTGATTTGCCTGAGCCCGAAACACCGGTCACACAGGTCAGCAGCCCAATCGGAATTTCCAGATCCACATTGCGCAAGTTGTTGCCGCGAGCGCCTTTGAGCGATAGCGTCAGCTTCTTGTTGCGCGGTGTGCGGTTAGCGGGGACCGCAATTTTCACCCGACCGGACAAGTACTTGCCGGTCAGCGAGTCCGGGTGTGCCATTACCTCGGCAGGTGTGCCTTCAGCCACGATGTGTCCGCCATGCACCCCGGCACCTGGGCCGATATCGACCACATAGTCCGCCAGACGAATCGCGTCTTCATCATGCTCCACCACAATCACCGTATTACCGATGTCGCGCAGATGCTTGAGCGTGCCCAGCAAACGATCGTTATCGCGCTGGTGCAGGCCAATCGACGGTTCGTCGAGGATATACAGCACCCCGACCAGGCCCGCGCCAATCTGGCTGGCGAGACGAATACGTTGAGCTTCACCGCCAGACAGCGTATCGGCACTGCGATCGAGTGACAGATAGTCGAGCCCCACATTCACCAGAAACTGCAGGCGTTCGCGAATTTCCTTGAGAATCTTGTCTGCAATTTCACCACGACGTCCGGTCAGGCTCAGTGTGCTGAAATACTCGGTTGCATCACCGATAGGCATATTGGTCACGGCGGGCAGCGTTTTTTCACCGACCCAAACGTGACGTGCCTCGCGACGCAGGCGTGTACCGCGGCAATCCGGGCAGGATTGGGTGCTGAGGAACTTGGCGAGCTCTTCGCGTACCGTCGCCGACTCGGTTTCGCGATAGCGACGCTCAAGATTCGGCACGATGCCTTCGAAGGGGTGGGCGCGCTTTACGATGTCACCGCGATCATTCAGATAGCGGAAGTCAACGTTTTGGGTACCGCTACCGTACAGAATGACTTTTTGCTTGTCGGCTGGCAGTTCACTGAACGGCACTTCGAGGCTGAAATCGTAATGCTTGGCCAATGCCCCGAGCATCTGGAAGTAATAAACGTTGCGCCTGTCCCAGCCACGGATAGCGCCTTCGGCCAGCGTCAGCTCGCCATTGACCAAACGCTTGATATCGAAAAACTGTTTAACCCCCAAACCATCACAGGTCGGGCATGCGCCCGCCGGGTTGTTAAAGGAAAACAGCTTGGGTTCCAGTTCACTGATTGCGTGGCCGCAGATCGGGCAAGCGAAGCGCGCGGAGAAGATCATCTCCTCGCCCGGCTCATCGTCCATCGGTACGACCAGTGCAATGCCATCGGCCAGCTTCAGCGCGGTCTCAAACGACTCTGCCAGACGCTGTTGCAGGTCTGCGCGGACTTTAAAGCGATCAACCACCACATCAATGGTGTGTTTTTTCTGCTTGTCGAGCTTGGGCAACTCGTCCAGCTCACACAGCTTGCCGTTGACTCGGGCGCGTACGAAACCTTGAGCCCGCAGCTCTTCAAATACCGAGAGATGTTCACCCTTGCGTTCACGAATCACCGGTGCCAGCAGCATCAGTTTGCTGCCTTCGGGCTGCGCCAGTACCAAGTCAACCATTTGGCTGACGGTCTGGGCTTCCAGTGGAATGTCGTGATCCGGGCAGCGCGGGATACCAACGCGGGCATAAAGCAGGCGCAGGTAGTCGTAAATCTCGGTGATGGTGCCCACAGTGGAACGCGGGTTGTGCGAAGTGGATTTCTGCTCGATGGAGATCGCCGGCGACAGACCTTCGATGGTATCGACGTCAGGCTTTTCCATCATCGACAGAAACTGCCGGGCATAGGCTGACAACGACTCGACATAACGGCGCTGGCCTTCGGCATACAAAGTGTCAAACGCCAGGGATGATTTGCCGGAGCCAGACAGTCCGGTGATGACGATCAGTTTGTCCCTGGGCAGGGTCAGGTCGATGTTCTTCAAGTTGTGGGTTCGTGCCCCACGTATCAGGATCTTGTCCACTGCGGCCTCGCTTGGCGGGCATAACGTAAACGAATGAGTATACGGATCTGTGAGAAAGCTGTGCAGGTCCTTATGGCGTGTAGTGATTAAGGAGTCTTTATAACTTTTGCGTGACAAAGCGTCGCGCATCTCTCGTGTATGTGCTGTTACTCGATGGGACTGGTAGAATCGCCGCCGGTTCACATGAGGTTTTTCCATGCACGATCCCCACAGCGAACGCATGAGTGGCAGCGAGACCCGAGCTGCAAGCGGTCTGGCGCTGGTGTTCGCCTTCCGTATGCTTGGCATGTTTATGGTGTTGCCGGTTCTGGCGACCTATGGAATGGACCTCGCAGGTGCGACACCCGCCCTGATTGGTTTGGCAATAGGCGCCTACGGCCTGACCCAGGCGATTTTTCAGATCCCGTTCGGGGTGATTTCTGACCGTATTGGCCGGCGCCCGGTTATCTACCTGGGGTTGATTGTCTTCGCCTTGGGCAGCGTACTGGCGGCGAACTCAGACTCGATTTGGGGCGTGATTGCCGGACGTATCCTGCAAGGGGCTGGCGCTATTTCTGCGGCGGTGATGGCGCTGCTGTCTGACCTGACCCGCGAGCAGCATCGCACCAAGGCCATGGCCATGGTCGGTATGACCATTGGCTTGTCGTTTGCGGTGGCAATGGTCGTCGGACCGTTACTGACGCGGGCGTTTGGGTTGTCCGGATTGTTTCTGGCGACCGGTGCTATGGCGCTGGTGGGGATTGTGATTGTCATGTTCATGGTGCCGCGTTCGACCGGTACCCTGCAGCACCGTGAGTCAGGTGTAGCCAAGCAGGCTCTGATGCCGACGTTGCGCCATCCAGACTTGCTGCGCCTGGACCTGGGCATTTTTGTGTTACACGCCATGTTAATGTCGAGCTTCATCGCCTTGCCGCTGGCGCTGGTCGAAAAAGCCGGCCTGCCCAAGGAACAGCACTGGTGGGTGTACCTGACCGCCCTGCTGATTTCATTTTTCGCCATGATTCCGTTCATCATCTATGGCGAAAAGAAACGCAAAATGAAACGAGTTTTACTCGGCGCCGTCGTGACGTTGATGCTCACTGAGCTATTCTTTTGGAAGTTCGGCGACAGCTTGCGAGCATTGGTGATTGGGACGGTGGTGTTTTTCACCGCGTTCAACTTGCTGGAGGCGTCATTGCCTTCGCTGATCAGCAAGGTGTCACCGGCGGGCGGCAAGGGCACGGCAATGGGGGTTTATTCCACCAGCCAATTCCTCGGTTCGGCACTGGGCGGCATTCTTGGCGGCTGGTTATTTCAGCATGGCGGTTTGTCGGTTGTGTTCCTTGGATGCGCAGGTCTGGCTGCACTCTGGCTAGTCTTTGCTGTTACCATGCGCGAACCGCCTTATGTCACAAGCCTGCGCTTGCCGTTATCACCTGAAGCGCTTCGCGAAGCAGGTCTGACCGAGCGTTTAAAGGCCGTTACTGGCGTTACAGATGCAGTGGTGGTAGCTGAAGAAGCTGCCATTTATATCAAATTGGACACCGAACTATTGGATCGCGCGACACTCGAGCAGTTGGTTAACCCAGCGCCGACGTGCGAAGCCTAGGAGAACGTTATGGCCCGTGGGGTTAACAAAGTTATATTGGTCGGCACGTGCGGCCAGGATCCCGAAGTTCGCTACTTGCCTAACGGTAATGCCGTGACCAACCTGAGTCTGGCAACCAGCGAACAGTGGACTGACAAGCAAACCGGTCAAAAAGTCGAAAAAACCGAATGGCACCGTGTGTCGATGTTCGGCAAAGTTGCTGAGATTGCTGGCGAATACCTGCGCAAGGGTTCGCAGGTTTACATCGAAGGCAAGCTGCAAACCCGCGAGTGGGAAAAAGACGGTATCAAGCGTTACACCACAGAAATCGTGGTCGACATGCAAGGCACCATGCAACTGCTGGGTGGCCGTCCACAGGGCGACCAACAAAACCAGGGCGGCGGTGGTAACAACTACCAGCAACCCGCTCCGCGTCAGCAGGCTCAACGCCCGGCTCAGCAACAGCAGCCTCAACAGCAGCAGTCACGCCCAGCGCCACAGCAGCAGGCACCACAGCCTGCTCCGGATTTCGACAGCTTCGATGACGATATCCCGTTCTAGACAACACCAGGTCAGGATGTAGCCTTTGGGTTGCATGCCAGAGCCCCAAAAGGCCCGCCGCTGATTCAGCGCCGGGCCTTTTGTTTGACTGGGATTTACTGGCGACGCATCAGCAGCAGGGCGATCACTATTGCGATAGCTGCAATACCAGCCGAAATAATTCCCAGGGACTCCAGTCCGAGGTGGCGAATGCCTAACCCGCCCAGAATGGCACCCATTCCGATCCCGGCATTGGCCGCCGAGATGTTCATTGTTGCGGCGAGTGCTTGTGCCTTGGCCCCTGCGCGCATGACCCTGACCTGGCAAATCGGGAACAGGGCGGTATAAGCAATTCCCCACACAATCAGCGCCACGATCAACCAGCCGTGCTGCGATGCCAAGGGGGTTGCTGCCAGCATGCCAGCGGCCAACAACGCTAAAAACAACACTGTGGAGCCCAGCGGGCTGCGGTCCACCAGACGTCCGCCAACGTGGTTACCGAGCATGCCTACGACACCAAAGCCCATCAACCACCACCCGACCTGGCTTGGTGCGATGCCAGCCAAGCGTTGTAGCGTATCCGCCAAATAGGTGTAGGCAGTGAACATTGCCGTGAAGACTAGGATCGACAGTACAACGTGGGTCAGAAAGCGCGGGTCTTTGAAAATCTGCGTCTGTTTGTCTGCAGTATCGCGCTTGGGTGCCGAAGGCAGTGTGGGCATAAAGACACGGATCAACAGGCCGATCAGCAAACACAGGCCAGCCAGAATCCACAAACTCCCACGCCAGCCCACGGAATCCGCTGCAAGTGTGCCTAGCGGGATGCCGAATACCAAGGCCGCGGAAATACCCATGTAGACGTTGGCGACGGCTTTTCCGGCATGTGCCGGCCCCGCCAGTTGCCCGGCGGTTTCGCTGGCGGTACCCCAAAACACAGGAAGCAGCAGCGCTGGAACAAAGCGCGCCAGGGCAAGTACCCAGATGTTGGGCGAAACCGCTGCCAGCACGTTGGACGCTGCGAACACCAGCAAGATAAAGGTGAACAGCTGTCTGCGATCGACATGAGCAAGTCGGGCCGTCAAGACGGGGCCAAAGAGCATCACAGTGAAGGCGAATAGCGTGACCAGTTGTCCAGCCATTGCGATGGATATATTCAAATCTTTGGCCAGCGCGGGCAGCAGACCAATGATCAAGAATTCGGTAGTCACAATCACGAATGCGGCGATGGCCATGAGAGTGATTTGCAGGCCCGTACGCGTGGGGGTGGAGCTATCGCCCGCGTGGGCGGTCAATGTTGTAGAAGACATGATGTGTTGCTCTGCTAAAAATATGGCGGTCAGTTTATTTGAGAAGTAAATTCACATTGAGGCTATAACCTACGTAATGAGTTGAATTTAAATCACTAATTGGGGGCCTCCATGTTTTCTTCCGAACGCCTGAAAGGCATTGATGTATTTGTGTGTGTGGCTGAAACGGGCAGTTTCACTGCTGCTGCGGAACGCCTGAACCTGACCGGCTCGGCCATCAGCAAAGGCATCGCACGGTTGGAGGCGCGACTCGACACGCGGCTGTTCAGTCGGACCACCCGGCGCCTGTCGCTCACCGATGCGGGAGCCCGGTTCTATCGCACTTGCACCAATGTACTGGGCGAGTTGGAGGAGGCCGAAATGGCTCTCAATGCGCAGAATACTGAGCCGATGGGGCGAGTTCGCATTGACTTGCCAGCCGCCTATGGTCGCCTGCATGCGCTTGGAGTGATTTTGCGTTGCGTCGAAGATCATGCATTGCTGCTCCCCCATATTTCTTTTTCTGATCGGTTCGTCGACCCGGTCGAAGAAGACATCGACATCGTCGTGCGCATAGGCGGATCGGATAGTTGGTCAGAAGCCTTGGACCGTCGCTACTTGGGCGCAGAACGTTTGGTTTTTTGCGCATCACCCCAGTACTTGATGAAACATGGTGAGCCCAAGACCGAGCATGATCTGGAGCACCACAGCTGTGTGGTCTACGGCCGAGGTGATGGCATGGTCAACCCTTGGCGCTTTGCCAGAGCCCAGGGCGCGAGTATGGAACGTCGAGTCTTGCCCGCACGCATTGCGGTGGGAGATGGCGAAGGCCAGGCCGCTGCAGTATTGGCCGGGTACGGCATCGCGCAACTCCCCACCTGGTTGATCAAACAGGCACTTGAAGCTGGCACGCTGGTAGAGGTGTTGCCGCACTTGGCTACTGATGGCTTACCGATGAACCTTGTCTGGCTCAAACGCCGACAATCGCAGCCCAAAGTCAGCGTATTACTTGAAGCGCTTGGCACATCCTTGAGGCCTTGAGCCCACGGGACTGGAGGCGCGTATCCCCGTCTCAGGGCGGAACAAGGTTTTTGCGCGAAGTTGCGGAGTCCTTCTGTCAGTTGACTACGCTGTACTCAGGAAAAAGTGCAGCAGGGTTAGATGTCGAGCGTGGCCGTCCCGTTTCGATCAGCCCTGAAAGATGTCCAGGAGGGCCACCGGTTTTGTTCAAGTCCAAAACAGCAACGCTACTCATACTCCTGTTGCTCACAGGTAATGGCATCCTGCAGGCCGCGCCTACGCTGGCGTCTGTCATCAAGGCCGAAGAAATCGACGGTAAGCCACCTGTTTTGGTTGATGGCGGATTGCTCGGGGCATTGGGTGCCGGCATGGATGAGGTTCAGGGGCAGCTCGGCTTGAGCGTGCATCTACTGGATGCCTGGCGCTTGCGTACCGCACGGGCGGTTGATGAGGTGGCGGCGCTTGCTGAGCAGACCTATCAGCATCCTTCCTGGAGCGGGGTGGATGACTTCTTTCTCTTGTCGGTCATCTGGTTCGGTGCTTTTGCCGGGCTGATGCTGGTTGCTCGGCTGTTGGTGAACGCTGTGTGCGCCAGCCGTACGATTCAGTTACGGTCGCGACTGCAATCGCTGATCGGTTATGTGTTGCCGTATTTACTCCCGGCGTTAGTGGCTTTGCCGCTGACGCTGTACGTCAGTCGCTTTTTTCAAGACACACTGGCTGTCTCGCTGGCGCTCAGCCTCGCGTATGCCAGCAGCGGCGGGGTTTTTTGTACCGCGCTGGTATTGTCCCTGAGTGCGATGTTTGATGTAGGGCACAAGCGGCGTGCGGTTCAGATCATCCGCCAGTACTCCCCAAGGCTTTTGTTCGTCGTCGGCTTTTCTATGGCCCTGAGTGACGCGTTGAACAGCCCGCAAATCGCCAGGCAATTAGGCAACAATATTGCGAGTTGTTTGTCGGTATTGGCGGGGCTGGTGGCCTGCGCGGTCTTTGCTTTTTTGGTGGTTAGGCTGCGACGGCCTGTGGCGCACCTGATTCGTGACCGTGCTCTGGCGCAGCGCTTGGGGCAGCCCGCATTGCAGGAGTCTTTGCGGATTTTTTCGCTGCTTTGGTATTGGCCCATCTTGCTGATGCTGTTGGTGTCGGCGTTCAACCTGTTAGGTGTGGGCGAAGGTAGCGAGCGAACCCTGCGTAACACGCTGATGACCTCTGGCTTGCTGATTGTCACCGCGTTTTTGAGTACTACCATGCATCACGCATTCCGAGCGAGCGCTCAGCGCAATGGCGCCTATAAGGAGCGCTTGCTCAATGTGGCTTATGCCTTGTTGAGAATTGCCCTGGCCGTGAGTTTTATCGAGTTATTGGTGCAGATCTGGGGCTTCTCGCTGCTGGCGTTTGCTTCCGATAGCCACACAGGCAAGGTCATCAGCGATTCGCTGGGGCATATTCTGTTGATCCTGCTGGTAACCTGGCTGGCTTGGGTGGTGCTCGACACCGCCATACAGCAGGCTTTGGAACCCACGGCCAATCGGCGCGGCACCCATGAGCCCAGCACGCGTACCAAAACCATCCTGCCGCTGCTGCGCAATGCGACAAAAGTGATTCTGGTGGTGGTGTGCACCATCACCACCATGGCCAATTTGGGCGTCAATGTTGCACCGTTCCTTGCGGGGGCCGGAGTGATCGGGCTAGCGATCGGCTTTGGCTCTCAGCAACTGGTGCAAGACGTAATAACCGGGTTGTTCATCATTATTGAAGACACTATTTCGGTCGGTGACTGGGTGGTGGTGGACTCCAACCATGCCGGTACAGTTGAGGGGCTGACCATTCGCACGTTGCGTCTGCGTGACACTCGCGGCTTTGTGCATTCGGTGCCATTTGGCCAGATCAAGGTGGTCATCAACCACTCCCGTCAATTTGCCTACGCTTATTTTTCGATTCAGTTCACCTATGACACCGACACGGAAAAGGCCTGTGACCTGATCCGTGAAGCAGGCAGCCAGATTATCGACGACCCACTGCTGAGCGTTAGCCTGCAAGGATCGCTGACCATCTTTGGCGTCGACAGCATGACCCTGGACGGCGTGGTCATCACTGCGCAGTTCCGTACGGTCTCAGGTGCGCAGAACACGATCAGCCGAGCGTTCAATGCCCGACTTAAAAAGCTTGTGGATAAGTCGGCAGATGTACATTTTGCACAACATTACCCACAGGGTTTTCTCATGCCTGTACGCGAGACGGGTGAGCGCTCTGGTTCGGCCTCCATGGTGCAACGATCTACCGTGTCGCTAACGGACATACCGCCGCAGTCTCAATGATGGCCTTGACCCATGCCACAGTTTGTCAGTGACGCCAGACCCATAAACCCGCAAAATGCGGAGTCTTGATCATGGCCAGCAGTTTTCACGGTTGGCTTTCTGGTATATACCATCGTTTTGAATAGACTGAGCTTGCACACTCTATGCGAATGCGCCTTATGTTATTGGGCGGCGGAAATGCTCTCGGGCAGGCGCTGATTCGTCTGGGTGCCGAGGAAGACATTAGCTTCCTCGCCCCGCGTCCGCCGCAAGACGGTTGGGACGCTGCGAGCCTGACGCAACTGCTGGATGACACCCGCCCGGATGCCGTCATCAACCTTGCGTACTACTTCGACTGGTTTCAGGCGCAGGCAGTGAGCGAGACCCGCCTTGCTGGTCAGGAACGTGCGGTCGAGCGCCTGGCAGAGCTTTGCCAGCACCACAACATCATTTTGCTGCAACCCTCCAGCTATCGAGTTTTCGATGGCTCGCGCGCAACTGCCTACAGCGAAAAGGACGAACCCGTCCCGCTTGGGTTACGCGGTCAGGCGCTGTGGCGTATCGAGCAAAGTGTGCGGGCCATTTGCCCACAGCACGTGCTGTTGCGTTTTGGCTGGCTGCTTGATGACAGCCCTGATGGCACCCTTGGGCGCTTTTTGGCCCAGGCCGAAAAACCGGGCGAATTACTGATGGCTGATGACCGTCGGGGTAACCCGACACCAGTGGATGACGCCGCACGGGTCATTATTTCGGTGCTCAAGCAACTGGATTGCTCTGCGCCGCTCTGGGGCACTTATCACTACGCAGGGCATGAAGCGACAACGCCGCTGGCGCTGGGCCAGGCGATCCTGACGGAAGCACGCAACTTGCACCCGTTGGCCATCGAAGCGCCAACGCCCCAGGCCCATGCCGCGCGGCCGGATGCGGCTGAAGAACCCCAGCACGCGGTGTTGGCGTGTAAAAAAATCCTACACACTTTCGGGATCAAGCCTCGTGCCTGGCGCGCCGCACTCCCGACACTATTGGACAGGTTTTATCGGCATGGTTGATGCTCCCGTTTTAGTCACTGGCGGCGCTGGCTTCATTGGTTCCAACCTGGTGGATGCCTTGTTGGCCAAGGGTTACGCGGTACGGATCCTCGACGACATGTCCACTGGCAAGCGCAGTAACCTGCCAATGGGCAATCCAAGGCTTGAGCTGATCGAAGGTGACGTGGCGGATGCCGCACTGGTTGCCAAGGTCATGGCCGGGTGCAGTGCTGTGGTTCATCTGGCGGCGGTTGCTTCGGTACAAGCATCGGTGGACGACCCGGTACGTACGCACCAAAGTAATTTCATTGGCACCCTCAATGTGTGTGAAGCCATGCGCACAGCTGGAATCAAGCGGGTGGTGTTTGCGTCCAGTGCTGCGGTTTACGGTAATAACGGTGAAGGCGAATCGATCGTTGAAGACACGCCCAAGGCACCGTTGACACCTTATGCCGCTGACAAGTTGTCCAGCGAGTATTACCTGGACTTCTACCGTCGCCAACACGGTCTTGAGCCTGTCATTTTCCGCTTCTTCAATATTTTTGGTCCGCGCCAAGACCCATCGTCGCCGTACTCGGGCGTGATCAGCATCTTCAGCGAGCGCGCTGAAAAGGGGCTGCCCATCACCGTCTTTGGCGATGGCGAGCAAACCCGCGATTTCGTCTATGTGGGGGATCTGGTGACGATTCTGCTGCAGGCCATCGAATCACCGCAGGTTGAAGAGGGCGCGGTAAACGTTGGCTTAAACCAGACCACCACCCTCAAGCAAATGCTTGAAGCGTTGAGCGAAGTCGTCGGCGAACTGCCGCCGATCAGCTACGGCCCGGCCCGCTCGGGAGATATTCGCCATTCGCGTGCTGACAACACTCGCTTGCTGCAACGATTTACCCTCGGCGAAACCACACCAATGAGTGTTGGGCTGGCGCGGTTACTCGGTCGCTGACAAACCTGCAATTCTTGTAGGAGCGAGCTTGCTCGCGATGGTCGCTAACGATAACGCGTGTGTTTGTTGAGTAAACGCCGCGGTTTTGAAACCATCGCGAGCAAGCTCGCTCCTACAGTTGAGGTGAGTAGCCTTTTTCGTGTGGCCTAGAACTTGTAGCCCAAGCCCACCATGTAAACCCATGGATCAACGTCCACATTGACCTTGGCCCGAGTGCCGGGTGCCACGGCATTGTTATCCACGGTCGCACGGGTATCGATATCGATATAACGTGCTTGGGCGTTGATCATGATGTTGTCGGTCAGCATGTAGTCCGCACCCAACTGCCACGCCATCCCCCACGAGTTTTTCGCCTTGAAGTTGTCAAAGCCTTCTGCGCTGGCGCGGCTGCCGACGTGCTCGTCATAGATCCAGGTGTAGTTGATACCGGCACCGACGTAAGGCTGGAACACCGACTTTGAATCCAATGGGTAGTACACAACGCTCAGCGTCGGCGGCAAGTGCTTGAGGGTGCCGAGCTTGCCGTTGGCTGCGCCCAGACCTGTGCCCTTGAGTTTGACGTCATGTTCGAACGGGGTCGCCGCCAGCAACTCGATACCGATGTTATTGGTGATCATGTAAGCAAAGTTGAGACCCAACTGCGTGTCGCTGCTCATGGTCGCCTTGCCGCCCAGATTTGTACCCGCCAACGGGCCTTGGTCAACCTTGACGCTGGAGCTGTCAGCTTTCGGGTTTACCGTAATGGCACCGGCGCGCACGATGATGTCACCTTCTGTATGCGCGTGGGCAAGAGGGGCTGCGATGGCGAGCGCGAGGATCGCGGCGCTGAGCAAAGACTTGTGCATGGGAGCTCCATTGGGATATTTAAAATTTATATACCCAATGGTAATGAGCGTCTTGATAGGCTCAGTTGACCCAGCTCAATGAAAGCGCAAAGTTGTGAAAAATTCGTGAATCAAGCCCGAAACCGTAGGCGCGAACTTGGGTTGTGAGTTACTCCGACAACTCATAAACGTAAATTTTCTGCGCATCCATTTGGTAACCCGCGTCTGCCAGCTCGCTGGTACTTGGCTTGACCTGCATCGCGCCTTCGATCCAATACGGCTGATACAGCTCGTCAAGTTTGACCCCTTCTTTGCTGGTCACATGCACGATCTGATTCGACGGTGGTGGCGGTACGTGGATGCAGGCACCGAAGTAGGGCACCAGCAGAAACTCAGTGGTACGCCCATTTTCGCTGACTTCCAGCGGCACGATATAACCCGGCAAACGAATCAGCTGGCCGTTCAGCGCCGGGACCACCGGCGCGTCAGGCAGATCCTGTTTGGCCGCTGGCGCGGCTTCCGGGTTGAGGTTGCCCAACTGCGACAAGTCGTGCATCGGCGTCATGTCCGGGACTTCGGTTGGCGCGTCTGGCGGGATCATTTCCGACCAGGTCAGTTCTTTTGGCTGGGCTGCCCACAATGGGGTGGCAACCAGCAATAACAGCGCCAGCAGCGCACGTGACAAGACAGACATATTCATAGCACCAAGCTCATAAACGAATGGACAAACCATCGGCCAGCGATTGTCGGTAGGCGCGCCAGGCGGGCACGCAGCCCATCAGCAGGGCGGCGGTCAGAATACCGCCGAGCAGCGTCCATTCATATTCACTTGGCCATGCCAGCGGCAAATACAGCCCGTAGTTCGATTGCACATAGCCTTGGGCCACGGCGATGCACACATACAGCAACCCGACGCCAGCCACTACGCCGGCTAATGCCAACGCCAACGCTTCGAACACCAGCAAGGTCGCAATATGCCAAGGGCGGGCACCGACCGAGCGCAAAATCGCCATCTCGCGCCGCCGCTCATTCAGACTGGTCAAAATAGCGGTAAGCATGCCGATCAATCCGGTCAACACCACGAACAACGACACCACAAACAGCGCTTTCTCGGCGGTGCTCATCAAACTCCAGAGTTCTTGCAGCGCCACGCCGGGCAGGATCGCCATCATCGGTTCACCACGAAATTCATTGATCTCACGCTGCAAGGCGAAGGTCGAGATCTTGCTGTTCAGGCCCAGCATAAAGGCGGTAATAGCCTGCGGAGTGAGGTCCAAATTGCGTGCCTGGTCGGCGCTGACACGTCCGTTGCCACGAGCGGGCACGCCGTTATGCCAGTCGATGTGAATCGCTTCCATCCCGCCCAGGCTGATATGCAGCGTGCGGTCTACCGGGGTGCCGGTGCGTTTGAGGATGCCGACTACGGTAAACGGCTTGTCATCATGTTTGACCAGGCTGACAACCGCGACACCGTGGGCCAGCACCAGTTTGTCGCCCAGTTTGTAATGCAGAGCGTCAGCCACCTCGGCGCCGAGCACCACTTCAAATGGATCAGTGGCAAACGGGCGGCCGTCGGCCAGTTGCAGGTTCTGTCGATGGCCGTATTGATAGTGCTCGAAATACGCTTCGCTGGTGCCCATCACCCGATAACCGCGATGCGAGTCGCCCAAGGACATGGGGATCGCCCACTTCACTTTGGGGTTATTGGCGAAGTGCTCAAAGCTGTCCCAGCGGATATTGTTGGTGGCATTGCCGATGCGAAATACCGAATACAGCAGCAAATTGACCGATCCTGAGCGGGCGCCCACGATCAGGTCGGTGCCGCTGATGGTGCTGGCAAAGCTGGCGCGGGCTTCGGTACGCACCCGCTCGACGGCCAGCAGCAGGCAAACCGACAAGGCAATGGCGAAGGCCGTCAGTAGCGCGGTAAAGCGGCGGTTGGCCAGGCTGGCCAAGGCTAGACGAAACAAATACATCTCAGACCTCTGCCGGCATAGCGGCACGATTGAGTTCAGACAACGACAGATTGCGGTCGAAGAGCGGGGCCAGGCTTTGGTCATGGCTGACAAACAACAGGCTGGCGCCAGCCTCGCGGCACTCGGCAAACAGCAGTTGAATAAACGCTTCGCGAGCATCGGCGTCGAGGGCTGAGGTAGGCTCGTCGGCAATCACCAGCTCGGGCTGACCAATCAATGCGCGGGCAGCAGCAACCCGTTGTTGCTGGCCGATAGACAGCGAGTCGGCACGGCGCTCCAGCAGCGCCGGGTCTTTTAGTCCCAAGTGCGCCAGCAGGGTTTGTGCGGCGTTAGCGACACTGCCATGGCGCTGCACGGCGCGGCTGGCGCGTAGCTTGGAAAAGTGGCAAGGCAGTTCAACGTTCTCGCGCACCGACAGAAATGGCAGCAAATTGAACTGCTGGAAGATATAACCCGTGTGATCGACCCGAAAACGATCACGAGCCCCCGCGCCGAGTTCGCTCAGTTCCTGGCCCAGCAGGCGGATCGTGCCAGCATTGGCTTTTTGCACGCCACCGAGCAAGCCCAGCAAGGTGGTTTTACCGCTGCCGCTGGGGCCCTTGAGAAACAGGGTTTCACCCGGCTCCAGACGAAACACCGGGATATCCAGCAACACGGGATGCCCCGGCCAGTTGAAACTCAGGTTGCTCAGTTCGATCAGTGCTTGGGTCATGGGGATTAGAATTTCACCGTTGGTGTTTTCGGCGTCACGTCAACGCCTTGCTGACCGCCGGAGCCGATCACTTGCACCTTGATTTTTTGAGTGCCGGGGAACGTCTTGAAGAACTGACTCAGATCCAGCGTCTTCAGCGCCTCGGGTTTGCTGCACGTGAACGCATAGTGAGCTTCGACATCGCTGTGATGGTGCGCGCCTTTGGCGACGGCAGGTGCCTCTTCAGGTGCGACCTCGAACAGCGGGCTGCTTAGATCCTGTGCTTCAATCGCGCAATTGGCAGACTTTGGCAAGCTGAACAGTACCAGAGGGTTGCCCAGTTGAGCTTGAGCTACTGCGACTTTGGCTTTGTCGGCGTCGGTCGTGGCGATGTGCTCAAAGCCCACCAGATTCATCGAAGGGCCATCAAGGTCCAACTCCAGGGTTTGGCCATCGAGCGCAACATTCAAACTTCCCACGCCATGTTCGTGGGCACCCAGGCTACCGTGTTCATGCTCGTCGTCGGCGTGAGCGATGGCCAGCGGCAACAATGCAAACGGCAAAGCAAGAAGCAGGCGGCGCATAGAGTGACTCCAGATAATGATGAATATTTTGTTATGTGATCTTATAACAATTGTTGCGAGAGTTTGCCCGTGTACTTGGCGTTACGCAAGACGCATGGGAGCATGGGTTGATGAAACTTGAGGAACGGACAATGGTGCGTATTCGCGGAACGATCGGCGATTGGCCGGTGGATTTGACGGTGGAGCTGGATGAGAGTGAGTGGGCTCAGTTGCAAGTGAGCGCGCCGCCGAGTGCATCCGCACCGGTCAAACCGGCGAGTCAGGACGACGCCGTGTGGGAAATGACCAAGGAGTTGCTGCGCAAAGCGGGGCAGATGACCGGCCCCGAGCTGCTCGGGCAACTGCAAGCGCTGACGGGCAGCACCGCATCGGGCAAGCGCTTGCTGGTGCGCCTGCGCCACTGCAGCGAAGTGAAAGTGGCCAGCGGTGCCGATTCACCGGTGTACAGCTGGATCGTGTAGCCGCTGGCGCAGGCTGCGATAAGGGCCGCAGGGCCTTCAAAAACGGGACCGCTGCGCGCTCCACCGCAGCCTGCGGCAGCAGCTACAATCGCCAGAGTTTAGTACAGCGCGGCAAACAGCTTGCGACGGTAGGTCGTAACCAGTGGGTGATCATTGCCCAGCAGGTCGAATACTTGCAGCAAGGTTTTGTGGGTGATGCCTTCGTTGTAGCTGCGGTTACGGGTGAACAGCTTCAGTAACCCGTCCAAGGCGCCTTCATATTGCTGGCGCGCCAACTGTTGAATCGCTAACTGATAGGCCGCTTCGTCGTCCTGCGGGTTTTGCGCCACACGGGTTTTCAAGTCAGCGACATCCGGCAAGTCTGCCGCCTGACGCAAAAACGTCAGCTGCGCCTTGGCACCGGCCAATTCAGCTTTGTGGTCATCACTTTTGACTGCGTCCAGTACCGCTTGCGCTTCAGTCAATTCACCGCGTTCAGCCAGGCAGCGGCCATACAGAATCAGCGCCTTGGCGTTGCTGTTGTCCTCGGTCAGGATGTGTTTGAGCAGCGCTTCGGCGTCCGCGAAACGGCTTTCGGCGAACAGCGCTTGCGCTTGCACCATAGGGTCTGCAGCCACGGGCTCGGGCATGACCACGTGCGGTGCGAGCATGGCGCGGATGGCTGACTCAGGCTGCGCTTCCTGGAAACCATCGACGACCTTGCCATCTTTAAACAGCACCACAGTGGGCAAGGTTTGAATCCCGATACGGCCAACAATGTCCTGTTCGACTTCGCAATTGACCTTGGCCAGCAGCAGTTCGCCCTGATAGTCCTCGGCAATTTGCTCCAGGATCGGCAACATCACCTTGCATGGCGCGCACCACTCGGCCCAGAAATCCACCAGTACGGGCTGTTCGAAAGACGCTTCGACCACCAGCTTGTCAAAGTCTGCTGAGGTCACGTCGAAGCTATAAGAAGGCTTGGGCTGATTCATTTTGCGTCTCGAAACAGGTAAATGGGGGCAACTATAAAGGCTGGGTGGGCAGGCTGAAA
Source organism: Pseudomonadota bacterium (assembly GCA_040385125.1). Classification (GTDB taxonomy): domain Bacteria; phylum Pseudomonadota; class Gammaproteobacteria; order Pseudomonadales; family Pseudomonadaceae; genus Aquipseudomonas. The sequence continues at coordinate 3,075 of JAZKIA010000071.1, read as the reverse complement.
GCTGTACGACCCCGTTGCGCGTGATACCGACTCACGCTGCGAAACTCATGGTGCTTTAACAAAGGCCAGAGCCCCGAGGGCTTGGCTTGTGGGTTGGCTGATGATTCTGGACGGCAGGTGCAAAATCAACTGCCCGGATTTGCTGGCCCGTCCGCGGAGTTCAACCCGAGCTCCGGCAGGGAAGGCCTCAGGGTTAAACCGAAGCTTGAACGGCAGCGCTTGGTTATTGCCGGCAATTTTGCTGCTGGCCATCAGTCCTTGCGGGCGTCCGCGTTCGTCAATGATCAGCATCGCCAGCTCAACCTCGGCGCCAGCCGGTACGCCAGTCAGCACTCCGCTGAGTTCTCGCTGATAGGTGGGCAGGGGGCCAAGATCCGCCGGGGCATCAGTTTTTGGCTGCGCCAGCACTTGAGGCTGTACCGATTTTGGCGGCTCACTGCTACAAGCGACCAGCAAACTGGCAAGGCACAGCAAAACAAGCGTTCGTAGTGGCATATACAGCTCCAGCGGCAGGTCAGTCGATGTATCAGATGGTGTGAAACATAGTCGGCCGACTGTATACCGTAAAGCCTATGGCTTGTCTTGCCAGTGGGATGCGCTAACATGGCGCTCCCCATTTTTGTTGGCTGCCCCCATGCACTGTCCCTTCTGCGGTGCCAACGACACTAAAGTCATCGACTCGCGTCTGGTTGCCGAGGGCGATCAGGTGCGTCGCCGGCGTGAATGCCTGGCCTGTGGTGAGCGTTTCACCACCTTTGAAACTGCTGAGTTGGTGTTACCGCGTCTTATCAAGCAAGACGGCAGTCGTCAGCCTTTCGACGAAGAAAAACTGCGCGCCGGTATGCAGCGTGCGCTGGAAAAACGCCCGGTGAGTGTCGAGCGTCTTGAAGCCGCGCTGGCCCATATCAAGAGCAAGTTGCGCGCAACCGGCGAACGCGAGGTCAAATCGCTGGTTGTCGGTGAGTTGGTCATGAGCGAGCTGCAAAAGCTCGACGAAGTGGCCTATATCCGATTTGCTTCAGTCTATCGACGCTTCCAGGACCTCAACGAGTTTCGCGAAGAAATCGACCGACTTGCCCGTGAGCCCTCAATCAAATGACCCTGTCCGCTGAGCAATCTGTTTTAGACGCCCATTACATGGCGCGTGCCATTGAGCTTGCGCGTAAAGGCTTGTACACCACCCACCCTAATCCGCGTGTCGGTTGCGTTATTGTGCGCGACGGGCAAATTGTCGGTGAAGGCTGGCACGTGCGTACTGGCGAACCGCATGCCGAAGTCCACGCCCTGCGTGCGGCGGGCGAGTTGGCCCGTGGTGCCACGGCCTACGTCACGCTTGAGCCTTGCAGCCATCATGGGCACACCCCGCCGTGTGCCGATGGCTTGCTCAATGCCGGTGTGGCGCGAGTGGTGGCGGCCATGCAAGACCCTAATCCAGAGGTCGCCGGTCGCGGCCTCAAGCGTTTGGCCGATGCCGGCGTTGATGTGTGCAGCGGCGTGCTTGAAGCCCAATCCCGTGCGCTGAATCCGGGGTTCCTCAAACGCATGGAACATGGCCTGCCGTTTGTGCGGGTCAAGCTGGCGATGAGTCTGGATGGCCGCACGGCGATGGCCAGCGGTGAAAGCCAGTGGATCACCGGCCCTGCCGCTCGATCAGCGGTGCAGCGTCTGCGGGCCCAGGCCAGCGTGGTATTGACCGGTGCCGACACGGTGCTGGCCGATGGTGCGCGCCTGACGGTACGTGGTGACGAACTCGGTCTTGACCCTGAACAGACCGCGCTGGCCCTGAGCCGTCCGCCCTTGCGGGTGTTGATCGACGGGCGTTTGCGAGTGCCTCTGGACACGCCGTTCTTCAAGGCTGGCCCGGCATTGGTTGCCACCTGTGTACCCCCGGCGGAACAGTACAGTACGGGCCCGGAATGCCTGGTGATTCACGGCGCCAATGGCCAAGTAGATTTACGTCAGTTGCTGGTGGCTTTGGCCGCCCGCGGCGTCAACGAAGTGCTGGTAGAGGCGGGGCCGCATCTGGCTGGCGCGTTTGCCGAGCAAGGTCTGGTGGATGAGTATCAGATTTTCTTCGCCGCCAAGTTCCTCGGCTCAACGGCACGGCCATTGCTGGAACTGCCGTTGACCAAAATGAGCGAAGCGACAGAGCTCAAGATCATTGAAATACGAGCGGTGGGTGATGACTGGCGAGTCATCGCCATACCTGTGCCATCAGCCCGCGTATAATTATCAGCCTCCGTCTAGCGCAGGTTTTGTTCTCAAGGGGAACGCCATGTTTACCGGCATTATCGAGTCCATCGGCACCATCCGTGCACTGACCCCCAAGGGCGGTGATGTGCGGGTTTCTGTAGACACAGGCAAGCTCGACCTGAGCGACGTCAAACTCGGCGACAGCATCGCGATCAATGGCGTGTGCCTGACCGCCGTTGAGCTGCCGGGTAACGGCTTTGTCGCAGACGTCAGCCGCGAGACCCTGGATTGCACCGCCTTCAACGAGTTGAAAAGCGGCAGCCGGGTCAACCTGGAGAAGGCACTGACCCCGACCACGCGTCTGGGCGGTCATCTGGTGAGTGGCCACGTTGATGGCGTGGGTGAGGTGGTTTCCCGTGAAGAGAACGCCCGCGCGATCGAGTTCCGCATTCGTGCCCCTAAAGAACTGGCCAAGTACATCGCACACAAAGGCTCGATCACCGTCGACGGCACCAGCCTGACCGTGAACGCGGTGAATGGCGCCGAGTTCTCGCTGACCATCATTCCGCACACCTTGAGCGAAACCATCATGGACGACTACCGTCCAGGTCGCCGGGTGAACCTCGAAGTTGATTTGCTGGCGCGTTACCTTGAGCGTCTGCTGCTGGGCGATAAAGCCGCCGAGCCGACTGCAGGTGGCACCATCAGCGAAAGTTTTCTGGCCGCCAACGGCTACCTAAAATCCTGAATTAAGGGGGTGCCGCGTGGCGCTCAACAGCATCGAAGAACTGGTCGAAGACATCCGCCAAGGCAAGATGGTTATCCTGATGGATGACGAAGACCGCGAGAACGAAGGCGACCTGATCATGGCCGCCGAGTGCT
>JAZKIA010000070.1:0-8533 GCA_040385125.1 Pseudomonadota bacterium | reverse complement strand
GCTTGAGCAGGGTCTCGGTGAGGTTGGGGAACTCGCCCACGGTGCGGATGCCCAGTGGGTTGATGATCTTGCCGAAGCTGGTCAGGCGGCGGGCGTAGCCCTTGTCGTGGGTCAGCATTTCGAAGAAATCCTGGCCGTGCCCCTGGGTGAAATCGGTACCGATGCCAATCGCATCTTCGCCGACGATATTCATGGTGTACTCGATGGCTTCGGCGTAGTCGTCGATGGTGGAGTCGATGCCTTTGGCCAGAAACGGCGCGAACATGGTCACTCCGACAAAACCACCGTGGTCGGCAATAAACTTGAGTTCAGCGTCGGACTTGTTGCGCGGGTGTTCTTTGAGACCGGACGGCAGGCAATGTGAGTAGCAGACCGGTTTTTTCGATTCGAGAATGACCTCTTCCGAGGTTTTTGAACCCACGTGGGACAGGTCGCACATGATCCCGACGCGGTTCATTTCAGCCACCACTTCGCGGCCAAAACCCGAAAGCCCGCCGTCACGTTCATAGCAGCCGGTGCCTACCAGATTCTGGGTGTTGTAGCACATCTGCACCACGCCTACGCCCAGCTGTTTGAAGATTTCGATGTAGCCCAATTGATCCTCAAACGCGTGTGCATTCTGGAAACCGAAAATGATCCCGGTCTTGCCCAGCGCCTTGGCCCGGCGAATATCGGCGGTGGTTTTGACCGGGATCACCAGATCACTGTTCTCGCGAATCAGGGTTTGGCTGGCGACGATGTTATTAATGGTGGCCTGAAAACCTTCCCATACCGACACCGTGCAATTGGCCGCCGTCAGGCCGCCCTTGCGCATGTCTTCAAACAGTTCGCGGTTCCATTTGGCAATGATCAGTCCGTCGATAACGATACTGTCGGCGTGCAATTCGGCTGGGCTCATCAGGCGTCCCCTTATTGGCAAAGAGTGCGCCGAATCGTCTGCCGGCGCTTTGGGGCCAGCATAGGCTTGGGGTTAAAAACAGCCGGGTGCAAAAGCGACAACGCAATTGCCGAAAGCGTCAATCCACGACAAAGCGATTGCGGGCGCCATCATGGCCTATGCTGCGTGGCTGTTCTTTGGCCGACGCTTACGCCAGAATCGCCCCCAACTATGGATTAGGAAGCTGCAATGAAATTGATTCTCCTGGCCTTGGCGTTGATCACAAGCGGCGCATTCGCAGCCGATGATGCCGATTACAACCCATGTGATGCGGTAGAAAACGACCAGCAAACCCTGGCCTGTTCGCTGTACAGCAAAAACGCCGCCGAGGCGTTGCTGACCGAAAACTACGAAGCCTTGCAAGCACGCATGACCCAGCTGTACGGCGACAACGCCACCCAGCTCAACAACATCATCAGCAAAATCAAGACTGCTCAGGCGCTGTGGTTGCACCAGCGTGACGCTGATTGCGCAATTGCGGTGTTCCCCGCCACAGCAGGCACCAAAACGTTCAACATTGCCCAAAACGACTGCATCGCCCGCATCACTGACGACCGCTCGGAGTTTTTGGAATCCATCGGCCAGGAATAAACAGGATTTGTATGACTATTTGCGGAATCGAAATCAAAGGCAGCGAAGCCATCTTCGCCTTGGCCACCCAGGGCGCAGGCGGTCTTGAGCATGTGACCATTGCCAGCAAAAAAATCGCCCTCGACGACGATGAAGACGCGGCTAGCGTCAAAGCCTTCGCCGCACTGATCGCCGCCTTCGTGAAGGCCAACGCCATCACCCGCATCGCGATCAAAAAACGCAGCAAAAAAGGCGAATTTGCCGGCGGCCCGACCACCTTCAAAATCGAAGGCATCATCCAGCTGCTGGACGGTTGCGAGGTGCAACTGCTGTCCCCGCAAACCCTCAACGCCCAATACAAAAAACACGCCTTCGACCTGCCCGCCTCGCTGAACAAATATCAGCATGAGGCGTTCAAGGCGGCGTGTGCGGTGTTGCTTAAGGGGTAAGGCTCCACTCCAGCGCTTGCAGCGCCTCAGTGCTGTCACTGAGCAACAGATCAAACACTTCTGTGCTGCTAGTGAGGTCCTGGCCGGTAGGACTGTCGATTGCGACACACGTCAACAGCCGAGCCAGGTCTTTGGCCGCATGAATACGCCGACGCGCAAACGCACATAACTCAGCCGGTGTTGCGAGCGGGTTGATCTGGAAGATGGGGGTTTCGGGGTGCTGAGAGGTAGAGTTCGTCATGTGTGATTCCTTCATGAGTAACTGCCACTTTTCAGCCGCGACGCTGATGGGTGACAGCTGTGTAAGGGTTCGCGGACCGGTCACATAACAAACCGGCACACCCGAAGGTGTCCCTCACACAGCCGTCGTAACACGAATGCTGAGCAGCAAAATGCCATCTAACTAGATGGCACCTGTGAGGTTATATGTTTGGACCGCGACGTCCAATCATTGATTGTTCAATGACGGGACGAACTGTAAGTACCTTGCCTGCCACTGCACAAGGGAAGCCACGTAGGGCAAAGCGCACACATGGCGTGAGGCATTGCCTGAAAATTCTGCTTAAGCTCATCACACACAAAAAAGCCCCAAACCTGCCGTGACAGATTCGGGGCTAACCGTGTCGTGATGCCGAGAGGTGACCAAACCATCGGCCGTGTTGCTGAGGCCAGTGTGCCCAGCACTGCGTGTGCTGACTTAGTCGAAAACGACCTGTGTTTAGGCAAACCGGACATCCAGCCAAACCTCACTTGCCCCCACGCCAAAGCCCTACCAGAATCAAACTTCAATCGCGCCTCGAAAAAGGATAAAAACCATGATGCACGCGGATTTGATTGATGAGCAGGATCTGTTGGGCCAGCTGCGCTCGCTGGGCTTTGAAGTGTCGGGCACTGCGGAGCAAGCGTGTACCGCCGCCGTGTGCGGGCTGAATGACACCAATGCCCGTGAACTCAAGAGTCTGGTAGAGAAACTCTACACCGGCAGCGCGACCATCCTGCCTGCGGTGCGTCAGGCCATTGACCAGCAACTGCTGCCGGGATTGACGCAGTTCAAGCAGAGCAAAACGGCTTAAAGCTCACTCCCTTCCCTGTAGGAGCGAGCTTGCTCGCGATGGCCTCAAGAACGCCGCGTTTATCCAGTAAGCCCGCGTTTTCGTTGACGACCATCGCGAGCAAGCTCGCTCCTACAGAAAATTGGGGGCTACAACCTCACGCTGGCAAAGGTCGATTCGTTGCGCGCCTGGTTCAAGGCCGACATCGGCCCTGCCAGCGGGGCCAGCAGCAGCGACTGCGGGATCGCCAGCAACGTGGTTTGCTGAGCAGTGTTGGAGCCCACGCGCTCGTCACGCGGCGGGATGCCGAAGTATTCGCGGTAACACTTGGAAAAATGCGGCGTGGACACAAAGCCGCACACCGCCGCCACTTCGATGATCGACATCGGTGTCTGCTTGAGCAATTGGCGCGCCCGCACCAGCCGCAGTTTGAGGTAGTAACGCGACGGCGAGCAGTGCAGGTACTTCTGGAACAGCCGCTCCAACTGGCGCCGCGACACGGTGACGTATACCGCCAGGTCGTCAAGGTCGATGGGTTCTTCGAGGTTGGCTTCCATTAACGCGACGATTTCCTGCAACTTCGGCTGGTTGGTGCCGAGCATGTGTTTGAGCGGCACGCGCTGGTGGTCTTGTTCGTTACGAATGCGCTCATACACAAACATTTCCGAGATGGCGGCCGACAATTCGCGGCCATGATCACGGCTGATCAGGTGCAGCATCATGTCCAGCGGTGCCGTACCACCCGAGCTGGTGAAACGGCTGCGGTCGAGGGTAAACAGGCGCGTGCTCATGACCACCCGCGGGAAGGCTTCCTGCATCGAGGCCAGGCATTCCCAATGCACGCTGCAATCAAATCCGTCCAGCAATCCGGCGTAAGCCAACGCCCAACTCCCAGTGCAGACCGCCCCCAAACGGCGCGACTGACGCGCCTGACTTTGCAGCCAGGACACGTGCTCGCGGGTGACGGTGCGTTGAATGCCGATACCGCCGCACACAATCACCATGTCCAGCACCGGTGCCTTGTGCATGCTCGCGTCGGGCGTGACTTGCAGACCATCGCTGGCCCATACCTGACTGCCATCGGCGCTGAGGGTGCTCCAGCGGTACAACTCCCGACCGGACAAATGATTCGCCATGCGCAACGGCTCTATCGCCGAAGCCAGGGAGATGAGGGTGAAGTTGTCCAACAGCAGAAAGCCGATGGATTGAGGCGCACGGTTCTGGGGTTGGGCCCCGGAGTTGAACAACGTCATCGCGGTATCTCCTCACACAAAGCGGGTGATGGCCTCAGGCGCAGGCTCTTTTTATTGCCCTCTTTGTGCAGGGCTTTGCGCTGACAACGCAAATGCCATGCCTAAACTTGAATGGGTATTCAACAAAGCCTGAAAACGACGTCGCAATGCGTCTGGGCGGCTTGTGTAAACACACCCGCCACACAGGTGCTCAACACACTGCGCCGCGCGTGTTGAGCACATTGGTAGCACTTGTGAGAAATAGGCAGAAACAGCACCGTCATGAAATGTCACTAAAGGCACGAGTGCGCCAAAAGAGGTCGGCGTGCGCTTAAAAAGCGCTCGGTGTTCCTACAGGTGGATAGCGTTCGTAAACGTAGGAGGCGTCTGGATTTTTTGGGCAATGATCTACGCAAAGCGTGGGCTGCTAGGGTCGCGAAATTCCAACAGGAGCCGACCCATGACTAAGTGCTTCAAAGACCACCCGTGCGATACACAGCGGCTGAACTACAACACCGTGCCTATTGCCGAGTGCAAGACCCATTGGGTCGAACTCTACGGCTGTCAGACGCTGGTCACCGAAGTACCGGTTCTGACCTGTGAAGGGATCTGGCGGATTTTTCAGCGCGAAGCCGAAGAAATAGTCGCCCCCGGCGGCGTCCTGATTGCCGATCCCAAAGAACGCAATCGCGCCATCAATGCCGCCTACGCGCGGCTGTGGCTACACGACCCGCGCTTTCAATGGGCCGGGTTGGCGGCGTTTGCGTCCAAGCAGGTGGGCTGCGGGTTGCTGCACGCGGCGGAGTCGATTGACACGATCCAGGCAGAGGTCGACGCACGCAAGAGATGGGAAGACAGCAGGCAATCTCAAGGGCCATTTGAACTCGCAGGCGAAGAACAGATCCGCTTGTTCGGCGCTTTTCTTGAGGCGGTCGCCAACAATCCAGTACCGGCCGATGTTCATGTCGAGGGAGAGCCACAGTCTCTGGCCCAACAACAATTCCAGTATGTGTACGACCTGCTGGCGCTGGGTAACACCACGTTATTCCTGGATATTTTCCCGCTGCATGCGTTTTATAAAAAACGCGGGTTGGAGGAATTGAAAACCTGCCTGAAAAATCGTGCGGGTATTTATGGGCATCCGAAGTTCCCGGTGATGTGGCCGGTTGGGCAGGAAAAGGTGACTTTCGGCAAGGCTCACGAAGAAATTCTGCAGTCTTTCGAGGCGATAGAAACGGGGAATATCGCCGAGAGTGTGAAGCAATTTGCCGCTCACGAACAAAAAAACATCCTCCAGCCAACCCTGTACGAAGATCCCCGGTTGATCCGCCTGCTGCGGGGCAATCATGTGTCATTCGTCACCGATTTCCCCTCAGGCGTCGCTCAAGCCATCGAGCTGACCCTTACCAGCCAGTGCCAGCGTGTCGACGATGGGCGCACGATCAGTTTTGACGACAGCGTGTTTGCAAACCTGGCCGACCTTCAGCAACGCATGGTCTTTGTTCTTGAGGCCGCCAAGCGTTTCGACCAGATGCTGCATGACTTCAACCGTGAAGCGCTGGTGCAGTCAATCAACGATATTGCTGCCGGTACAGCGCCATGAGCCGACGACTGCAAATCAACGGCTGGCGTCAATGGCTGTGTATCGCAGCTTTGGTACTGTTGGCCGCAGCAACCCTGCGTTGGTTCTTGGCCGATGAGCCGGAAATCGCCCTCATATACGGGGAGCCGTGGGAGGACATGCGCCAGCGTTCCAGTGCGTCAATTCTTCCAGCGATCCCCGGCCATTATTGGTTCCGCATGCCCATGTCGGACGCTCGATTACGCTTCATCGACCCACAGTATGGGTTCGTCACCCCGCTCGCCCGCTTCTTCACGATCAGTTTTCACAATGAGCGAGTTGCTAATATCCGCATGTCCCCACAAATCGAACCGCTGCTACTGGATGACGCGCTGAAAATCGTATTGGACTTGCAGGACCAATGGCGTCTACAAGGCTGGTTTGTCTCCAGCCCGAAGAGTGATCCTCCGATTGCTGATACACCACAATGGCGTGCTCAGTTACGGGATGTGAACAAGGGAGGAAGAACCTTCTGGCAAGCAGGGGACAAGTATCAAATCATGCTGAACCTGCACCGTTTCAAGGACTACAAACACCCCAACGAAGAGCGTTACCTCGTTAGTTTGGCAATTGCCAAACCCTGGATACCCGGCGATGAAGAATAAGCCCCCTGACGGTGGCGCCGCTCGCTCAACACTCCACCGCACTCACCGCCAGCCCGCCGCGTGAGGTTTCCTTGTATTTGTCGTGCATGTCAGCGCCGGTGTCGCGCATGGTGCGGATCACCCGGTCCAGCGAGATAAAGTGCTGGCCGTCGCCACGCAAGGCCATTTGGGCGGCGTTGATGGCTTTGACCGCAGCAATGGCGTTGCGCTCGATGCACGGCACTTGCACCAGCCCACCCACCGGGTCGCAGGTCAGGCCCAGGTTGTGTTCCAGGCCAATTTCGGCAGCGTTGCACAGTTGCTCAGGCGTAGCGCCGAGGATTTGCGCCAGCCCGGCCGCGGCCATGGCGCAGGCCGAGCCCACTTCCCCTTGGCAACCCACTTCGGCACCAGAGATCGAGGCGTTGATTTTGCACAATATGCCTATCGCTGCCGCGCTCAATAAATAGTCGACCACGTTGGCTTCGCAGACCTCATCACTGAATTTCATAAAGTAGTGCAGCACCGCCGGGATGATGCCCGCCGCGCCGTTGGTCGGGGCGGTGACCATGCGCCCGCCGGCGGCGTTTTCTTCGTTGACCGCCAGGGCGAACAAGTTGACCCATTCCATGGCGCTGAGGGTTGAGCCGATGACGTTAGGTTTGCCCAGCTCTTGCAAGCTGCGGTGCAAACGGGCGGCGCGACGGCGCACGTTCAAGCCGCCAGGCAGGATGCCTTCGTGTTTGAGACCTTGCTCGACGCAGTCCTGCATGGCGCGCCAGAGTTTCATCAGGCCGCAGCGAATTTCGTCTTCGCTGCGCCAGGTGCGTTCGTTGGCCATCATTAATGCGGCCACGCTGAGGTGATGCGTGCGGCACAGCTCAAGTAATTGGGCAGCGCTGGAGAAGTCATACGGCAACGCGGTGCGGTCCATGTCCAGTACACCGCTGGAGGCTTGCGCCTGGTCCACTACAAAGCCGCCGCCTACCGAGTAATAGGTGTCGCGGTGCAGTTCGTCGTGTTCGGTTTCAGCGATCAAGGTCATGGCGTTAGGATGGAACGGCAAGTTCTCATCGATCAGGCGCATGTCCTGCGACCACACAAACGGGATCGGCAGATGCCCATCCAGCAGCAGGCTTTCACGCTCACGCAATTCGGTGATGCGCGGACCAATCTGCGAAGGGTCGATGGCATCCGGCCATTCGCCCATCAGGCCCATGATCACCGCATTGTCGCTGCCGTGCCCGATACCGGTGGCCGACAACGAGCCATACAGCTGCACTTCAATGCGCCGCACCTGTTGCAACTGGCCCCGCTCGCGCAGGCCCTGCACGAACAGCGCTGCCGCACGCATCGGGCCCACGGTATGTGAGCTTGAAGGGCCGATGCCAATCTTGAACAGGTCAAACACGCTGATAGCCATGAGCACGAACCTCGGGAGGTGAATGCTCGCATCATGGGTTGTTTTGAACCGTGAAAAACGTCCAGCTACGACCCGCCGTTGCCTGCCAGCGCCCCGTCGCTCTTTTGGCCGTTTTAGACGGTGCAGACTCGGAAAAAAGCCTGTTTTGGCACAGGATTTTTCCAGATACGACCTCGCAAGCATCAGATACGACCCTGCCTGTACTGGTTACGACGCACCCTGTAGGCGTTTGATTTTCGCTGTTACATGATCAGCCCTGACTCGATTGCAAGATGCGCGGGCAGCACGTCGGCCCGGCATCGTCCAACCGCAACTGACACGTGCGGTTTTCCGAGTGAAAACTGCCACCCGAACCCCAGGAGTCGCCCCATGAAACGTACCTCCCCGTTGTTGTTGGCTGCATTGCTGAGTCTGCCGGTCATCACCCAAGCTGCAGAGCCTGAGCAATGCAGCACCGTAAATTTCTCGGACGTCGGCTGGACCGACATCACGGTCACCACCGCCGTCACCAGCGAGGTGCTCAAGGCCCTCGGTTACAAAACCAAGACCACCATGATTTCTGTGCCCGTGACCTACAAGTCGCTGGCCGATGGCAAGAACATGGACGTGTTCCTCGGCAACTGGATGCCGACCATGGAAAACGACATCAAGGCCTACCGCGATGC
>JAZKIA010000069.1:0-18232 GCA_040385125.1 Pseudomonadota bacterium | reverse complement strand
GCATCGGGCGTTTTTAGACTGAAATAGGTGTAAACCTATTTCAGGACTAGACAGGCGGTTAAAAATTCAAGACCGGGTCATTCCAGAAGCCGCGTGAAGGGGTTGTAGAACTCTATGGCCTTTGCGGCCTCTCGGTTCGACCAATCTCGGGTAGACGCTGGTCGACGCCATAGCCCATTACCGGGCAAATCGCTTGGCCGCCACCACGCTCAGGATCACGGCACCGGTGATGGCAAACATGCCGAGAAAAACAATCGAATGGGCCGAGGTCACATGCTGCAGTGCCAGCGCTGTCAACAACGGGAAGCCGACAACAACGCCCAGCGCCACGATCAGTAATGGCACAAGTTGGCTTGTCTCTGGCCGCTTGCGGGCGACGGTCAGAAACACCGGATCAAACTCCAGAACCGCTACCCGTGTCGCCGGCAATGAACCGCTGAAAATAACCACGCCGATAAATCCATTGATCCAACCACTGAGGCTTTTGTCGGTCGCTTGGCGTTGCAGGTTGTGGGTACGTTCCATTGGCGGGCTCACGCTCAAGGTTGATCGTTGTAGCCGGTGCCGAGGCACGAGGTTGCGATAGAAGTGCCGGGCTTTATGGTTTTACTCCAGACGCCGCGTTGTCGCGCAGCAAATGGGGCACACCGATTCGTAGGAGCTGACGAGCTCCGCGAGGCTGCGATCGGCGGCGCAGCCGTCGTAAAACCAGCCTTTGCGGTGTTTTTGAAGACAAGATCGCAGCCTTCGTTCCTCGTCAGCTCCTACAGCATGGCCCTAACTGTGGTAGCGAGCCTGCTCGCGATGGCATTTGCGCTTAACTAGTACACCAAGTTGTTTGCATCGCTGGCAAGCCAGACTGTAGTGGGATTAGCTCAATTTCGGAGGCGTTTTTTCTAGTCTGTCCTACATCAATTACGTGGTTCCTACTTTGTAAGGTAAATTCCCCTACTTTGCGTGCCTACGCGCAGAGCCAGAAGGATGGGGAAATGTCGGACGGATGGAGCAAGGAAGAGCTGGAAGCGTCGGTACAGGCTTACCGAGATATGTTGGAAAAACAGGCCGCAGGCACTACGTTTGTTAAAGCCCATGTCTATCGCGAGTTGGCTAAGCGGTTTGGTCGCGAAGAGGGAGCCTTTGAACGCAGGATGCAGAATATTTCTGCAATCTATCAGGAGAGAGATCTTCAGTGGGTCCCAGGCCTAAAACCGCAAAAGAACATCGGGACAGCCATTAAGTCGCAGCTTATTGAGATGATCGACGGCAACCCTGTTGCTCAGGAGCTATTGGTAGCCGAAGTTGAAGCCGAACAACAAAGCGCATTCGACCCCCAGAACGTTGAAGACGCTCGAAAACGAGTGGTGGCCAACATTGTCCGTCGTCAGGGCCAACCGGCGTTTCGTAAGAAATTGCTGGCTGCTTACGGCAAGCAATGTGCAATTACCGGGTGTGCTCAGGTTGAGGTGTTGGAGGCTGCGCATATTCATCCTTATAAAGGCGAGCACACGCACGCGCTGTCCAACGGTTTATTGCTGCGCACAGACCTTCATACCCTGTTCGATTTGTATCTGATCGCGATTGAACCGCTCACTCAGCGGGTTCGTTTGGCGCCTGCCCTCAGTCAGTCGGACTACGTGCAATATGATGGCAGACCACTGGCTACGCCAACATCGCCTGCCGCGCAGGTCAGTGTTGAGGCATTGCAGTGGCATGCCGATCGCTGTCCGTGGCTCAAATCCCCGACCGAATCATCGGACTGATTATCCGGCTACCCAGGTTCAATGCTTGTGTCACTAGCGCCCTCAGTTCTGCGGTGTTTTCGTCTTTGATGCAGTGCGAAAGATTCTCGCCGATGGTGGGGGCGGTGTCTGTGCCTTCAGGGAAGGCGCGCAGGATCAGCAGCCCGTTATTGGTCAGGACGACTTCGTAAAACGCTACGCCTGACATGCCGTCGAAGTGGAGGTAGCCGACGTCGGCCAGCCATTTGATGGTCGCTAAAAACAGGGCCTCTTCTTTTTCCAAGGCCTCACGATTACTGGCACCGAGTGTTTTGTAGTCGATAAAGTGCTCGGCCGTGAGGGTGACGGGCAACGGGAAGTTGCGATAGAGGTGGCCCAAGATCAAGCCGGTGTAGCAGTCGAACAGTTCGATGTTGTTGGACGGCAGGGCGTTGATCGAATGGACGTTTTTGTCTTTGAGGTGACTGGCTAATCCTTTGAACATGCGAACCTCTGTCAGTGGAGTCTGTTTGCCGTGACGGAACAATCGTTCCTATGGGTATAGCACAGCACGCTTCAAAGACGGGGCAGGTCTTCCAGACGGTGGGTTGAGCTCTAAAGACTGTTACAAGGTGATGCTAAAAAGTTAAGAAAAAGCTCAAAAAATCAGATGGATAACTGGATATTTAAATCGAGAGTGCTATTACTGATGGGCGCGACAACCGGCGCAGAGCCTTTGCTCCGGCAATGTTGTTTATTTTCAGGAGGATGGATGTCGAAGCCCGCATGGATGCGCAATACCCTGGTGGCGGCTGCTTTGTTGAGTGTGCTGGCAGCGCCTGTTTATTCATCGCAGGGCCGTACCTTGCAACTGGCCATTGGCGATGAGCCCACGGAAGGATTTGACCCCATGCTGGGGTGGAGTCACGGCAGTTACCTGTTGTTGCACAGCCCCTTGCTCAAGCAAAACCCGGATTTGTCCTGGAGCGGCTTTCTGCTGAGCGATTATCAGGCCAGCGCCGATGGTAAGACCTGGACGCTGAAGCTCAAGCCCGACTTGAAGTTCTCAGACGGTTCGCCGCTGACGGCCAAGGACGTGGCGTACACCTATAACAATGCGGCGGCCAGTGGTGGCAAGGTCGACATGGGTAACTTCCTCAAGGCTGAGGTGGTTGACCCGCTCACTGTGCGCATTCAACTCAAGGCCCCGCAAAGTACTTTCGTCAATGTGCTCGGCTCGCTGGGTATCGTCTCGGCTGATAAATACGACGCCAAGACTTATGCACAAAAGCCGATTGGCGCCGGGCCTTATCGCTTGGTCAGTTATCAGCCGGGCCAGCAGTTGATCGTTGAGGCCAACCCGTATTACGCGGGGCAGAAAAACGATTTCGACAAGCTGGTGTTTGTGTTCCTGGATGAAGACAGCGCCTTTGCCGCTGCGCAAAGCAAGCAACTGGGCATTGTGCGAATTGCCCCTTCGCTGGCGGTGACGCCGGCGCCGGGGATGAAGTTGTGGGTTCGTCCCAGTGTAGAAAACCGCGGCATCGTGCTGCCGACCACCGCATCGGGCAAAAAAGATGCGCAGGGTTATCCGGTTGGTAACGATGTGACGGCCGATGTGGCGATCCGCAAAGCGATCAACTACGCGATCAATCGCCAGTTGCTGGCCGACCAAATTCTTGAAGGCCATGCGATCCCGGCCTACACCGGGGTACAGGGCTTGCCGTGGGATAACCCTGACGCAGAGTTCAAGGATGGCGATATTGCCAAAGCGAAACAGATCCTCGATGAGGCTGGCTGGGTCGAAACCCCTAGTGGCGTGCGTGAGAAAAATGGCCTGCCGGCCAAAGTCACCCTGTGGTACGCCAGTGGCGATGCCACCCGTCGCGACTTGGCTCAGGCGGTGCGTTCGATGCTCAAACCGATTGGTATCGACGTCGACTTGAAGTCCGGCAGTTGGGAAACCGTTGAACGCAATATGCACGCCAACCCGACGCTGTTCGGCTGGGGCAGCCTTGATCCGATGGAGCTATACCATCACTACAGCAGCAAGGCCGCAGGGGTTGAGTATTACAACCCCGGTTATTACCAGAACCCGGTAGTGGACCAGCATTTGCAACAGGCGCTGGATGCCCCGAGCTGGCAGCAGGCGGTGCCGTTCTGGCAGCAAGTGGAGTGGGACGGTAAAACCGGAGTCGGGGTCAAAGGCGATGCGGCCTGGGCCTGGCTGCTCAACGTGCAGCACACCTATCTGGCAGATCAATGCATTGACTTGGGCAAGGGTGCTCCTGAAATTCACGGTTCCTGGTCACTGCTTAATAGCCTGGATGGCTGGAAGTGGACCTGCCCGTGATACGCGGGCTCGGGCTCTTTGTGGTGCGTTTGATGGGCCTGCTGCTGGTGACGGCAGCAGGAACGTTTACCTTGCTCAGTTTTTCTCCGGTTGATCCGATTCGCGCTTATATCGGCAACGACTTGCTGCATGTGCCGCCCGAGCAATACCCACTGATTGCCGCGCGTTGGGGGCTTGATCTGCCGTTGTGGGAGCGATTCCTGCATTGGTTCAGCCAAATGCTGCAAGGCGATCTGGGCTATTCGATGCTGTATAACGCGCCGGTATCTCAAGTGATCGGTGAGCGCTTTGCGACCTCTTTTGCACTGCTGTTTTCGGCGTGGCTGTTTTCCGGCATCGTCGGGCTGGCCATGGGGCTGACCGCCGGGCGGTACTTGAATCGCTGGCCGGATCGGCTGCTTTCGACCCTGTCGTATGTGCTTGCTTCGTTGCCGACGTTCTGGATTGGCTTGCTGCTGCTGTCACTGTTCGCCGTGACCCTCAACTGGGCGCCGATTTGCTGTGCCTGGACGCCGGGCAGCAATGGCGAAACGGCAACCTGGGGCGACAAGCTCCGCCATTTAATCTTGCCAATGCTGGCGCTGGGTGTGCTGGGCGTGGGCAACATTGCCCTGCATACCCGCGCCAGGGTGGCCGAGGTGATGAACAGCGAGTTTATTCGTTACGCCCATGCCCAGGGCGACAAAGGCTGGCCGCTGATCAACTTCCATATCGTGCGTCACGCCATCACCCCGGCCTTGTGTCTGCAGTTTGCTTCGGTAGGCGAATTGATCGGAGGCTCGTTACTGGCTGAAAAAGTGTTCGCCTATCCGGGGCTGGGGCAGGCCACGATTGATGCGGGTTTGCGCGGTGATATTCCGTTGCTGATGGGCATCGTGATGTTTTGTGCGGTGTTGGTGTTTACCGGCAATAGCATTGCCAACGCGCTGTTACTGCGCCTCAACCGTGGGGCGGTACGCCAGTCATGACTTTTGACCCGAATCGCGCCTTATTGCGGCTGTGCCTTTCGTTGCTGATGTTGCTGCTGTTGATCGCCTATGGACTGTCGATCACCCGCATTGATGTGCCGATGGATTTGCTGGCGCGGCGTCTGCCACCCTCGGCCGAGTATTGGTTTGGCACCGACAGTTTGGGGCGAGACCTGTGGCTCCGGTGTTTCCAGGGGATGACGACGAGCCTGCAAATCGGCCTGACCGCCGCTTTCAGCAGCGGCTTTTTGGCGATGCTGGCTGCCAGTCTGTGTACCCTGAATAAAACCCTCGATTACCTGATTCGCGGGTTGATCGACAGTATGCTGGCGTTGCCGCATTTGTTGTTGCTGGTGCTGATTTGTTTCACTTTGGGCGGTGGTAAACAGGGGGTAATCCTGGCGGTGGCGCTGACCCATTGGCCGCGTCTGGCACTGATCCTGCGTGCCGAAATCCTGCGTATCCGCGAGACCGATTTCGTGATGTTGTCGCACCGCCTGGGTAACAGCAGTTTCTACCGCTGGCGCCATCACCTGCTGCCGTTGCTGTTGCCGCAGTGGATCATCGGCACCTTACTGATGTTTCCCCATGCGGTGTTGCACTCGGCGGCACTGAGCTTTCTGGGTTTTGGTCTGGCACCTCACGACCCGTCACTGGGCTTGTTGCTGGCCGATGCGCTACGGTACTTGAGCAGTGGCGCTTGGTGGCTGGCGTTTTTTCCGGGCTTGATTCTGGTGAGTCTGGTGTTGGTGTTTGATCAATTTGCACGAGCGTTGCAACAGCTCTGGATAAGGATGACCTGATGCTGAAATTCGACCAGTTTGCGATCGACATCGCTCACTATCACTGGCTGGGCCACAAAACCTGGCATCCGCTATTGAGCCATATTTCCCTTGAGGTACACCCCGGCGAACTGGTGGCGCTGGTGGGCTCCAGTGGCGAAGGCAAAAGCCTGCTGCTGCAAAGCACCCTGGGGTTGTTGCCGGACAACATGCGGTGCCGTGGTGACATCTGGCTCGATGGGCAGTTGCTGAACGCTGCCAGCAAGGTCGGCCAGCGTGGCAAAACGGTGTGCTACGTGCCGCAAGGGGTCAGCGCCTTGAACCCGCTGATCAAGGTCGGGCCGCAATTGTTGCGTGCTGCTCACCTGAGCGGTGCCAGATTGGGGCTGGGGGATGTGGCTGAACAATTGGAGCACTACAACTTGCAGCCGGGGCTGGTTGACGAGTACCCGCGGCGGTTGTCGGGCGGTATGGCCAAGCGGGTGCTGGCCAGCTGTGCAGCCCTGACCCACGCGCGCTATATCCTGGCGGACGAGATCACCTCGTGGCTGGATGACGAACACGCCTGCCAACTGCTAAACCACCTCAAGAGTTTTTGTGAACAAGGCCGGGGGATTTTGTGGGTCACCCACGATCTGGCCTTGGCGGCACGTTTTGCTGACCGCATCGCGGTGCTGCATCAAGGCCAACTGCACGAAACCCTCAGCGCTCAAGAGCTACGTGAAAACGCCGGCAGTCCGTGGTTGCAGTCGTTGTGGGCGGCGTTGCCCGAGCAGCAGTTCTTTGCACGGCGGGTGCCGGAAATCGAGAGCCAGTCCTATGCTTGATGTCCAACAACTGAGCATTGTGCAAAACGGCCAGCGGCTCTGGGACTCGGTGTCCTTTCAAGTCAGGTCAGGTGAGCGCCAAGGTATTTCGGCCCCCAGCGGCTTCGGCAAAACCACCTTGGGCCGGGTGCTGGCGCAATGGCAAACAGCGACTTCGGGCAGCATCACCGTGGGCGGCAAGCCGCTGCCGAAAAAGGGCTATTGCCCGATTCAGTTGGTGCCGCAACATCCAGAGCTGACCTTCAACCCTTATCGCACCACGGGCGAGAGCCTGCGTGATGCCTGGTCGCCGGATGGCGCCTGGCTTGAGCGTCTGGCCGTGAAAGCGGACTGGCTGACGCGTCGCCCAGACGAGTTGTCTGGTGGTGAACTGGCGCGTATTGCCTTGCTCAGGGCACTGGACCCGCGCACGCGCTACCTGATTGCCGATGAAGTGACGGCGCAACTGGACGCCCATATACAGGCGCAGGTCTGGCAAGTGTTGCTGGAAGAGGTCAAGCGCCGGGAGTTGGGGCTGATTGTGTTCAGCCACAACAAGGCGTTATTGGAGAAGGTTTGCACCAACATATGGATGCCGCAGAGAGCTGCACAAAGCCGCTAGATGCCTACACCGATCCGTAGCAGCCTCGTTCTACTCGTCAGCTGCTACGGGTTTTGTTCGTGCTGCCTGAGGTCATGCAGCCCGCAGTATTCCTCCCAGTCCATACCCGCCATTTGTGCCACTTCGCGGTGAACTTCAAGGCGCTGGGCTTCAAAGGCTTCGGCACTTTCGCTGGTTAGTTGCAGCGTCAGCTCCCAGGCAAACAAGCCTTGACGCTCGGCTTCGGCTTCAAAGGCTTCGTTCAAGCGCTCCTGGCGATACTCTTTCATCGATTGACCCACGGCGCGGGCTTCCAGCGGGTTCAGCTTGTCCAATTGCTCAGCCAGTTCGGGGTGTTCACCGAGAAAGCGATCAAGGGCTTTTTGATGGTTGGTTCCGGGTTCCGTCACGCAGTGACTCCACGTTAGATAACTGGAGGTATCGGGTTTCAGTTGTGGATCAGTTGGCCGTTGCCTGATGAGGTTTCAATTGGGGCATTGATCTGCAGGCTGCGGCGGCCAGTTATGACGTACAACACATCAACACCCTGCAAGGTGATGGCGGCCAAATAAGGAGCGCGAGGCAAGGTTATATCGCGTTCATAACAACTTTGGGCATGAGGGCTAACGCCTCCCGCCTGGGCCAAAAGTTTTTGGGTCAGCTGCAGGCGCAGGCGCTCTTGCTGCAGACGTGTTCCGTAAGTACTCATGTTCGTCACCCAGAAAAGGCATGGGGATTTAGAAAAAGAGTAATTCAAGCAGGGAAATAGGGAAAGGTTAGTGGTCAAAAACCTTTGCAGATATGTAGGATATTTAGCTGTCTTGGATTCAAAGACCAGCAGGACTGCCTTGCGCAATCCTGCTGAGTGCTCAGCTTTACTGGGCTTTTTTGGTTTCAGTTTCTGGCAGGAACCAGTTCAGTACCAAGGCGCAGATACCGCCTGTGGCTACACCGGACTCCAACACGTTACGCAGGGCTGCTGGCATGTGCGCGAGGAACTCCGGCACTTGCGAAACGCCCAGGCCCAGCGCCAGCGATACCGCAATAATCAGCAGGGCGCGACGGTCCAGGGTGATGCTGGCCAGGATATTGATCCCCGATGCGGCAACCGCACCGAACATCACCATCGCTGCGCCGCCCAGCACCGGCTCAGGCACCGCCTGAATGGCGCCGGCCACGCTTGGGAACAGCCCCAGCAGAATCAACATGCCAGCAATCCACACGCCGATATGCCGGCTGGCAATCCCGGTGAGCTGAATCACGCCGTTGTTTTGGGCAAAAATCGAGCTTGGGAAAGTATTGAACACACCGGCCAGCAACGAGTTGGCACCGTTGACCAGCACGCCGCCCTTGATGCGTTGCATCCACACCGGGCCTTCAACCGGCTGGCGCGACACTTTACTGGTGGCGGTCACGTCACCAATAGCTTCCAGCGAGGTCACCAGGTAAATCACCAGCATTGGGATAAACAGCGCCCACGAGAAACCCAGGCCGAAATGCAGCGGCACCGGCACCTGGAACAGCTCGGCCTGATGCATGCCGGTGAAGTCCAGACGGCCCAGGTAGCCTGCCAGCGCGTAGCCGACGGCCAATGCAATGACGATGGCGCAACTGCGCATCCACACCAGTGGAATGCGGTTAAGAATGACAATGATCGCCAGCACCACACCCGACAGCATCAGGTTTTCGCCGTTGGCGAAAGTCCCGTTGGCCATCGCGGTAAAGCCGCCGCCCATGCTGATCAGGCCGACTTTAATCAGGGTCAGGCCAATCATCAGCACCACGATGCCCGTCACCAGCGGGGTGATCATGCGCTTCACAAACGGCAGAATCCGGGAAATACCCATTTCGACGAACGAACCGGCAATGACCACGCCGAAAATCGCCGCCATCACGCCTTCAACCGGCGTGCCTTGTTTGACCATCAAGGCGCCGCCCGCGATCAGCGGGCCGACAAAGTTGAAGCTGGTACCTTGCACGATCAGCAGTCCGGCGCCGAACGGGCCGAAGCGCTTGCACTGCACGAACGTGGCGATGCCGGAGATGACCAGCGACATGGAGACAATCAGGTTGGTGTCGCGGCTGGAGACGCCCAGCGCCTGACAAATCAACAGGCCCGGGGTGACGATGGGCACGATGATTGCCAGCAGATGCTGCAGCGCCGCGAGAAAGCCGATCCACGGCTTGGGACGGTCTTCAAGGCCAAAGACCAGATCATTGGTCTGGGACTCGTCTTGCGGCGGTGTTTTGAGAGAGGTCATGGCGAGCGCCCTGGAAAAAAGAGCGCGATTCTACTGGTGTTGGGCCATCACGCCCAGCGTTGGTTGTGGTGGATCAACGTATAAACCGCTGGATTGCCCTCTCCCGAAGGAGAGGGGACTGATTGGGGAATGCTTCAGGGCAACTTCATTCTGGAACTGCGTACTGAATTCAGAAACTACTGGGTCAAGCTCCCTCTCCCTCTGGGAGAGGGTTGGGGTGAGGGGCTTTTAAGCCTTACACGTGCAACGCATGCCCCAGCGCGCGCAAGGCGGCTTCTTGCACGGCTTCGCCCAGGGTCGGGTGTGCGTGGATGGTGCCGGCGATGTCTTCCAGGCAGGCGCCCATTTCCAGTGACTGGGCAAACGCGGTCGACAATTCCGAGACTTCAGCCCCAACCGCCTGCCAGCCCACAATCAGGTGATTATCGCGCCGCGCTACGACTCGAACGAACCCGCTTTTGGATTCCAGGGTCATGGCCCGGCCATTGGCAGAAAACGGGAAGCTGGCGCTCAAACAGTCCAGGCCTGCGGCTTCAGCCTCGGCAGGGGTTTTGCCCGCCACCACAATCTGTGGGTCGGTAAAACACACGGCGGCAATCGCAGTCGGGCTGAATTCGCGCTGTTTGCCAGCAATCAGTTCGGCGACCATTTCACCTTGGGCCATGGCTCGGTGTGCAAGCATCGGTTCGCCGGTCAGGTCGCCAATCGCCCAGACGTTGCGCATGCTGGTGTGGCAGCGCTGGTCGACGTTAATGGCTGAACCGTTCATGGTCAGCGCCAGGGTTTCCAGATTAAAGCCCTGAGTGCGCGGGCGACGGCCGACCGCGACCAGCACTTGATCGGTTTCCAGGGTCTGGCTTTCGCCCAAGTGATTACGCATCGACAGGGTTTTGGTGCTGGCTTGGAAGCCTTCGACGCTGTGCTCCAGGTACAAGGTGATGCCCAATGCCTTGAGTGATTCAGCGACAGGTTGTGTCAGCTCTTTGTCGTAGGTCGGCAGGATTCGATCACGGGCTTCGACCACCGTGACTTCGGCGCCCAGCTTGCGGTAGGCAATACCCAGCTCCAGACCGATATAACCCGCGCCGACAACTGTCAGGCGTTTGGGAATGGCCGTCGGGGCCAATGCTTCGGTGGACGAAATAATCGCTCCGCCAATCGGCAGGATCGGTAGATCGACGGTTTGCGAGCCAGTGGCCAGCAGCAGGTGTTCGCACTCGATGCGCTGACCGTCGACCTCGACCGCCTTGCCGTCGATTATCTTGGCCCAGCCATGAATGACCTTGACCCCGTGTTTCTTCAGCAAGGCGCCGACGCCGCTGGTCAGGCGATCAACAATGCCGTTTTTCCATTGCACGCTTTGCTCGATGTCGAGTGTCGGTGCCTGGACCTTGATCCCCAGTGGCGAACGATTGCCGCTGTAACGTTGAGTGGTGTGAAACTGCTCGGCGACGTGAATCAAGGCCTTGGACGGGATGCAGCCGACATTCAGGCAGGTGCCGCCCAGCGACTGGCCTTCGATCAGGACCGTTGGAATGCCCAGCTGACCAGCGCGGATCGCCGCGACATAACCGCCAGGGCCGCCACCGATAATCAGCAGCGTGGTGTGTTGAGTTGGCTGCATGTTCACTCCAGAAACAGGGTGGCAGGTTGTTCGAGCAAGCCACGCATGGCCTGGATAAATTGTGCCGCGTCCATGCCGTCGACTACGCGATGGTCGAAGGAGCTGGAGAGATTCATCATTTTGCGGATCACGATCTGGCCTTTGACCACCACCGGGCGCTCGACGATGCGGTTGACGCCAATGATCGCGACTTCGGGCAAGTTGACCACCGGGGTGCTGACGATGCCACCTAGCGCGCCGAGGCTGGTCAGGGTGATGGTCGAACCGCTGAGTTCTTCACGGGTGGCTTTGCCGCTGCGTACCGCGTTGGCCAGGCGGGCGATTTCATCAGCTGCACCCCACAGAGTCAGGGTTTCGGCATGTCTAACCACCGGCACCATCAAACCGCCATCGCTCTGTGCAGCCACGCCAATGTGGGCGGCGCCAAAGCGGGTGATGATTTGCGCTTCGTCGTCGTAGCGCACGTTGATCTGCGGAAAGTCACGCAGGGCCACGACCATTGCCCGTACTAAAAATGGCAGCAGGGTCAGCTTGCCACGGCTGTCGCCCCATTTCTGATTGAGCTGGGCGCGCAGTTCTTCGAGGGCGGTGACGTCCACTTCTTCGACATAACTGAAGTGCGCGGCGCGGCGCTTGGCGTCTTGCATGCGCTGGGCAATCTTGCGGCGCAGGCCAATGACCGGAATGTGCTGTTCGTCGTTGCGCTGGGCGTAGCCGCTGGCCGGTGCCGGGGCAGGGTTGGTGTCCTGCGCTAGATAGGCTTCCAGGTCATCATGCAGAACGCGGCCGGCGGGGCCGGTGCCGACCACGAAGCGCAACTCGATGCCGGCATCCCATGCCCGTTTGCGTACGGCCGGCGAGGCCAGCGGTCGTTCGTTGGCTTCGCGGGCAACCGGTGCTGGGCGCGCAGCCGGGGCGCAGGTTGGCGCTGCCTTGGTCACAGCGGCTGATACGACGGCGACTTCAACGCGCGCTTGAGGTGCGGTCTGTACCGAGGGTTGCGGGGTTGCAGCGGGTTGAGCGCTTTCTCGCAGATTGCCAGCACCTTCGACTTCGATCCGAATCAACTCGCTGCCCACGGCCATCACTTCGCCGGGTTGACCGCCCAGCGCCAGTACTTTGCCCGCCACGGGGGAGGGGATATCCACGGTGGCCTTATCGGTCATCACATCGGCGACGACCTGATCTTCGCTGACCATGTCACCGACTTTGACAAACCATTCCACCAGTTCAACTTGAGCAATGCCTTCGCCAATGTCCGGCATCTTGATAACGTGCGTACCCATTCAGACCTCCATAACCCGTTGCAAAGCTGCACCCACACGCGCCGGGCCGGGGAAATAGGCCCACTCTTGAGCATGCGGATACGGCGTATCCCAGCCGGTCACGCGCTCGATTGGCGCTTCCAGATAGTGGAAGCAGTGCTCTTGAACCAGTGCGATCAGCTCGGCGCCAAAACCGCAGGTGCGGGTGGCTTCGTGTACGACGACGCAACGGCGGGTCTTTTTCACGGAGGTGACGATGGCGTCCAGATCCAGCGGCCACAGGCTGCGCAGATCAATGACTTCGGCATCAATGCCGGTTTCTTCGGCAGCGACCTGAGCCACATACACGGTGGTGCCGTAGGTCAGGATGGTGACTTCAGTGCCGGGACGGACGATGGCCGCGCAGTCCAGCGGCACGGTGTAATAACCATCGGGCACGGCGCTGGCCGCGTGTTTGGACCACGGGGTGACCGGGCGATCGTGGTGGCCATCGAACGGGCCGTTGTACAGGCGTTTTGGCTCAAGGAAAATTACCGGGTCATCGTTTTCGATGGAGGCAATCAACAGGCCTTTGGCGTCGTATGGGTTGGACGGCATCACCGTGCGCAGGCCGCAGACTTGAGTAAACATGGCTTCGGGGCTTTGGCTGTGGGTCTGGCCGCCGTAGATCCCGCCGCCGCAAGGCATGCGCAGGGTCATCGGGGCGATGAATTCACCGGCCGAGCGATAACGCAGGCGCGCCGCTTCGGAGACGATCTGGTCGGAGGCCGGATAGAAATAGTCGGCAAACTGAATTTCAGCCACCGGGCGCAGGCCATAAGCGCCCATGCCTACTGCCGCACCGACGATCCCGCTTTCTGAAATCGGGGCGTCGAACACCCGCGAGCTGCCGTATTTGGCCTGCAGGCCTTCGGTGCAACGGAACACTCCGCCGAAGTAGCCCACGTCCTGGCCGAACACCACCACGTTATCGTCGCGCTCAAGCATCACGTCCATGGCCGAGCGCAGGGCCTGGATCATCGTCATGGTGGTGGTGCTCACGGCGTTCTCCATCTGAATTTTAGTGTTGTCGTTCATCTGGTTATAACCCCAATTGCTGACGTTGCCGACGCAGGTGGTCGGGCATGTCCTTGTACACGTCCTCAAAAATCGTCGCGGCGCTCGGAATTTGTCCGCCCGCCAAGGTGCCGAAGCGTTCGGCCTCCTTTTGTGCGCCAATGATTTCGGCTTCGAGTTCGGCACTGACGGCTGCATGCTCTTCTTCGGACCAGTTGCCAGTGGCAATCAGGTGCTGCTTGAGGCGAATAATCGGATCGCCGAGCGGGAAGTGGCTCCAGTCATCTGCAGGACGGTACTTGGAAGGATCGTCAGAGGTGGAGTGTGGGCCGGCGCGGTAAGTGACCCACTCGATCAGGGTCGGCCCCAGGTTGCGGCGTGCGCGCTCTGCAGCCCAGACTGAGGCGGCGTACACCGCGATAAAGTCATTGCCGTCGACTCGTAGTGAAGCAATGCCGCAGCCCACGCCGCGTCCGGCGAAGGTGGTGGCCTCGCCGCCAGCAATGGCCTGGAAGGTCGAGATCGCCCATTGGTTGTTCACCACGTTGAGGATCACCGGCGCACGGTATACGTGGGCGAAGGTGAGGGCGGTGTGGAAGTCGGACTCTGCGGTCGCGCCGTCGCCAATCCAGGCCGAGGCGATTTTAGTGTCGCCCTTGATGGCCGAGGCCATGCCCCAGCCGACAGCCTGCATGAATTGAGTGGCGAGGTTGCCGGAAATACTGAAAAAGCCGTAATCGCGCACCGAATACATGATCGGCAATTGGCGGCCCTTGAGTGGGTCGCGCTCGTTGGACAGCAGTTGGCAGATCAGATCGACCAGCGGTACGTCGCGGGCCATCAGGATGCTTTGCTGACGGTAAGTCGGGAAGCACATGTCGTCGATGTTCAAGGCCAGGGCTTGGGCGCTGCCGATGGCTTCTTCGCCAAGGCTTTGCATGTAGAACGACATTTTTTTCTGACGCTGGGCGACCACCATGCGGGTGTCGAAGATCCGCGTCTTGAGCATGGCGCGCATGCCGGCTCGCATGATCTCGACGGACACGCCTTCAGCCCATGGGCCAAGGGCCTGGCCTTGATCGTCGAGCACGCGAATCAGGCCTTTGGCCAGATCGGCGGTGTCAGCGGGTTCTACGTCGATAGGGGGTTTGCGCACCAGACCGGCATCGGTCAGGCGCAGGTAGCTGAAGTCGGTCTTGTAGCCTGGACGGCCAGAGGGTTCAGGAACGTGCAGGCGCAGCGGTGCATATTCTTTCATGGCTTTCTCTACGCTCGATCTTGTCGTGTTTATTAGGCGCGGGAGCTCGGTATTGCATGGAAATCTTTGTCGAAGATCTTTCCGATAAAAATGGCAGATCTTGTCCTACAACAATCATATTCCTGACAGTGAAGAATATTTCTCTGTAGTTCGTTGTGCTTTGTGGCGTTTAAGGATAAAAAATCTGCATAAACACAAAAAAAAGGTGCTTTTGTCTCATGCGCAAGCTAGATCGAACGGATATCGGGATTCTCAACAGCCTTCAGCAGAATGCCCGCATCACCAATGCGGACCTTGCACGTTCGGTAAACTTGTCACCGACCCCGTGTTTCAACCGGGTCAAGGCGATGGAGGAGCATGGGCTGATTCGTGAGCAAGTCACTCTGCTTGACGCTGATATGCTGGGCTTGCACGTTAATGTGTTTATCCATGTCAGCCTGGAAAAACAGGTCGAAGAAGCCTTGCAGAAGTTTGAGGCGGCGATTTCAAATCGCCATGAAGTCATGGAGTGCTACTTGATGGCGGGCGACCCGGACTATCTGATCCGGGTGCTGGTGCCGAGCATTCAGGCGCTGGAGCGGTTCATGATGGATTTTTTGACCAAGGTTCCAGGAGTAGCCAACATTCGTTCCAGCTTCGCCCTGAAACAGGTGCGCTACAAAACCGCGCTGCCGTTGCCGCCGGGCGGGTTAACGCTGGAGGAATAAATCAGAGCCTTAGCCGCCAGCGCTCGTTAAAGCGCAGATCAACGATCGACAGTGGCTCGACATCTATCAGATTGAACGAGGTGGTGCTGGCGGCCAGTGCATGCAGGACGGCGGCGCGGATCACGAAGGGGTGAGTGACCACGGCAAAATGGCCTTCTTCGCGAAACCCGTCGAGCCAGGCGCCGACCCGCAGGCAGAGGTCTTGCACCGATTCGCCATGGTGTGGCGCGGAATATGGGTTGCTGACCCAGTCCGCGAGCACTTGGGGGATGCTCTCTTGCAGATCGGACAGACGCAGGCCTTGCCAGTCGCCCGCATCGTAGTCCCCGAGGGCGGGGACTATCTCAATGTCCTCGCCGAGCGCTTGTGCAGTCTGCAGGGTGCGGGTTTCGGGGGCGCAAAGAATACGCACGGTTTTTTTCAGTGCCGTCGCCATTTCTGCGACCTTTTGCAGCCCTTTGGGCTCTGCCGGTTCATCCACTGCAAAGCGCCCCAAACGCTGGGCTTCAGTGCGGGCGTGGCAAATAAAGCTGAGGCGAGTGGGCATGGCAAGATCCTTGCGGGTGATGTGTCGCAGTCGTCTTAGATCAACAAGAACAACCCTAGCAGACCTGCAAAAATCGCCCATTTTTCCAGGTAGTAGCGGGTGCGATTGCGTTTTTTCAGTTCTTTGCCGCGCAGGCGGATTTTATACAGCTTGGTAAAGGCGCGATTCAGGTTGCCGGTTTTATCATTGGCATCGTTAGGGGAGCTGGCAGACGCCATGACCGTGCGGCTGAACCACTGGTTAAAGGCCGTGGCCCAGCGGTATTGCATCGGGCGCTCAACATCACAAAACAGGATTATGCGGTTCTTGCTGGTGGTGTTTTCGGCGTAGTGGATGAAGGTTTCGTCAAACATCACGCCTTCGCCGTCACGCCACGAATAGTTCTGGCCATCAACGTTGATATAGCAGCCAGGGTCGTTCGGGGTGTCCAGGCCCAAGTGGAAACGCAGGGAGCCGGCATAGGGATCGCGATGACGAACCAGCCTGGAGCCTGGAGGCAACTCGGCAAACATGGCGGCCTTGATGGTACCGATACCGTTGAGCAACTCAATGGTGCGGGGGCAGAGCTCGACGGCTGACGGGTGATTGTCGCCGTACCACTTCAGGTAGAAGCGCTTCCAGCCAGTCTTGAAGAATGAATTGAAACCCACATCGTTCGGTTGCTCGGAGCGTTTGATCTCGCCGGCGTGCATCAGCTTGCGCGCTTCTTCGCGGATCTCTTGCCAGTGTTCCTGCAAGGGCTGTAACTCGGGGAAGTCGGCCGGCTTCAGGTAGGGCTGGCTGGGCACTTTGGAGAACAGATACAGGAAGCAGTTGATCGGCGCCAGAAAGGTCGAATGGTCGCTCAGTTGACGGCTCAGCTTATGCCGGACCTTGCCTCGCAGGTGGACATAGGCGATTGACACTACGTAGACAGCAATAATGATGAGTTTCAAGAATATCGTCACAAGTCGAGAGAAAACGCTGCCCGTCTCCACGGAAGAGGCTCGGCATCCTGTAGGAATTGCCGAGCCGTGGAGTCTCTGTAGGGGCGCCAAAGAGCAAGATTAAAGCAGCCGATGGCAAATTTTCCAGCCTTCCATGGGTGTTTTGTTAATGTTTGCTTACATTCTTTGGTCGGGTTGTGCCGGGTCTAGTCAGCTGCAGGCCTTGAGGTTGACCGCCCCGACAAACTCGTTGCCGCGGCCCATGACGCAGGCAACTGTCTGGTTGCGCTGACGTTCCCAGGCTTGCACCGGGTAGGTCTTGTTCCACGCTTCATAAAGTTGCCGGTCTTGTTTAGACAGGTTCAAGTTGTAGCGCTTGCTCATGTAAAAGTAAGTGCGCGCGATCATGCCGCGAATGGACGGGCGGGGCATGACCTTCTTGGCCTTGAAATCGACCTGGGTCAGGCACGAGCCATATTGGCCCTGTTGGGCAGGCAGCCAGCCAAAGCTGAAGTTGTTTCTGTCCCCGTTGACCTCGCCGATGCTGGGTACCAGGTTGTGCAGGTCAGCTTCAGCGACCTTGAACACCGGGTCGTTGCGGGTGCAGTTTTTCCGTCCGCCGCTTTGCCAGCATTGGCGTTGGTGGCCGATTTGCCAGGCAGGCACGATGTGTTCCCACTCGATGCGTGCTGCTCGGTTGGCGTTTTTTCGAGGGATATAGCCGCAGGCCTTGAGGTCGATGCGGTTGCCGGTGTACTTGCAGCCACAATAGAACTCGGTGGACTGTGGTGCGTAGAGCTTCCAGGCGACTTTTTTGGCTTCGCTGAAGGTTTTAGGGGCAGCGGCGTGTGCGCCAAGTACTGTGAAGAGGCTGGCCAATGCCAGTAAACGAACCCACATTGACTCAACCTTCCTCGGGCACGGTCCAGAAAACATGAACCCCGCCATCATCGCGGTGGGCGATAGTGACATTGTCGTTTTCGGAGATTTCTTCCAGCAGGCGTTCCCAAAACTCCGGGTCATCACCTTCCAGGCGTTCAAGCAGCGCCATTTTGTCTTTTTGAGCTTTCTGCGAGCTGATGATTTTTTGGATACGCATTCCAAAAACTTCGTAGGGTGTCGGAGGGGTAGGCGCTTTCGCCTCTTTTTTAGCCATGATGCAATCCTTGGTGTGCTGTATGCGCATACAGTATTTAACTGTGCGGGATTTGGCAACTGTTTAGCGCATGGCCTGTACAGGCGGCGGGTGTTTTTCCGGTAATAAAAAGGCCGCCTCCCTGAGGGGAGGCGGCCTTTTTGAGTTCACTGTCCCGTCCTGAATAAGGTTTACACCTTCTGACCTATTTTCAGGAGGATGTAA
>JAZKIA010000068.1:0-18711 GCA_040385125.1 Pseudomonadota bacterium | reverse complement strand
TTACATCCTCCTGAAAATAGGTCAGAAGGTGTAAACCTTATTCAGGACGGGACATCACATACAAAAAAGCCTCTGGTGGTGACATCAGAGGCTTTTTTATGAGCGCAATTCCGTAAGATGGCTCTTTTCTTCCAAGAGACCCTGCCATGTCGAAACAACCACTTAGCCCTCAAGGCGACTTTCCCGCCGTCGGCCTAGGTCGCCGCCTGGCAGCCATGTTCTATGACTTTTTGCTGTGTACCGCACTGCTGATCGTCACGACCTTCATCTACAAGCTGATCATGATGGGGTTTATCGGTGAAGCCAAAATGCGCGAGCTGTCCGAAGCCGGCGCGCTGGATGGCGACCCGCTGCTCTCGACGATTCTGTTTTTTGTCCTGTTCGCCTTCTTTGCAAAGTTCTGGACCCACTCCGGGCAAACACTAGGTATGCAGGTTTGGAGCATACGTGTGCAAAACGCTGATGGCAGCGCAATCAGCCTGTGGCAGGCATTGCTGCGCTTTATCGTTTCGATTGGCTCTTGGCTGTGTGTGGGCCTGGGGTTTATCTGGTCGGTGTTCGATAAACAAAAACGCACCTGGCACGACATGTACTCCGACAGTCAGTTGGTGCGCATCCCAAAACCAAAGAAATAAAAAAAGCCCGTATCTCTCGATACGGGCTTTTCAACAACGTTTGCACCTTGTATCTAGCCACTGCCGCAGGCTGCGGCAGCGGCTACATTTGGCTTACTCTGCCAGTTTGAAGGTAATGAAGCTGGCACGCCCTTGACGCAGAACCCGCATCGACACCGAACGATTCTTCGGCAATGCCTTGGCAATTTCAGTGAATTGCTTGGCATTGATGATCGACTGATTATTCAGATGCGTGATCACGTCGCCAGGTTGCAGGCCGATCAAGGCAGCAGGACCGTCCTGCAGTTCCTTGATAATGACGCCACCCTTGATGTCGTTGGCTTTCTTCTGATCTTCGCTCAAGTCCGCCACAGACATGCCTAGCCGATTGCTGCTTTGCTCAACGCCTGTCGCAGGGGTGCCCATCTCTTTCCCTTCATCAGGGATGTCACCTACGGTCAGCTCCAGGGTTTTGCGCTTGCCGTCACGAACCACTTCAAGGCTCGCCTTGCCGCCGGCCTTGAGTGCGCCCACCAAGTGCGGCAGATCCGCCGACATGATGATCGGCTGGCCGTTCATGCTCAAAATCACATCACCGACCTGCAAGCCACCTTTGGCGGCCGGGCCACCGTCAAGTACCTGAGCAACCAGTGCACCGGCCGGTTTTTCAAGGCCAAACGACTCAGCGAGGTCTTTATTGACCTCTTGAATCACCACACCCAACCAGCCACGGCTCACTTTGCCGCCAGCTTTAAGTTGATTGGCAACGTCCATCGCTACGTCGATCGGAATGGCAAAGGACACCCCCATAAAACCACCGGAGCGGGTGTAGATCTGCGAGTTGATGCCAACTACTTCGCCTTCCAGGTTGAACAACGGACCACCCGAGTTACCCGGATTGATCGGCACGTCAGTCTGGATGAACGGCACGTAGCTCTCATTCGGCAAGCTACGGCCGATAGCGCTGATGATGCCCTGAGTCACTGTATGGTCAAAACCAAACGGCGAACCGATGGCCACTACCCACTGGCCGGCCTTGAGGTTCACTGACTTGCCCAGCTTCAACACCGGCAGGCTTTTGCCTTCGATTTTCAGCAACGCAACGTCGGAACGCGGGTCAGTGCCCACCAATTTGGCTTTCATTTCACTGCGGTCAGACAGGCGCACGATGATTTCATCAGCATCCGCGACCACGTGATTGTTGGTCAGAATGTAGCCATCGGGCGAGATGATAAAGCCCGAACCCAAAGACTGAGCCTCGCGCTGGCGCCCACCGCCCTGGCCACCACTTGGCGGCATGCTGCGCTCAAAGAACTCGCGCAGGCCCGGCGGCAGCCCTTCAAGATCGGGCATTTGCCCCATGCTCGCGACTTTGCGCTCTGGCAACTTTTGCGTGGTGCTGATATTCACCACGGCCGGAGAGGCTTGCTCGACCAACTGGGTAAAATCAGGCAGTTGCGCTTCAGCCAGGGCCGGTATTGCCTGCCCAAGTACCATCACGGCAGCAAAAATGGGCAAGTAAGATTTCAATCGAGACATCGATATAAAGCTCCCGTTAATAGCCAGCAAAATTAAGCAACAGGTCCCAAAAAACTAAGGCCAGCATAGACCGTTTTTTGGCCCCCAGAAAACAAACAAGGCCAAGGCCCTTGGGGGCTCTGGCCTCTATATAAAAAATATAAAATGTTTGGCAAGTCGAAATGTTTACCCATCATGTCAGCAGACCACTATGGCGCTGCCTGAGCGTTGGCCTGTCCGACTCGCATTGATAGCGCAATACGCTCTGCGGTCCCCATCGGAATTTCGCCCACCACGGTCGCCATCATGTCGCCATCAGGCATGGTCAGATGCCGTGAAACCGCAACGGTGGGGCCAAGCTGTACCCGTATATCAGGCACTGCGGCGCCCTGCAAAGGCTCAAAAAACACTGAAAATCGCGTCAAGCCATCGTCATACAAGAGGCTGGTAACTTCGGATTTAGTCTGAGCATCTCGGCGCACCGTGCTGCTTATCTGCTCAAAACCCGGAGGCAGCCAGTCAGAATGCCAGGCATAGAGGTTTTTGATCGCAGGGGGCACAGCGACAGCCGTTACGACAGGTCGGCATTGGCCCGTAGGCTTGAGTTCACTGTCATCCGGGGGCGTAGGAACAAGACTTGTAAACTGGAAACGCTCAAGCAACTGCCCTTTGTCATTCAGTAACAATGACTTCAGCGCCAAGCCGGTTTCACGATCCAGATACAGTTCAACGCCATAACGATGCTGATCACGCGGGGCGAGTACGATCACTGCCACCGGTCGGCCTGCAACTCTTGAGTCACCGGCCTTCGACACCGCATACCAGTTAGTAAGCCGTTCAGTATTGAGCTGTCTCGCCGAAGGTGCAGTGGTATCCCCAAACGCCGAAACCAACTTACCTGTAACGCACTCCGTGCGCCCATCGGTACGAACCACCTCTTGAGCCGCACCATCCAGCTGCATCAGCCGTTCACGAACGATCCCGTCCTGCACACGATGCCAGATGCTGTGGGTAGAAAAACTACCGTTACGCTCGTAGACGAAAGTGCCCTGATAACTCTGCTGCTGTTCGGCCTGCCCAAGACGTTTAAGCCAGTCTTGGGCTTCATCTGCCTGAGCGGGAACCAAAAACCAGCCACTGAGCAGAAGAGTTAACAACGGTAGGACGCGCATATTGGTCCTTAACGGTCTTCCTGACTGGCTGCACGGGCATACGGCAGAGGGCTTTCAGTTCCCTTCGACGCCGCTTGCTGAGCGTGCTGGCGCAGGTAACCAGGCAAACGCTGATCGTGCCAGCCAGATTGACCCTGCAGAACACCATTGGCCATGGGGCCAGTGCCCTGTTCCGCGCTTTCGCTGTAATTGGCCAATACTGCCGGGCCTTTAACCATCGGAGCACTCAAGCTTTGCTGGCTGCCTTGCTGAGCAAGCTGGGCACCGACGATGTCATCCTGGTTGTACAGCCTGACGCCGGCCAATACGGCTACGGTGACTGACGCTGCAACGGCCAGCCGGCCAATACTGCGCCACGGGCCACGCACAACTTTGGCAGGGGTTTGTTCTTCGGCCAAAGCGGCCGATACGGCAGATGCGATGTCCAGACGCGGAATCAACAGGTCCTTGTGCATCACAGCACGCGCCACTTGGTAGCGAGACCAGGTCGCACGTGTTTGTGTGTCGTCGAAGGCATTCAATACCCGACGTAGTTCCAGTTCGTCCGCTTCGTTATCCATCACCGCGGACAGCGATTCCTGCAGGGCTTCACGACTCATGGCGGTTCCTCTCTTGGCTGTCGCCGCTGTCTCAGTTTTCCTGCAACAACGGCTGCAGGGCTTTATCAATGGCTTCCCGAGCGCGGAAAATCCGGGAGCGCACGGTACCCACCGGACATTGCATGACGCTCGCAATATCCTCGTAACTCAGACCATCAAACTCACGTAAAGTTAATGCCGTTCGTAAGTCTTCTGGCAGAAGCTGAATTGTTCGATGAACGGTCTCTTCGATTTCGTCGCGGAGCAAAGCGCGCTCCGGCGACTCAAGATCCTTGAGACCATGATCACCATCGTAAAACTCAGCGTCTTCAGAACTCACATCACTATCTGGCGGACGTCGACCACGTGAGACCAAATAGTTTTTCGCCGTATTAATGGCGATGCGGTACAGCCATGTATAAAAGGCGCTGTCACCGCGAAAATTGCCAAGCGCCCGGTAAGCCTTGATAAAGGCTTCTTGAGCCACATCCTGTGCTTCATGGGTGTCGTGCACAAAACGCACGATCAACCCGAGAATTTTGTGCTGGTATTTCAGCACCAACAGATCGAAAGCGCGCTTGTCGCCGCGCTGTACGCGCTCGACCAGCTGCTGATCCTCTTCCTGGGTTAGCATGAATACTCCTCATATGACCAAGAGGAAGATTGCTTTGCTAATTGTTCAGGCTTGTAAACATAGACTCGGGTTTTGTGCAAAAGTTCTCTCCCCCCTGGCAAGTTTCCTGCGCACTCGGATTTGGCACGCACGAAAACACAGCTCGGGCCCGGCCCGGCTGCGTCGATAATCTTGTCGTCAAATTCAGCTGCCGGAGTCGAACCACACCCCCCGCATCACATTCGACGCTGCTCTCCAACATAAAGGGCAACCCTCTATGGAACCCCAGGCCGTACGAAAAGTTCAAAGTTTCGTCCGAGGTTAAACCCTGTGATACCACAAAAGTGGGCCAAGGTTCAGTCAACCTTGAGCCCCCAAAGGCCCCTGCAGATTAATTGTGAAAACGGCATGCAGACCACTCAAGTCTGAGGCACACTGCCCGCCCGCTGTAATTTCACATGCCATAAAGGCCCGGCTATTGTGCCGATCCCCCCCTCTATATACTAGGGGGCGCTTTTTTTGCGGACGTCATAAGAATGAGCCAACATTTTCAACATGATGTGCTGGTGATTGGCAGCGGTGCTGCCGGTTTGAGCCTTGCGCTTACACTGCCCAGCCATATGCGTATTGCAGTCCTCAGCAAGGGCAATCTGGCCAATGGCTCGACGTTCTGGGCGCAAGGCGGGGTCGCCGCAGTACTGGATGACACCGACACGGTGCAGTCCCACGTCGAAGACACCCTGAATGCCGGTGGCGGCCTGTGTCATGAAGACGCCGTACGGTTTACCGTTGAGCATAGCCGCGAAGCCATCCAGTGGCTGATCGACCAGGGTGTTCCCTTCACCCGCGATGAACCCGCCGATCCCGATCAGCCCGGCTTTGAGTTTCACCTCACCCGTGAAGGCGGCCACAGTCACCGGCGCATCATCCATGCCGCCGACGCGACGGGCGCCGCTATATTCAAGACGCTGCTCGAACAGGCCCGCCAACGCCCTAACATTGAACTGCTTGAGCAGCGCGTCGCGGTAGACCTGATCACCGAGCGCCGGTTGGGCCTGGAAGGTGATCGCTGCCTGGGCGCCTACGTGCTCAATCGCGCCACAGGCGAAGTCGACACCTTCAGTTCACGCTTCACCATTCTGGCAACCGGCGGCGCAGCCAAGGTGTACCTCTACACCAGCAACCCGGACGGCGCCTGTGGTGATGGCATTGCCATGGCATGGCGCTCGGGGTGTCGCGTAGCGAACCTGGAGTTCAATCAGTTTCACCCCACCTGCCTGTATCACCCGCAGGCCAAAAGTTTCCTGATCACCGAAGCCTTGCGAGGCGAAGGGGCGCACCTCAAGCTGCCCAACGGCGAGCGCTTCATGCACCGCTTTGACCCGCGTGGCGAACTGGCCCCACGAGACATCGTCGCGCGCGCCATCGACCATGAAATGAAGCGTCTGGGCATCGACTGTGTCTATCTCGACATCAGCCATGAGTCCGACTCCTTCATCAAAACCCACTTCCCGACGGTTTATGAACGTTGCCTGGAATTCTCCATCGACATCACCAAGCAAGCGATCCCGGTGGTGCCTGCTGCGCATTACACCTGCGGCGGCGTGATGGTTGACGGTCACGGCCGTACCGATGTCCCAGGGTTGTATGCCATCGGCGAAACCAGCTTTACCGGCCTGCACGGTGCCAACCGCATGGCCAGCAACTCGTTGCTGGAATGCTTTGTTTACGCCCGTTCTGCCGCCGCCGACATTCTCGCCCAGTTGCCGCAGACCTTCACCCCGATTGCCCTGCCGAGCTGGGATGCGAGCCAGGTCACCGACTCTGACGAGGACGTAATCATCGCCCACAACTGGGATGAGCTACGCCGTTTCATGTGGGACTACGTAGGCATCGTACGGACCAACAAGCGCCTGCAACGCGCGCAACATCGCGTACGCTTGCTGCTGGATGAGATTGATGAGTTCTACAGCAACTACAAGGTCAGTCGCGACCTGATCGAGTTGCGTAACCTGGCCCAGGTGGCCGAACTGATGATTCGCAGCGCAATGGCGAGAAAGGAGTCACGGGGTTTGCATTACACCCTCGACTACCCGCACATGCTGCCCGAAGCGCTGGACACTATTCTGGTGCCAGCCACCTACGCCGACTGAACTTCAGTCGCACGCGCAAGCGCCGGTGCTGATCCGGCGCCAGCGCGTCGCGGGGCACGCACACCGCTCGCACCCACCATTCACCGCGCAGCCTGAACCGCACAATCACGACCCATGGCAGCGCCAAACTGTCACGTCGCAGTTGCACCGCCTGCCAACCCCTGGCCCGACTCCACAACTGCCAGCCATCCACATCACGGCGCAGCCCACTGAAGGCGCTCGCGTGGGTCAAGCGAATGTGTCGCGGCACCACCCACAACCCGTGGAGCAGGCACAACAAAGCCCCCAGCACACGGGCCCAGGCAGGAATCGAGAGAAGGCAAATTGAGATCAGCACCAGCACCTGGGCTGCAAGATACGCCGCCAGCAATTGCCCTGAGGCATGCCAGCGGCATTCGAAATGATTACTTGGGTTGGACACGGTCCAGAATCATGCGAACCATGCGTTGCAGCTCTGGGTCTTCGGATTCACAGCGTTCCATAAACCAGCCAAACATGTCCTGATCTTCGCATTCAAGCAGTTTGCGATAGCATTCGCGGTCTACGTCATTCAGGGTGGCATACACCTCCTTGACGAACGGTACCAGCAACACGTCCAGTTCAAGCATGCCGCGACGGCTGTGCCAATAGAGACGATTGAGTTCTACATTTTCGACCATGGAGCGCTCCTCAAATAGAGCGCAAGTATACAGACCGATCACCCTTAGAACAGTCGGCTTTGGTCGGCCTCCTGGATCTTTGTAAACTACCCATTTGCAGGGCGCACCTCTATGATGTGTCCCAGACTTTATTACCAGCGATGACCCATGGCCGACTCTGCTTTTTTCTGCACCCTGAACCACGAAGGTGTTCTTGCTGTTCGCGGCAACGACGCCAGCAAGTTTTTACAGGGGCAGTTGACCTGCAACCTCAACTACCTGAGCGAAACCCGCTCCAGTCTTGGTGCTCGCTGCACGCAAAAAGGCCGCATGCAGTCCAGCTTCCGCATCCTGCTTGAAACGGATGGCTGCTTGCTGGCGATGGCACGCGAACTGGTTGAGCCACAATTGGCCGACCTGAAAAAATACGCGGTGTTCTCCAAGTCTACTCTGACCGACGACAGTGCCAACTGGGCCCGCTTTGGCCTGAGCCAGGCAGACGCCGTACTCGAAAGCCTGGGCATCCATCTGCCTGCCGACACCGACAGTGTTGCTCGGGCCAACGGCCTGATCGCGGTTCGCGCCAGCGAAGGCCGGGCTGAACTGTGGGCTCCGGTTGCACAGACCGAAAGCCTGATTCAGCACTTGAAAACGCAATTGGTTGAAGCCGACCTCAATCAATGGCTGCTCGGCCAGGTGCGCGCCGGCATCGGTCAAGTCATGGGCCAGACCCGCGAATTGTTCATTCCGCAAATGATCAACCTGCAAGCCGTGGGCGGTGTCAGCTTCAAAAAAGGCTGCTACACCGGCCAGGAAATCGTTGCGCGCATGCAATACCTGGGCAAGCTCAAACGCCACCTCTACCGCCTGTCACTTCAGACCACCAGCGAAGCGCCCGCGCCAGGTACACCGCTGTTCTCACCGACTCATAACAGTTCAGTGGGTGAAGTGGTGATTGCTGCGCAAGCAGAAAACGCTATCGAGTTGCTGGCCGTCCTGACCGCTGACGCCGTAGAAGCGGGCGAGATCCATGTCGGCGACGCACAAGGCCCCAAGCTATCGCTGCTTGAGCTGCCTTATCAACTGGACCGTGATCGCGAAATCCAGCGCTGATTACCACGCCTTGAACCGCAACACCCATGGGTCTCTTGACGTTTCATTGTGAGCTGCGTCGCGGCCACAATGAGACAGCACCAAACCCTAGAGGGCAGAAATGAACATGTTGGCGCACAAAGTCCAAATGGACTTGGTTAAGGCCATTGATAGAGATGACCTGGTTTTACCCACGCTACCCGAAGTGGCGTTAAACATCCGCAAGGCCGCAGAAAACCCTGAAATCAGCGTCAGTCATCTGAGCAAAGTCATCGGTCGCGACACCGCCTTGTCCGCGCGCCTGATAAAAGTGGTCAACAGCCCGCTGTTGCGCGCCGTCAGTGAAGTCACCGACCTGCACACCGCCATTACCCGCCTGGGCGTCAACTACAGCAGTAATCTCGCGATTGGGTTGGTCATGGAGCAAATATTCCATGCGCGGTCCGACGTGATCGAAAAGAAGATGCGCGACATATGGCGTCAAAGCCTGGAAGTTGCCGGTATTTGCTACACCCTGTGCCGCCGTCATACCTCACTCAAACCTGACCAAGCGGCGCTCGGCGGGCTGGTGCATCAAATTGGCGTACTGCCAATTCTGACCTACGCGGAAGAACACAACGAACTGCTCTCTGATCCGGTTTCACTGAACCACGTCATTGAAAGTATTCACCCGCTCATCGGCGACAAACTGCTCGCTGTCTGGGAGTTCCCGGAGATGCTGGTAAAGCTCCCAGGCCAGTACCTGGACTTCACCCGGCAATCAAAAACCATTGACTATATCGATCTGGTGCAAATCGCCACCGTATTTATTCACCCGACCAGCTCAAGCATTGAGCTAAGCGCCCTGCCCGCGTTCAAAAAACTCGGCGTAGAGGTCGACAGCCAAAAGTTTCAGGAAGAGTTGCACGCGGCACGCGGGATGTTTATCTGAACCAGACGCCACATAACTCTCTGTAGGAGCGAGCTTGCTCGCGATACCGGCGGCGCGGTGCGTCCGGTAATTAGCGGTGATTCCATCGCGAGCAAGCTCGCGCCTACAGATTCGTGGTGTTGCGCGGTATCAGGATAAGCTACACACGCTCGGCACTCGCCGGCACAAAACTCACCCGCACTTTCAACCCTCCCTGCGCACCATCGTGCAGACTGATATGCGCCAGGTGGGCGCGGCAGATTTCACCCACGATTGCCAGACCAAGCCCAGTACCCGCCACTTGCTGGTTACGTCGGTAAAAACGTTCAAATACCCGCTCGCGCTCCCCGAAGGGAATACCCGGCCCGTCATCTTCAACCTCAAGGATGGCAGGCGGGTTGACGCGCAAGATCACGTTGCCACCCTGCGGCGTGTGGGCCAGCGCGTTGTCCACCAGGTTACTCAACAACTCATTCAGCAAGGTGGGCTCGCCGTACAGCCAGACGGGCTGATCGGCCTCAAGCGCCAGTGCAACACCCCGAGCATGGGCCAACGGCGCCATGGCCATGCCCAGCTCACGCGCCAACTGGCTCAGATCGAGTCGTTGCGCGCCCCCCTCTGCAATCGCTCGCGCCCCGTTTTCGATACGCGCCAGCGACAGCAATTGATTCGCCAGATGAGTCAAACGATCGGTGTCTTGCACGGCCTGATCGAGGGTGTTGCGCCATGTTTGCGGGTCAGTGGCGCGCACCCCCAACTCGAGCCTGGCCTTGAGTACCGCCAAGGGCGTGCGCAGCTCATGGGCCGCGTCAGCTATAAACTGTGCCTGACGTTCAAACTGCCCGCGCAAACGTTCAGTAAAGTGATTAAGTGCCTGCACCAATGGCCACAATTCCCGCTGCACGGGCACCAAGGGCAAGGGGCGCAGGTCGTCCGGCTCACGCTCCTCGACCGCGCGGCGTAAACGCTCCAGCGGGCGCAATGCACCGCTCACAGCAAACCACACAACCAGTAACGCGCCCAGCCCCAACATGGCCATCCGCAATAGCGTATCGGTCATTAAACTGCGGGCCATAGCCACGCGCGCCTCATCGGTTTCAGCCACACGAATTTCCGCCATGCCATTCATGTTGGGCTCGCTCACCGCTTTAAGCAGGCTGACGACACGCACATTCTGGCCCTGATACTGGCCGTTATAGAAGCGTGCCAAGGCGGGGTAGTTGTCAGTACGCAATGTACCGGGAGGCGGTGCGGGCAAGTGTTCATAGCCCGAAACCAGCCGCTGATGAATGTCATTGACCTGATAGTAGATACGGCCGGCGCTGTCGTAAGCAAAGGTATCGAGTGCAACGTAGGGCACGTCCGCACTCAAGCTGCCATCACGCTGAGACAAGCCAGCAGCAATGGTGCGCGCAGACGCCAGCAACGTTCGGTCATAGGCCGTATCAGCCGCCTCACGCCCGTTGAAGTAAGCACTCAAGCCGCTGGCCAGCATCAATGCCACCATCAACAACGCCAGGTTCCACAGCAACCCCCAGCGCAAGCTTTCACGCTTATGCATCGCGGCTTTCCAGCAAGTACCCCAAGCCCCGGAAGGTCACAATGGCCACGGCCTGGCCATCGAGCTTTTTGCGCAAGCGGTGAATATAGATTTCGATGGCGTCAGCGCTCGCCTCCTCGTCCAGACCAAACACTTGCGCCGCCAGTTGCTCCTTGCTCATCACCCGCCCAGGCCTTGCAATCAAGGCTTCCAGCACCGCTTGCTCGCGGGAGGTCAGCACCAACAACTCATCGCCCAGCGAAAAGCGCCGAGTACCAAGGTCGTATACCAACGCGCCGCAACGCTGCTGGCGCTCCCCGCCCAACACCGTGCGACGCAGCAAGGCTTTGACCCGCGCTTCCAGCTCTGTCAGTTCAAACGGCTTGGCCAGGTAGTCATCCGCGCCCAGATTCAGCCCATGAACCCGATCCTTGACGTCACTGCGCGCCGTCAGCATCAACACCGGCAAGGTCTTGCCACGCGCACGCAACCGCGCCAGCACTTCAAAACCATCCATGCGCGGCAACCCTACATCCAGAATCACCACCGCATACTCTTCGCAGCTCAAGGCCAGATCGGCAGCAACGCCATCGTGCAGTACGTCCACGGTCAAACCTGCACTTTTCAAGACCTGGGTAACGCTTTCAGCCAGTTGCAACTGATCTTCGACCAAGAGAACACGCATCGATTTACCTCATCTTTTATTGTGCGGGCCAGGCCCTTCTATGCGCGCAGTACTGCTCACGCAAGGTCAGTGCCCGTGGGAGCGAGCCTGCTCGCGAAGCGCTCAAAAGCATCGAGACTATCGGGCTATCACTAACGACCTTCGCGAGCAGGCTCGCTCCCACCTTAAAGTGAACAGCATTGCGTCTATGCGCGCAGTTGTACAGCCGACAGGCAGGCTGTGAAACCCAAAACTGGCGAAAGTCCACCTGAAAGGCTAGCGAAAGGTTAGCCGATTAGGCTGCCGCAAAAGACAGTTACAATTGCCGACGCTACGCCTCACGTACCGGCCCGAAAAACGCCACGAAGCGTTTTCGCCAATAAGAACAAAAACGGAGCACCCCGCATGCTGATTCCTCAGTTCAAAAGCTGTCGCCTTCCTGCGGTCCTCGCAGTAACCCAGCCCCTGCCGCTATGAGCCTTTTACTTCGCGCTTTTACCTTCACCGCCTGTTGCCTGCTGCTCGCCAGCCCTTCAATGGCCGCACCCTCACACCCCGAATGCATTGCGCCAGCGTCTCCAGGGGGCAGTTTCGACCTCACCTGCAAACTGGTGCGAGACGCACTGCTTAAGGAAAAACTACTCAGCACGCCGATGCGCATCACTTATATGCCCGGCGGCGTCGGTGCTGTCGCCTATAACGCGCTCATTGCCCAGCGCCCGGCAGAGGGCGGCACACTGGTCACCTGGTCCAGTGGTTCCCTGCTTAACCTCGCTCAAGGCAAGTTCGGCCGCTTCGATGAAAACGCCGTACGCTGGCTGGCGGCTGTCGTCACCAGCTATGGTGCGCTGGCGGTGAAAAGCGACTCGCCCTACAAGAACCTCGATGATCTGGTTCAAGCACTGAAGAAAGATCCCAGCAAAGTAGCGATTGGCTCCAGCGGTACAGTCGGCGGCCAGGACTGGATGCAGGCAGCTTTGATCGCCAAGACAGCAGGTATCAGCCCGCGTGACTTGCGTTACGTCGCCCTCGAAGGTGGCGGTGAAATCGCCACGGCACTGCTGAACGGTCATATCCAGGTGGGCAGCACAGACATTTCCGACTCGATGCCACACATTAAAAGCGGTGATATGCGCCTACTGGCTGTCTTCGCCAACGAGCGCTTCGCCGATCCGGAGATGAACAAAATCCCGACAGCCAAAGAGCAAGGCTACGACATCGTCTGGCCGGTGGTACGCGGCTTTTATATGGGCCCCAAAGTCAGCGATAAAGACTACGCCTGGTGGAAAGACACCTTCGACACGCTGCTGGCCTCCAACGAGTTCGCCAAGCTGCGTGCCCAGAGTGATTTTTTCCCCTTCGCCATGACCGGCCCGCAGCTGGACGCTTATGTGAAGAAGCAGGTGTCCACCTACAAAAAACTGGCGGTGGAGTTTGGACTGCTCCACTAACCGCCTCTAACCGCTGACAGTGCCCCGTATCAACGGCTCGGCCGTGGAGTGAATCATGCTCGTACACCGTTCTTTCACCTTGCGACCCATTACTTGCGCCGGCCGGGTCGATGTTTAAACCTGAATGGAAACGCTGGTGGGGAACGCCATTGGTCGGTCTGGCTGGCGGTTACCTCGCCAGCCAGGTCGGTTGGCCATTGCCGTGGATGGTCGGCTCATTGCTGGCGATCATCCTCGTACGCTGCCTGACACCCTGGCAGTTGGCCGAGATCCCAGGTGGCCGTAAATGCGGACAGTGGGTGGTGGGCATAGGTATCGGCCTGCACTTCACCCCCGTGGTGATGGAGCAAGTACTGGCGCATTTCTGGCTTGTTTTTTTCGGGGCATTGCTCACCAGCGTGTCGAGCGTGATCGGTGTCTGGCTGATGCGCCGCAGCGGTGAAGACCGAGCCACTGCGTTTTTCTCCAGCATGCCCGGCGGCTCGGGAGAAATGGTCAACCTCGGTGCGCGCAATGGTGCCGTGTTAAGCCGGGTCGCTGCAGGTCAAAGCCTTAGAGTACTGGCCGTGGTGCTGTGTGTTCCGGCAGCCTTCAAATACTTTTCAGGCGAAGGCACACCCGCCTTGCAACACGCTTCAGTCAATATTTACTGGTTGATGCTGCTGTTTCCAGCCGGGGCTCTACTGGCTTGGATATGGCAACGCTTGCGCCAGCCCAACCCCTGGCTATTCGGCCCATTACTGCTCAGCGCCAGCCTCAGTATCATTTGGGACTTGAACATTCGCCTGCCCGATGGCAGCAGCCAAATAGGTCAATGGCTGATTGGCAGTGGGCTGGGCTGCCACTTCAATCGCGAGTTTTTCCGCCGGGCGCCGAAGTTCATCGGCCAAACCTTGTTGGGCACAGCCCTGACGATGCTGATCGCCAGCCTGTGCGCGCTGGGGCTGAGTGCCTTGACCCAACTTGATCTGCGCTCCATGACCCTGGGGATGATGCCCGGAGGGATCGCTGAAATGAGCCTTACCGCAGAAACACTGCAACTGTCAGTACCACTGGTTACGGCCATGCAAGTCATGCGCTTGCTATTCGTGCTGTTTTTGGCTGAGCCATTATTTCGATACTGGGTTCGCGCCCAAGAGCACTAATATAAAACATGCCCTCTGAATGTAGGAGAATTCTCTAACTGTAAGGGCGATTCCTACAACCTTGCATCATTGTTGTGCTGTTACGAGAACGGCTACTTTAACCACAGCAGCCCCCTCGCCTAACACACCATTAACGCAAGAGTAGCGCATGAACAACCTCAACCCGAGCCAATCATCACTCGCCGCGCCCATACACCATACGCCCGTACAACGCCCTCTCCTGACACCGAAAGAGCAGGAAGTTCTCGACTGGTGCACCCGGGGAAAAACCAGCCCCGAGATTGCAATCATCTTGAGCAAGTCAGAAACAACCATCAACTTTCACATGGCCAACTTACGCATAAAGTTTGATGTCACCTCACGCCATGCCGCCGTACTTAAAGCCCTGAAGCTTGGCATGACTACATTACCTTGAGTCGCACTCATCAGACTCCTGCCTGCGGATATAACCATGAGCCTATCCACTGCCGTTAC
This sequence comes from Pseudomonadota bacterium, assembly GCA_040385125.1. Taxonomy (GTDB): domain Bacteria; phylum Pseudomonadota; class Gammaproteobacteria; order Pseudomonadales; family Pseudomonadaceae; genus Aquipseudomonas. The sequence continues at coordinate 4,149 of JAZKIA010000068.1, read as the reverse complement.
ACCCTCACCTCATTACTTAAGCAATGAACTCTTTAGTCTTGTTCAGCACTGGTATCTCGATACCGGGTTGTCCAATGTTATTACCATGATCGACCGTGATGCCGCCTTGGGGGCGCTTCTGGGAGGCTGGGTCGTAACCCGTGCACGTCGAAGCCTGAAGCAGTGGCAGCACTTGGGATCTTTTCTGCTCAGCGCGTGTGTCGGGTATTTGTTTACGCCTGTTGCAGTCCCCCACCTGCCCAATTTATCCGTGAGCGTCACTGCGTTTATTTGTGCGCTGGTAGCGCTCCCCATCAGTATAAAACTCATGATCTGGGTCAATAACACGGAACTCGCAGATATCGTACGCCGCTTAAGATGGCCCAAATAACTCAACGGCGCTTTATCACAGATTCCAACCGAACGGACAGTTCTTCGACACGCCACAATAACGCCTGCAACTGCTGCTTCTCCTCTGCCAGGTTATAAATAACACTGCGATCTGATTCATTTAATACACGAAACATTTGCAACATTTTTTGTTCCGTTAAACCTGACAAACCAGCCGAGCAACTGTTCAACGACAACAGCGTGTCACTCTGACTGCCAAACAACCAATCGAGGGACACACCTCGCGCCTGAGCAAAATCTATACATATTGCGTAGGGAATACTGTCTCGCCCTTTCCAGCTACTAAGCGTCTGCGGGCTCACGCCAAGCGCTTCAGAAAGATCAGAATCAGTTCTAACCTGCGCCACCTGCTTCATCTTTTCGAGTATTTCAATTGATTTTTTGTTACTCACCTTGAATACCCCTATTTGACTTTAGCCTGTTTTTTGGCAAAATTTACTCTTATTGAGTACTTTTAAGGTTTCAGATATGCAACCTTATAAATCAAAAAGCAAAGACAAGAAAAGCAAGACAAGAAAAAACACAGACAACTTAAAAACAAACTACAAAGCTCACAAGCAAACTACATAATTCCTACACTTAAAAGTAAAAACAAAAGCGCCCTACCCTCATCAAAAGATTCGCCAAGCAACCACAAAACATTCCATCCCGCCGGATCAAAGGATTGGTCTTTATTTGAAATTAACGTATCTGGTCAATCAGGCCATAACAATAGTTCAGCTGGAGTCAGTCATGAGTACCTACAAAATGGTTTGCCCGCATTGCGCGAGCAAAATGCGTATCCGCACCAGTGAAGGTCGGCATGTTTTCTTGCGCGTCGCTTACTTGCAGTGCACAACAGAAGCCTGCGGCTGGTCAGTCAGGGCAGAGTTTGAAATGACCCATGAGTTATCGCCCAGCGGCATGCCCAACCCGGACGTCCATCTTCCGGGGGTCAATCAGGAGCTGCGCCAAGCTGCACTGCCTTGCGAAAAACCGTCCACGCAAGCGTCAGGGGTAGAGCTGTGAATAATTGGAGCGTCTGACACTTGCCCGTTGTGACGCCAAATCAGTTCCCCCGCTCATAAACCGACACACCAGACGTGTTTCGTCTGGTGTGTCGAGGCGCGATGAAGTGTTTAGGCCGCAGGCAGTTGCCAATCGATGGGGGCCAGTCCATTTTGCTCAAGAAACTTATTGGTCCGACTAAAGTGCCCGTTGCCGATGAATCCCCGATAGGCAGATAGCGGCGACGGGTGTACCGACGTCAGTACCAAATGCTTGGTCGCATCAATCAGCTTCTGCTTGCTTTGCGCATGGGCGCCCCACAACAAAAAGACCAGCTTGGGCTGCTGCTCACTCACCACCTGAATAATTCGGTCAGTGAAATGCTCCCAGCCCTTTTTGGCGTGAGAAGCCGCAGTCGCGCGCTCTACCGTCATCGTGGTGTTGAGCAATAAAACACCCTGCTCAGCCCAATGCTGCAAGCAGCCATGGTTGGCGATATCAATATTCAGATCACGCTTCAACTCTTTATAAATATTGACCAGTGACGGTGGTACCGCGATACCCGGCTGCACTGAAAAACACAGCCCGTGCGCCTGACCAGGCCCGTGATACGGGTCCTGGCCAAGAATGACCACCTTGATCTTGTCCAATGGCGTCAAGTTCAGCGCGTTGAAAATAAGCGGCCCCGGCGGGTAGATTTCCTTCCCGGCGGCGTGCTCCTGGCGCAAGAACTCCCGCAGCTCGGCCATGTAAGGCTTATCAAACTCCTCACGCAGCGCCTGCTTCCAGACTGGTTCAAGTTTTATCCGATCATCCGACGTCATGGTTACATCCTGAGAAACAATGGGCGGACACTAAAAAAGCTCGCCGCCCTTGTCAACGCCCCTGCCTGTCCGAACCTGCGCGATTACCGCGATCATTGCCACGATGATCGGCGCGGTCATTGCCTCGATCATTCCCACGATGATTGACGCGGTCATTGCCTCGATCATTCCCTCGGTCATTACGGTGACCGCGGTCACGATCACGATCACGATCATGACCATTGCCTCGGCCATTATGGTAGCCACCGTCATAACGCGGCCCATGACCGGGGCGGTAATGCGGTGACGGACGATAACGCGGCGCGCTCTGATAATAGCGTGGGGACGGCGCATAGTAGCTGCGCGGATACACGTAGTAAGACCGCGAACCGCCATAGTAAGGGGCGGGCGCTGTATACACCTCAGAGCGATAACCGCTGTGCCCTTCGTAATAAGGCACGCAAGCAGACAACGCCAGGCTAATTGCAATAATCGAGAGTAGGCGACGATACATGGCGGCCTCCTGGACCGCGGAAGAGCACACACAGCGGCGCTGAGTGGCGACAAACAGCAATACGCCATCTGACCTGATCTATGACCACAAAAAACTGGCTTGGTGCCATTCCGCTGAGCGGAGTACTGCTCCATCCGACGAAACATCCCACAACCTAAAGTTTCGACCTTAAAATACGACATCTTGCCGGCATCGACTTTCTATCGGACAACCTGACATGACCACGCCTAACCTCTGCCCTGCATGCGGGGCTCGAAATGACTGTTCAATGGCCAGTACCGATACCGCAGATCAGCCCTGCTGGTGCTACAGCGTCAGTATTGATCCAGGCATCCTCCAGGCCTTGCCCCTGGAACAGCGTGATCTGGCGTGCCTCTGCCCCCGCTGTGCGAACGTTCATAGCCAATTGCCGCCAGCGCAATCGGAACACCTCACGTAAGATGCACACCTGTATTCCTTGTGATTGTTTGCTATGCGCGTAGACCGTTTTCTGAGCAACCTCCCCCAGTTCAACCGCCAACAAGTACGTCTGCTACTGATAGGCAAACGTATCCAGGTCGATGGCCAGGTCATTAGCGATCCACACCATGAGATTCGGGCATTCAATCGTGTCGAGTTCGATGGCCAAGTCCTGCAAGCTGGCAAACCGGCGCGGTATTTCATGCTGCACAAGCCGCCTGGCTGTGTAAGCGCCACTCAAGACCCAGAACACCCAACAGTGCTCGATCTGCTGGATGAGCCGGACAAGCACGATCTGCACATTGCCGGCCGGCTGGACTTCAATACCAGCGGCCTGATGCTCATCACCAATGATGGCCACTGGTCACGTCATCTGACCCAGCCGCAGACCAAACTGCCCAAGGTGTATTACGTCGAGACTGAGCAGGACATTGGCCCCGAGTATGTAGCCAAGTTCAGTGAAGGTGTCTATTTCTCTTATGAAGAGCTGACCACACAACCTGCAGAGTTAGAATTGCTTGGCTCCCGCAGTGCGCGCTTGAGCATTGTTGAAGGGCGTTACCATCAGGTCAAACGCATGTTTGGCTACTTCAACAACAAAGTCGTGCGCCTGCACCGCGAAAGCATCGGGCCGCTGGTACTCGACAGCCAACTCGCCCCCGGCCAGTATCGACCACTTAGCGCTGAAGAAATCCAACGCATGATCAGCCTGGCACCATGCTCGACGACCAAGAGTGCAGCCATCTGCCCTACGGCGCCGCTCAAGCCCAACGAAACAGTCTGAAAATCGTTGGAAATTGAACATAAAAGAATAAAAACTTCTCATCCCGGCCAACTTCTGGTACAAAGTCATCCGCTCTAATCGGGTGTCAGCCTCCCAAGCTGATCACAAGGGTTCTCACCAGAACTGCCCGTTTGACGAGTAAAGACATACGAAAAAAGCGGGTATAGTTTAGTGGCAAAACGAAAGCTTCCCAAGCTTTAGTTGAGGGTTCG
>JAZKIA010000067.1:0-28850 GCA_040385125.1 Pseudomonadota bacterium | reverse complement strand
GTTACGCCGACCAGATCATTGATGATGTCGAGACGGGGCATCTACCCCTTGAGGAGGGTCTTGAGGCGCTGCAGCAGGTGTAGTTGTTAGTCAGGGTACAGCCGGTGCAATTTGCGCAGTCGCTGGCGTACCTACTGGTGGGGCAGGGTTTCTGGTATGCGGCCTTATCTTGGCGGGGGCCAGTGCTTATGGTGCAGGTTACTACGGAGGAATGGGCGGAGACGTTTTGGGTGAGCTTTTCTACGAGAGCAGCAAATGAAAATGGTCAGTACAAACACCCTATATTTATGTTTTATCACCCTGATTTTTACAGGCTTGATTATTAATATTGGACGAAGCCTTTATCTGGCCTACACACAAAAAAACTTCATCCTTAGCCATTTGGAAAATTGCAAGCTCGTCAAAAGATGGGCCTTTATGAATCGTGTAGGTCCTTGGGGAAGAATGGTATTCATTGGCACAGTTTCAGGTTTGCTTGCATCCCCTCGAATTCAAATAATTTTGGGTGAGGCAAATGCAGAGGATATCGAAAACTTCCCAAAAAAACTAAAGCAAACACTGATTACTCTACAACGAACGACCCGCTGGCTTGTAGTTAGCTTAATAGCGCTTACTGTGGCTCAAAAACTGAATTTTTTTGAGTTTCTTGTACATGGCCAATTCAGTAAAGCCTCATACAGCATCGCCACTACCCTTCCGATAGAAAATTCAGACCCCACCCACAGCATCAGGTTTTGGGTCTTTATTATCGACATCTGCGGCTTGCTACTTTTTTTATCGGCAGCCTCTTACATCATCCATAAAAAGCTTGATGAGCTATTGAGTTACTTAAAAAACTGTCGTGCCATTATAAAACTATCAAGTTTAAGAAATGAAGGACTTCAGGGAAAACTGATGTTACTGGGGCAAATTTCCTCTTTGATAATATTTCCTAATCGTCGTGTGCTGTCTGGAGATGCAGACATTCAGGATATAAAAAACTTCCCACCTTCGCTCAGGCGCTTAATAACGACACTGTATACGATGTTATGGATATTGCTCATTGTTCTTTTGGGCCTGATTTTTTCACTCAGACGCTAAATATTTTGACACTCCCACCCAACACCAACTTCTCCAACGCCAGCAAATCCGGGATTTTGGCTACGTGGTCGCCTATTTGTACTGCCGCACGCTCCAGCGGGCTCAACGGTACGTCGACAAAACTCAGTTGGCTGTCGACTTTGTAGGAGCGCGGAATGCCTTGTACCACCATGGCGATGAATTTGAGTTCGCGATTGCCGCCCAGGGTGTTGAGGATGACGATGCGCGCACGCTCGCCAATCACCAGCGGGCTGCCACACGCCGCTTCGAAGCTGATCAGCGGTAGTTCGCGGTCGCGCCAGGTGATTTGCCGCAGGTGCCAGGGCGGTGAATCGCTGCTGGGGTCGCCGCGCTGCCAGTCGATCAATTCGGCGATGGCGACGTTTGGCAGTAGCAGGTAGCGGTCTGCCAACGGCAGCAGCAAGGCGGTCAGGCTGCCCACGCGATGATCAAGCATGGAAGTTGCTCCAGTAAGCGATGCGCTCCAGCAATACCGACTCTTGGTACGGCTTGCCCAGGTAGTCGTTGACGCCAATGGCCATCGCCCGGTTTTGGTGTTTTTGCCCGGTACGCGAGGTAATCATGATGATCGGCAGGTCTTTTAGGCGCGGGTTGTTGCGCACGCGGGTGGCGACTTCGAAGCCGTCCATGCGCGGCATTTCGATGTCCAGCAGCATCAGGTCAGGGGTGTGGTGTTCCAGCACGCTCATGGCATCGACGCCGTCTTTGGCGGTGATGACGTTCATGCCGTTGCGCTCCAACAACCGGCTGGTGACTTTGCGCACGGTGACCGAGTCGTCGACTACCAGCACCAGTGGCGGTCGTACCGCCGGGGTGAATTCAAGGGTGCCGCTGACTTCATGATGAGCACGCTCTAACGGCTGGCGCGCCTGATGGGCGCGAATGTAAGCCAGCAAATCAAGAATCAAAACCACCCGACCATCACCCAGAATGGTCGCGCCCGACAAGCCCTGTACTCCGGTAAATTGCGGGCCGAGGCTTTTGACTACAATCTCCCGCGAGCCCTCCAGCGCATCGACTTGTAGCGCCACGCGCTGGTCCTGACAATGCACCAGCAGCACCGGCAGCGAATGGTTTTCGCCAGCCAGTTTGGGTTTACCCACGGTTTTCAGCAGTTCACCCAGGTAGCGCAGCTCGTAGGTTTGCCCGCCGTAGTGATACAGCGGCGGGTTGAGCTGGTAATAACCTTCCAGCTCATTGGGCATGACCCGCACGATGCCTTCAACGGTGTCGAGTGCAATGGCGTATTGCTCATCGGCGCACTGCACCATCAATGCGCGATTAAGCGAAACACTGAACGGCAGACGGATTTGAAAGTGCACGCCCTGCCCGGCCACCGAGTCGATGGTCATGCTGCCGCCCAATTGGCGCACCTCTTCATGGACCACGTCCATGCCGACGCCACGCCCAGAAATCTGGGTGATTTTTTCAGCCGTCGAGAACCCCGGCTGCAAGATGAACTGCAACACTTCGTGGTCGCTGATGGCCGCACTCGGGTCCAACAGACCGCGCAAGATGGCTTTGCGGCGCACCGCTTCGAGCGGTACTCCGGCGCCGTCGTCATGCATGTCAAACACAACGTCGCCGCCTTCATAGGACAGCTCCAGGCTGATCAGGCCCTGTTCGGGCTTACCGCTGGCGTGGCGAATACTGGCGGGCTCAAGGCCATGATCGACGGCGTTGCGCAGCATGTGTTCGAGCGGTGCAACCATGCGTTCCAGCACGTTGCGGTCAATCTCCGCTTCGGCATTGATGACGCTGAATTCAACCTGTTTGTTCAGCTCGCTCGCCACTTGACGCACGGTGCGCTTGAGACGCGGCAATACGCGCTCGAACGGCACCATGCGCGTGCCCATCAGGCCTTCTTGCAGTTGAGTATTCACCCGCCCCTGTTTTTGCAGCAGGGCCTGAGCGTCCTGATTACGAGCTGCCAGCGTGGCCTTGAGATCAAGCAAGTCCGAGGCTGACTCAAACAGCGCACGGGACAGCTGTTGCAACTGGGAATGGCGGTCCATTTCCAACGGGTCAAATTCATCGTAGGCCACACCGTCGGCTTCGGTGTGCTGGCGACTGTGGATGCGGCCCTGAGTTTCGGTGTCGAGCCGACGCAGTTGGTCGTGCATCCGCTCAAGTGTGGTCTGCATTTCGTTGAGGGCGACTTGCCCGTCGTTGACCTGCTGTTCAATGCGCCCGCGGGTGATTGAGGTTTCGCCCGCCAGGTTGAGCAACTCTTCCAGCCGTTCGGCCGGCACCTTGACCGTGTCCAACCCTGTGCGCTCACCTTCGGGCAGCAACCCGGCAACAGGCTCGGGCTTGATAGGTGCCGTCGACTGAAGCACTTGCCGAGTGCTGCGCTCGATCTTGCGCAGGCGTTCAATCAGCGCCTGTGGCGAGGGCATCGGCTGACCGCTGCGCAACGCATCCAGCATTTGCGCCAGCTGATCATGGCAACGCTGCAACAACACGAACAGCTCGGCACTGGGGGCCAGAAAGCCGGCCGAAATATCCTCGAACAGGGTTTCCAGCTCATGGGCAAAGTCACCAATAGGCACGACTTCCACCATGCGTGCACCGCCTTTTAGGGTGTGCAGATCACGCAGCAGGTTTTCAACTTCAAGGTGGTTCTGCGGATCAGCTTGCCAGCGCAACAACGCCGCGCCCGAGCTTTCGTGAATATCCATCGCCTCGTCGAGAAAGATGTCGACGATCTCACGGTCAATGTCTTCGCCCTGCGCGCTGCCCGGTGGGCTCAAGCCCAATTTCGCGGTGGCCGCGCCCAGCTCGGTGATGTCGAGGGTCTGTCCGCCATCACGGCGAATCAGACCTGTGGCATCAGGCGCCAGCCCTTCATGCAGCAGGGCCTGCAAGGCCTGAATCCGTGCTGGTTGCGCAGTGATCTCTTGCCCCGCCGCCAGTTGATCGAGCATGTTGATCAGCGCTTCTTGGGCGCTGTCGGCCTCATGAAAGAACCGTTCGCTGACCGCCAGGCTGCTTTCTTCAACGGCGCCATACAGGTCTAGCAGCCCTTCACACAGGGCATCGATAGGCTGTAAATCCAGCAGGTGCGCGGACTCGCCCAAGGTGGTCAATTGATCCAGCAGGGTGTCGAGGCCGTCCCGCTCATGGGGGTTTTGGCGCCAGTTGCGCAGCACGTCTTCGGCGTCAAACAGGATGTCCATGCTCTCGCTCAAGAACTCGGCGATACGCTGCGGGTCACGCGTGTTCATCACGCCACTGCCGGGAAGACTGCCCCCCCCGAAAAGACACTGGGCAACTCGCTGTTCGATGCGTTCGATCAAGTCACGCGCGCCCTGAATTTCAGCCAAAGGGTCGACATCCAATTGCCTGAGGCCACACTGCAGCAAGCTGTGAGCCTCAAGCAGCAGTTCAACCTCATCGTGCCCCAGCGCGAGGTGATGCGCCTTGTATTCACGCACCAGATGATCCAGCGCCGTCGCCAGCTCGGCCATGCGCAACACACCGGCCATGTACGCGCTGCCTTTAAGTGTGTGGACTGCGAGCTGTAAATCGTCGCTGGCGTACAGCGGCAGTTGTTCTCTTGCCTGATCGAGAAAGCGATCCAGGCGTTCAAAGTGGGTTTGCGCCTCTTGGCGGAAGATATCCAGCAATTGCAGATCAAGGCCGGGGCTGTCCTGAGTGCTCAGGGCTTCGTCAACTGGCGGCGACAGCAAACTGGCGAAGGTCTCTTGCGCGGGCGAGTAGCTCGCAGACTCCGGGCTGGCCAATACATCGGCCAGGCTTTGGACCACCTCGGGGTCAGCCAGTGTCTGCAGGTCTCGCATCACCATGATTTCTGCTGGGCTGAGCACATCATCAAGCAACGGCACCTGACGCTCGGCCGGGGCGTAACCCAGAGCATTCAGGCTGTCCTCGGCCCGATCCAGCACCCGCTCGCTCGCCTCACCAAGGTCTTGGACAAGACGTTCCAGATAATACTCGAGGCTGATCAGCACATCGGCCAGACGATCCAGTTGCAATGCAGTAGGCGGCTTAGGGCCTGCCAGCACGTGTTCGCAGAGATACTCTCTACAGGCTTGCAGCAGGCTGGCGGCACGACTCAGCGGGATCATCGCCAGCGCGCCACGAATTTGCGTCAACAGCGCAGGCAATGGCTGCAAGTGCTGGCGATCGAAATCCGCCGCCAGGTAATCACTGATCAGGTCTTTGACTTCTTCAAGGCTGATCCGTGCTTCCTTGATCACCAACTGATGAATCTGCATCAGATCAGTGGTGGGCAAGCGGCTCTCTTCGCGCTGCGAAGGCTCAACACTGCCGACCATCCCGGCCAATGTGGCCTCGACGTAAAGCAGAGCGGCGGCGACATCCATCAGCACCGCATCGGTAGGTTCGCGCTGGCCCTGAGCCAGGCTTTGCACCACCGCGAGTTGGTCGATGATGACTTTGCGTGGCTGACCAAAGCTCAGCACCGCCAAGGTGTCGGCGATCTGACGCAACGGTGCCATCAGACTGCTCAGCTCCGAGACGCGCAATCGGTCACTGCGCACAAACAGGTCGAGACGTTCCTTGACCCGCACCAGCTCCTCACACAAGGCTGCCACCACCGAGCGCATCGCGTCGCGGTCAGGGCCCGCCAACCGTGCACGCTCCTCATCGACCATTGCCGCGTCAGGCATGGCTTCATCCAGCGCGTAGTGGTTTTTCAGCGTGAGCATTTTTGACGTCGGCTGTTCGGCCTTGGCGATGTAAAACAGCAAGCGGGTGAGCAGTTCGTCAGGCGCAGGCTGGTTGACGGCATCTATGCCTTGCTCCAACAGGCGCTTGAGCTCCTTGTCCGACTCACTGAGCAAATTGCACAAAGCCTGGCTGCTGACCACTCGGCCCCGAATCATGCCATCCAGCAGCGCCGAGGTGATTTTCCACAAGGCATTGAGCGGTGAGCCTCGGCACACCCTTTCGAGTTGTGCAAACACGCCGGCTATCAGCTCCAGATTGGCCTGCGCGTTTTCTTCGCGCAGCAAACCCTGCAACGCGCTGTGCAGGGTGTGACGCAGAGTGCGCAGCTGGCTCGGCCACTCGGGTGGAATCAGCCGAGCCAAGGCGGCTGGGTCCAACTCGGGCAAGACCTCCAAAGCCGGGCTGAACAGGCTGGTTTCCGAGAGCTGCGTTTCACCTCGGGCGGTGCGCAAATCGTTGAGCAACGGCAGCACCACCAATGGCCAGTCCCGCCGGGCGCTGTGAACGCGGTCCAGGTACAGCGGTAATTGGCTGAACGCTTGCTGCAATAAGCGCAGGGCTTCGTCGAGCTGGCTGACGCGGCCGTGTTGCAGGGCAATCACCAACTGCTCCATCTCTTGCGCCAGCAAGGCGGCGCCATAGAACTCGACCATCAGCAAGCTGCCATGCACCTGATGAATGCACGCCAGACACTGCGCCAGCGCGTCGGGCGTCGGTTGCAGCGCGTAGCCGTCCAGCGCCACACGGGCCTGTTTCAAGGTTTCGGCAATCTCGCCTTTGACCCATTCGAGGGCCACGTAGTCGTGCCGATCAACCATAACCACTCCAATCAGAATTACACCGCACTACTGCGGCTCACGCGGCTTTTGCGTGGTGGGCAAGGTGAAGCCAGACACAGAGCGCCGCAACTGGCTGGCCATTTTGGCCAGGTTGCCAATGCTGTCGGCGGTGGCAGTGGAGCCGAATGACGTTTGGTTGGTGATTTGCTGAATCACGTTCATGGTCAGGGAAATCTGCGCCGCCGACGTGGTTTGCTGCTGCGCGGCGTTGGAGATGCGCTGAATCAAATCCGCCAGGTTTTGCGACACACCTTCGATCTCTTCCAACGCCACGCCAGCGTCATGGGCCAAACGGGCACCGCGCACCACTTCAGTGGTGGTCTGTTCCATGGAGATCACCGCCTCGTTGGTGTCGGCCTGAATCGCCCGCACCAGGGTTTCGATTTGCCGGGTAGCCGCCGACGAACGCTCCGCCAAACGCTGCACCTCGTCAGCAACCACGGCAAAACCGCGCCCGGCATCTCCGGCCATCGAGGCCTGGATGGCTGCGTTCAAGGCCAGAATATTGGTCTGGTCGGCAATGTCATCAATCAGGCTGACAATGTCGCCAATTTCCTGGGAAGACTCGCCAAGACGCTTGATCCGTTTGGCGGTGTCCTGAATCTGGTCACGGATGTTGTCCATCCCGTGAATGGTGTTGTGCACCACCTCGTTGCCTTTGTTGGCAATGGCCACTGAACGCTCCGCCACCGCCGACGACTCGGAAGCGTTGGCCGACACTTGGTCGATCGAGTGAGCCATTTGCTGAACCGCACTTGAGGCCTCGGCGATTTGCTGGGCCTGATGCTCCGAGGCTTCGGCCAATTGCATGGCGGTGGCTTGGGTTTCCTGCACCGCCGCCGCGACCTGACCGGCGGTAAGGTTGATGGTGGCCACCAGTTCGCGCAGCTGGTCGATGGAGTAATTGATGGAGTCGGCAATGGCCCCGGTGAAGTCTTCCGTGACCGATGCGGTCACGGTCAGGTCGCCGTCGGCCAAATCGGCAATTTCGTCCAGCAACCGCATGATCGCGTTCTGGTTGCGGTCGTTCTTTTCAGCGGTTTCATGCAACTGTCGATTGGTCTCGCGCACCATCACCAGCCCGATCAGGATGATCGACATCAGCGCCAGCAAACCCAACACATAGCCGCCAATAATGTCGAGCGAACGCCCACTGGCAAGGTTTTCAAAGCTATTGGCCAATGTCGAGGTTTCATCGAGCACGGTTTGCGACAGGCTGAAAATCTTGTTCGCCGCTTCGCGTACCTGAAACAGCTGCGCGGAGGTTTCGAGGATTTCATCCACCGAGCCAGACACGAACTGGAACAGTTCTGATATTTCCAGCAACCGTGCCCGGGCGTCAGGGTCTTCAACCTGGGAAATTCTGAGCCCCTGATTGCCCTCCAGCATGCCATTGAGCACTTGCCCGAAGCGGTTGGCATCACGCCCAAAGGTGCTGGCCGCCTGGGCGGCATTTTCGTCACCGGCCAACACTGTATTGACCGCACCCAAAATCCGCTCGGCCAACAATGACTGACGCTGAGCCAACGCTACCTGACTGGCAGGTGCGCCGCGCTGCAACAGAATCTCGACTACTTTTTCGTATTCAACCTGCAACTGCGGCACGGTCTCAGCCAGCGTCGCAGCCACTTGGTGCAGCGACAGTACGGTTTGTTCGCTGGCCAAAATGGCGTTGACGTTGTTCAGCAGCTGTTCCCAGTCACGCTGAACGGCCTGCATTTCCTTGTGTACCGCTGGTGGCGCGGCAGGCAGGCCAGTGGCCGGATCGCCTTTTTTCAGGTAGCCCCAGCGTTGGCTGAAATCGTTGCGCGCATCACTGAGCAATTTAAAGGCGGCGGCTTTACCGGCAGCGGCTTCGGTGGCGTTTTTGGCGATGCGCTGGGACAGCACCCGTAATTCGCCCGCGTGGCTGATGTATTGCTTGTCGTAGTTGGACTGGGTGTTGAGATAAGCAAAATTGGCGAACAACAGCATAATGAACACGATCAGGGCGATAAAAAGCACGATGATCTGCGAACGACTGCGCGACCCTTCCAGTGGTTTAGCGGTATGTGCTGTGGTCATCAATCAGGTCCCGGAGTCCCGTTTTAAAGCTAAAGGCAAAAAGCGTCGTCCCTTCACACGGCCACCGCCCAAAACTGCGGCGCCTGGGCCAAGGCAAACGGACTGAATACCCACCATGGCTGCTCACCGGCAAAGCACCCCTGCACATAGGGCGCAAACTGGGGATCGGGCGAGGTCTGCAGCCGAGTATCGAGAGCACCCTGTGCAAAGTGCTGCATGCCCAGTACTTCATCGACCTGCAAGCCAACAAACACGTCTTTGTATTCCAGCACCAATACCCGGCGCTGTTTACGCAAGGGTGATAACTCGACCCCGAAAAAACCGCACAAATCCATAATCGGCAGCAATTGCCCACGCAGATTGGCCACACCCTTGACCCAGGACTTTACCCCCGGCAACAAGGTGAAACGCGGCTCATGGAGGATTTCGGCAATTTCGCCCATCGGTGCCACCAAATGGTGCTCGCCGATTCGAAAACCGATGCCGCTCCAGGTGTCGACTTGCGCCTGTGCGGGCACCAGGCCCGCCGCCAGAGAACGACAACGCTGGTCGATCTCAAGCAACAGTTCAAAGGCGGTCAGAGAGCCTGGCATACAGTCGCCGTCACTTGGCGGGCTGGTCGGACAGCGCGCTCATCACCGCTTTTATCAAGGCAGTTTCTTCAACCGGTTTGGTCAAATAGCCCTTTGCACCTTGGCGGGTCGCCCAGACCATGTCGGTTTCCTGGTCTTTGGTGGTGACGACAATGACCGGGATGTGGTTGGTTTCCGGGTCTTTGGTCAACTGGCGCGTCGCCTGGAAGCCGTTAAGGCCGGGCATCACGATGTCCATCAACACCACATCAGGTTTTTCCTGACGTGCCAGCGCGACGCCATCCGCGCCGTTTTCGGCCCTGAGCACTTCATAGCCGTGCTTTTCCAGCATGCCGGTCAATTTGTACATTTCAGTCGGCGAGTCATCGACGATCAGAATGCGAGCCATGGTGTTCCCCATTTATAAGGTGATCGGCCGGCTGGCCGGGCGTCATTGTGCGTTTGGGACGACGTTGAAACCTGGCACATGGGCCTTGATCGCGTTCAGCAGTTCATCCCTGCTGAACGGCTTGGTCAAAAATTGATCAGAGCCCACGATGCGTCCCTTGGCTTTGTCGAACAGGCCATCCTTGGACGACAACATAATTACTGGCGTCGACTTGAACGCCCGGTTGCTTTTGATCAGCGCACACGTCTGATAACCATCCAGGCGCGGCATCATGATGTCGACAAAGATGATGTGTGGATGATGGTCGACAATCTTGGCCAGCGCATCAAAACCATCAATCGCGGTAATCACTTCGCAGCCGACGTTTTTCAGCAACATTTCGGCGGTGCGGCGAATGGTTTTTGAATCGTCGATCACCATCACCTTTAAGGCGCTGGAATGCTTTTCCATATGTGCTCTACCATCGCCACGGCGACCTGTTTTGTTACAACTATGCGACTTTTGCCCCTAAAACCTTGATGGCCAAGGGCTGCAAGCGCTATGCGAGCCTTTTTAGCACAGTCTCTACATGCAATCTATCCGACGACCCTGAGCAAGCGGGTGCGGGTGGTTTTTCCTTGACCGGGGCCACACTCAGCGCCACTCTGACGCCACTTTAAAGAGCCTTTCAAGGCAACACTGATCCCCTGTAGGAGCGAGCCTGCTCGCGAAATCATCATCTGCGCATAACGCTTAGACCGAGCCGCCTGCATCGCGAGCAAGCTCGCTCCTACAGGGTGAAATCTTCGCCAACTTCATTTAAGGAATTCGCCATGAGCGTTCGAGTCGGGATTGTCATGGACCCCATTGCGGGCATCTCCTATAAAAAGGATAGCTCGCTGGCCATGTTGCTGGCCGCACAGGATCGCGGCTGGACCCTGTTCTACATGGAACAGCAAGACCTGTACCTGAACGAAGGCAAGGCACGAGCGCGGATGAAGCCGCTCAAGGTGTTCGCCAACCCTGAAAAATGGTTTGAGCTGGAGGCCGAGACGGACACCGCCCTGAGCGATCTGGACGTGATCCTGATGCGCAAGGACCCGCCCTTCGACATGGAGTTCGTGTACTCCACCTACTTGCTGGAGCAAGCCGAGCGTGATGGCGTGTTGATCGTCAACAAGCCGCAGAGCCTGCGTGACTGCAACGAAAAACTGTTCGCCACCCAATTTACCCAATGCACGCCGCCGACCGTGGTCAGCCGCCGTGCCGATGTCCTGCGCGAGTTCGCCACCTTGCACGGTGACGTGATCCTCAAGCCGCTGGACGGCATGGGCGGCACCTCGATTTTTCGCCACCGGGTCGGTGATCCGAACCTGTCGGTGATTCTCGAAACCCTGACCGCCAACGGCACTCAGCAAATCATGGCACAGGGCTACTTGCCGGCGATCAAGGACGGCGACAAGCGCATCCTGATGATCGACGGCGAGCCGGTCCCATATTGCCTGGCGCGCATCCCGGCGCACGGCGAGACCCGTGGCAACCTGGCTGCTGGCGGTCGTGGCGAAGCCCGTCCGTTGAGCGACAAGGACCGTTGGATTGCCGCACAAGTAGGCCCAACACTGCGTGAAAAGGGCCTTTTGTTTGTAGGATTGGACGTAATCGGAGAACACCTGACCGAGATCAACGTGACCAGCCCGACCTGTATCCGTGAGATCGACAACGCCTACGGCACCAACATCGGCGCCCTGCTGATGGATGCGATTGAGCGCAAACTCTCCGCACGCTGATTTGCTACATCCTGAAAAAGACCAACATTGCGCTATCATGCGCAACCTGTGAAACCCGCGATGTTGGTCTTTTTGCCATGACACTCCCCAGCGACCTGCCCCTAGAACTGCGCCATAAAGGCGTGCGCGCGGCTGATCGCCTGGGTTTTACCCTGTTTGTTGCAGCGTTGATTCACATCGCGGTGATTGTGGGGGTGGGCTTCAGCATGAGTAAGCCCAAGGAAATCAGCAAAACCCTGGAGATCACACTCTCCACCTTCAAAAGCGACAAGGCTCCGAAAAAAGCGGATTTCCTGGCACAGGACAACCAGCAAGGCAGCGGTACGCTGGACAAAAAAGCCGTACCCAAGACCACCCAGATTGCACCGTTCCAAGACAATGCCGTCAAAAAGGTCACACCACCGCCTGCGGCCAAACCGGAACAAACCGAGGCCGCGCCAAAAGCGGCGGTGACGACGGTGGCACCGAAGCCCAAGCAAGCCCCGGTGCAACCGCAAAAGGTCAAAACCGAAGCGGCGCCCAAGGCCAATATTCCAACGTTCGACAGCTCGCAGCTGTCCAGCGAGATATCCAGCCTCGAAGCCGAACTGGCCAACGAGCAGCAGCTATACGCCAAACGTCCGAAGATTTACCGCATGAGCGCAGCCTCGACCATGCGCGACAAAGGTGCCTGGTACAAAGAAGACTGGCGCAAAAAGATCGAACGCATTGGCAACCTGAACTACCCCGAGCAAGCTCGTCGCGAAAAGATCTACGGCAAGCTGCGGCTGCTGGTGTCGATCAATCGCGACGGCTCGCTGCACGAAGTGCTGGTGCTTGAGTCCTCCGGGCAACCCCTGCTGGACCAGGCCGCACAACGCATCGTGCGTCTGGCCGCACCGTTTGCGCCGTTCAGCGGCGACCTGACCGATATTGATCGACTGGAAATCATCCGCACCTGGAGATTCGGGGCGGGGGATCAACTATCGAGTAATTGAGTTTCGTACCTGTAGCCGCTGCCGCAGGCTGCGGCAGCGGCTACAGGTTTTATCATCCGCCAACTTGTCAGTTCACGTTGCCAGCGCCACACTAAGGCTCATGAAAAACCACGCACCGACTTACCTCAAGCATCAATTCCTGATCGCCATGCCACACATGGCCGACCCGAACTTTGCCCACACCTTGACCTACATCGTCGAGCACACGGCCAATGGGGCCATGGGGCTGGTGATCAACCGGCCAATGGACCTGAGCCTGGCAGATATTCTTGAGCAATTGCGCCCAGAAGGGCTCTCCTCGCCGCTGTGCGCGCATATCCCGATTTACGGTGGCGGCCCGGTGATGGTTGACCGTGGTTTTGTGTTGCACCCGAGCGGCATGAGCTTTGACGCAACCGCCGAACTCGAGGACGGATTGTCACTGACCACATCGGCCGACATTCTGTTCAGCATTGCAGACGGCCATGGCCCACGACGCAGCCTTATTTGCCTGGGTTATGCCGGCTGGGAGCCGGGCCAGCTCGAAGCCGAACTGGTCGACAACGCCTGGCTAACCTGTCCGTATTCAGCGCACATACTGTTTGATACCTCGAGTGAGCTGCGCCTGGACGCGGCCGCCAAACACCTCGGAGTGAACCTCAATTTGCTAACCAGTCAAGCAGGCCATTCCTGATGGCCAGCCTTCGCCTACTGCTGGGTTTCGACTACGGCACCAAATCCATCGGCGTAGCCGTCGGCCAAATGGTGACCGGTCAGGCCCGTGAGCTGTGCAATCTGAAAGCCGAGAACGGCATTCCGAAATGGGAGCAAATCGAGGCGCTGATCAAGGAGTGGCAACCCGACGCGATGGTGGTCGGCATGCCGCTGAACATGGACGGCACCCCGAGTGATTTTTGCGCCCGTGCGCAAAAATTTGCCAACCGCCTGAATGGCCGCTTCAATCTGCCCGTGTTTACCCACGATGAACGCCTGACCACCTTCGAGGCCAAGGGCGAACGCCGGGCCCAGGGCGGCCAGCGCGGCAGTTACCGCGACAACCCCGTTGATGCCATCGCCGCCAAACTGGTGCTCCAGGGCTGGCTCGACGAACACCCGGCTGAACCTCAAGCCTGATACTGCGTTTGAATGAATGACGCGCCCCATTGTTTGCGCCCGCCGCTGCTCGCAGCTTGCGCGGGCCTTTTAAGGAGCCACCATGATCCTGCCTGTTCCCGCTGAACTGATCTCTCAAATGGCCCTTGATCTGCAGGCCCACCTGACCCGTCGCGGCATCACCGAGCCACGCTTTATCGGCATTCGCACTGGCGGCATCTGGGTTGCCCAAGCCTTGCTGCGTGCGCTGAACAGCGACGCGCCGCTGGGGACTCTGGATGTGTCGTTCTACCGCGACGATTTCAGCCAGAACGGCCTGCATCCACAAGTGCGCCCCTCCGAGCTGCCGTTCGAGATCGAAGGCCAACACCTGGTGCTGATCGATGACGTACTGATGAGCGGCCGCACCATTCGTGCCGCGCTCAACGAGTTGTTCGACTACGGTCGTCCGGCCAGCGTGACGCTGGTCAGCCTGCTGGACCTGGACGCCGCCGAGCTGCCGATCCGGCCAGACGTGGTGGGGGCAACCTTGTCACTGAAACCGACCGAGCGAGTAAAACTGTCAGGCCCGGCGCCGCTGACACTCGAACTTCAAGACCTAGCCAACTAAGACACGAGACCATTGCGATGACGCCTATAGACGCCAAGCGCCCGCTTCAGCTCAATGATCAGGGCCAGCTGCGCCACTTTCTGTCCCTCGACGGCCTGAGCCGCGAGCTGCTGACCGAAATCCTCGACACTGCTGACTCGTTCCTCGAAGTCGGTGCCCGTGCGGTGAAAAAAGTCCCATTGCTGCGCGGTAAAACCGTGTGCAATGTGTTCTTCGAAAACTCCACCCGCACCCGCACCACGTTTGAGATGGCCGCCCAGCGCCTGTCTGCCGACGTGATCACATTGAACATATCGACCTCGTCCGCCAGCAAGGGCGAAACGCTGCTCGATACCCTGCGCAACCTTGAAGCCATGGCCGCCGACATGTTCGTGGTGCGTCACGGCGACTCCGGCGCCGCGCACTTTATCGCCGAGCACGTATGCCCGCAGGTCGCGATCATCAACGGCGGCGACGGCCGCCACGCGCACCCGACCCAAGGCATGCTCGACATGCTGACGATCCGTCGGCACAAGGGCGGCTTCGAAAACCTCTCGGTAGCCATCGTCGGTGACATCCTGCACTCGCGGGTGGCGCGCTCCAACATGATCGCGCTCAAGACCCTGGGCTGTAAGGACATTCGCGTCATCGCTCCGAAAACCCTGCTGCCGATCGGCATCGAGCAATACGGCGTGAAGGTCTACACCGACATGACCGAAGGCCTCAAAGACGTCGACGTGGTGATCATGTTGCGCCTGCAACGCGAACGCATGGCAGGCGGCCTGTTGCCGAGTGAAGGCGAGTTCTACCGCCTGTTCGGCTTGACCACCGCACGCCTGGCCGGTGCCAAGCCGGATGCCATCGTGATGCACCCGGGCCCGATCAACCGCGGGGTCGAGATTGAATCAGCGGTGGCCGATGGCCCGCATTCAGTCATTCTCAACCAGGTGACCTACGGCATCGCCGTACGCATGGCGGTGCTGTCCATGACCATGAGCGGCCAAACGGCCCAGCGCCAATTCGAACAGGAGAACGCCCAGTGAAGATCAGCATTCTCGGCGCCCGCGTGATTGACCCGTCCAGCCAGATGGATCAAGTGACTGACCTGCATCTGGAAGCCGGCAAGATCATTGCCATCGGCGCCGCGCCGACCGGCTTCACCCCGACTCAAACCCTCGATGCCAAAGGTCTGGTAGCCGCACCGGGGCTGGTTGACCTGAACGTCGCCCTGCGCGAGCCGGGTTACAGCCGCAAAGGTACGATCGCCAGCGAAACCCGCGCTGCCGCTGCGGGCGGTGTGACCAGTCTGTGCTGCCCACCGCAGACCAAGCCAGTGCTGGACACCTCGGCCGTTGCCGAGCTGATCCTCGACCGCGCGCGTGAAGCCGGTAACTGCAAGGTGTACCCAATTGGTGCACTGAGCAAAGGTCTGGACGGCGAACAGCTGGCCGAGCTGATTGCCCTGCGTGACGCCGGTTGCGTTGCGTTCGGCAACGGCCTCAACAGCTTCACCAACACCCGCACCCTGTGCCGGGCGCTGGAATACGCGGCGACCTTCGACCTGACCGTGATTTTTCACTCTCAGGATCGTGATCTGGCCGAAGGCGGTATTGCCCATGATGGACCGATGGCTGCATTCCGGGGTTTGCCGGGCATTCCTGAAACCGCCGAAACCGTGGCCTTGGCCCGCGACCTGCTGTTGGTCGAGCAAAGCGGCGTACGTGCGCATTTCAGCCAACTGACCAGCGCCCGCGGTGTCGCCCTGATTGCTCAGGCCCAGGCACGTGGCTTGAAAGTCACCGCCGATGTGGCGCTGTATCAGCTTATTTTGACTGACGAAGTGCTGGTGGATTTCTCCAGCCTGTACCACGTGCAACCGCCGCTGCGCACCCGCGCCGACCGCGACGGCCTGCGCGAGGCGGTGAAGTCCGGTGTGGTGCAAGCCATCTCCAGCCATCACCAGCCCCACGAGCGAGACGCAAAACTGGCACCGTTCGGCGCGACCGAACCGGGCATGAGCAGTGTGGAGCTGCTGTTGCCGCTGGCGATGACGTTGGTAGAAGACGGTTTGCTGGACTTGCCGACCTTGCTCGCTCGCCTCAGCGCTGGCCCGGCTGATGCCTTGCGCCTGCCAGCGGGTCGCTTGAGCGTGGGCTCGGCGGCGGACCTGGTGCTGTTCGATCCAGCGGCGTCGACCGTGGCCGGTGAGCAATGGCACTCCAAAGGCGACAACTGCCCGTTCATCGGCCATTGCTTGCCGAGTGCCGTGCGTTACACCTTGGTAGATGGGCGAATCAGCTACGAAGGCTAAATGCTTCCCTCACCCCAACCCTCTCCCGGAGGGAGAGGGAGCTAACCAGTGGCGTTCTTGAGTTCACGTGCAATCAGCCCCTCTCCCTCCGGGTATCAGGGAGAGGGGCTGACCGAGTGTTTTCAGATTCAGCGCATGTGCTTAAGACTGCCCATTATTAGCAGCATCCCCCAATCAGTCCCCTCTCCCTCCGGGAGAGGGTTAGGGTGAGGGGTTTTTGACGTTGAGGCTTAACGACGCTCGGCGTTCTTGATCGAGATCTGCGTATTCAACGTCCAGAAGTCGTACAAGATACCGACCAGGAAAAAACCACCGGTAAACAGGTAGATGATCCCGGTGATCCACTTGCCCATGTACATGCGGTGCACGCCGAACACACCCAAAAACGTCAGCAGAATCCAGGCCACGCTGTAGTCGGTTTCACCCGAGGTAAAACGCAGGTCCGCTTCACGGTCCATGCTCGGGATCAAAAACAAGTCAATCAACCAACCAATCCCCAGCAAGCCCAAGGTGAAAAACCAGATCGTCCCGGTCACCGGCTTGCCGTAATAGAAGCGATGCGCCCCCAAAAAACCCAGAATCCATAGCAAATACCCCATTACTTTGCTGTGGGTATCGCGTTGTACATCGTCTCGATAGCCGCTCATGAATGCCCCCTTTGATTCTGATAGAAAAATATTGTGGATTTTTTTGTGACTTTTTTACTGTCGCGCAACAGGTAAGAATGTCTTACAAGAATTAGCGCAAAGCCTTGTAGTACCTGACTTGCATCACTCTAGTGTGACAATTTGCCACCACGTTTGCGCTTTTTAGCCCCCAAGTCCAATCGACAGACGGACTGAGAAAGGACAAAAAAGCTGTTATAAAGTTTCGCGCTAACCACCATAGAGCCCTGCCGAATGCGTCCTTTATTCAAGACATGGCTAACCATTTGCCTATTAATGCCACTGGCCGCCCACGCCACCAATCGTGAGCAACATCTTCCTTCAGGCTTCACTGGCTACACCGCAAAATCATCTGCGGGCACCACTTATGTTGCCTCTAACAACAAGACCGTAGCACGTCCTGTACCCAGTAAAGTCCAACGCAAGGCTCCAGGCAAAGTTGCCTCGGCTTCGCTGGTTGCCGCCAACAAGCAAAGCAGCACTGTTCTGAGCCGTGCGGTCAACGTGCTTGGCACGCCTTACCGTTGGGGTGGCAGCAGCCCAAGCAAAGGCTTTGATTGCAGCGGCCTGGTCAAATACGCCTTTAATGACGTTGCGGCAGTTGACCTGCCACGCACCTCCAGCGCCATGGCCAGCGGTCATGGAGAAAAAGTCGAACGCAAGGATCTGAAGCCTGGCGACTTGCTGTTTTTCAACATCAAGAGCCGCAAGGTCAACCACGTCGCCATTTATCTGGGCAATGACCGGTTTATCCATGCCCCGCGTCGCGGCAAGTCGGTGACCATCGACACCCTGAAAAAGCCTTACTGGCAGAGCCACTACGTGGTCGCCAAACGCGTATTGCCTAAAGAACAAACCAACCTGCAGGTTGTTCAGCGCTAAACACTGCCTCTGTAGGAGCGAGCTTGCTCGCGATGGGATCGATGCGGTTGTCACTGACAAACCGCGCTGCCTGAATCGCGAGCAAGCTCGGCTCCTACAGGGTTTCAGCGTTTAGATTTCACCTCTATCCCTCAGCCTGTTCAGGCTCATCTCCAGCGTCTGCATGCCAACCGCCCCGCCGGTCTGGATCGCGCTGACCATCTGCGCCACTTTGTTTTCCCGGATCAGGTTCCGAATCGCCGGTGTACCCAGCATGATTTCGTGAGCCGCTACCCGCCCACCTCCGACTTTCTTGACCAGTGTTTGCGAAATCACCGCCTGCAGTGACTCGGACAACATAGCCCGCACCATCGCCTTTTCTTCTGCGGGAAATACGTCCACTACGCGGGCGATGGTTTTAGCCGCCGAAGACGTGTGCAGAGTCGCCAATACCAAGTGCCCGGTTTCCGCCGCCGTCAGCGCCAGGCGAATGGTATCGAGGTCGCGCATTTCACCAAGCATGATCACGTCCGGGTCTTCGCGCAGGGCCGAACGCAACGCCGCTGCAAAGCTATGGGTGTGGCGATGCACCTCGCGCTGGCTGATCAGGCATTGGCGCGACTCGTGGATAAATTCAATCGGGTCTTCGATGGTTAAAATGTGCTGCTGGCGGGTGCTGTTGAGGTGGTCGACCATCGCCGCCAGCGTGGTGGTTTTGCCCGACCCCGTGGCCCCGGTCACCAGAATCAGCCCGTGCGACGTGTCGCACAGCCGGCTAAAAACCTCGCCCAGATCAAGCGATTCAAGGCTCGGCACCACCGAGGCAATACTGCGCAACACCGCCCCCGCACCGCGCTGCTGCTCAAACGCATTGACTCGAAACCGCCCCAGCTCCGGTACAGCGTATGAAAAATCAGCTTCGTGTTGCGCCTCAAAGGCAATGCGCTGCGGCTCGGTCATGACGCTGTGGATCAGTTCGCGTACCTGAGCCGGCGCCAGCACTGGCAGTTCGCAGCGCTGTATTTCGCCATCAACCCGCAGCATCGGCGCCATGCCCGCCGACAGGTGCAAGTCCGAAGCCCCGTGCTTGACGCTCAACGCCAGCAGGTCGGTGATATCCATCCCCCCTCCCAATTCCAGTAGAATGCCGCAGACTTTCACAACGGCGGGCTTAAACGAATGTCCACGATAGCAGGCAACATTGCGCTGGTTGAGGCGCGCATCCGTGCAGCGGCACTGGCTGTGCAACGTGATGTAACGGGCGTTCACTTACTCGCGGTCAGCAAGACCAAACCCGCGGCCGCGCTGCGTGAGGCGTATGCCGCCGGGATTCGCGACTTTGGCGAAAACTACCTGCAAGAAGCACGCGCCAAGCAGGTCGAATTAGCCGACCTGCCCTTGTGTTGGCACTTCATCGGCCCCATTCAATCGAACAAGACGCGTGACATCGCCGAGCATTTTGCGTGGGTGCACTCCGTCGACCGCTTGAAGATTGCCCAGCGCCTGTCTGAACAACGCCCGGCAGAGCTACCGCCGCTGAATATCTGTATTCAAGTCAACGTCAGTGGTGAAGCCAGCAAGTCAGGCTGCACACCGCAGGACTTGCCTGCGCTAGCTGCGGCCATCAACGCGCTGCCACGCTTGAAGCTGCGCGGTTTGATGGCGATTCCGGAGCCGACTGAAGACCGTGCCGAGCAGGACGCTGCGTTTGCCACCGTTCGCGAGTTACAAGAGAGCTTGAACCTGGGGCTCGACACACTTTCGATGGGCATGAGCCACGACCTGGAGTCGGCCATTGCTCAAGGCGCTACGTGGGTGCGAATTGGCACCGCGTTATTTGGCGCCCGCGACTACAGTCAGGCCTGAAAAGCCCCGTCCAACTTTTTATAAGGATCTGCTATGAGCAACACGCGTATTGCCTTTATCGGGGCCGGCAACATGGCTTCCAGCCTGATCGGCGGCCTGCTGGCCAAAGGTCTGGACGCTGCACAGATCCGCGCCAGCGATCCCGGTGCCGAGACCCGCGCCAAGGTAACAGCCGAGCACGGCATTGAAGTGTTTGCCGACAACGCCCACGCCGTTCAAGACGCCGATGTGGTTGTGATTGCAGTCAAACCGCAAGCCATGAAGGCGGTGTGCCAAGACCTGCGCCAACACCTCAAGCCACACCAACTGCTGGTGTCGATTGCTGCGGGCATCACTTGCGCCAGCCTGTTGAACTGGTTGGGCAACCAGCCGCTGGTGCGCTGCATGCCCAATACCCCGGCACTGCTGGGTAAAGGTGTGAGCGGCTTGTTCGCGACGCCAGACGTGAGTGCCGAACAGCGCCAGCAGGCCGACGAGTTGCTGTCAGCCGTAGGCATCGTGGTGTGGGTAGACACTGAAGCGCAGATCGACGCTGTGACCGCCGTTTCTGGCAGCGGCCCGGCGTATTTTTTCCTGCTGATCGAGGCCATGACCGACGCTGGCGTCAAACTCGGTCTGCCACGCGAAGTGGCCGAGCAACTCGCCCAACAAACCGCGCTGGGTGCTGCGCACATGGCCGTGGGCAGCGATGTCGACGCCGCCGAACTGCGCCGCCGCGTGACCTCGCCCGCCGGGACCACCGAAGCCGCGATCAAATCATTCCAGGCCAATGGCTTTGAAGCCATGGTCGAAACTGCATTGAGTGCCGCCGCGCACCGCTCGGCCGAAATGGCCGAACAACTGGGTCAATAAGGAGCACATGATGTCTGGACTTAATGGCGCTGCCATTTTCGTGATTCAAACCCTGGGTAGTCTCTACCTGCTGATCGTTTTGCTGCGTTTCATCCTGCAATTGGTGCGGGCCAACTTCTACAACCCGTTGTGCCAGTTCACGGTAAAAGCCACACAACCGCTGCTCAAGCCTCTGCGTCGGGTTATCCCGAGCCTGTTTGGCCTCGACATGTCGTCGCTGGTGCTGGCCATCATTGTGCAAATGGTGGTGTTCGCCGTCGTGCTGCTGCTCAGCTACACACCGTTCAATGTATTGGGCTTGCTGGCCTGGGCACTGATTGGCGTAACCGCGCTGTTTTTGAAGGTGTTCTTCTTCGCCCTGATCATTAGCGTGATCCTGTCGTGGGTCGCACCGGGCAGCGCCAGCCCTGGCGCTGAGTTGGTCAATCAGATCACCGAACCTGCCCTGGCACCGTTCCGCCGCATGCTGCCAAGCATGGGTGGCCTGGACATCTCGCCGATCCTGGCGTTCATGGTGATCCAACTGATCCAGAGCTACGTGATTCCGCCATTGGCCATGTACGTCGGCATGCCGCTCGTGTTGTTCGGCCTGATCTGATCACCGAGCTCTGCGCACAATGTTGTTCTCTGTAGGAGCGAGCTTGCTCGCGAAAAGCGTTAACGATAACGCGTGTTGGCTGCTTGAACGCGATGACCTGAGCGCATCGCGAGCAAGCTCGCTCCTACAGTTGTCCTTAAGCTTGCTGCTCAGTCCCACGCTCATTAGACTTACGCCTCATTTAAATGAGAGCAGGGTCGATGCCAGCTGCCTTTCCCCCCGATTCCGTTGGTCTGGTTGTGCCGCAAATGGCGCACTTCAGCGAACCGCTGGCTTTAGCCTGCGGCCGCTCACTGCCTGCCTATGACCTGATTTACGAAACCTACGGCCAGCTCAATGCCACGGGCAGCAATGCCGTGCTGATCTGCCACGCCCTCTCCGGGCATCACCATGCCGCAGGTTTCCACAGTGTCGATGAGCGCAAGCCCGGCTGGTGGGACAGTTGCATTGGCCCCGGCAAGCCTATCGACACCAGCAAGTTCTTTGTGGTCAGCCTGAACAACTTGGGCGGCTGCAACGGTTCTACTGGTCCAAGCAGCCTTAACCCGGAAACCGGACGCCCATTTGGTGCCGACTTCCCGGTGTTGACCGTAGAAGACTGGGTCCACAGCCAGGCCCGTCTGGCCGACCGCTTGGGCATCCAGCAATGGGCTGCCGTGATCGGTGGCAGCTTGGGCGGCATGCAGGCGTTGCAATGGAGCATCAGCTACCCGGATCGCCTGCGCCATTGTCTGGCTATTGCCTCGGCGCCCAAGCTGTCCGCGCAAAACATCGCGTTCAACGAAGTCGCCCGCCAGGCCATCCTCACCGACCCCGAGTTCCACGGTGGTTCGTTCCAGGAAAAAGGCGTGATCCCCAAGCGCGGCCTGATGCTCGCGCGCATGGTCGGGCACATCACTTACCTGTCGGATGATTCGATGGGCGAGAAATTTGGCCGGGGCCTGAAGAACGAAAACCTCAACTACGACTTCCACAGCGTCGAGTTTCAGGTCGAGAGCTACCTGCGCTATCAAGGCGAAGAGTTCTCTGGGCGTTTCGACGCCAACACCTATTTGCTGATGACCAAGGCGCTGGACTACTTTGACCCGGCAGCCAACTTTGACGACGACCTGGCCAAAACCTTTGCCGGGGCCAAGGCACGCTTTTGCGTGATGTCGTTCACCACCGACTGGCGCTTCTCGCCGGCCCGCTCGCGGGAGTTGGTGGATGCGTTGATGGCGGCGAGAAAAGACGTCTGCTACCTCGAGATCGATGCTCCGCAAGGCCATGACGCCTTCCTGATCCCGATCCCGCGCTACCTGCAAGCCTTCAGCAATTACATGAACCGAATCGAACTGTGAGTAAGCCATGAGAGCCGACCTGGAAATCATCCAAGACTGGATCCCCGCCGGCAGCCGCGTGCTCGACCTGGGTTGCGGTGATGGCGAACTGCTGAGCTGGCTGCGCGACAACAAGCAAGTCACCGGCTATGGCCTGGAAAACGACCCGGATAACATCGCCCAATGCGTGGCCAAGGGCATTAACGTGATTGAGCAGGATCTCGACAAGGGGCTGGGCAACTTCGCCAGCAACAGTTTCGACATCGTGGTCATGACCCAGGCACTGCAAGCTGTGCATTACCCCGACCGGATTCTCGACGAAATGCTGCGGGTCGGTCGCCAGTGCATCATCACCTTCCCCAACTTCGGTCATTGGCGCTGCCGCTGGTACTTGGCCAGCAAGGGCCGGATGCCGGTGTCCGACTTTTTGCCATACACCTGGTACAACACGCCGAACATTCACTTCTGCACCTTTGAAGACTTTGAGGCGCTGTGCCGCGGGCGCGAAGCACAAGTGATCAACCGCCTTGCGGTGGATCAACAGCACCGACACGGGTGGGCGAGCAAGTTATGGCCTAACCTGTTGGGCGAGATTGGTATTTATCGAGTCAGCAGCCCTGGCCTGCAGGATCATAAAGTCGCGGTTTAAATCAGCGCGCTCAAGGAGAAAGACAATGGTTCGAATTGGATTACTACTGCTATCGATGTGCTTCGGTGTGCAAGCTATTGCCGCCGACGCCAGCTCCGTCCAGCGTCAGCAGACGTTTGGCGATACAACGGTGTATTACAACGCTTTCCCGTCGACTTTCCTGACGCCTGCAATCGCCCAGAACGTTGAAGTGACGCGCAGCAAGAACAACGCCGTGCTGAACATCACGATCAACAAAAACATGAAGAACATCCCTGCCAACGTTCAAGGCACGGTAAAAACGGGCGATGAAAAGCCAAAACGCCTGAGCTTCCGCCAAGTTGGCAAGGATGGCGAAATCAATTATCTGGCACAGTTTCCGGTGACTGGCCCCCAAACCTTTACGTTCAACGTGGAGGTAAAGGCGGCGGGTGGCACCTCTGAAACCATCCAATTTTCTCAAATGGTCGCTCCAATCGAATGATGAACCTTACGCAACTGGTACTGGCTAGCCACAACGCCGGCAAACTCAAAGAACTTCAGGCCATGCTCGGCGAGTCGGTGCAGTTGCGCTCGATTGGAGAGTTCAGCAGCGTAGAACCGGATGAAACCGGTTTGTCGTTTGTTGAAAACGCAATCCTCAAGGCGCGTAATGCGGCGCGTATCTCGGGTCTGCCAGCACTCGCCGACGACTCGGGGCTGGCGGTGGACTTTCTGGGCGGCGCACCGGGTATTTACTCGGCACGCTACGCCGACGGCCAAGGCGATGCGGCAAACAACGCCAAACTGCTCGAGGCCTTGAAAGACGTACCTGAAGCCGAGCGCAGCGCGCAGTTTGTATGCGTGCTGGCCTTGGTTCGTCATGCCGATGATCCTCTGCCGATTATCTGTGAAGGCTTGTGGCACGGGCGCATCTTGACCGCTGCCAGCGGCGCGCACGGTTTTGGTTACGACCCGCTGTTCTGGGTGCCAGAGCGCAACTGCTCCAGCGCCGAGCTGAGCCCAATTGAAAAAAACCAGCTGAGCCACCGCGCACGCGCCATGGTCTTGCTGCGTCAGCGTTTGGGCCTGAAATGACCCACGACACCCCTCCACAGCCGCTCTATCTTGGGGCGACTGGCTTCACTGAGCAGGCGCCACGCGCGCCGCTGACGCAATTGCCACCCTTGTCGCTGTATATCCATATTCCGTGGTGTGTGCGCAAATGTCCGTATTGCGACTTCAACTCCCACACCGCCAGCCCAGTGCTGCCCGAAGACGAATACGTCGACGCGCTGCTGGCCGACCTTGATCAGGATTTGCATGCGGTTTATGGCCGTGAGCTGAGTTCGATTTTCTTTGGCGGCGGCACCCCAAGCCTGTTCAGCGCCGCATCACTGGGCCGTCTGCTCAAGGGCGTCGAAGCACGCATCCCGTTTGCCAGCGATATCGAAATCACCCTGGAAGCCAACCCCGGGACCTTCGAGCAGGAAAAATTCGTGGCCTACCGTGCGCTGGGGATCAATCGCCTGTCGATTGGCATCCAGAGTTTTCAGGAGCAAAAGCTCAAGGCACTGGGGCGCATCCACAACGGTGACGAAGCCGTACGTGCCGCAGGGATGGCGCGCCAGGCGGGCTTTGATAACTTCAACCTGGACTTGATGCACGGTCTGCCCGATCAGTCGCTGGACGACGCCCTGAGCGACCTGCGTCAGGCCATCGCCCTCAACCCGACGCACCTGTCGTGGTATCAGCTGACGCTAGAGCCCAATACGGTGTTCTGGAACCAGCCACCCACCCTGCCTGAAGACGACACCTTGTGGGACATTCAGGAAGCCGGTCAGGCATTGCTCGCCGAACACGGCTACGCCCAGTACGAAGTGTCCGCTTATGCCCAGCCCGGTCGCCCGGCGCGGCACAACCTGAACTACTGGAGTTTTGGCGACTTTATCGGTATCGGCGCGGGCGCCCACGGCAAACTGAGCCATCCTGATGGGCGGATTGTGCGCACCTGGAAAACCCGTCTGCCTAAGGACTACTTGAATCCAGCTAAAAACTTTCAAGCTGGCGAGAAAGCCCTGACAGCCGAAGAGCTACCTTTTGAGTTTCTAATGAACGCCTTGCGCCTGACCGATGGTGTCGACTCGGTGCTCTACCCCCTGCGCACCGGATTACCGCTCGACAGCCTGCGCGTTGGACGCGAAGCCGCCGAACAAAGTGGCTTATTGCAGGTCGAACCGTCACGTCTGGCGGCGACTGCCCGAGGCCAGCTGTTTCTCAACGACCTGCTGCAGCACTTTTTGACCTAAGGAAATCGAATGGACTTGGTACTCGACCTGCTCGCCACCGTCTCGCGCTGGAGCCGCGACCACCTCTCGGAGATCTCGTTGGCCCTGATCGGCTGCGTACTGGTGCTGTTTGGTACCGACTTCAAAGGCTGGGTCGAGCAACGTCTGGGCAGCATCGCCGGTGCCCTGCGGGTCCCGATGATGGCCCTGCTCTGCCTCATCGGCAGCGGTGCGGCGCTGATCTACGCAACGCCCTGGGTTGAGCGCGGCTTGAGCCAGTTCAACAACTACAGCCTGGCGCCTGTGCTGTTGGTGGTGCTGGTGTTGATTGGGGTGGTAGCGGATCGGCGCTGAGGCCATGAAACATGTGTGGGAGCGGGCTTGCTCGCGATAGCATCACCGCGGTGTACCTGATACACCGCATCGCCTGCATCGCGAGCAAGCCCGCTCCCACAGCCAGCGCTTACTTTCCGAGATCAGCTTTTCTCGTTTCAAATACCTGCCGGAACATAGGGATCAGTAGCGCGCCGCCCCGCTCGCTCAGATGATTGCTGTCTAAATAAATAGGAAGCCCATCCTGATCAGTATTGCCCCAGCAACGACCCTCACTGCATAGGCTTGGCATCGGATCAAGAATCTTGACCCCACAACGCTCCGCCGCCATGTCCTGGGTTTCCCAAGCGAAAGCATGACGCGCCTGATACTCCGCCATGGAGATTGACACCCTGACTGGATGACCCAGCATCAGCGCCCGCCCCATCACATTTGGCACATTCACCTTCAACTCAGGGATAGGACGAACCATGTATACCGGCCGGTACTTAGCGAACTCACAGGCTGTGTCTATTATCCCTTTGCGCATTTCTTGCAGGAGTTCCGGGCTCCGGGTTTCATAAGGCGAGGTCAAATAAAACGCTGGTATAGCAACTTCATCGGCTCGGCCAACTTCATTAGGTCCCATCAGGTAGACACCCATTCGGTTAACGATGACCAACGGGACGGTACTGGCGAATTGTTTTTGCTTGCTCAGTGCCTCAGTTACAAACTCGCCACAGCGGTAACTGGAATCCTTGACTTTCTTCATCCCGACTATGGTTGCGCACCCGCTCATAGTCCAATCAAGCACCTGTAAATTTTTATCCGGCAGTGCTTTTTCGATAGATCGAATAACTGAGGCCGCATGGCTGTCGCCCATCACAATGACGCCCAGTTGATCCCCCCCATATGTACACTCTGGAACCGGGACCTCACCACTGACGTGACACTCTTTACGGCGTGGATTTTTATTTTTCACCTCATTGAAAACTGCCTCTATCTGAGCAGGAATTCGATCTTGGATACCTTGTTTTAATTGATCTTTCAGGATCAGTGTGCCCGCCACTAAAACGAGTACGCCAGCTAGCAATGTGCTCGCCCCCTTCCATGGCGACAGCCTGGATAGAGAGGTGCGTGCACTCGTCTCAATCAGTTGGTAAGAAAGCCTGCCTAGTACAAGGGTGAGCACAAGGCCGATGGCAATAAGTTGAGGGTCGTGTGCCCGGTTCAAATAAACCAATGCCACTACAAACGGCCAGTGCCACAGGTATAGGGAGTAAGAACAGTCACCCAACCATTGGGCAATACGACTCCCCGTAAACAACGAGCCCTGGCGAGCCGCAGTTATAATCAGCATCGTACCGATGACAGGCACCAGCGCCCGCCAACCCGGCCAGCTGCTACTGGAATCGAACAACAAGATAGACGCGATAACGAGTGCAAACCCAGTGCATTCCAACGCTATTCTTGTTCGATCTGAAAGCCGCAGAACACCTGCCACCAGGTAAACCAAACCGCCGGCCAGCATTTCCCATGCCCGCGTGGGCAATAGATAGAAAGCCGCAGCAGGCGCCCTTGGGGTCATCATGATGGAAAGCAACAACGACAGCAGCAGCCCGAGTACGACGGCGATAATCAAAGGCTTGCGCCCGGGCCAAAGTTTCCAGACCGCCAACAGGAGCAATGGGAGGATCAGATAAAACTGCCACTCAACCGAAAGCGACCATGTATGCAGCAACAACTTTTCATGGGAGGCCGCGTCAAAATAGCCATCTTCACGCCAAAATCTTATATTGGAAAAAAACCCAATAGCACTGATAACGTGTGAACCCAGCGCTTTATATTCTTGATTGGATAAGAAAAACCATCCCGCCACTATTAATACAACACACAACGTCAGCAGGGCTGGAACAATACGTCTGGCGCGAGACAGGTAAAAATTGATCAGAGAGAACTGTGCAGCCCCCAAATTTCGAGTTGTTTTCTCTAGTTCGCTGACGATAATCCCACTCATCAAAAAACCCGAAATAACAAAGAACACATCAACGCCAACAAAGCCGCCGGAAAAACCTGTGATCCCGAAGTGATAGAGAATAACCGCGACAACAGCCCATGCACGCAAGCCGTTGATATCATCCCTGAAGTTACTGTTCCTGATGGTCATACTCGAATAACACCGTTGGATTGAGCACAGGGAACACATACATGTGAGCCGTAATCGGTGCGGGTATTGATCAGAGTTGTCGCTGACCGGCGCTAAATCTTTCAACCTGCACGAGTGCGCTTGCTCGCGATCCAATCAACACGGTTTACCTGAAACACCGCAGCGATCCAATCGCGAGCAAGCTCGCTCCTACAGAAATCTGAGCGAAAACCGCTTAGTCCTGCTTTTCGAACTTCAGATCCCACACGCCATGCCCAAGACGTTCGCCACGGCGCTCGAACTTGGTCACCGGGCGCTCAGGTGGACGCGGAACGCAGAGGCCGTCTTCAGCCAGGTTGCGGTAGCCCGGCGCGACGTTCATCACTTCCAGCATGTATTCAGCGTACGGTTCCCAATCGGTGGCCATATGCAACACGCCGCCAACCTTGAGCTTGGAACGCACCAGTTCAGCAAAGGACGCTTGCACGATCCGACGCTTGTGGTGACGACTCTTGTGCCACGGGTCCGGGAAGAACAGCAGCAGACGGTCGAGGCTGTTGTCAGCCACGCAACGGGTCAGGACTTCGATTGCATCGCAATCGTAAACCCGCAAGTTGGTCAGGCCCTGAGTCAGCACGCCATTGAGCAGCGCACCCACACCCGGACGGTGAACCTCAACCCCGATGAAGTCCTGCTCTGGCGAAGCAGCCGCCATTTCCAGCAGGGAGTGGCCCATGCCAAAGCCGATTTCCAGGGTGCGCGGCGCAGAGCGACCGAACACTTGATCGAAATCGACCGGCGCGTCAGCCAGCGGCAGTACGTACAGCGGCGTACCTTGATCGAGACCGCGTTGCTGGCCTTCGGTCATGCGCCCGGCGCGCATCACAAAACTCTTGATGC
>JAZKIA010000066.1:0-60919 GCA_040385125.1 Pseudomonadota bacterium | reverse complement strand
AAGATAAGGGTTATCGGTTATATCGATATGCGATTTACTCTCAGACAACTCCAGGTGTTCGTCACCGTCGCCCAACAAGAGAGCGTGTCACGCGCTGCTGGTTTGTTGGCTCTTTCACAATCGGCCGCCAGTACGTCAATCACCGAATTGGAGCGTCAAACCAGTTGCCAACTGTTTGACCGTGCAGGCAAGCGTTTAAGCCTTAACGCCCTCGGCCGTCAATTATTGCCACAAGCTGTAGCCCTGCTTGACCAGGCCAAGGAAATCGAAGACCTGCTCAACGGCAAGTCCGGCTTTGGCTCATTGACGGTGGGCGCGACATTGACCATCGGCAATTATCTGGCCACCTTGTTGATCGGCAGTTTCATGCAGGCGCACCCTGAAAGTCAGGTCAAATTGATTGTGCAAAACACCGCTCACATCGTGCAACAAGTCGCGCACTATGAAATTGATCTGGGGCTAATCGAGGGCGATTGTACTCACCCGGACATCGAAGTGCAGAGCTGGGTCGAGGATGAACTGGTAGTGTTTTGTGCCCCACAGCATCCGCTGGCCGCTCGCGGTCACGCCACGTTGGAGGAACTGACCCGTGAAGCGTGGATATTGCGCGAGCAAGGTTCCGGCACCCGCCTCACCTTCGATCAAGCGATGCGCCATCACCAAAGCACGCTGAACATCCGCCTGGAACTGGAACACACCGAAGCCATCAAGCGCGCGGTGGAGTCAGGTCTGGGGATTGGCTGCATCTCGCGTCTGGCGTTGCGCGACGCCTTTCGGCGCGGCAGCCTGGTCGCTGTGGAAACTCCAGAGCTGGATCTGGCCCGCCAGTTTTACTTCATCTGGCACAAAAAGAAGTACCAGACGTCTGCCATGCGCGAGTTTCTGGAGCTGTGCCGCGCTTTCACCGCAGGGGTTCAGCGCAGCGACGAGATCGTACTGCCGACGATCGCTTAAAGCAGAATCACCGCCCATACCACGGCAATCATGGTCAGCACCA
Source organism: Pseudomonadota bacterium (assembly GCA_040385125.1). Lineage (GTDB taxonomy): Bacteria > Pseudomonadota > Gammaproteobacteria > Pseudomonadales > Pseudomonadaceae > Aquipseudomonas. Next base: position 59,922 of record JAZKIA010000066.1, on the reverse strand, counting down.
CAAACTGGGCGGCGCTGCCCATGTCCTTGGCGTTTTTCGACAACGGGTGCAAGTCGAGGGAGATACGGTCGATCGCCGCCTCAATCGCCGAATTCAGCAGCTCTACAATCAGGGCCAACAGGCACACTGCAATCAGCAACGCACGCTCTACCCGACTCACGTTCAGGAAGAAGCTCAACGGGATCAACACCACGTTAAGCAGCACCAACTGCCGAAATGCCGCTTCACCCGTAAAGGCTGCGCGCAAACCGTCCAGCGAATAACCGCCCGCGTTCAAAATCCGTTTAAATCCGGTTTTACCCTTAAAAGGCGACATAGATAGGCAACTGCACAAAAATAGGAGAGGAACGCTAGTACACGCGGCGTCAAAAAAGCGTGAAGGCTAGCGGTTTAGTGGCTCGAAATTGATTCGAGTTGCTGCAAGAGTAGCGCGGCCTGGGTACGAGTACGAACCCCCAGCTTGCGGAAAATCGCCGTAACGTGAGCCTTGATGGTGGCTTCAGAAACGCTCAACTCGTAAGCAATCTGTTTGTTCAGCAAACCTTCGCAGACCATGGTCAATACACGAAACTGCTGAGGCGTGAGGCTGGCCAAGCCTTCGCTGGCAGCTTTGGCCTCGGCCGAAACCTGTACTTCTTCGAACGCCTGGGGCGGCCAGCTAACGTCGCCGTCCAGCACTGCACGCACGGCCTTTTGAATCTCTGCCAGCGAACTGGACTTGGGAATAAAACCACTGGCACCAAACTCACGCGAGCGCACCATGACCGAGGCTTCTTCCTGGGCCGACACCATCACCACCGGAATTTGCGGGTATTGCCCCCGCAGCAGCACCAACCCGGAGAAACCGTAAGCACCCGGCATGTTCAAATCAAGCAGTACCAGATCCCAATCAGCCTTGACTGCCAGCTGTGTTTCAAGCTCAGCGATACTGGCAACCTCGACCAGACGAACATCAGAACCCAGCCCCAAGGTCACCGCCTGAAGCAAGGCACTGCGAAACAGTGGGTGGTCGTCGGCAATCAGGATTTCGTATGTGGCCATTTTTTAAATGATCCTGTTTCAGGCGAGCCCTGAGGAATTCCAACACTCGCTAAGGCAACTTGAGCAACAGCTCGAAGGGCGCGATTTACGCTAAACGTCGGCAAATATAAGCGTTTGAGCAGCAGCTGTAGCCAAATCGGCGCCAAGCATGCCCAGCGAAACCGGGGTGGTCAAGTTGAAAACCTGACGCCCAAGTCCAGCTTTACCTCAGGTCAGTGCAATCATCCAACATCAACTTCGATACACGCTGACTGCTTGCTGAAAATTGTAGCGCTTGTTCTTTAGTCTATTGAGACCGATTCTGGGGAAGGTCTTTTACAAAAACGCCCAGTTCCTGATGCGCCACACTGGATTCATTCATCGGCAGTTGGTTCTTGGCATCCAGATAATGCTGACTGAATACATCAAAATAGGCATCCAGAGCGCTCGATGCTTCAACATCCCCCGCCAGTTCAAGGCATAGACTGGCCACTTCGGCGGTACACAAATGCTCGCTGCGCGTCGATCTGCGCAAGCGATAGCGTGAGAGCTTCTCGGGTAGCAGACTCAAAATGGGCAACGCATCGAAGTACGGGCTTTTACGAAAAATCTTGCGTGCTTCAGTCCAGGTTGCGTCGAGCAGAATAAACAGTGGGCGCTTGCTGCTGTCGATGTCCACCGTGTGCGTCACCCGCTCCGGCGCCACGTATTCACCGGGAAACACCAAATACGGCTGCCACTGCGGGTCCGACAACAATGCGAGCAAGGCATCGTCTGTCTCTGTGCGCGACCAGATGAAGGCAAAGTTATCGCTCACCACATCAGCGATCAGCCAACCGGTATTACTCGGTTTGAACACTTCCTTTTTCGTCATGACCAGGCACACACCCGAGCGCGCACTCACCTTCGGCCGCCAGTTGCACAGACAATGGCTTTCAATCACACGGCAGGTATGGCAACGCGGCGCACGTGAGCCTCGCGCCAAATAGGGTTTGGTGCTCTCCTCTTCACGCTCGTCTCGTAAACGGGCTACAGCATTAGGGGAAAAGGTCGTCAGGGTCATGGTTTTTTACTTAAAGGCGCCGACCGTTCATTCGCCATGATTTGGCGCAAGAGCGGTTAAACAGAAGAAAGGCGTGAAGTTTAACAGAGCCTGAGTACAGGCACGTTAAACCATGATTTTTGGCATTTCCTGAGCAGGAATGCTGGCCTATACTCCCGCGCCACTGAACGCATAGATAGGTGGCCGGTCAAAGCCTGCGTCACTGAATCAGGAGAGTCTCATGTTGCGCTATATCATTCCGACCGTCGCTCTTGTGCTCGCACTACCATTGAGCGTGCAAGCAGCCTCTCTTAAAGACTTTGAGCTGAACAAAACACTGCAAAAGGTTGCTGAAAAAAGCAACGAAGGGAAGCCGAGCGCTATCAACCCAGACCTTCTGGACAAGGGTTTTACCGTCGATGGGACGGTATTGATTAACAATCTGGAGACCAGCCCGACACTGGCTGCCCAGATGCGCTCCGCCCCTGAAGCCGCGGTGCCACAGCTTGGCCGTAGCGTATGCAGCAATGAGGGCTTTCGAACGCTGATGAACCAGGGCGCCACGTTGCGCTACAGCTTCAAGGAATACAAAACCCAAAAGCTTGTGCTGTCTCAAGACTTTCGCAAAGAGAACTGCCAACGCAAAAAGTAATGCTCAGCACCTGCGCCAGCGCGCCGTAGCTTGATATGGCGTGCGGGGCGTACGGCTCTCTTTCTTCTCTAAATAATTAGCTATTGCCAGCCAAGACATCGCAGGACCATCATCGGGCATTACCTTTGACACTCTGTGTCTTAGCGCCGGCATCCTTTACGGCGCGTCCAAGGATGTTGTGCAGAAGGAGAAGTACATGCCCGATCAATCTAATGACACCCTGCAGCTTCACTTCGAAAACCAAGGCCTGGACCTTGCCCTCCAAGTCGACGAACAACTGCAACGGGTTGCTCCCGACAGCCCGAACCGCCCGCTTTATCGTGAAATGATGCTGACCGTGTTGCGCATGGCCCACGACGACCTTGATCGCTGGAATGCCAAAATCACACTGCAAACGATCCGCGAACTCGAAAAAACCTTTCGCACCATGGAGCAGTTCAAGGGACGACGTAAAGTCACAGTCTTCGGCTCGGCACGAACCCCCGTAGAGCATCCGCTGTATGCTCTGGCCCGTCAGGTCGGCGCAACGCTGGCAAAAGCAGACATGATGGTCATCACCGGAGGCGGCGCCGGGATTATGGCTGCTGCCCACGAAGGCGCAGGCCTGGAACATAGCCTGGGGTTCAATATCACCCTGCCGTTTGAGCAGCGGGCCAACCCCACCATCAACGGCTCAGAGCATCTGCTGGCGTTTCACTTCTTCTTCACCCGCAAGCTGTTTTTCACCAAGGAAGCGGACGCACTGGTGATGTGCCCCGGGGGCTTTGGCACGCTGGATGAAGTGCTCGAGGTGCTGACACTGATACAAACCGGCAAAACACCACTGGTGCCGGTCGTTTTACTGGATATGCCCGGGGGTACATTTTGGCAAAGTGCCCTGGACTTTATTCAAAATCAGCTGCAAGCAAACCAGTACATTCTTCCCAATGATTTGAAATTGATGCGTCTGGTACACAGTGCGCAAGACGCCGTGGCTGAAATCAACCAGTTCTACGCAAACTTTCATTCAACCCGCTGGCTGAATAAACACTTTGTGATCCGCATGAAACGCCCTGTGAGTGCGTTGGCGCTGGAACAGATACAGCAGACGTTTGCCGATATCTGCCTGAGCGGAGGTTTCCAGCAACAGGGTTATGACAACCAAGATCATGATGACCCCAAGTTCAGCCACCTCATCCGCCTGAGCTTTGCATTCAGTGGGCGTAACCAGGGGCGGTTGCGCGAGCTGGTCGACTTTATCAACCTGCCGCATAACTGGGTGACTGTAGAGGACAATGCAACGACAGCGGTATGTGAGCCTGTGATTGGTTAGCCCGCACCCCAAGGCCTGTGCAAATACTGTGTAGGAGTCCAACTTTTGGGGTGCACTTCAAACCGGATCTGTAGGAGCGAGCTTGCTCGCGATCCAAGCAACGCGGTTTATCTGAAAGACCGCAGCGATTCCATCGCGAGCAAGCTCGACTCCTACAGGTTTCACACAGCATCTGGTATCTGTAGGGACGAGGAAGCTGTCAGTCATCAAACTCTCGGCCGCTTAACAAGCGGCCGATCATTTCAAGTGGATACCCGCGGTAACTCAAGAAGCGCCCTTGGCGAGCACGTTCTTTAGCATCCTCAGGTAACTGACCATCAAACTTGCGACGCCAGGTGTCCGCCAGTTGCTCTTGCCAGTTGAACCCACATTCACGCAACGCTTGCTCAACATCCCCACGCGACAAGCCGCGCTGGTTAAGCTCTTCGCGAATGCGCAAAGGGCCATAACCGGAACGGGCACGGTAGCGAATAAAGCTTTCGAGGTAGCGCGACTCCGACAACAAACCCTCTTCCGTTAAACGGTCAAGGGCGATGTCGATCATGTCGGGGCAAGCTCCGCGCTGACGCAGTTTGCGCGTCAGCTCGACTCTACCGTGCTCGCGTCGCGCGAGCAGGTCCATTGCAGTTCGTCGCACCGCGACAAGGGTATCCAATACGACAGTCATGATGTCTATCAGTTGTTGCTGTCGGTCGCGTTTTCCATTTCTTCAGCTTCAGCCAGTGCGGCAGCTTCTTTCGCGGCTTTGCTCAGTTTTGGCATGGTCTTGATTTCAGCCAGTTCACTGTCGGTCTTTGGACCCAGCAGTTTTTCGCGCAGCTGCTTCTCAAGGGCATCCTTGATCTCAGGGTTGTCGTCCAGGAACTTGGCCGAGTTGGCCTTGCCCTGACCGATTTTACTGCCTTGATAGCTGTACCAAGCGCCTGCTTTTTCAACAAAGCCATGCAATACGCCCAGGTCGATCATCTCTCCGTTAAGGTAGATGCCCTTGCCGTAAAGAATCTGGAATTCTGCCTGACGGAATGGCGGTGCCACCTTGTTCTTGACTACTTTAACGCGGGTTTCGCTACCAACAACCACATCGCCTTCTTTCACCGCACCCGTGCGACGAATATCCAGACGTACCGAAGCGTAGAACTTCAGCGCGTTACCACCGGTGGTGGTTTCCGGGCTACCGAACATCACGCCGATTTTCATCCGGATCTGGTTAATGAAGATCACCAGGCAGTTGGCGTTCTTGATGTTACCGGTGATTTTACGCAGTGCTTGCGACATCAGTCGGGCTTGCAGGCCCACGTGCGTGTCACCCATGTCGCCTTCGATTTCAGCTTTTGGCGTCAGTGCAGCCACGGAGTCGATGACAATTACGTCAACAGCATTGGAACGCACCAGCATGTCGGTGATTTCCAGAGCTTGTTCGCCAGTATCGGGCTGGGAAACCAGCAGATCGTCGACGTTGACGCCCAACTTGGCCGCGTACTCCGGGTCAAGGGCATGCTCAGCATCGACAAAAGCGCAGGTTGCACCGAGCTTTTGCGCCTGGGCAATCACGGACAGGGTGAGTGTGGTTTTACCCGAAGACTCTGGACCGTAAATTTCAACAATACGGCCTTTTGGCAGACCGCCAATACCCAGCGCGATATCCAGACCCAGCGAGCCGGTAGAGATTGCCGGTACAGCCTGGCGCTCTTGATCGCCCATCAGCATCACGGCGCCCTTGCCGAATTGACGTTCGATCTGACCCAGGGCCGCAGCCAAGGCTTTCTTCTTGTTGTCGTCCATTAAAGTCCTCTCGTAATCAATAAGGCCTGACGGCCGATAACTGTATAAGTAGCCAGTATTATTCCACAGCGATAAACGATCGCCTACCCCTGATTTTTTATTTCTCGTACCGTTCGGCGTATTAAGCCTTCTAAAGCCGCCACCACTGTTTGGCGGCGCACCTCATCGCGGTCGCCAGGGAAGTACCGGCATTCGGCCGATACCTCGTCACCAACACCCCACGCCAGCCAAACAGTGCCAACCGGCTTGTCTGGTGAGCCACCGCCCGGGCCTGCTACGCCGCTCACCGCAACCGCAAACCGCGCCCCGCTTTGCTGCTGGGCACCACGCACCATCGCCTCCACTACCTCGCGGCTTACCGCGCCCACTTGGGCAAATAAAGGCTCTGGAACGTTTAGCTGCCTGGTTTTTTGCTGGTTGGAGTACGTTACAAAACCCGCCTCAAACCAGGCAGAGCTACCCGCAATTCGGGTGATGGCTTCAGCAATCCCGCCACCGGTGCAGGATTCAGCTGTTGTTACCTGGGCTTTCAGGGCCTGTAAATGTTGCCCGAGTTCAGCCGCAAGTTGAGAAAGTTGGTCCACGATCCTCTCCTGATGGGGCGGGTTAGCGCCTTAACCTACACGAGCAGGTGGTGGTTGCAAGGTGGTCTCACGGCTCAATCCGGGAATCGCCGGGCGCTCCCTCAACCCCAAGCCGCTTGGCTGCCCAGCGCTGATACAGGCTGATGGCTGCATCAGCGCCAGCCAACGCGGTCAGGCAACCGAAAGCGCCAGCCGCCAGGATCGACATGCCTGCCGCGTACAACAGCATAAAAGTAGAAACACCACACACCATGCACGCACCGGAACGCAGCGCCAGACGCCGAGCCAGCAGCCAACCTTTCGCGCCGTCCTTGTCAGCCCGCCACATTTCTCCAAACACACCGCCGACCAGAGCAAGCAGGACGACCAGAAAAATTGGCATATCCAGCAATATTTGCGGCTCATTCATCGTGAAAACACTCCTGAATCCTTATTGGTAAGCGCCAGTTTCTGGCCTGAGCTTCACAGCGGGCGCTCTCTGCTACACCGCATCCCTGCTTGAGTTCGATCATGAACCGCCATGCAACAAAGACTATGCATGTATGGATATACAGTCAATGCACAAGTGCATATATTTATTTGCCCACTCTCGCCATCAGATAAAAGCACCGAAACTAGTAGGACAGGTCGTTTTAAAAACCAAAAAAAGCCCACAGCAAAGTGGGCTCTTTATCAAGAAAGGCAGGCTAACGCGCGTACATACCCCACCAGAACACATGCCCGAGGATCACCAGTTGCTCATCCTCAAGCTCCGAGTAGGCATATTCCTCATCCGGGAACTCATCGCGATTGAAACTGCGCAAGCGAATGCCAGCCTCTGTGCAGAACAACTGCTTCACCCGTAACTGACCGTTGTGATTGATTGCATACAGATCGCCATCGGTAACCTCTTCGAGCGTGCGCTTGCCCGCATTGACCCCCACCGTTGCACCATCGCGCAACACCGGCAGCATGCTATCGCCACGAACGGTCACGCACTTTGCCTGATCGAACTCCACACCATTGTGGCGCAGGCTGCGTTTGCCAAAACGCAGTTTGGCGCGCTCACTCTCCTCAATGGCAAAACGCCCCGAACCCGCCGCCAGTTCGACTTGGCGCAAGAACGGTATGGACACCTCATCGTCGGCCACCGGTGTGTCGTCATCCCACAGACAGATATCGCGCAGTTCGGGATGCAAGGGCTCAGAGCCAGATGCTGCGAGCACACGCGAATCGTCTCGGCCACGCAGTCGGTCGGTACTGATATTGAAGTATTCGGCAATTCTGGAGATATGCCGATCAGAGGGGTCGACAATCTTGCCGCTCAAAATGCGCGAGAGCGTGGACTGCGGCACACCCGTGTTCCGATGCAGCGTCATGGCGCTGATCTGGTGATGAACAAGCAGTTGTTTAAGGACGGTTGAAACGGTTCGTTTAGGCATGGCCAGAATAGTGCTGGCCGGGTTTATTGATGGCAAATGCTATTTCTTCTATTTATATAGCAACATGTAAGCGCCCAGGCGCATCTGTAGATGCAGGGGGCTGACATGTTAACCTTGCGCCCATCGCGAAAGCCCAAGGCCGAACGCCTGCTTTCCCCCCTCTTCTGAATGAATCCGCCTAAGCCCTGATGAGTAAAAATACCTCCGACCTGTCCTCACACACGCCGATGATGCAGCAGTACTGGCGCCTGAAGAACCAGCACCCTGATCAACTGATGTTCTATCGCATGGGCGATTTCTACGAGATCTTCTATGAAGACGCGAAGAAAGCCGCCAAGTTGCTGGATATCACGCTGACAGCTCGCGGGCAGTCTGCCGGACAGGCGATCCCGATGTGCGGGATTCCCTACCACGCGGCTGAAGGGTATTTGGCCAAGCTGGTAAAACTCGGCGAGTCGGTGGTGATTTGTGAACAGGTCGGTGATCCGGCGACCAGCAAAGGCCCGGTTGACCGTCAAGTGGTGCGTATTATCACGCCGGGCACGGTCAGCGACGAGGCGCTGCTGGATGAACGTCGCGATAACCTGATTGCAGCGGTGCTGGGTGACGAGCGCCTGTTTGGTCTCGCGGTGCTGGACATCACCAGCGGCAATTTCTCGGTACTGGAAATCAAGGGCTGGGAAAACCTGCTGGCAGAGCTGGAGCGCATCAACCCGGTTGAGCTGATGATCCCGGACGACTGGCCACAAGGCCTGCCCGCCGAAAAACGCCGCGGCGTTCGTCGTCGTGCCCCGTGGGACTTTGAGCGCGACTCGGCCCTGAAAAGCCTGTGCCAGCAGTTCTCAACCCAAGACCTTAAAGGTTTCGGCTGCGAGAACCTGACCCTGGCCATTGGCGCAGCCGGTTGCCTGCTCAGCTACGCCAAGGAAACCCAGCGTACCGCCCTGCCCCATTTGCGCAGCCTGCGCCATGAGCGACTCGACGACACCGTAGTGCTCGACGGTGCCAGCCGCCGCAATCTGGAACTGGATACAAACCTCGCCGGTGGGCGCGACAACACCTTGCAATCGGTGGTCGACCGTTGCCAAACGTCGATGGGCAGCCGCTTGCTGACCCGTTGGCTGAACCGTCCGTTGCGCGATTTAAAGGTGCTGCTGGCGCGTCAAACGTCGATCACGTGCTTGCTGGACGGCTACCGTTTCGAAAAACTGCAGCCCCAGCTCAAAGAAATCGGCGATCTGGAGCGTATTCTGGCCCGTATCGGTTTGCGCAATGCGCGCCCCCGCGATCTGGCGCGTTTGCGCGATGCCTTGGGTGCCTTGCCTGAACTGCAAGACGCCATGCTTGGCCTCGAAGCCCCGCACCTGCAGCAATTGGCCGTGACCACCAGCACCTACCCCGAGCTGGCTGCCTTGCTGGAAAAAGCGATTAACGATAATCCGCCCGCAGTGATTCGCGACGGCGGCGTATTAAAAACCGGCTATGACGCCGAGCTGGACGAGCTGCAATCGCTGAGCGAAAACGCCGGGCAGTTTTTGATTGATCTGGAAGCCCGCGAAAAAGCCCGTACCGGCCTGGCCAACCTCAAGGTCGGTTACAACCGCGTACACGGCTACTTCATCGAGCTGCCGAGCAAGCAAGCCGAGCAAGCGCCAGCGGATTACATCCGCCGTCAAACACTCAAAGGCGCCGAGCGCTTTATCACTCCGGAGCTCAAAGCCTTCGAAGATAAAGCCCTGTCGGCTAAAAGCCGCGCCCTGGCCCGCGAGAAGATGCTGTATGAAGCGCTGCTCGAGACCTTGATTGGGGAGCTACCGCCGCTGCAGGACACCGCCGCGGCCTTGGCCGAACTGGATGTGCTGAGCAACCTGGCCGAACGTGCGCTGAACCTCGACCTGAATTGCCCGACCTTTGTTGACGAGCCGTGCATGCGGATCAGCCAGGGGCGCCACCCGGTGGTTGAGCAAGTGCTCACCACCCCCTTTGTGGCCAACGACCTGGCTCTGGATGACAACACCCGCATGCTGGTGATCACCGGTCCGAACATGGGCGGTAAATCGACCTACATGCGTCAAACCGCATTGATTGTATTGCTGGCGCACATTGGCAGCTTCGTGCCCGCGGCCAGCTGTGAGTTATCGCTGGTGGACCGGATCTTCACCCGAATCGGTTCCAGCGATGACCTGGCTGGCGGTCGTTCGACCTTCATGGTCGAAATGAGCGAAACCGCCAACATTTTGCACAACGCCACCGAACGCAGCCTGGTGTTGATGGATGAAGTGGGACGCGGCACCAGTACGTTCGATGGCTTGTCGCTGGCGTGGGCAGCAGCCGAGCGTCTGGCTCAGCTACGCGCTTACACGTTGTTCGCCACCCATTACTTTGAACTGACGGTATTGCCTGAAAACGAACCGCTGGTCGCCAACGTGCATTTGAGTGCCACCGAGCACAATGAGCGCATCGTGTTCCTGCACCACGTATTGCCCGGCCCGGCGAGCCAGAGCTATGGCTTGGCGGTGGCACAACTGGCCGGAGTTCCTACTGCGGTCATCACCCGCGCGCGCGAGCATTTGAGCCGCTTGGAAACCACCAGCCTGCCCCACGAAGCACCCCGCCCAACCCCGGGCAAGAAGGCCGCACCACAGCAAAGCGATTTGTTTGCCAGCCTGCCGCACCCGGTTCTTGACGACCTGTCCAAGCTGGACCTGGACAACATGACGCCACGTAAAGCGCTTGATTTACTCTACACATTAAAGACACGCCTTTAAAAGCTGCTAGAATCGCGCGCGGTTCGGGATGCTACTGGCCTTTTAGCCTGTCCAGTAGATATCACTCCCGAACCCGGCGAACCCGAACTGGAAGGGCTTCGCTGCCGCCGCCTGAGGAGAAAATTAGAAATGACCTTCGTCGTCACCGACAACTGCATCAAGTGCAAGTACACCGACTGCGTAGAAGTCTGTCCGGTGGACTGCTTTTACGAAGGCCCGAACTTCCTGGTGATTCACCCGGATGAGTGCATTGACTGCGCGCTTTGTGAGCCAGAATGCCCTGCACAAGCAATCTTCTCTGAAGATGAAGTGCCTGCTGGCATGGAACAGTTCATTCAGTTGAATGTTGAGTTGGCTGAGGTCTGGCCAAACATCACTGAACGTAAAGACCCTCTACCGGACGCGGCAGAGTGGGATGGCGTGAAAGACAAGATCAAAGATCTGGAACGCTGATACACGCTGCAGCAAAAAGCCCCGCCTCCTGAGAGCCGGGGCTTTTTGCGTTTATGACCCCGTAGGAGCTGCCGAGGAACGACGGCTGCGATCTTTTGATCGTTGGCCCGTTGTCTGCACGAAAGATCAACAGCTCGCAGCTTTCGTGCCTCAGCTGCTCCTACGCGCAGCTCGTAGAAGCTGACAAGGAACGAAGGCTGCCAGCGTCTTAACCAAGCCATAACAATTGACCTACAAAATACTTAGCTCACTAACTTTAAACCCGCGGCGCAGACGTATATAAAGGCTTTTCGTTATCAAACAGCTCAGTAGGGGAAATCTTAATTCGCCTTATCGCTTGACCGAACTAGACTCATCTCAAATTTGGCCTTGATTGCGCAGGCTCGGACTCAGACGCAGCATTTCAATGCCAACGTCGACCAACGTTTCTGCTTCGTCATGAAGCGCAAAATGGTCGGGAACCAGCAGCCATTGACCGAGAACCCCGTTGATATAGGCATGCAAGCAAATGGCCGCTCGAGGAACATCCAGTGCTGCCGGTAGCTGCTGTCGATTGATGGCATTACTCAGCGCCAGCTCGATTCGACTGTTGCACTCGACGCTCGCGACTTGGCGCTGACGACGAAAATCACACATTTCGTCAGTGAGTTCGCACTTATGAAACAAAATTTCATTGATACGGCGGGTTTTAGGATCAATGGCAACTTGGCAAAACAAATGAACCAGCAGCTTGCGCATACAGCCGAGCGGGTCAAGTTCGTCCTGGTTTTCACTGGCTTTGGCCAGTTCATCCAGCGGCTCATGCAAGCTGTCGAGCATGGCTTGCACCAGATCAGCCTTATTACTGAAGTGCCAATAAATCGCACCTCGGGTAACCCCCGCCAGCGTCGCTATATCGGCCAAGGTGGTACGTACAACACCACGCTCATAAAAGGCCTGCTCGGCCGCCTCGAGGATTTTGCTCCGGGTTTCCAGCGCTTCTTCTTTGGTACGACGCACCATGGCAATAAAAACCTCAATCAGGAGGGTTTGGACACTTGCAGACACTTATCCAAACCAACACCGGGTGGCGTTTGTTATGCCTTATCCCGGCCTACTTTCTGCTTCGAAATGGGCGCTGCAAGACCCCGCGTGACACGTTTCAGCTATTTACAAACAGACACGAATGTAAGTATATTCCTTAGCAAGCTACTTATCCACCCGGAACAGCTTTCTTTACCCTTCCACTATTCTTGTGCGCTTTCGCGTGCCTGACCCGAGGATCTTCATGCAATTTAAGCCAGCTGTTACCGCTCTGGTTGCTGCCATCGCCCTAGCTTCGCTACTCAGCGGATGCAAAAAGGAAGAGGCGCCACCTGCCCAGAAAATCCCTCAGGTCGGCGTCGTGACGCTGAAAGCCCAGCCATTTACCTTGACCACTGACCTACCGGGCCGGACCACGTCTTATCGCTCTGCAGAAGTTCGCCCTCAGGTAAACGGGATTATTCTCAAGCGCTTTTTCAAAGAAGGCAGTGACGTCAAAGTCGGCCAACAGCTGTATCAAATCGATCCAGCCATCTACGAAAGTGCCGTCCTGAGCGCCAAGGCAACCCTGCAATCGGCCAAATCACTGGCTGATCGCTACAAGCAACTGGTCGCAGAACAAGCCGTAAGCCGCCAGGAGTACGACAACGCCGAGTCCGCTCGCTTGCAAGCTGAAGCCGCGCTGAATACCGCTCAGGTCAACTTGCGCTACACCAAGGTCATGGCGCCATTGACGGGCCGCATCGGTCGCTCGCTGTACACCGAAGGTGCTCTGGTCACCAGTGGCCAGACCAACGCCTTGGCCGTGATAACGCAACTGGACCCTATCTATGTTGACGTGACCCAATCCTCGGTCGAAATGCTTGAACTGCGTCGTGATCTGGCCGATGGCCGCTTGAAGAAGGCCGGCGCAAACGCTGCCAAGGTCAAGCTGACCCTGCCCGATGGCCGTGAATACGCGCAAGAAGGTCGTCTTGAGTTCAGCGAAGTGTCGGTCGACGAAACCACCGGTTCCGTGACCCTGCGCGCCGTGTTCCCGAACCCTGACGAAACGCTGTTGCCAGGCATGTTTGTTCACGCACAACTTGAAGCAGGTATCGAAAGCAATGCGATCCTGGCGCCTCAAATCGGCGTGACCCACAACCTCAAGGGCCAGCCGACGGCACTGATTGTGAACCAGGACAACAAGGTTGAACTGCGGGTGCTTCAGGCTTCACGCACCGTGGGCAGCGATTGGCTGGTTCAGAGCGGCCTGAGTGCAGGTGATCGCCTGGTTACAGACGGTCTGCAGTACATCAAGCCAGGTGTCGAAGTCAAAATCATGGACAAAACACAAGGCGCAACCCCGGCATCTGCCCCGGCAACAGAAAAAGCTGCAGGCAGTAAAGGGGAGTAAACCATGTCGAAATTTTTTATCGACCGTCCGATTTTCGCCTGGGTTATCGCCCTGGTGATCATGCTGGTCGGGGCTCTATCGATCCTGAAACTACCGATCAACCAATACCCGAGCATCGCTCCGCCGGCCATCTCGATCGCTGTGACCTACCCGGGCGCTTCGGCGCAAACCGTGCAGGACACCGTGGTCCAAGTGATTGAGCAACAGCTCAACGGCATCGACCACCTGCGTTATGTGTCTTCGGAGAGCAACTCCGACGGCAGCATGAGCATCACCGCTACGTTCGAGCAAGGCACTGACCCTGACACCGCTCAGGTTCAGGTGCAGAACAAGCTCAACCTGGCGACCCCGCTGCTGCCCCAAGAGGTTCAGCAGCAAGGTATCCGCGTCACCAAGGCAGTGAAAAACTTCCTGATGGTGATCGGCGTGGTGTCCGAGAACGGCAGCATGAACAAGGACGACTTGTCGAACTACATCGTCTCCAACATGCAGGACCCGATCTCTCGCACCGAAGGTGTGGGTGACTTCCAGGTGTTCGGTGCCCAATACGCGATGCGTATCTGGCTCGACCCGGCCAAGCTGAACAAATACAACCTGACGCCGGTGGACGCCAAAACTGCCATCACCGCACAGAACGTACAGGTGTCCTCCGGGCAACTGGGCGGCCTGCCTGCAGTAAAAGGTCAGGAGCTGAACGCAACCATCATCGGCAAAACCCGCCTGCAAACCGCCGAACAGTTCGAAAAAATCCTGCTCAAGGTCAACACCGACGGCTCTCAGGTACGCCTGAAAGATGTCGCCGAGATCGGGCTGGGGGGTGAGAACTACAGCATCAGCGCGCAGTACAACGGCCTGCCGTCTTCGGGTCTTGCAATCAAGCTGGCACCAGGCTCCAACGCTCTGGATACCGCCAAGGCACTGCGCAAAACCATCAGCGACCTGGAACCCTTCTTCCCGGAGGGCATGAAAGTTGTTTACCCGTATGACACCACTCCAGTGGTATCGGCATCGATCGAAGGCGTTCTAGCTACCTTGGTCGAAGCTGTCGTGCTGGTGTTCCTGGTGATGTTCCTGTTCCTGCAGAACTTCCGTGCCACCATCATCACCACGATGACCGTGCCGGTGGTATTGCTCGGTACATTCGGGATCCTGGCCGCCGCAGGTTTCAGCATCAACACCCTGACCATGTTCGGCATGGTATTGGCCATCGGGTTGCTGGTGGACGATGCGATTGTGGTGGTGGAAAACGTCGAACGGGTGATGAGCGAAGAAGGACTGCCGCCCAAGGAAGCCACCAAGAAATCCATGGAGCAAATCCAGGGTGCTCTGGTGGGTATTGCCCTGGTGCTGTCGGCGGTACTGCTGCCAATGGCCTTCTTCAGCGGTTCAACCGGTGTAATTTACAAACAGTTCTCGATCACCATTGTTTCGGCGATGGCGCTGTCGGTAGTTGTTGCGCTGATCTTCACTCCAGCCCTCTGCGCAACCATGCTCAAACCTATTTCCAAGGGCGATCACGGCGAGAACAAGCGTGGGTTCTTCGGCTGGTTCAACCGTACCTTCGACAGTGGCGTTAAGCGCTATGAGCGCGGTGTTGGCAATATCTTGCGGCACAAGGCACCGTATCTGTTGGCGTACGTGCTGATTGTGGTCGGCATGGTGTTCCTGTTTACCCGTATCCCTACCTCCTTCCTCCCGGAAGAAGACCAGGGCGTACTGTTTGCTCAAGTGCAAACCCCGGCAGGTTCCACCGCAGAACGCACTCAGGGCGTCATCGACCGGATGCGCGAATACCTGTTGAAAGATGAATCGGCGGCTGTGTCTTCGGTCTTTACCGTAAACGGCTTCAACTTTGCCGGGCGCGGTCAAAGCTCCGGCATGGCGTTCATCATGCTTAAACCCTGGGGCGAGCGTGATGCCGAAAACAGCGTATTCGCGCTGGCGGCTCGAGCTCAGGCGCACTTCTCTACCTTCCGCGATGCCATGGTGTTTGCTTTCGCACCGCCGGCAGTGATGGAGCTGGGTAACGCCACCGGCTTTGACGTTTATCTGCAGGACCGCTCCGGCATTGGTCACGAAAAGCTGATGGAAGCACGTAATCAGTTTCTGGGGATGGCAGCTCAAAGCAAAGTTCTGGCGGGCGTACGTCCGAACGGTTTGAACGATGAGCCGCAGTACCAGCTCGAGATTGACGACGAAGCCGCTCGCGCCCTGGGCGTTGAGTTGAGCGACATCAACAGCACCCTGTCGATCGGAATTGGTGCCAGCTACGTCAACGACTTCATCGACCACGGTCGTGTGAAAAAGGTTTACCTGCAAGGTAAAGCCGAGTCGCGGATGAACCCTGAAGACCTGAAAAAGTGGTTCGTGCGCAACAGTGAAGGAACCATGGTGCCATTCTCGGCCTTCGCCAAGGGCACCTGGATCTACGGTCCGCCCAAGCTGTCGCGTTACAACGGCGTAGAAGCGATGGAAGTTCTCGGGGCTCCAGCTCCGGGCTACAGCAGTGGTCAGGCCATGCTCGAAGTTGAAGCTCTGGCCAAGAAACTGCCGGCCGGTGTCGGGATTTCCTGGACAGGGCTGTCTTACGAGGAGCGTTTGTCAGGTTCGCAAGCACCTGCCCTGTACGCAATTTCCTTGCTGATGGTGTTCCTGTGCCTCGCGGCTCTGTACGAAAGCTGGTCGATCCCGATTGCGGTGATGCTGGTGGTACCGCTGGGGATTATCGGCGCACTGATGGCAACCAGCCTGCGAGGGCTGTCTAACGACGTGTACTTCCAGGTGGGGCTGCTTACGACCATCGGTCTGGCCTCGAAAAACGCCATTCTGATCGTCGAGTTTGCCAAGGAACTGCATGAACAAGGACGAACATTGACCGAGGCCGCAATTGAGGCGTGCCGCATGCGTCTGCGACCGATCATCATGACCTCGCTGGCGTTTGTACTGGGTGTGATCCCGCTGGCAATCTCCTCGGGCGCAGGTTCGGGCAGCCAGCACGCTATTGGTACGGGTGTAATCGGTGGCATGATCACCGCTACGGTACTGGCCGTGTTCTGGGTTCCGCTGTTCTTTGTCCTTGTATCGTCCTTTGGCAGCAAAAAGGACTCAGAGAAAAAAGTGGACCTGACTAAAACTCCAAACAACGAGGCTGGCCAATGAGCAAGTCCCTTCTAGCCCTCGCTGTCGCCGCGTTTACGCTGGGCGGCTGCTCGCTGATCCCGGACTACCAGCGCCCTGAAGCCCCGGTAGCGGCGCAATACCCGCAAGGCCCGGCCTACTCGCCAACCGAGGCGGCCAACCAGGCCGCTGCGGAGCAAGGCTGGCGTCAGTTTTTCCATGACCCAGCCCTGCAGCAGTTGATCCAGACGGCCTTGGTCAACAATCGCGACCTTCGGGTCGCCGCGTTGAACATCGACGCCTATGCCGCGCAATACCGTATCCAGCGGGCCGACCTGTTCCCGGCTGTCTCGGCGACTGGCAGCGGCAGCCGTCAGCGTACCCCGGCGCGCATGTCGCAAACCGGTGAGTCGACGATCGCCAGCTCCTACTCCGCGACTCTGGGGGTCAGCGCCTATGAGCTGGACTTGTTCGGCCGGGTTCGCAGCCTGAGCGATCAAGCACTGCAAACCTACTTTGCAACCGAAGAAGCACGGCGCACTACCCAGATCAGTCTGGTAGCCAGTGTCGCCAATGCCTACTTGACCTGGCAGGCTGATAAAGAGCTGCTCAAGCTCACACAAGACACCCTGAAAACCTACGACGAGAGCTACAAGCTCACAGTGCGCAGTAATGAAGTCGGTGTGGCCTCAGCCCTTGATCTGAGCCAGGCGCGTACCTCGGTGGAAAACGCCAAGGTGCAATTGGCGAGGTACACCCGCCAAGTCGCTCAGGATCAGAACAGCCTCGCCCTGCTGCTCGGCACGACCATTCCGGACAACCTGCCGGCAAGCAAACCGCTGGCCGCCGACCTGTTGACCGAAGTCCCGGCTGGCTTGCCATCCGACTTGCTGCAACGTCGTCCCGACATCCTTGAAGCCGAGCACAAGCTGTTGGCCGCTAACGCCAACATCGGCGCGGCGCGGGCAGCGTTCTTCCCAAGCATCAGCCTCACGGCCAATGCCGGGACCTTGAGCCCTGACCTGTCGGGGCTGTTCAAGGGCGGTTCGGGCACCTGGCTGTTCTCGCCGCAAATCAACCTGCCGATCTTCAACGCAGGGGCTTTGCGCGCCAGCCTGGACTACTCGAAAATCCAGAAAGAAATCACCGTTTCTCAGTACGAGAAAACGATCCAGACCGCATTTCAGGAAGTCTCTGACGGCCTGGCAGCACGTCAGACCTACAACCAGCAGTTGCAGGCACAAACTGATTTCGTCAACGCCAACCAGGATTACTACCGGTTAGCTGAGCGTCGTTATCGGATTGGCATCGACAGCAACCTGACGTTCCTCGACGCTCAGCGTTCGTTGTTCAGCGCGCAACAATCGCTGATCACCGACCGCCTGTCGCAGTTGACCAGTGAGGTCAATCTGTACAAGGCGCTGGGCGGTGGGTGGTACGAACAAACCGGGCAGAACCGCCCTGTTTCGGATCAACCACCGAAGGCTTGATGCGTTCTGGTTAAACAACAAACCCGCCAATTGGCGGGTTTGTTGTTTGTGCAGCAAATCGCAATCTCAAGCGCCCTAAAGTGTTTTTTCCGCCAGCAAAAAATCTACAACGCACTGACTGAAAGCCTCACCGGCCTGAACGTTGGACAGGTGTGCAGCGTAGAACTCGGCGTATTGCGCGCCGGGTACGCGCTCTTGAATAAAATGACCACCCGCCGGTGGCGTCACTGCATCGTGGGTACCGGCAATTACCAGCGTAGGCACTTGAATGCCAGCGATCTGATCACGAAAATCCGCATCACGAACGGCTGCACAGTTAGCGGCATAGCCTTGAGGTGAGGTGGCCGCCAGCATGTCGGTGATGCGCTTGGCCTGATCAGGATGCGCCTCGGCGTAATCCGCGGTGAACCAGCGGGCAATGGAGGCATCACGCAACGCAACCATTGCCGCCGCACCATCGCGCAACACGGTTTCAATCCGCGGGTTCCACACCGCAGGTTCGCCAATTTTGGCGGCCGTGTTGCATACCACCAGTTTGTGCAACCGCGAACCGGCGTTGATCCCTAGCCACTGGCCGATCAACCCGCCCATCGACAACCCGCAAAAGTGCGCACGCTCGATATGCAGCGCATCCAGCAACGCCAGCACATCAGCGCCCAATTGCTCAATGCTGTACGGCCCTTCGGTCACTAGCGATTGGCCATGACCACGGGTGTCGTAACGCAGCACCTGAAAATGCTCGGTGAACGCTGCAACCTGCGTATCCCACATCCTCAAATCAGTACCCAGAGAGTTGGACAACACCAGCACCGGCGCACCTTGCGGGCCTTCGAGTTGGTAATTGAGTTCACCTTCAGCGAGTTGTACACGTTTCACCAACATCTCCTTTTACAGTGCGAATTTTTTATAGCGCCTACATCACAGACCGTGGTCTAACCAGACCGCTGATCCACTCAGACCCTCTCGATAGCCAGCGCCAACCCTTGACCGACGCCGACACACATCGTCGCCAGGCCTTTTTTGCCCCCGGTTTTCTCCAATTGATGCAAGGCCGTCATGACAATGCGCGCACCGCTCATGCCCAGTGGATGCCCCAATGCAATCGCCCCTCCATTCGGATTGACCTGCGGCGCATCGTCAGCCAGACCCAACTCGCGCAACACTGCCAAGCCTTGGCTGGCGAAGGCTTCGTTAAGCTCGATCACGTCAAAGTCGCTGACAGCCAGACCCAGGCGCTCCACCAGTTTACGCACCGCTGGCACTGGGCCGATGCCCATCAGTCGCGGCGCAACCCCGGCGCTGGCCATGCCCAGCACCCGAGCCCGAGCGGTCAAACCGTGACGCTTCACCGCATCGGCCGAGGCCAGAATCAGCGCCGCAGCACCATCGTTCACGCCTGAGGCATTGCCGGCGGTGACGGTTTTGTCCGGGCCATTGACCGGCTTGAGTTTGCTCAAGGTTTCAAGGCTGGTATCCGCACGCGGGTGTTCATCGTGCTCAACGATGGTTTCGCCTTTTTTGTGAGCGATACGCACCGCCACAATTTCTTCAGCAAAGTAGCCGGCAGCCTGGGCGGCGGCAGTACGTTGCTGGCTGCGCAGGGCGAAAGCGTCCTGATCAGCACGGGAAATCTGGTAATCATCGGCCACGTTGTCTGCGGTTTGCGGCATCGGATCGACACCGTATTGCGCTTTCATCAGTGGGTTGATAAAACGCCAACCAATAGTGGTGTCTTCCAGTTTCATGTTGCGCGAGTAAGCCGCGTCCGCTTTGCCCATTACAAACGGCGCACGGGACATCGACTCGACGCCACCAGCAATCGCCAGCTCCATCTCACCGCTGGCAATCGCCCGAAAAGCGGTGCCAATTGCGTCCATGCCCGAGGCACACAGGCGGTTAAGGGTCACACCCGGGATCGTCTCCGGCAGCCCGGCCAACAACGCCGCCATCCGCGCGACGTTGCGGTTGTCTTCACCGGCCTGGTTGGCGCAGCCGAAAAACACTTCGTCGACTTCGCTCCAGTTAACGCTCGGATTGCGCTCCATCAGCGCCTTGATCGGCGTGGCCGCCAAGTCGTCAGCGCGTACGCCCGCCAAACCACCGCCAAAACGGCCAATCGGGGTACGAATGGCGTCACAGATAAAGACTTCGCGCATTACGCTTCTCCCGGTGCTTGGCCGTGGGCCAGCGCAGTGCGCGCTTCCAGATCACGCAAAGCTGTGAGTTCAACTTCGGTCGGCGCTGCAGTCGATTCAACGTTATCGGCAAAACGCACCGCCCAGCCAGTGGCCGCGACCACTTGCTCGCGAGTCACGCCAGGGTGCAAGGCGGTGACCACAAACTCGTTGGTTTGCGCTTCCGGTTCCATGGTGCACAGATCAGTGATGATCCCTACTGGACCTGCGCCCGGCAGCCCCAGACGTTTGCGCGAATCGCCGCCTTCGCCGTGGCCAACTGAGGTGATGAAATCCAGCTTGTCGACAAACGAGCGAGCGGACTGCTTGAGGATGATCAACACGCTCTTCGCCGAACCGGCGATTTCCGGCGCGCCACCGGCACCCGGCAGACGCACTTTAGGCTGGTGATAGTCACCCACTACGGTGGTGTTGATGTTGCCAAAACGGTCAACTTGCGCGGCGCCCAAAAAGCCCACATCAACCCGGCCGCCTTGCAGCCAGTAGCGGAAAATCTCGCTGGTGGACACAACGGTGTCAGCGGTTTCGGCCAGCTCACCATCACCAATCGACAGCGGCAGCACATGAGGCTTGGCACCAATCGGGCCCGACTCATAAATCAGCACCACGTCGGGCGATGAGGTCAGACGCGCCAGGTTAGCGGCTTTGGAAGGCAGGCCGATGCCGACAAAACACACCGAACCGTTTTTCAAACGACGGGCAGCGGCAACGGTCATCATTTCATTGGTGGAGTAAGTCATTATTTTGCCTCCGAAGCGCGAGCCAGCTTGGCCTGGAACTCACTGAAGTTCGCAGTGCCGAGGATGTATTCGTTGATCCAAGCGGTAAAGGTCTCACGATCGCGAGCGATCGGGTCCCACGCCTGATAGAAACGGTTATCACGCTCGGTATAACCGTGAGCGTAGGACGGATGCGCTCCGCCAGGCACATGGCACACCGCACTCAAGGCCCAGGTCGGCAGCACGCAAGCGTTCATCGGGGCCTGCAGGTCGTCGACGATTTCTTCAACCGTGACGATGCAGCGCTTGGCCGCCAATGCAGCTTCTTTCTGTACGCCCAAGATGCCCCAGAGCAAGACGTTGCCCTTGCGGTCGGCCTTTTGCGCGTGAATCACGGTGACATCCGGGCGCACCGACGGTACCGCAGCCAGCACTTCGCCAGTAAACGGGCAGGTTACGGTTTTGATCAAAGGGTTGACCTTGGGCAGATCCGACCCAGCGTAGGCACGCAGCACTGCAAATGGCAGGCCCGAGGCACCAGCAACGTAGGCATTAGCCAAGTCGGCATGGCTGTGTTCTTCGATCTCCAGCGGCTGCGGCCATTGTTTTTCAACGGCATCACGCAAACGGTGCAAGGAGCCGACACCAGGGTTTCCACCCCAGGAGAAAATCAGCTTTCGTGCGCAGCCAGCACCGATCAACTGGTCGTAGACCAGATCAGGTGTCATCCGTACCAGGGTCAGGTCTTTCTTGCCCTGGCGAATGATTTCATGACCTGCTGCGGTCGGAATCAGGTGAGTGAAACCTTCAAGAGCAACGGTGTCGCCGTCGTTCACAAACTGTTTCACCGCATCGTGTAACGAAATGATGTCTGCCATCTGGGGTAGCTCCCGCTTTTTGTTGGCCACTGCAGTAGAGGAAGGCGCGCCAGGGCGACACCGTATGCTCAGCAGGTTAAGCCGCCATCGCGGGGCAAAACAATCCGATAATCGACTATGTGTTCGTTAATCGAACACATAGTTAGCTTGCTGGGTAACGCCCCTCACGTAAACAACTGGCCGCTCAACTCGCGGCTGGCGCTGAGCATGATCGGCAGAAAGCGCTGGGCAAGCTCCGTGCGTGTCACCCTCCCCGCGTGAGTGCTGACGTTCAAGGCGGCCAGCACTTGCCCGGAAGCGTCGTACACCGGTACGGCAATCGAGCGCAGCCCTTGTTCCAGCTCTTGGTCGACAATGCACCAACCTTGCTCTCGCACCTGTTGCAAGCATTCGAGCAACGTTTCTGGGGTGTGCAGGGTGCGGCTGGTTTTGGCCTGAAACTCGCCATGGGCCAAGTATTCATGCAACGTCACGTCATCCAGCGCAGCCAGCAGAATGCGCCCCATGGAAGTGCAGTACGCCGGCAACCGCCCCCCCACGGACAAGTCCACCGAGATTAAACGCTGGGTAGTCGCCGAGCGGGCGATGTACAGAATGTCGTCGCCTTCGAGGGTCGCCATGTTGCACGCCTCGTGCAATTGCTCACTCATGCGGTCCAGATAAGGTTGGGCCGAGACCGCCAATGGCGTAGACGACAGGTAGGCATGGCCGAGGGTCAGCACTTTAGGCAACAACGAATAGGTCCGGCCGTCGGTGGTGGCGTAACCGAGTTTGATCAGCGTATATAAGCAACGGCGCACTGCCGCACGCGGAATCTCAGTGCGATGGCTAATTTGGGCAATGGTCAGATGGCGCTTGCGCTCTTGAAACGCCTGCACCACCGCCAAGCCTCGGGCCAGCGAGGCCATAAAGTCAGGATCGCCGGTAAACGCCTGAATCCGCTTGGCGGGCGAGGCCACAATCGGTGGCGCGATACTGGCAACGGCATTGCGCATTTGATCACTCATACCCTATCTCCGGCTTAAGCCATTTATTGTTATTACAAACCCGCCCAAACCGCATGACACGCCGGGCACACACCATATCGGGCGATTATCGAACTGGCGGGCGATAATCGCAATCTGACCCCCTAGATTAACAGGCGCCAATGCATGTGCAGGCAACACGCCTCAACACCCACCGGATGAGGCTCAATCGCTGCACTTAACCTGGTCTTTATTAAAAGCACCGGGTAATTGATAGCGAACGTCGGTTATATATCCCCTCAGGTTTAAACCCCGCCCGTCCATTGAACAACTTGCCTGAGCAATTATCGTCCGCCCCGGTTAATAGATCAGCACTGCGATTGATCCTGTTAATTCCCTGACGTCAGTAACATGCCGCTCAATAGAAAGTTGACGCACCTGAAGTTATTCGGCGATAGTAGCGGTATTGCTCAGGCCCCTAGGCCCTGTAGTAGTTGAGTGCACAGGATCAAGCCCCGCTTGCGCATTGGATCCATGCCGGTCGGCAAGATCAGTAGGCGCCCGCGGCTTAATATTCAAGTGCACCGTGTATTGTGTCCCAAAGGGGTGAACACTTAACAGCGGCGACAATCATGTGTTAATTGATGACGTGGCGGCGTGCTGAGAGTGCTTGGTTTAACCTTGACGTTACCTGTAGGCGATCGCCTCAGAACAAACTCATACGTCAAACGGATTAACCTCTCACGCACAGTGATTCACCAGATTTAATCTCTACTCAATTAGGTAACACTGTGACGAAAGACGAACTGCGCGCAGAACTTGAGCGCCAGGAACAACGTTACAAGGATGTTTACGGTGGTGAAGTGACAACCTACGCCGCCCAGCCCGAACCCGAACGCAAACCCTGGCGTAAACGTGCCAGTCTGCTCGATCAGGCCTTCTCTCAAGAAATTCAAAAGATTGAAAAAGAGCTCAAAGCCGAAGAGCCGTGAGCTTGCGAAGCACCTGATGCGAGAAATTTCATGTGCATTGCTCAGCGCTGCGCAGAGGCTTCGACTAGCCCGAAACAACGTTCATACCCTTTGATATCAGCGGATTGCGGGGGATTCCCTACATCGGGAGTCTAACGTTCCTTACAGGTTTTTTCATTTACAGATGTTACCAACACGCACCTAATGCATCGATTGCCGAGGTTTTCTGGCATAATCCGCTCCCCATTATGACCGTGTCAGAAAACCTTCATGATCGATCTATTAAGCGGATTGGATGCCTGGGTTCTTATCAGCCTCTTCTTCGCCCTAGCCTTTGTTCTCGCATTTGAGTTCATCAACGGCTTTCATGACACCGCGAATGCGGTAGCGACAGTCATCTACACCAAAGCTATGCCGCCTCATCTGGCGGTGTTCTTTTCCGGTGTGTTCAACTTTCTCGGCGTTTTGCTGGGAGGGGTCGGCGTGGCTTATGCCATCGTCCATCTGCTTCCGGTCGAGCTTCTGATTAATGTAAACACCGGACATGGCCTGGCCATGGTGTTCTCACTGCTTGCTGCTGCTATCACCTGGAACCTGGGCACCTGGTACTTCGGGATCCCGGCGTCTAGCTCTCACACCCTGATCGGTTCGATCCTCGGTGTCGGACTGGCCAATGCGCTGATCAACGATATTCCGCTCAGCGATGGCGTGAACTGGCAGAAGGCAATCGACATTGGCGCCTCGCTAGTGTTCTCGCCACTGGCAGGCTTCCTCGTAGCCGGCCTGTTGCTGATCGGCCTGAAGTGGTGGCGTCCGATGTCCAAGATGCACAAGACGCCCGATCAACGCCGCAAGCTGGACGATAAAAAGCACCCGCCGTTCTGGAACCGCCTTGTTCTGGTGATTTCAGCCATGGCAGTGAGCTTCGTTCACGGCTCCAATGACGGCCAAAAAGGTATTGGCCTGATCATGCTGGTACTGATCGGTATCGTGCCAAGCGCCTTCGTTCTGGACCTTAACAGCAGCACCTACCAGATCGAACGAACTCGCGACGCCACGTTGCACTTGAGCCAGTTCTATCAGCGCAACAACGCTTCCCTGAGCGAGTTTCTGGCACTGGGCAAAAGCGTAAAAGACGATCTGCCTGGCAAGTTCCGCTGTAACCCACAGCAAACCGAGCCGACCATCGCAGCGCTGCTGAGCTCGCTTAAAGGTGTATCGGACTACCATTCGATCCCGGCTGAAAAACGCATCGAGATTCGTCGCTACTTGCTCTGCCTGGACGACACGGCGAAGAAAGTCAGCAAATTGCCTGTGCTTGATAACCGCGAAAGAGCGGACCTCGACAAACTGCGCAAAGACCTGACCACCACCACTGAATACGCCCCGTTCTGGGTGATTCTGGCCGTCGCTCTGGCCTTGGGCCTGGGCACTATGGTTGGCTGGAAGCGCGTGGTGAAAACCATTGGTGAGAAGATCGGCAAGCAAGGCATGACCTATGCCCAAGGCATGGCCGCTCAGATCACCACGGCGGTTGCCATTGGCATGGCCAACATCTTCGCCCTGCCGGTATCGACGACGCACATTCTGTCGTCAGGTGTTGCTGGCACCATGGTCGCCAACAAAAGCGGCCTGCAAGGGAATACGATCAAGACCATCCTGATGGCCTGGGTGCTGACCTTGCCAGCCACCATCGGCCTGTCTGCGGCTCTGTTCTGGCTGGCTTCCAAAGCTCTCGCCTGATTCTGCGCCGAACAAAAAAAGGTACGTCCCTCACGGGCCGTACCTTTTTTTATGCCCAATACGCACTCGACTCACGTAGCAGTTGCCGAAGGCTACGTTCGCAGGTTCCTGCAAGGCTGCGATCTTTGGTTTTACGCGTACAAAAAAACAGGCGACCGAAGTCGCCCAAAATGCCTTGCGTGCTCGTACTCCGGCAGACTCAGCGCTGTTTGCGCTTTTGCGAGTCTTTCCAGATAAAAATCCCCAGACCTGCGAAGAACAACACCATGAGGCCGACGGTCAGTACTCCGGCGATAACCACATTATCGAGAAACATGACGGCCTCCTGTGCGTGCCTGTGTGTGTGTGTTGAAGCCAGATTAACCAGGCGCGCAGGTGCAGCAATTGACCGGGATCAATAATGATCACGGCTGCAGGAGAGTTCGGGGGGATAGTTGACACAGATCAGCAAAAACGCCGCTATTCAGCGCTTTTTAGGTTTGTTCTTCGACTTCTTCTTGGCTTTCGCCAAAGGCATGGCCTGTTCGAAGGCCTGACGCACTTCGTTCAGTCGTTTTTCGTTGAGGTCATGCACGCGCCTGGCGCGCTCAGCCCCGAGGTCGACCAGCTTGTTGTCTTGGCTCATTGCGCAATAAGGTCACTGTCAGTGTATTTAAAGTCGGTGCGCTGTCGGCCATTTGGCCTCAGGCAATGGCCCAATAATGCGATGCGTGCGCACCCATGACCAGAAAAAATCGAGTCACACTTCGATATCGACCCACAACCCCTGACGTGGCGCGCCATTGACCACAGGCGTAGTCGACGTAGCACTATCGACCATCAGCTCTTCACCCGGCACAGCCAGCCCCTCCTGCAACCGGGCTTCACGACGGCGCTTGTCGTGCTGACGCTGCTGCTCTTCGCGCAGCAATAACGCGGCCTGATCGGCGTCGTGATATTTCAAATCAATCACACTGTCACCGGAGCTGGCTTGCGCCGCAGTCACGGGGGGAATGTCTGGCCGAGGCCGAACCGGATCTTGGGCAGAAGTAATCGGTACAACACTAAGTGGCAGGATCGGCGGCAACATGATCATTGTTCTCCTATATTCAGGCTGTCGGCGGCGAGTCACTCGACTTGAGCCGCTGATCAAAATCTGGTTCAGCCGTGCAGCTTTTTGTGAGAGTCCTTTGGACTGAGGCCGCTGATCCGTTAATATACTCGGCTTTTTCGAAGCGGGAGTCAGGCAGCATGGCGCAGCAGTATCAACCGGGGCAACGCTGGATTAGTGACAGCGAAGCTGAGCTAGGTTTAGGCACCGTTCTGGCACAGGACGGTCGCTTGCTGACCGTGCTCTATCCGGCCACTGGCGAAACACGTCAATATTCGCTGCGCAACGCACCGCTCACGCGTGTACGGTTCTCGCCTGGTGACACGATCATCCACTTCGAAGGTTGGAAGATGACCGTGCGCGAAGTCGACGATGCCGACGGCTTGATGGTCTACCACGGGCTCAACGAGCAAAACGAGCCGGTGACGCTGCCAGAAACCCAACTGTCGAACTTCATTCAATTTCGCTTGGCCAGTGACCGCCTGTTCGCCGGGCAAATCGACCCGTTGTCCTGGTTCTCCCTGCGCTACCACACCCTCGAACACACCAGCCGTCAGCTGCAATCGCCGCTGTGGGGCCTGGGTGGCGTGCGTGCGCAACCGATTGCACACCAATTGCACATTGCTCGCGAAGTCGCTGACCGTATCGCGCCGCGTGTCTTGCTGGCTGACGAAGTGGGCCTGGGCAAGACCATCGAAGCCGGTCTGGTGATCCATCGCCAACTGCTCAGTGGTCGCGCCAACCGCGTACTGATCGTCGTGCCTGAAAACCTCCAGCATCAGTGGCTGGTTGAGATGCGTCGTCGCTTCAACCTCGAAGTCGCGCTGTTCGACGAAGAGCGCTTTATCGAAAGCGATGCCAGCAACCCGTTTGAAGACAGCCAATTGGCACTGGTTGCTCTGGAATGGCTGGTTGACGACCCCAAAGCCCAGGAAGCCCTGTTTGGCGCCGATTGGGACCTGCTGGTAGTCGACGAAGCGCACCACCTGGTGTGGCACGAAGACCACGTCAGCCCGGAATACGGCTTGGTAGAACAGCTGGCAGGCGTCATCCCTGGCGTGTTGCTGCTGACCGCAACCCCAGAACAGCTGGGCCAGGACAGCCACTTCGCACGCTTGCGCCTGCTCGACCCAAATCGCTTCCACGATCTGGCGGCTTTCCGTGCCGAAAGCGAAAACTACCGCCCGGTCGCCCAGGCGGTACAAGAGCTGCTGGATAAAGGCAGCCTGTCACCTGAAGCACACAACACCATTCACGGCTTCCTCGGCGCCGAAGGCGATGCCTTGCTGGCCGCTGTCAACGAGGGCGATGCCGAGGCCAGCGCACGCCTGGTGCGTGAGCTGCTCGACCGTCACGGCACAGGCCGCGTCCTGTTCCGTAACACCCGTGCCGCGATTCAAGGCTTCCCTGAGCGCAAGTTGCACGCTTACCCGCTGCCGTGCCCGGACGAATACCTGGAATTGCCACTGGGCGAACACGCCGAGCTGTATCCGGAAGTCAGCTTCCAGGCTCAGCCGGACGCCAGCGATGAAGAACGCTGGTGGCGCTTTGACCCTCGGGTTGAGTGGCTGACCGACACGCTGAAGATGCTCAAACGCACCAAAGTGCTGGTGATCTGTGCCCACGCCGAAACCGCAATGGATCTGGAAGACGCCCTGCGCGTGCGTTCCGGCATTCCTGCAACGGTCTTCCATGAAGGCATGAATATTCTTGAGCGCGACCGCGCAGCAGCCTACTTCGCTGATGAAGAGTTCGGCGCACAAGTACTGATCTGCTCCGAGATTGGCAGTGAAGGCCGTAACTTCCAGTTTGCCCACCACCTGGTCCTGTTCGACCTGCCGGCCCACCCGGACTTGCTCGAGCAGCGTATTGGCCGTCTGGACCGTATCGGCCAGAAGCACATTATCCAATTGCATGTGCCGTACCTTGAGACCAGCCCGCAGCAGCGCCTGTTCCAGTGGTACCACGAAGCACTGAATGCCTTCCTCAACACCTGTCCGACCGGCAACGCCCTGCAACATCAGTTCGGCCCACGCCTGCTGCCGTTGCTTGAAGCCGCGGACGATGAAGAGTGGCAAGCCCTGATCAACGAAGCCCGTGCCGAGCGCGAGCGCCTCGAGCAAGAGCTGCACACTGGCCGCGACCGCTTGCTGGAGCTTAACTCCGGTGGTTCGGGTGAAGGCGAAGCACTGGTTGAAGCGATCCTGGAGCAAGATGATCAGTTCACCCTGCCGATCTACATGGAAACCCTGTTCAACGCCTTTGGCATCGACAGCGAAGACCATTCCGAGAACGCGCTGATCCTCAAGCCAAGCGAAAAAATGCTCGACGCCAGCTTCCCGCTGGGTGACGACGAAGGCGTGACCATCACCTACGACCGCAACCAGGCGCTGTCGCGTGAAGACATGCAGTTCATCACTTGGGAACACCCGATGGTGCAAGGCGGCATGGATCTCGTGTTGTCCGGCTCGATGGGCAACACCGCCGTTGCGCTGATCAAAAACAAGGCGCTGAAACCCGGCACCGTGCTGCTTGAACTGATTTATGTCAGCGAAGTGGTGGCTCCGCGCGCCCTGCAACTGGGCCGTTACCTGCCGCCAGCCGCACTGCGCTGCCTGCTCGATGCCAATGGCAACGACCTGTCCTCACGCGTGGCCTTTGACACCCTGAATGAACAACTGGAAAGCGTACCCCGCGCTAGCGCCAACAAGTTCGTTCAAGCCCAGCGCGACAGCCTCACGCCGAAAATCAACGCAGGCGAAGCCAAAATCGCGCCTCGTCACGCCGAACGCGTCGCCGAAGCCCAGCGTCGCCTGGCAGCCGATACCGAAGAAGAACTGGCACGCCTGACCGCCCTGCAAGCCGTTAACCCAAGCGTTCGCGACAGCGAACTGGTTGCCCTGCGCAAACAACGCGAGCAAAGCCTGGCCATGCTTGAAAAAGCTGCCCTGCGCCTTGAAGCAATTCGAGTGTTGGTGGCGGGCTAAACACACCCAGAACCCTGTCGCCGCTACCGCGGGCGCGCCTGTGGCGCGGCGACAAGGCCATCTCTTGCACATCTGCCATTAAAAGCGCCTCTCTCATAACAAAATGATATGTATCATTTTGCCATCACCCCCTCTCCTTGCAGCCTCCCAACCTCTACACTCCGTAGCATGCTAGCGCCTGACGTCTAGCCAACCTGGACTTGGTACTGAGGCGTGCAATGGAATGGCTAGGGTTACGATTTCTTGGGGAACACACAGACAATGGCCAGCAACTGCTCATCAGCAGTCATAACCCGTACCTGATCGTCCTTGCTTATCTGGTAGCCTGCGCAGCAACTTTGGCCACATTGCATGTGGTTGAGCGCGCCACTAACGCTGAAAAAGCAAACGCCAAAACCATTTGGCGGTGGATCGGTGCAAGCTGCCTGGCAGGTGGTATCTGGGCCGTGCACATGATCTGCATGCTGGCCTTTGAAACCCCTCTCGACCTTCCCTACAACCTTGGCATGACCCTCGGCTCGCTATTTATTGTCTTGATCGCAACCAGCGTAGCCATGCAAGTGATCACCCAATCCACACTCAGCCGCACCCATCTGCGGCTCGCAGCCCTGATTTTCGGTGCAGGGATTTGCGCTATGCATCTGGCCGGCATGTGGACACTGCACGCCAGCAATATTGGGCATTACAACCCGAGCCTGATCGCGAGCGCTGTGCTACTGGCCGTAGCTGCCAGTTACGGTGCCTTGCTGCTGACCAGCGCCTGGCGTTCAAGTAGCACCTGGCGACATCAGTTTTTCAAATACCCCCTCTGCATGACGGGCGGGGCTGCTCTTCTTAGCGTTCACTTCCTGGGGATGTGGTCACTCACCTACACCCTCGCAGCCCCTTCGCAACAGGTACAGATCGGTAACAACCACTGGCAGTTGGCACTGGTGATCGGCCTGATTGCTCTGCTGTTGATTGGCGGCTGCATCAGCGCGGCATTGGTCGACCACAAACTGCAACTCAAGGAGCACGACCTCAGGCGGGTCAACGCCCTGCTCAGCCAACTCGACCAGGCACGCGTGTCCTTGCAGCAAGTGGCGCATTACGACCCTCTGACCAACTTGGTCAACCGACGCGGGTTCAACCAGATTTTTGCCGAAAAACTGATTGAGCATGCCGCAAGAAACAGCCGGCTGGCGGTGATGTTTCTCGACATCGACCATTTCAAACGGATCAATGACAGCTTGGGTCACGATGCAGGCGATGAGCTGCTCAAGGCCATCGCCACCCAGATTAAAAGCGCCACACGCAGCCATGATGACGTTGTCGCCCGTTTTGGCGGAGATGAGTTCTGCATCCTGATCAATCTGAACCAACGCGAAGAAGCGCAGAGCATGGCCCAGCGCATCATGCTCAAAATGAAAGAACCCATTGAATTGGCTGGGCGACGTATCGTGATGACCACCAGCATTGGCATCAGCGTATTCCCGGACGACGGCACAACCAGCGCCGAACTGCTAAAGCATGCCGATCTGGCGCTCTATCAATCCAAAGGCAATGGTCGTAACAGCCTGAACTTCTTCAGCTCAAACCTGAAAGCTCGCGCCTCACTGGAACTGCAAATCGAGGAAGAGCTGCGGCACGCCCTGAACGAAGACACAGGATTGCTCCTGCACTACCAACCCATTTTCGACCTTAAAAGTGGCCGAATCGCCAAACTGGAAGCGCTGGTACGCTGGCAGCATCCCGAACATGGCCTGCTCGGCCCCGACCGTTTTATCAGCATTGCCGAAAACAACGGGCTCATCGCCACACTGGACCATTGGGTGTTACGTAAAGCCTGCCATGACCTGGCCACCCTTTCTCGCCTGGGCTGGCAACACCTTGGGGTTGCCGTCAACTGCTCAGCCCTGAACCTGGTGCGGGTAGAACTGGCCGATGAAATTGAAAGCGCTCTGCGCTCATCCGGGATTGCCCCGCATCGCCTGGAGCTGGAGGTCACTGAGAATGCGCTGATGGGCAACATCAGCAGCACCTCGCAGTTGCTGCGCCAAATCCGCGCACTCGGCGTGTCACTGTCGATTGACGATTTCGGCACCGGCTACTCGTCCCTCGCTTATCTCAAGCGCCTGCCGCTCAACACGTTAAAAATTGATCGCTCATTTATTCAGGACATTCCAAAATCCAGCCAGGACATGGAAATCGTTCAAGCCATTATCGTCATGGCCCACACCCTGCAACTGCAAGTGGTCACAGAAGGCGTCGAGACCCAGCAACAATTCGAGTTTCTAAACAAGTACGGCTGCGACTTTATCCAGGGCTATCTGCTCAGCCGCCCAGTGCCTTTTGCCGAACTCAACAGTTTGCTCGAACAACTCAATAAACGCGCACTGCCCAAGGCAGGCTACGCCATGCCTCAACTCGCCAGCCACTAAAAGCGGCGCTGAGCAGAAACAAAAAAACGCCACAGAGCCAACTGTGGCGTTTCTCTACGGCAAATAGCCATCACGTAAAAACGAGTTACTGACCTACACACTTGCGGACGATAAATTCCGCCATAAAGTGCTCGATTATGGTGCAGTAAATTATTTTTTTGCCCTTTCCTGGATCATTATCCACGGTGTCACCACCACTGCCCACAGCTCGGGATCACGCTCAACAAAGTCCAAAGCCTGCGTTGCAGACACCTTACTCAGTGATCCAGAGGCCATCCAGGCTGCGACTTTCTCTGCATCATCCTGGCTCACAGCCTGCGCCGCTTCGATCAAGTCGAGCTCAGGTTCGATCCACAGCAACTCACCTTTGGCGAAGAACTTCTCCAAGGCTTTCCATTCGATAGTTGAGGTCTCACCAAGCAGCTTGGCATAGAGGGTGCTAGGTTCTTGAGTCATGGGTTTCACCAGGTAAAAAAATCGACGCAATGATAGCGCCGCACACCCGGTAGAAAAACCCGGATTCAGGTAAAGCAGCGAGGAAAGAGTCAGGGCCAAGGATCGTAGCGTTGAGCTGGCAACATTCTGATAACTATCAACAGCCTAATCCGCCGCCATTCTGTCTCTTTCTTTCGTTTAAGCGACATTTCCTGTTTATTCCCTCGGCAGCCCGCTATTCAAGCGCTAAACCGGCGCTCTACACTGTACCGGTACAGTTGCAGGGGGGATTGACCGGGAATTTCGCTCAGAAGAAGACCCGGTCCGGCTGCCTTGGCTTCCAGGACTATAAAAATTACAACAGAAGAGTGGAGCACCAATAAAGATGGCTACGAAGCAGATTACTAAACTGTTTGCCGCTATGGTTTTGGCCGGGGTTGCCAGCCATTCGTTTGCAGCAGACACCATCAAGATCGGTATTGCCGGCCCTAAAACCGGGCCTGTAACTCAGTATGGCGATATGCAGTTCACTGGCGCCAAACAAGCTATCGCCGACATCAACGCCAAAGGCGGTGTCGCGGGCAAAAAGCTTGAAGCCGTAGAATACGACGACGCTTGTGATCCAAAACAAGCCGTTGCCGTGGCCAACAAAGTCGTCAACGACGGCGTTAAATTTGTCGTCGGCCATCTGTGCTCCAGCTCAACTCAGCCTCCTTCGGACATTTACGAAGACGAAGGCATCATCATGATTACCCCGGCTGCAACTGCACCGGAAATCACCGCCCGTGGTTACAAAAACATCTTCCGCACCATCGGCCTGGACAGTGCCCAAGGCCCAGCGGCTGGTAACTACATCGCCGACCACGTCAAACCGAAAGTCGTCGCGGTACTGCACGACAAGCAGCAATACGGTGAAGGCATCGCCAGCGCCGTTAAAACGACTCTCGAAGGAAAAGGCGTCAAGGTAGCCGTTTTTGAAGGCGTTAACGCCGGTGAAAAAGACTTCGCGGCAATCATCGCCAAGCTTAAACAAGCTAACGTCGACTTTGTTTACTACGGCGGCTACCACCCTGAGCTGGGTCTGATCCTGCGCCAAGCCAAAGAAAAAGGCCTGAATGCAAAATTCATGGGCCCTGAAGGTGTGGGTAACGACTCCATCTCGCAAATTGCACAGGGCGCTTCCGAAGGCTTGTTAGTCACCCTGCCGCAAGCGTTCGACCAACAGCCTGAAAACAAGGCGCTGGTAGAGAAGTTCGTAGCCGACAAAAAAGACCCTACCGGTCCGTTCGTATTCCCTGCCTACTCGGCAGTTGAAGTGATTGCTCAGGGCATTGAGCAAGCCAAAAGCGAAGACACCGCAAAAGTATCCGAAGCCATCCATAACGGCACATTCAAAACCCCAATGGGTGAATTGAGCTTTGATGAGAAGGGCGACCTGAAAAACTTCAAGTTCGTGGTCTACGAATGGCACTTCGGCAAACCTAAAACAGAGGTTAGCCCTCAGTAAGTCTCGGTTCTTGATCTGATAACGAAGCCCACTGCGCGAGCAGTGGGCTTTGTTTTACGAACCTTGGGTTCACAGAAAAAGGACAGACTTTCGTGATCCGAAAGCCTGCCCACCTGAAAATCTTTAAAACCGTCACCAGCGGTTCGCTGGCAGAAGACTTGCGCTCAAAGTGGGTAAAAACCCAAACAGCCCAGGCCGGAAAATGACTCCACCAGTGAAATGCGTCTCAGGTTTTTAGGAGCTTTGTAATGCCTGACATCTATCACTTCTTCCAAATGCTGGTTAACGGCCTCAACGTTGGCAGCACCTATGCCCTGATCGCCATCGGCTACACGATGGTTTACGGCATTATTGGAATGATCAACTTCGCCCACGGCGAGGTGTACATGATTGGTTCGTATATCGCTTTTATTGCGATTGCGGGTATGACGATGATGGGGCTGGACAGCGTGCCGTTGTTGCTGACCGCCGCGTTTATCGCCAGCATTGTGGTCACCAGCGCTTACGGCTATAGCATTGAGCGGGTTGCCTACCGTCCATTGCGTGGCAGCAATCGCCTGATCCCACTTATTTCTGCCATTGGTATGTCGATTTTCCTGCAAAACACCGTACTGATTGCACAAGACTCAAAAGACAAATCGATCCCCAACCTGATCCCTGGCGGCTTCACCTTTGGCCCGGGCGGTGCATATGAAGTTGTTATTTCATATATGCAAATCGTGGTCTTCGTGGTCACTTTTCTAGCAATGCTCGGCCTTACCCTGTTCATTTCACGCTCACGTATGGGGCGCGCCTGCCGCGCCTGCGCCGAAGATATGAAGATGGCCAACCTGCTGGGTATCAACACCAACAACGTGATTGCTCTGACGTTCGTCATTGGTGCCGCATTGGCAGCGGTGGCTGCCGTACTGATCAGCGTGCAATACGGTGTGATTAACCCGGGCTCAGGGTTCCTCGTAGGGCTTAAAGCCTTCACCGCGGCAGTATTGGGCGGGATCGGCAGCATCCCCGGCGCAATGCTCGGAGGGTTGGTGCTCGGTGTGGCTGAAGCCTTTGGTGCCGATATTTTTGGCGACCAGTACAAAGACGTCGTGGCCTTCGGCCTTCTCGTGCTGGTACTGCTGTTCCGCCCGACCGGCATTCTGGGACGTCCGGAGATCGAAAAAGTATGACTAGGCATCTTAAGTCGGCGCTCTTCAGCGCCCTGTTGGTCTGGGCTGTGGCCTACCCGATACTCGGTTTGAAACTGACTATCGTCGGGATCAATATCGAAGTTCACAACGCAAGCTCCTTTACCCTGGGCCTGATCGCAATTTGCTCGCTGCTGATGTTTGCACGCGTGCTACTCAGTGACCAATTGAGTGCTGCCTGGAAGGCCACACCCGACCTGCCAAAAGTACCCACCAAGGCAACCCGCTTCCTGACCCTGCCCAGCACCCAACGCTGGATCATTCTCGGTCTGGTAGTTGTGGCACTGATCTGGCCGTTCTACGGTTCGCGCGGTGCGGTGGACATTGCCACGCTGATCCTGATCTACGTGATGCTGGGCCTTGGCCTGAATATCGTGGTCGGTCTGGCGGGCCTGCTGGACCTGGGTTACGTCGGGTTCTACGCCGTAGGCGCCTACACCTACGCGCTACTCGCGCATTACTTCGGGCTGAGTTTCTGGGTCTGCCTGCCATTGGCCGGCTTGATGGCCGCTACCTTTGGCTTCTTGCTGGGGTTCCCGGTATTGCGCCTGCGCGGTGACTATCTGGCCATCGTTACCCTGGGTTTTGGCGAAATCATTCGCCTGTTCCTGCGTAACCTGACGGAGATTACTGGTGGGCCAAACGGCATCAGCAACATCCCAAAACCAACGCTGTTCGGCCTGAGCTTCGACAGAACCGCCGCTGAAGGCATGCAGACGTTCCACGAATATTTTGGCATTGCCTACAACTCGATCAACAAGGTGATTTTCCTTTACCTGATCGCATTGGTACTGGTGCTGATTGTGCTGTTCGTGATCAACCGTTTGTTGCGTATGCCGATTGGTCGTGCGTGGGAAGCCCTGCGTGAAGACGAAATCGCCTGCCGTGCCCTGGGTTTGAACCCGACCATCATCAAACTCTCGGCCTTCACCCTCGGTGCCACCTTCGCCGGCTTTGCGGGTAGCTTCTTTGCCGCACGCCAAGGCCTGGTGACCCCGGAATCGTTCACCTTCCTTGAGTCGGCGATCATCCTGGCGATCGTGGTACTGGGCGGCATGGGCTCGCAACTGGGCGTCATCCTGGCGGCCGTGGTGATGATCCTGCTACCGGAAATGATGCGCGAATTCAGTGAATACCGAATGCTGCTGTTCGGAGCCATGATGGTACTGATGATGATTTGGCGTCCCCAAGGTCTACTGCCAATGCAACGTCCTCACCTGGAGCTGCGAAAATGAGCCGCGAGATTCTGAAAGTCAGCGGCCTGTGCATGCGCTTTGGCGGCTTGTTGGCAGTCAACGGCGTAGCGTTGACCGTCAAGGAAAAACAAGTGGTGTCGATGATCGGCCCTAACGGCGCCGGCAAGACCACCGTATTCAACTGCCTGACCGGCTTCTACAAGCCTTCTTCTGGCAGCATTCTGCTTGATGGCCAGCCCATTGAAGGTCTGCCGGGGCACGAAATTGCCCGCAAAGGTGTGGTGCGAACCTTCCAGAACGTGCGCCTGTTCAAGGACATGACTGCCGTTGAGAACCTGCTGATTGCCCAGCATCGTCACCTCAACACCAACTTCCTCGCTGGCTTGTTCAAGACTCCGGCGTTTCGCAAAAGCGAGCGCGAGGCGATGGAGTACGCGGCGTATTGGCTGGACAAGGTCAACCTGAGCGAGTTCGCCAACCGCCCGGCGGGTACTTTGGCCTACGGCCAGCAACGCCGTCTGGAAATCGCCCGGTGCATGATGACGCGTCCGCGCATCCTCATGCTCGACGAGCCTGCAGCGGGCCTGAACCCCAAGGAAACCGAGGACCTCAAAGCGCTGATCAGCATTTTGCGCAACGAGCACAACGCCACTGTGCTGTTGATTGAGCACGACATGAAGCTGGTCATGAGCATTTCCGACCATATCGTGGTGATCAACCAGGGCACACCTTTGGCTGACGGGACGCCGGAACAGATCCGCGACAACCCTGAAGTGATCAAAGCCTATTTGGGGGAAGCGTAAATGCTGCAATTTGAAAACGTTTCGACCTTTTACGGCAAGATCCAGGCGCTGCACGGCGTCAATGTCGAGGTACGCCAGGGTGAAATCGTGACCCTGATTGGGGCCAACGGCGCCGGCAAATCAACCCTGATGATGACCCTGTGCGGTTCACCCCAAGCCCACAGCGGCAGCATTCGCTACCTGGGTGAAGAACTGGTGGGCTTGAGCTCGGCGCAGATCATGCGCAAAAGCATTGCCGTTGTGCCTGAAGGTCGCCGAGTGTTTGCCCGCCTGACAGTTGAAGAAAACCTCGCCATGGGCGGGTTTTTCACCGACAAGCACGACTATCAGGAGCAAATGGACAAGGTGTTGCACTTGTTCCCACGCCTGAAAGAGCGCTTTACCCAGCGTGGCGGCACCATGTCCGGTGGAGAGCAGCAAATGCTCGCCATTGGCCGGGCGCTGATGAGCAAACCCAAGCTGTTGCTCCTCGATGAGCCATCGCTCGGGTTGGCACCGATCATCATCCAGCAGATCTTCGACATCATCGAACAACTGCGTCGTGAAGGTGTGACGGTGTTTCTGGTGGAGCAAAACGCCAACCAGGCGCTGAAAATTGCTGATCGTGCCTACGTGCTGGAAAACGGCCGGGTGGTGATGCAAGGCACGGGGGAGCAGTTGCTCAACGACCCAAAAGTACGTGACGCGTATTTGGGCGGTTAGGCTGGCTGACTAACTGTAGGAGCGAGCTTGCTCGCGATTCAGGCGACGCGATATACCTGTAATAACGCGGCGCTTTCATCGCGAGCAAGCTCGCTCCTACAGCCCTTTGATCGACAAGACACTCTCGCCACCGCGCTCAAACCATCCCACCAAATAATCGACCAACACCTGTGTTCGCTTGGGCAAACCTCCCTGATAAGGGTGCACCAAATACATGGGATTACTGCGGGTTTGGTAATCGCGCAGCACACCACGCAATCGTCCGTCCGCCAATTCGGCGTGGAGCATATAAGACGGCAAGCGTGCGATTCCCGCACCGATCAATGCGGCTTTTTTCAGCAGGCTATAGTGATTACTGGCAAACGGCCCCGTGACCTGTACCCGGTGTAATTGATGCTGTTGGTGGTACTGCCACTCCTCACGCCCACTGTAATGGCTGTTCAACAGACAACGATGCCCGGCCAATTGCTGCGGCGTACCCGGCTCACCGAATTGATCCAGATAGGCCGGGCTGGCGCAGGTGATTTCGTGCCAGTTGAGCACAGGACGGGCCACCAGACGCTCGTCGCTGCCAACCTGAGAGCGAATAGCCAGATCAAAACCCTCCCGTACCAGATCGCGATAGCTGTTATTGAGCTCCAGCTCAATCTGTACCTGCGGGTAATCCTGTGAGAACTCCAGCAACAGGGCATCGAAAAACGTTTCCCCCAGGAAAACCGGCACTGTCATGCGCACCGGGCCTGCCATATCGTCCTTTAACCGAGCCAATGCCTGGCGTGCCCGTTCCACTTGCAACACCAGCGCCTGAGCTTGTGGCAATAACGCAGCACCTGCGGCGGTCAAGCTCAAACGCCTTGTGGTGCGGTGCAGCAGCACTACTGAAAACTGCGCCTCCAACTGGCTGATGCGCTTGGATAACTGCCCCTTGCTGCACCCCAATTGCTGGGCAGCCTGGGTAAAGCTCCCCGCCTCGATCAACACGGCGAACGCCGCCAAGTCATCCATTTCGCTCACAGATTGTTTCCATACGAAAACCAAAGGTTGCCTATTAGTGCGCTTATCGCGACAAAAAACCAGCCTTAGACTGAGCACACACCTACTCACTCAAGGCTCTCCCCATGAAAATCCTGTTGATCGGCGCAAACGGTACTATCGGTTCAGCCATTGATCGCGAACTGTCGCCGCGACATGACATCGTGCGCATTGGCCGCAAAAGCGGCGACTTTCAGGTTGATATCAGTGACAGCACATCGATTCGCAAACTGTTCGAGCAAACCGGGCGCTTCGACGCGCTGGTCTGCGCGGCTGGCAACGTCAACTTTGTACCACTGGCCGACATGAGCGAAAAAGACTTCGTCCTTGGTTTGCAGGACAAACTGATGGGACAGGTCAATTTGTTGCTGATCGGTCGTGAGTTCGCCAACGATGGCGCTTCGTTTACCTTCACCAGCGGCGTCATCAGCCGTGAACCGATTCGCACCGGCAGCTCGGCCGCGCTGGTTAACGCAGCACTCGACGGTTTTGTAAAAGCCGCTGCCATCGAACTGCCACGCGGGCTGCGGGTGAACTCGGTCAGCCCGACCGTGCTGGAAGAAGCGATGGGCAAGTACGCGCCATACTTTCGCGGTTTCAAACCGGTAACAGCGGCAGATGTAGCACTGGCCTACGCTAAAAGCGTAGAAGGCCTGCACACCGGGCAGACCTATCAAGTGGGCTGATCTTTAAGCGAGCGGTACTTTTGCGGGAGCGAGCCTGCTCGCGAAGGTTGTGAGAGATACCGCTTCGCGAGCAGGCTCGCTCCCACAGTCGTGATACCTTGCGCTTGTGATGCACGACTAGCCTGAGTAACGTGGCGGGATTAGTCAGGAGTCCCAATGATGCGTGCTGCCCGTTCCTTAGTTTTGTTCGCCCTGCTGCCCGTGTTTGCGGGCTGCCAACTGTTTAGCAGCAAACCCGTGGAGACCAACGCCAGCCTGACCCGCTTGCAAGGTGAGCTGGTATCGACCAACGGCCAGTTACTGTTCCAACCGTGTGTCGGACAACAGCGTTATGTGGTGCGTGACGGTGCCAACACCACCCTCATACAAGATGCTGCGGACATGCCCAACAAGCCAGGACCATTGTTTGCCGATCTTCGCGGCAGCTTTATCGCCAGTAAAACACCCGGCGCTGACGGTGAAGTCCAGCTGCAACAGCTCTACCGCCTGGAACGCAGCA
This sequence comes from Pseudomonadota bacterium, assembly GCA_040385125.1. Classification (GTDB taxonomy): domain Bacteria; phylum Pseudomonadota; class Gammaproteobacteria; order Pseudomonadales; family Pseudomonadaceae; genus Aquipseudomonas. The sequence goes on along the minus strand of JAZKIA010000066.1, from coordinate 19,844 downwards.
GTACCGCCTGTAAAGACCCCAACTTCAAACAACTGACCGTACATGCCAACGGCAATGGCCCGACGTGGGAAGTACAAGCTGGCTCCAAGGGTCTGATTCTGCAGCGTGAAGGTCAGCCGCAACTGGCACTGCCTTATGTCGAAGAACAGGCCGGCGACGGTCGCTTCTCTCTGTCCACTGAGGCCAACAATCAACGCATTGAGCTGTGGGTCGCCCCGCAACGCTGCACCGACAGCGCCAATGGCAGCGTGCAGCATCTGGCAGCCGAACTGCGAATCAACGGTCAGGTACAGCGCGGTTGTGGCTACTTTGGTGGCGCACGTAACGACTAACCGACAAGTGTTGCCTCATATTGCTGCCTGTGGCTCCCCTAAGCAGCTTATAATCACCGGTTCGCATAAGGCTGCCGGGGTACGCCTGGCCCCCGATATTGGACACTGTCATGTTACGAATCACTGAACTCAAGTTGCCGATCGACCATCCCGAAGAAGACCTGCGCCCTGCCATCCTGCAGCGCTTGGGCATCGCCAGCGATGACCTGCTCGATTTCACCTTGTTCAAGCGCAGCTACGATGCGCGTAAAAAATCGTCCGAATTGTGCTTTATCTACACCGTCGACCTGAGTGTGCGCGATGAAGCGCCGCTGTTGATCAAGTTCGCCGATGACCGCAACGTCAACCCCGCGCCGGATGTCAGCTACAAGGTTGTCGGTCAGGCCCCTCAAGATTTGAGCGAGCGCCCGATTGTGGTGGGCTTTGGGCCGTGCGGTATTTTCGCCGGCCTATTGCTGGCACAAATGGGCTTCAAGCCGATCATCCTTGAGCGCGGCACTGAAGTTCGCCAGCGCACCAAAGACACTTGGGGCCTGTGGCGTAAAAACGTGCTCAACCCTGAGTCCAACGTGCAGTTTGGCGAAGGCGGCGCGGGGACATTCTCTGACGGCAAGCTCTACAGCCAGATCAAAGACCCGAAACACCACGGCCGCAAAGTGCTGCACGAGTTTGTCAAAGCCGGCGCACCGGACGAAATCCTCTACGTCAGCAAACCGCACATCGGTACGTTCCGTCTGACCGGCGTAGTCGAAAACATGCGCCATCAGATCGAAGCGCTGGGCGGCGAAGTGCGCTTCCAGCAGCGGGTCACCGATGTGCTGATCGACAACGGTCAGCTGACTGGCGTGATATTGGCCGATGGCGAGCAACTGAACTCGCGCCACGTGGTCATGGCCCTGGGCCACAGCGCCCGTGACACGTTCCGCATGCTTAACGAGCGCGGCGTGTACATGGAAGCCAAACCGTTTTCGATCGGTTTCCGGATCGAACACCCGCAATCGTTGATCGACAGCGCCCGCCTGGGTAAATACGCCGGTCACCCGAAGCTGGGCGCCGCCGACTACAAACTGGTGCACCACGCCAAAAACGGTCGTTCGGTGTACAGCTTCTGTATGTGCCCTGGTGGCACCGTGGTTGCGGCCACCAGCGAGCCGGGCCGTGTTGTGACCAACGGCATGAGCCAATACTCGCGTAACGAGCGCAATGCCAACTCGGGCATCGTGGTCGGCATTACCCCGGAAGACTATCCGGGCGGGCCGTTGGCCGGTATCGAACTGCAAGAACGCCTGGAAGCCCACGCCTATGTATTGGGTGGCAGCAACTATGAAGCACCGGCGCAGTTGGTGGGCGACTTCATTGCAGGCAAGCCTTCCACCACACTTGGCAGCGTTGAGCCGTCCTACAAGCCAGGTGTATCGCTGGGTGACTTGGCGCTGGCCTTGCCGGACTTCGCTATTGAAGCCATCCGCGAAGCCTTGCCGGCCTTCGAGAAGCAGATCAAAGGCTTCTCAATGCATGACGCGATTCTGACCGGGATCGAAACCCGTACCTCCTCGCCTCTGCGCATGACCCGTGACGTGTCGATGCAAAGCCTCAACGTCAAAGGGTTGTTCCCGGCTGGCGAAGGCGCAGGTTACGCTGGCGGGATTCTGTCAGCCGGTGTTGACGGGATTCGGATCGCTGAAGCCGTGGCCCGCGACATCCTCGGTATCGAGGCGTAAGTCTAAGCCCCGACTCTGCCGGTCGACGCTCGATTGCTCGCGATGCAAGCACCTCGGTTCTATGAAAACCGCGGTACTGCAATCGCGAGCAAGCTCGGCCCAATAGGTCTCCTGCTTTTAGGTAATGCAGCGCATTGCTGCTCCACGCAGGCCTTGACTGCTGCGGTCAATTCTTCCAGCAATACCGACTCAATTCGACACACAACTGCCAGGCTTTCGCGCGATGTGAAAGCGATCATCCCTTATAACAAAAAAGAATATAGTTTTTGTTTTAACAACTAACCGCACAGGTTAGGGTGTTGCACCTTATAACTATTCGATGGAGAGCCACCTTGCCTCTGCGTAGCACTTTCACTCGTTTCTTTCAGATGGAAGCTGCCAGCGGTCTGCTGTTGATTGCCGCAGCAGCTCTGGCTTTGATCATCAACAACTCGCCTCTGTCCCACTACTACACGGCGTTTCTTGACGTGCCAGTGGCGGTACAAATCGGCGCCTTGCAAATCGCCAAACCCTCTCTGCTGTGGATCAACGATGGCCTGATGGCCCTGTTCTTTCTGCTGATCGGCCTGGAGGTCAAGCGCGAACTACTCGAAGGTCATTTGTCCAAACCCTCGCAGGTCGTCCTGCCTGGTGCTGCGGCGATTGGCGGGATGGTGGTTCCGGCGCTGATTTACTGGTTCCTCAACAAGGACTATCCAGATGCGCTCGACGGTTGGGCTATCCCGATGGCCACCGACATCGCATTCGCCCTTGGCGTGCTGGCCTTGCTCGGCAAACGCGTCCCGGTGTCGCTGAAGCTGTTTCTGATGACCTTGGCGATCATCGACGACCTGGGTGCCATCATCGTCATTGCGATCTTCTACTCCAGCGAATTGTCCGGTCTATCGTTGCTGCTGGCTGCGGCCTGCATCGTGGCGCTGATCATGATGAACCGCATGGGGGTGGTGAAAATTGCGCCTTACATGATCATCGGTCTGATTCTCTGGGTCTGTGTGCTCAAGAGCGGCGTCCACGCCACACTGGCAGGTGTAACGCTGGCGTTCTGCATTCCACTGCGCACCAAAAACTCTGAGCCTTCCCCTTTGCTGAGCATCGAACATGCACTGCATCCGTGGGTGGCTTACGGGATTCTGCCACTGTTTGCGTTCGCCAATGCCGGCGTGTCACTGACCGGCGTCAACCTGCACAGCTTCACCCACCACGTACCGATGGGGATTGCCGCAGGTTTGCTGATCGGCAAAACCGTGGGCGTATTTGGCCTGACCTGGATCGCAATCAAAACCGGGCTGGCGGCACTGCCAGCAGGCGCCAATTGGGGCCAGGTATTTGGCGTCGCGATTCTATGCGGGATCGGTTTCACCATGAGCCTGTTCGTCGGTTCGCTGGCGTTTGTAGCCGGTAGCAGCGATTACGTGGGCATGGACCGCATGGGCATCCTCACTGGCTCGATTCTGGCTGCACTGATCGGTTATGCCGTGACAGCGTTCTTTAGCCGTAAGCAACAGGCACGCTGATACGAACTCTGCGTCAGCGGCTACAAAAAAAAACCCCGGCCAGTTCGCACTGGCCGGGGTTTTGTTTTTGCGCTGAACCCTGATGTTTACTGGGTAACGCGGCTGGTACCGTCGACGGTCATGATGCGAACACGCTCACCCGTACGGAACACCTGGTTCGGTTCAACCTGTTGCACGTAGGCACGGGTGCTGCCGTCATCTTCACGCACAGTGATCTCTACGCCCTGGGTCTTGGTCAGGCCCGACTCGGCTGCCGAGCCCAGCAGACCGCCAGCTACCGCACCGATCACCGCAGTCACGATGCTGCCGCGACCACCGCCGATGGCGCTACCACCAACACCGCCCACAATGGCGCCTGTTGCTGCGCCGATTGGGGTTTTGGTGCCTTCGATTTGCACTGGACGCAAGGCAACGATAGTGCCCATGCGAACGGTTTGTACACGGCGCGCTTCATCACGCGAATACGTGTCGCCAGTCAAGTTGGAGGTGCAGCCGCCCAACAGGACTGTCAGGGTGGAAAAAGCAGCAATTAACAGTACAGACTTGCGCATAGGATCAGCTCCAAAAAATCAGGGGGTCATTAAACTCCGCAGATGGGCGCCTGTCACGGCGCCTCGCGGGAAAATGTCGTCTATTCAGCGCCCGTACAGCCAAGTCGAGCCCGACATTTATTTCAAATCTTGTTAAAGGATAGTCCGTAATAGCCGTGCTTGCGTTGCGCACAGTCATGGCTTGTCAGGCACTCAGGGCGCCAAACGCTCACGCTTCCAGTCAGCGCCCTCAAGCCGATAGTTAAGGCGATCATGCAAACGGCTCGCACGTCCTTGCCAAAACTCAATGCGTTGAGGCAACAGTCGGTAGCCACCCCAATGCTCAGGGCAATGTGGCAGGGTGTTACTGAAACGTGCTTGTGTGGTCCTGAGCAGCTCAGCCAGTTCCTCACGATCGGCAATCACCTGGCTTTGCGGCGAAGCCCAGGCCCCGATCCGGCTGCCCAGAGGGCGAACCTGATAGTAAGCGTCGGACTCTTGCGCCGTCACCTTGACCACCTCCCCCTCGATGCGCACCTGACGCTCCAGGGTTGGCCAGAAAAAGGTCATGGCGGCGAAGGGACGCGCCGCCAATTGCTGACCTTTGGCACTGGTGTAGTTGGTGAAAAAGGTAAAACCCTGTTCATCCAGACCTTTGAGCAACAGCACCCGACAATGCGGGCGCCCCTCGGTATCGACCGTGGCCAGGGTCATGGCATTCGCCTCGACCGGTGGCTGCTCGGTTTGGACCGCGTCGTTAAACCACTGACGAAACAGCGCGAACGGCTCGGCCGGGGCATGCGCCTCGACCAGCCCGTCACGGGTGTAATCACGGCGCATATCTGCCAGTGCTTGAGTCATGACGCAATCCTTACCTGAGTCGCTCAGTTCTTGGCCTGATCGTTGGCAGCTACTTTCTTGCTCGCAGCCACTTTAGCCACTACTGGCTTTTTGGCGGTTGCAGGCTTCACTGCTTTTTTAGCCGGAGCCGCTTTTTTGGCTGCTACGGCTTTCTTGACCGGTGCTTTTTTGCTGGCAACAGCAGAAGACGCCGAGACTGCCGGCTGTACGGCAACCAATTCAGCTGGCGTCAGCGCTGGCTGGCTGTACTTGCTGACCAGGGCCACCATGGTGGCTTGTGGGGTCATCAGGATCTCAACCCGGCGATTCAGAGCCCGCCCTTCGTTGCTGTCGTTAGCTGCACGCGGCATCACCGAGCCCATACCGCGCAAGGTCAGGCGGTTGCTTTGCAAGCCGCTCATACGGAAGATTGCCGCCACCGATTTGGCACGGTCCAGACTCAGCTTGGTGTTGCCAGCCATCGCGCCGGTAGCGTCAGCATGACCAAGCACCAGCACGGCAGTTTTAGGATCACCCTCAACTACTTTAGCCACACGTGTGAACGGGCCAAGCATGGACGGCATCAACAAGTCCGGACGAGTGGCTTTAAACGAGCTGTCAGCAGACGCCACGATCACCAGCAGGCTTTCGCGACGCTCCAACTGCAGGTTGGTGTCTTTAATTGCAGCGCGCAGGCGTGGCTCGTATTCGTCCAACCAGGCCTGAGTGATTTTCGGGTCTGGCATCGGCACTACACCGACAGCAGCGGCCTTCGAGGCTTTTGCATCGCTACCAAACGGCCACCACCATTTCTTTTCAGCAGTCGTGCTGGTCACAGGTGCTACCACCGCAACGACTTTAGCTTTTTCAGCGGCTGCTTTTTCAGCGGCCGGGGTTACTTTCTTGTCGGCTGCCTGGACCGCAGCGCTGGCGCTTTTAGCCACTGGGGGCGACGCTTGCTCAGAGGAACCAAACTGCCACCACTTGTGGCCGCCTTCGGTGTCATTCTGTGGAGTTTGTGCGCAACCGGTAATTACCAGGCAAAGAGCCAAAGCAAGGGTCTTATTAGATGACATTGAATATCCACACAATGAATTAAGAATAAACAGGCAATTTGCCTACATAAAAAACGTATTGAACGTATAAAAGCTACAGCGCTCCGACCTACGGCCTACAAATACCCTGTCAGAGACACTCTGCCAACACCTTAACCAGCTTTTGCGCTCGCGGGTCCATCAACACATACGGACCAAGAGTATTGGTGACAAAGCCAAAGGCCACGTCTCGCTCCGGATCTGCAAAACCGATTGAACCGCCCGCACCTGGATGGCCGAAGGCTTTAGGCCCCAGACCATACGTTGCGTTAGGCACCGTCGGTTGGTCCAGCATGCAGCCCAAGCCAAGCCGGGTCTGCGTCAGCAAGGTTTTATCCTGGCCAACACTGTGTTCGCGGGTCAACTGCTCAAGCATTTCAGCCTCAAGCAAACTGCCGTCCAGTAAACCACTGTAAAAACCGGCCAGGCTTCGAGCATTACCGTGGCCATTGGCCGCCGGCTGCTCCATACGCCGCCACTCCGGTTTATTGGTGCTGGTCATGATCGAGGGCGGATTGGCAAATGCCCGGGTGCTCATGGCAGTCGGTTCATGCATCATCGCCTTCAATAGACGCTGCGCTGCGGCATCCCCCATATTGCCCTTGCTGCGGGCAATATGGGCCACGCGGTAAAACTCCTCGTCAGCCAGCCCGACATGAAAGTCCAACCCCAGCGGCAGGGCAGTACGCGCCACAATTGACTGGCCCGCGCTGCGACCATCGGCACGGCGAATCAACTCGCCTACCAACCAGCCGTAGGTAATCGCGGCGTAGCCATGACCTTCACCCGGCGTCCACCACGGCGCTTCAGCGGCCAGCGCATCGACCATGGTTTGCCACTCGTACAACGCCGCAGGCGGCATCACTTCACGCAACGCCGGCAAGCCGGCACGATGGCTCAACAACTGGCGCAACGTAATGGATTCTTTACCCGCGGCAGCGAACTCAGGCCAGTAGCGGGCCACTGGCACATCCAGCTCCAGCTTGCCCTCTTCGACCAGTTGCAATGCGGTGACGGCAGTGAAGGTTTTGGTACACGAAAACAGATTGGCAATCGTGTCTGTCTGCCACGCGTGCTCTCCGTCCTTGTCAGCGGTTCCACCCCAGATATCGAGCACGGTTTCGCCGCCAATCTGGATGCACAGTGCCGCGCCGCGCTCTTGCGGATCATTAAACAGATCAGCAAATGCCTCACGCACTGTTTCGAACTTAAGGTCATAAAAACCCTGAATCTGCACCCGCACCTCCTGGATCAAGCATGGCTCAACAAGGCGTGCATTGTTCCAGTCTCAGTAAGATTTTGAAACAGAGTTAACAATCCTAAACACTTAATTTTTAGCATTGAGCTAACAGCTCAGACGCTATCAGGGCAGGCGTGGTTTTTTTGTGAAAGAAACCGCTGCGCGATGCAAGAATGGACGTGAAGTCTGAAGCGGTAGCGGGCGATGCCTCTGTGGGAGTGAGCCTGCTCGCGATGCTCTTGAAAGCTTCGCGAGCAAGCTCGCTCCCACTAGCTAGGTGAGTTAGTGACCTTTCCCCGAGTGGCCGCCTGCATGCCCTGCACCAGCGTGCTCGCCGCTGCCCTCTTGCGGCGTATGACGTGGGGCTTTGACTGCTTTATCGGCATCGACCTGGGCTTTGGCAGCTTCTTGTTCCAACTGTCCCAGCGCTTGCACGTTAGCTTTACGCACGCTGTCGACAAAACCGGTAAACGGCAGGTCGGTGATGCCGATCAGCCCAAAGTGGCCGTTTTCGCCATCCAGCAAACGCCCGGTTACCGGCTGGTCCAGGTACTGGAACCAGTGCACGCCGACAATCGACGGCTCAGCTACCGCCTGCTTGAGGAACTTGGCATACGCCGGGCCACGGGCATCTTCATTGGCCACTTCGGTCACGCCGCCCCAGAACGGGCCACGATCACGGGAGCCGAAGTTGAACTCGGTAATCATCACCGGTTTGTCCAGTTCGCGCAGCTTGGCAAAGTCATAGCCGTCCTGCGGTTGCAGGGTATAGAAATTGAAACTCAACACATCGCAATACTGCGCGCACGATGCCACCGCTTCCGGAGTGCTGACAGCAAAGCGTCCGCCCAGCAGCAAGTGATTGGGCGCGTGCCACTTCAGTGAGTCGGCAATGGTCTTGAAGTAGGTGTCGGCGAAGACCTTTTGGAAATGCTGATAGTCCGCTTCAATTTCTGGGTGTTCCGGGTTAGGCAGCGGTGCCTCAAAGCCCGGATCTTCCATCAACTCCCAGGCTGGGATCTCGACACCCCAGGCTTTGGACAAGCCTTGCTGGTTACGGTATTTGTCGCGCAATTGTTTGAGGAAGGCGCGTTTGGCCGGCACGTCGGTGGTCATGCGCAATGTGCCGTAGGCCAGTGCATAACGGGATTTTGGATCGTTGCCAGGGCCGGCCCAGGCCAGTTCGTTATCGGCAAAGTAACCGATCAGCCACGGATCATCACGATGGTCGCGGGCAGCAATCGCCACGGCACGTTCGGTGGCCATGGCAAAACGCGGGTCAAACGGGTCAGGCATGCCGCCCCACCAATCGCTGCCAGTACTGATGCTGGCGTAATCGCCGACAATCGACAGCGGCAATGTGTAGGCCACACGGTCATTGAGGCCCAGCTGTGGATCGCTCCAGTTACCGATGGTATTGAAGCCCCAGGCTTGCAAGCGATCCAGGGTGTGGGTCTGCCAGCGCTGGGCGTCAAAAGCTTCAGGCGCACACGGGATGGCGACTTCAGCGCCCTCGACCGGCTTCGCGGCACGGCACGGCTGGCCATAGATGCGTTGCAGGTTGGCGCCATAGAAGTTGTACCAGCTGCCGGCATTAAAACCTCGGCCCTGTGAGGCACCATTGCCGTTGTTATGGTCCGATGTACCGAAGTAACTCGCCAGAGGCGCGCCTTCCTTCGGTAGATCCGTGAACATCCACTCGCGCCCGGCAACGTAGGTCTGGCTGTCGTTGGCCGTCACGGCGTTCAAGCCCAGGGAGTAGAACGGATGCCCCTCGGGCGTGACCAGATTCCAGCGGCCATTACGCTTTTCGGTGCGGAAAAAGCCAGATGCCTCAAACGCCGGACCTTTGAGCCAACCACCAAATTTGTCTTGCTCCGTGCGCCCGACCAGCCAGCCCTTGAGTTGCTGCTGCTCTTTGGCTGCCGCAGCCTTGAGTTGTTCGTCATTGGCAACACGCTCTGGCCATTTGGCCCGAGTCGATTGGCCATAACCGTCGACAATCGAACCGTACACTGCCTTGATCACGCCTTCGCCGTCCATCACCCCAAAGCGCTCCAGCAAAATACTTTGTGCGACAGTCGGCTGCGGCATCGACAGGGTCACCGAGACTACTTGGCTCCTATTGATCTCGCCTTGGCTGCTGGCCAGCAGAATGCGCTGGCCATCGACCGTCATCGGCATCGGCGGGCCCGCGCGCATACCCTGACTGTGTGGCGAGTTCGCCTGCAACGCCAGCAACAAGGTTTGTGCCGGGCCTGCCGGCAGGTCGATACGGCTGGTGAGGGTCTTGCCGTCATTGCTTTGCACGGTCACGTCGAGGGTGACAGCCCAGTTCATCGCATTTTGAATGCGCAAGGTCATCATCCCTGACTGCGACCAGTCCCACGCACCGCTCTGCGGGGTCAACCTCAGGCTTGGCGCGGCAGCGGAGTTAAAGGTCACCCGGCGCAACACTTCGCCCTCAGCCGTTTGCTCCGCATTGTATTGCGGCAAGCTCGCATCCACCGTCGCCACCTGCACCACATCGGCCGGACGAACGAAATTGAACAGGGTCTGTTGACCAGCAGGCGCCGCCAATAGCGGAGTCGCAACCATCAACGCAAAAACAGCAGACAACGAACGGCGAATCATATGGATCTGGCTCTCCCTAACGACCGAAAACCGGCCTGTGAGGTGGTGAATATCAAAGCATAGACAGCAAAGCCGGCATTAATGCCGACTGGTGCTTAAGAAATTTCGCGGCGAAAAGGTGGCAAGGCGTTAAGAATCGCTTTGCCATAGCGCTGGGTTACCAGCCGCCGGTCCAGCAAGGTGATGGTGCCGCGATCCTGCTCGGTACGCAGCAGACGCCCGCAAGCCTGCACCAGTTTGAGCGACGCGTCAGGCACCGAAATCTCCATGAACGGGTTACCGCCCCGAGCTTCGATCCACTCGGCCAACGCCGCTTCCACCGGATCATCAGGCACCGAAAACGGGATTTTGGCGATCACCACGTGCTCGCAATAGGCGCCGGGCAAATCCACGCCTTCGGCAAAACTGGCCAGACCAAACAGCACGCTGGAGTCCCCGCCATCGACCCGCGCCTTGTGTTTATTGAGGGTTTCCTGTTTGGACAAGTTGCCCTGAATAAATACCTGCTTGCGCCAATCGCGCTCCAGGCCGTCAAACACGTCCTGCATTTGCTTGCGCGATGAAAACAGCACCAGCGTACCGCGCGAGCCTTCAACCAGGCCCGGCAACTCACGGATGATTGCCGCCGTATGCGCCACCGCATCACGTGGATCCGCCTTGAGATCCGGCACCCGTAACACACCGGCGTCTGCGTGCATAAACGGGCTCGGGACCACCGCAGTGACGGCTGCTTTAGGCAAGCCTGCACGCATCCGAAAGCGATCAAAGGTGCCCAAGGCGGTCAGCGTCGCCGATGTAACCAACGCGCCATAGGCTACGTTCCACAAGTTGCGCCGCAGCATTTCGGCCGCGAGGATCGGGCTGGCGTTGACCTCTATATCAAACAACGAACCGCTTTCAGCCAAGGTCAGCCAGCGCGCCATCGGCGGGTTGTCTTCAGGATCTTCGACTGTAAACGCGGTCCACAGCTCCCAGTTGCCCTGGGCGCGAGACAACAAGCTGCCAAACAGCGGATACCACTCTTCGGCCTGATTGCTGGTGATGCCAATGTTGACCTCGCCATCCATACCGTCCTTGAGAATTTCGGTCAGACGGGTGAACAGATCTGTCAGACGCGAGAAGCCCTTCTTCAGTTCGATGCCCATTTCCCGCATGTGATCCGGAATCAAACCGCCGACAAAACGGTGACGCGGCCGCTCACGACCTTCAGGCTCTTCACCGACCTTGAAGTCGGCAACTTGCTCGCAGGCGCTGAACATGAACTGCTGCTGAGCCTTGATCTCTTTCGCCAGCTCCGGCACTTGCTCCAGCAACCGCCCCAGATCGCCCGGCAGCGGGTGCTGCGCCAGCAGTTTGGTCAGGTTTTTGGCGGTTTGCTCCAGCCAGTCGGCAGTCGAGCGCAAGCGGGTGTAGTGCGCGAAATGGCCGATGGCCTTGTCAGGCAAGTGGTGACCTTCGTCGAACACGTACAGCGTGTCACGCGGGTCAGGCAACACCGCTCCGCCGCCCAGCGCAAGATCCGCTAGCACCATGTCGTGGTTGGTGACGATCACATCCACCTTGCTCATGCCTTCGCGAGCCTTATAAAAGGCGCACTGGCCGAAGTTCGGGCAATGACGGTTGGTGCATTGGCTGTGGTCAGTGGTCAGGCGCGCCCAGTCCTGGTCTTCCAGGGCCTGGGGCCAGCTGTCGCGGTCACCGTCCCATTTATTGCCGGCCAACTTCTCGATCATGCTGGTAAACAGCTTTTGGCTGGCTTCATCAACTTCGATCTTGAAGCCTTCTTCTTCGAACAGCTGCGCCGTCGCGGTTTGCGCGTGGCCTTCTTGCAGCAGCATGTCGAGTTTGGACAGGCACATATAACGCCCACGGCCCTTGGCCAGCGCAAAGCTGAAGTTCAGCCCGCTGTTGCGCATCAAGTCCGGGAGATCCTTAAAGACGATTTGCTCTTGCAGCGCGACGGTTGCCGTGGCAATTACCAGGCGCTTGCCGGCGGCCTTGGCCACAGGAATCGCCGCCATGCTGTAAGCCACGGTTTTACCGGTACCGGTGCCTGCCTCAACCGCGACCACAGCCGGGTCGCCACTGCGGTGGCCTTCTTCATCGGTGTCGATATCGCCCAGCACTTTGGCCACTTCGGCGATCATCAAACGCTGGCCGTAGCGCGGTTTCAGGCTCTTGGCTTCGAGAAAACGCGAGTAAGCGCCCTGGATCTGGGATTTGAGTTCGGTACTAATCATGGTTCTTCGGGCGCGAGAAACGCTGGATAAATTTTCAGTGGTTCGAATGGCCGCTATCATACCCCGCTAATTCATCTCGCGCCGAACGGAGTACCCCAATGACCGCCTTTGCCCTCACCTACAGCCTGCATGTCTTGGCCGCCCTGATCTGGGTGGGCGGTATGTTTTTCGCTTGGATGATCCTGCGCCCGGCAGCTATGACGGCCCTTGACGGCCCGCCACGGCTAAAGTTGTGGGTTGAAGTATTTCGACGTTTTTTTGTCTGGGTGTGGATTGCCGTCGTGATTTTGCCGATCAGTGGTGTTGGCCTGTTGCAACTGCGCTTTAACGGCTTCGAGACTGCCCCGCGCTATGTGCAGATCATGATGGGGTTGTACATCGTGATGGTGGCGCTGTTTATCCGGATTCAATCGCTGCAATTACCCGAGCTGCGCCAAGCAGTAGAAGCTGAGCAATGGGCTGCGGGGGCAGCAGTGCTGGGGCGGATTCGCCGGTTGGTGGGGTGTAATTTGATTGTCGGGCTGGTGTTGGTGGCGATTGCAGCGGCGCGGCCGTTGGTTTGACCCTGTTGATCAAGCCAACGGCGTTCAGCACGCAAGGGCTACAGGTGTTTAGCGAATAATTTGAATCTCGGTACGCCGGTTCTGGGCACGCCCCTCTGGTGTCTGGTTGCTGGCCACCGGATTTGCTTCGCCACCACCCGCTACGGAGACGAACTGACTGCGTGGTATGCCGCTGCTGATCAGGTACTCGACCACTGACCGGGCGCGTTCTTTGGACAATTTCTGGTTGTAGGCATCGCTGCCCACGCTGTCGGTGTAGCCCGTGACGTTGAGCTGAGCATTGGCAGCGTCTTTTTTCAGGCGCGCAGCAATCACGTTAAGCGTGTCCTTGTCGGCAGCCGTCAGTTTGGCGGAGTTGAACTCGAAGTGAACGTCACGAACCACAATGGTCTCTTCTTTAACCACCACCACTTCCTCGACCACCACCACTGCCACTATCGGGCAGCCCGCGGCGTCAACTTTCACCCCTTGCGGGGTGTCCGGGCACTTGTCGAGGCTGTCGAGTACGCCATCACCGTCCGCATCGCCATCGCCGTGGACCCAGCAATACGCCGCTGCCATACCGGCACCGAACAGGGCGCCACCACCCGCCCAGGCTGAGCTTTGTATCGCGCCGAGCGCCGCGCCGCCTACACCACCCACCGCAGCACAGGTGGGCCAGTCGGTTTTTTGCAAACCGGCGCAACCTGTTAGCACGCTCGTAAGAACAACCAACGGTATCGCTGTCCTGATGATGCTCATAAAGGGGTCTCTCCTGAGGGGTCGGCGTTTGGCCGATGTCCCGAAAGTAAAGACGTCTGTTGAGTTCTGCGCCAGCAACCGGCCATATAAGCCCTAGGCCGAGCAGCCGTAGCACGCTAGTCTTGGGCACTCTGATTGAGGACTTTCGATGACGCTTGGTATTTCTACACGCACGCCCCAACAAGCGCTGGCGGCTCTGCTTGAGCTTTATGCCCCGCAACGCCTGCTCGTGGTTGGCGCCAGCAACTTCCCGGCGCTGGAGGCTTTTCAGGAGGCACACCCTGAAGCGTTGATCGCCCAGACACCGCCCGGCGTCTTGCCAGCAGAACTCGCCGCTCAGCGCTTCGACCTTGCGCTGGTTGTCGATTGCCTGGAGCACTTGCCCAAACGTACAGGCCTGGAGCTGCTGGGCGGGATTCGTAACCTGAACGCCAGCCGCATCGCGGTGCTGGCTGATCTGACCGCTTGCGACTGGAACGAAACCGACTTCTTCTCACTTGCCCTGCAAAGCAATGAGCACTTTCAGCGCGACACGCAGGTTTTGACGCTATTTACCTACGATCTGCGCGAGTACAAACAAGTACCCGACTGGCTCAATGCCAGGTTTTGGGCCAACCCGGAAAACTTTGGCAAATATTGGTGGTAAACCGATGAGTACATCCATTTGCCCCTGTGGCAGCGGCAATTTGCTGGCCGCCTGCTGCGGGCACTATCACGCAGGGCACCCGGCCCCTGGCGCTGAAACCCTTATGCGCTCACGTTACAGCGCGTATGTACTGGGGCTGATTGATTACCTTGTGACGACAACCCTGCCCGCTCAACAAACGGGCCTGGATCGCCAGTCCATCGCCGACTGGAGCGCGCAAAGTACCTGGCTGGGGTTGGAAGTTGAAAGCAGCGAAGTGTTCGGCGGTCAGCCTGAACATGCGTTTGTGACCTTTACGGCACGCTGGCACGATGCCAATGGCGAGCACAGTCACCGCGAACGCTCGTCATTTGTACAAAACGCTGGTCGTTGGTATTTCATAGATCCCACCGTGCCACTCAAAGTTGGACGCAATGATGCTTGCCCATGCGCCAGCGGCCTTAAATTCAAAAAATGCTGCGCCGGTTTTTTCGGTCAATAAGCCGAATCAAGCAGTTTTCAGGCTACGGCCTGGCTGGGAGTAAGGAATGGATTCTCGGGCTCAAATAACAAAAATAGTCGCCCTGATGATGGTTCTGGCGCTATCCGGCTGTGTCTCCTGGTTTGATTCGGACGATAAAGACCCTGAGGTGCATCTGGAGCGAGTGGAGCTGATCAAGGCCAAGCTGTTGGAACAGCGTTTCAAGCTGCATTTTCGAGTCGATAACCCAAACGATTCAACACTCACTGTGCGCGGCCTGCTCTACACCATCTACCTGGGCCCGGTGAAACTGACTCAAGGTGAGTACAGCTACTGGTTCAGCGTAGAACCCAAAAGCCACTCCGAGTTCGTGGTGCCAATTCGTACCAACCTGTGGCCACAAGTACGACCGCTGGTCAAATTGCTTGAATCTCCGGACCGGCCGATTCCCTATCGACTTGAAGGCACGCTGGAAACCGGCCTGTTCTACGGTTACGACGTGCACCTGATGCGTAAAGGCGAGATAATCCCTGCCGATTTTATTCCAGAGTGATTGAGTAATGACCCAACAACCCCACGTTCATGGCCCAGACTGCAACCACGATCATGATCACCAGGCTCACACCCACGACCACGACCACGACCACGACCACGGTCATGTGCACGGCCCGAACTGTGGCCACGCGCCTCAAGAGCCTGTGCGTAACGAACTGAAAGACGTCGGCCGCAACGACCCTTGCCCGTGTGGCAGCAGCAAAAAATTCAAGAAGTGCCACGGCGCCTGATCCCTAAGGATGCCCTGCACACGCCGCACCTGCCTTGGGCACGTGCGGCGTGTGTGCTTTAACTGCTACCTTTGATGAGCGCGTGAACATCTCATCTCTGGAGCCCTTCATGATCGATCTTTATTACTGGACCACCCCTAACGGCCACAAAATCTCGCTATTCCTTGAGGAGACTGGCCTGCCTTACTCGGTGCACCCGGTAAACATCAGTAAAAACGAACAGTTCGAACCGTCCTTTCTGAAGATCGCCCCCAACAACCGTATTCCGGCAATTGTTGATCAAGCGCCAGCTGACGGTGGTGAACCGCTGCCGATGTTCGAGTCGGGCGCTATCCTCTTATACCTTGCGGAAAAAACCGGGCAATTCCTGCCTAAAGACCTTCGTGGCCGGCAAATGGCCCTGCAATGGCTGTTTTGGCAAATGGGTGGCCTGGGCCCAATGGCTGGGCAAAACCATCACTTCAATCGCTTCGCCCCCGAAAAAATCCCCTATGCGATGAAGCGCTATGTGGACGAAACCGCTCGATTGTATGGCGTGCTGAACAAGCACCTCGAAAACTGCCAGTTTGTGGCGGGTGACGAGTACAGCATTGCCGACATGGCGATTTATCCGTGGATCGTGCCCTATGAATGGCAAGGTCAGAACCTGGATGACTTCCCGGCACTGAAGGTATGGTTCCAGCGTATCGAGGCCCGGCCGGCCACTAAACGAGCCTACGCACTGGCGGCAAAAATCAATCCGCCGAAGTAACAAGGGCTACGAAAAATCTGTAGGCGCTGACGAGGCTCGAAGACTGCGATCTACTGTGGGAGTGGGCTTGCTCACGATGCAAACGACGCGGTTTGCCTGACACACCGCAGCGATACCATCGCGGGCAAGCCCGGCTCCCACAGGTTTGGCACCGTCCTGTGGGAGTGGGCTTACTCACGATGCAAACGACGCGGTTTGCCTGACACACTGCAGCGATACCATCGCAGGCAAGCCCGGCTCCCACAGGTTTTGCACCGTTCTGAAGTGGGAGTGGGCCTGCTCATGATGCAGACGGCGCGGACGGGCTTGCGCGGCACCGCTGTGATAGCGCTTGCACGGCGTCATCGGCCTCACTAACGTAGCGCCTTTCGATGACACCACCCCGCAGGAGCTTTGCCATGGCCTCGCCAGCCCTTACTCATTTTTTACCCCGGTTCGGCGTTGCCGCGGCAGTGTTCAGCCTGTTGGGCTTGTCCGGTTGCCAGCTAAACAACCACTCCACTGAAAGCCTGGTGCCCACTACAGGTGTACAGCCGCTTAAAGGGCTGGCGCAGAATGTGTCGGTTCGCCGCAACGCACAGGGCATGCCGCTGATCGAAAGCAGCAGTTTCCATGACGCCCTGTTCACCTTGGGTTACGTGCATGCCAGCGACCGTATCAGCCAGATGGTACGCCTGCGCTTGCTGGCTCAAGGCCGCTTGGCCGAGTTGAACGGTGCCGATGCACTGGAAACCGACCGCCTGATGCGCAGCGTCAACCTGAAAAAGAACGCTACCGAACTCTATAAAAGCGCGTCCCCGAGGCTCAAAAAGTTTTTCGAGGTGTACGCCCGCGGGGTCAACGCCTATCTGTTCCGCTACCGCGACAAGCTCCCGGCCGATCTGGCGCAAGCCGGCTATAAAGCCGAGTACTGGAAACCTGAGGACAGCGCACTGATTTTCAGTCTGCTTAACTTCGGCATGTCGACCAATCTACAAGAAGAACTCAACTCGCTGCTGCTGGCGCAAAAAGTCGGCACCGATAAACTCCCGTGGCTGACGCCAACCTACCCCAATGAAGCCCTGCCAACGAGCGAAGCCGACAAACTCAAGGGCCTGAGTCTGGGCAGCCAGTTGCAAGGTTTGAGTAGCCTCACCCAAGCCATTGAGCAGGTGACTCAGTTGAGTCTGCCCGGAGTCACGGCAGGCAGTAACTGGGCGATTGGCCCGCAACGCAGCCGCAGCGGCAAAAGCCTGCTGGCCAACGACATTCACCAGCCCATCGGCGTGCCTTCGGCGTGGAGCTACGTGCAGATCCGCGCGCCAAAATATCAGGCCGCCGGTGCCTCGGTTGCCGGTTTGCCTACGCTGTTTGCCGGGTTCAATGGCAAGGTGGCATGGGGCATGAGCATGGCCATGGGCGATAACCAGGATGTGTTTCTGGAGAAACTCAAACGCCAAGGCAATAACTTGTACTACTTGGCTGACGGCAAATGGTTGCCCGCAACCATGCGCAACGAGACGTTTTTCATCAAAGGTCAGCGTCCGATCCGTGAAACCATTTACGAAACACGCCACGGGCCACTGCTCAACAGTGCCTTGGGCACACCGAATGCCTTAAACAGCAGCCTTGGACTTGCACTGCAAACCCCGGATCTGAAGGGCGACAAAACCCTGGATGCGTTTTTCGACCTGTCCCGTGCGCAAAACAGCGAAGCCGCGTCTGACGCCAGCCGGGAAATTCGCGCCGTGGCGCTGAATCTTGTATACGCCGACGCCAGCCACACGGGCTGGCAAGTCACCGGGCTGTACCCTAATCGTCGTGAAGGCCTGGGTTTGTTTGCCTCGCCGGGTTGGGACAGTCGCTACGATTGGGACGGTTATGCCGACCCGATGCTGCACCCTTATGATCAAGACCCGGTCCAAGGCTGGCTGGGCACGGCCAATCAGCGTACTGCGGCTTATGGCTACGGCATGCAACTGTCCAACTCGTGGTTATCACCCGAACGCAGCGAGCGCCTTGCGCAGTTGGCGGGCAGTAGCAAGCAGGACACTCGCAGCCTGATCAGCATGCAGTACGACCAAACCACGCTGTTCGCGGCCAAGCTGAAGAACATGTTCGCAGCACCCGGTATGGCGCAGCCCCTGCAGCAGGCCATAGCGACCTTGCCCCCCGCGGATCAGCCCAAAGCCCGTGAAGCCCTGAGCCGCCTGCAGGCCTTTGACGGCAGACTCAGCCCAGTTTCCGCCGATGCAGCGCTGTATGAGCTGTTTTTGCAACAAAGCACCCAGCAGATATTCCTCGATGAATTGGGTCCCGAGACCAGTGCCAACTGGAAAGCCTTTATGGCCAACGCCAATTTGTCTTACGCCGCTCAAGCCGACCACCTGCTGGGGCGCGAAGACAGCCCGTTCTGGGACGACATCGGCACTGCGCAAAAAGAAGACAAACCGGCCATTCTGGCCCGCAGCCTGGCCGCGGCAATCAGCACCGGCGACAGCCTGATGGGCAGCGATCACAAGGCCTGGCAATGGGGCAAACTGCATCATTACCTGTGGCGCAATAGCGCGGGCCAAACCGTTCGTGGCCCCATTGCGGCAGGCGGCGACCACACCACACTGAACACCGCGGCGTATAACGCTGGCGGCAACAGCTTCGAAACCACGCTGATCCCGTCCATGCGCATGATCGTCGACTTCGGGCAAGCCGAACCGATGATGGGCCAAAACAGCAGTGGCCAGTCCAGCAACCCAGCCAGCCCGCACTATGCCGACGGCATTGACCCGTGGCTCAAAGGCCAATACATCAGCTTCCCGATGCAGCCGCAAAACTTTGACAAGGCTTATGGCAAAACGCGGTTAACGCTGATGCCTGGCAAGTAACAGCAACCCAAAACCCTGTGGGAGTCTGGCTTGCCAGCGATGCAGCCACCCACTCATACCCCTCAGGCCACGGGCACAGGCGGAGCCTCATCAGGCTGCGTAGGCACGCCGGGTTCAGTCGGTTGCGGGGTATCAGGATCAGGTTGGCCGGGGATGCCACCTGCTTGAATCTGGGGATGAGCGAGTAGCGACCAGGCCAGCAGCCCCACCTGGTTAGGCTCCAGGCGTGCAAGCTGGGCGTGGATACTCGGATCGATCTTCATGGGGCACTCCTGAGCGATGAGCCGGCTCGCTGGGTGCGCAACCGGCATACACTCGATAGAGTGCTCAATCGCTCAAGAATTCCCTCTGTTCGTCAGGTGCGCGGCAGGGTGACGCCACGCTGGCCCTGATACTTGCCGCCACGGTCTTTGTACGATACTTCGCACTCTTCGTCCGACTCAAAAAACAGCATCTGTGCCACGCCTTCGTTCGCGTAGATCTTGGCAGGCAACGTGGTGGTGTTGGAGAACTCCAGCGTTACGTGACCTTCCCACTCGGGCTCAAGCGGTGTCACGTTAACAATGATGCCGCAACGCGCGTAGGTGCTTTTACCCAGGCAAATGGTCAGTACGTTGCGTGGAATACGGAAGTATTCAACGGTGCGTGCCAGAGCGAAGGAGTTCGGCGGAATGATGCACACGTCGCTGACGACATCAACAAAGCTGCCTTCGTCGAAATTCTTCGGATCAACGGTTGCCGAGTTGATATTGGTAAACACCTTGAACTCATTCGCGCAACGAACGTCGTAGCCATAGCTCGACACACCGTAGGAAATCAGACGGTTCTCGCCTTCGCCACGCACCTGACGCTCGACGAAAGGTTCGATCATGCCGTGCTCTTGCGCCATGCG
>JAZKIA010000065.1:0-3692 GCA_040385125.1 Pseudomonadota bacterium | reverse complement strand
GATCGACAAGAAGCCCGACGGCTCTCCTGCCGTATTGCACGTCAGTGATACAGAGTTGGTCGAATCTCAGGCCACCGAAAACCTGCTGCAAGACCTGAACGAAGCCTACAACGCAAAGACTGGAAAGGGTTGGGGCTTCTTCCATGCTCAGTCTGGAGCCTACCCGCTCAGCGGATGGCTACAGGCCTATATCGAAGGCGGCGACTTCATCGAGTTCAGCCACACAGCTGTCGAGCACCTGACAAAGCTCATGGAAGAATCGAACCTCTCTGTTGGTGGGCACGTGCTGTTCGCTCACTACCAGCAAGGCATGACTGAGTACCTGGTCGTTGCCCTGCTCCAGCACAGCGAAGGCGTAACCGTGAATGCAGATCTGAGTGTCACGCCGTCCAAGCATCTGGACTTCGGCAACATCAACCTGGCCGCCCGGATCAATATCTCTGAATGGCGCAACAACCCGAAGTCGCGGCAGTACATTTCATACCTGAAAGGTTCGAAGGGCCGCAAAGCAACCGACTACTTCCGCGACTTCATCGGCTGTCAGGAAGGTGTCGACGGCCCGGGCGAAACCCGAACGCTGCTCAAGGCATTCAGCGACTTTGTAACGGCTGAGGACATGCACGAAGCCAGCGCCCGCGAGAAGACTCATGCGCTGGTCAGCTACTCAATGGCCCAGGCCAAGATTGGCGAGCCGGTGAGCCTCAACGAACTGTCAGAGCTGATCGACGAAAATCGGCCGAAAGCCTTCTACGACTTCATCCACAACAAGGATTATGGCCTGTCGCCGGAGATTCCAGCCGATAAGCGCACCTTGAACCAGTTCAGACGCTTCACAGGGCGGGCCGAAGGCCTGTCGATCAGCTTCGAGGCGCACCTGCTGGGCTCAAAGATCGAGTTCGACCAGGCCGGCGGCACGCTGACACTACGCGGGCTACCCACTCAGCTCACAGATCAGCTGAAGCGCTCAACAGCCTGACCCTGCTTGTTTACCCGCCAGGGTCGAAGACGAGTCATCATGTTCATGATGTCTACTATTTGACTTGGCAAACACCATTCGCTTTGCCCTTGCCGGTGTATGAAACACTTGGAGAACCGTCGGGATTCACCATCAATGAGATGGTGACGTTACTACCCTTGGCCTCGAAATAAGTCTCACTGAACTTCTTCAACTTGGCCTCTTTACCGTTGATATAGATTGGCCCCCCCTCATCAGCGTGTACCTCAATGTTTCCTGGGCAGGTTACGTTGACTAGCGGGATCCCCGCATTCGCAGTCCCCGCAGTCAATACAACCAAAGCGCCAAGCAGTGATCGCTTCATTGAAATACTCCGTCAGTAGCAAAAAGTGTCGAGACAATAGAAATAACCCACTTCAACGAATCAAGCCAGCCTGGCCAAGCCGACGGCTGCCCGGAGAAAACGCATGAGCACATTTGCAGTGTTTGGCATGACCCAGGATCTCGCCAAGATCGAGGCCCGCAAGAAAACCAGCGGCACCCGAAAGAACCTCAAGGCCCCTGGCGGCGTAGAGCTAATCCCGGAAGCTGAGTGGCTGGCCTTGGTCGAGAAGAGAGCCCAGAAAATCATGGGGGGGGGGATACGGTTCGCCAGCTATCGCCCATGTTCGACGCGCCACAGTACGCCGAGCAGTTCATTGAACTGGCGCGCAAGACCCTGAAGTGCGCGACATGCACATCAGGGCTAAGGCTGTGCTGGTTGATGCCAAGGGCAAGCCAATCATCAACCCGAAGACGAAGGCGCCGAAGGTTGGGTTTACGGAGTGGCCGCCGAAACCGATAGAGCAGCAGCGGGCGGCCTAAAGGCAGTTTCGACCTTTCGGGCCGCTTCCCCCTCTGGCCCTACCTGCCAGGGCATTCCTCTCAAGGAGAGAGAACGTCACTTTCTCTCGTACTTGAACTTACCAAACTCAATCTTGGTGCCGGATTGAGTGATGCGGTAGATCCCATACCCAACAGCGGCAGTGCCCGCAATAGTCATGGCGATCTTGGGATTAGTGACAACCGCGCCTATTAATGCCGAACCTGCAGCAGCGATAACTTCTTTGTGCTGCACAGCCAGATTAACTAGCTGAACAGTCCCCAACACGCCGGCTCCAACAACGAGAGCTTCGGCGTCAATCGGACGACCCGACTTGTGATCTATGGTGTCGCTCATCTGCTCTCCCTCTAAGTATCAGAACGCCACTACATCAAACACCACTTCTGTGCTGGTAGCTACTGGCACCTGTTCAATTTTTCTAAATAACGCCGCCCCGGCGAGGATCCCCTATGCCCGCACAACAGAAGAAACACCCCTTCGATTTCAAAACCCAGTACGGCCTTGGCTTCAATCAGCAGGACGATGAGATCGTCGTGGACTTCTTCTGCGGCGGCGGAGGTGCCGGTACTGGGCTGGAAATGGGCCTTGGCCGCGCAGTAACAGTCGCCAAGAACCACAGCTCTGCGGCGATCAGCATGCACACGGTCAATCATCCACACGCGAAGCACTTCACCACTGATGTGTTTGAGGGCGACCCTGACACTGAATGCGGTGGCCGGGCCGTGGGCTGGTTCCATATGTCTCCTGACTGCACCCACCACAGCCAGGCAGCCGGTGGCCAGCCGCGCAAGCGCGAGATTCGAAACCTTTCGTGGATCGGCTTGAAGTGGGCAGGCATGAAGCGGCCCCGGGTGATCAGCCTCGAGAACGTGAAGCAGATCCTGCAATGGGGACCGCTGGTAGCTAAGCGTTGCAAATCGACTGGGCGTGTCGTCAAGTTGGGAGGCAGGATTGCTGAGCTAGGTGAAGTGGTTCCGGTCAGTGAGCAGTTCCTGGTACCCAACCAAAAACGCCGCGGTCAGACGTGGGCCGTGTTTGTCGCCGAGCTGCAGCGCCTGGGCTATGTCGTCGAATGGCGCGTAATCAAGGCTTGCGACTTCGGCGCCCCAACCAGCCGGGAGCGCCTGTTCATGATTGCCCGCTGCGATGGCCAACCTATCGCGTGGCCCGAGCCAACTCACGCCAAGAACCCTGTGAAGGGCCAGCAGAAGTGGCGCACAGCCGCCGAGTGCATTGACTGGACGATCCCAAGCAAAAGCATCTTTGGCCGTAAAAAGGATCTTGCCCCGGCCACCCTCCGCCGTGTAGCCAAGGGTATGCGCAAATTCGTTCTTGATGCCGCTAACCCTTTTATCGTACCGATCGCAAACTGGTCCGGGGAAAGTGTGCAGTCTGCCGACGAGCCCCTACGCACCGTGACCTCTTGGCCCCGGGGCGGATCGTTTGCTATGGCCAGCCCTATCATTGCGCCGGCCACGCATCAGGGCAGCGACCGGGTAAACGATCCGGGTGCCCCACTACCGACGATCACTTGCGCCAACCGTGGAGAGCTGACGTTGATAAGCCCAGTACTGATTGGTGTCGGCGGACCGGGATACTCAGGTAAGCCAGTGACTGTAGATAAGCCAGCCGGCACCCTGATGACACAGAATCATCGTGCGATCGCAGCGGCGCACTTGGTGAAGTTCAGGTTCGCCGACGAAGGCAAAGCTCTGGATAAGCCCTTGCCCACCATCACCAGCGGCGGGAATTACAAGCGCCCTGCCGGTGCGGCACATGCGATGGGAGTCTCGACTGTATTCATGGCCCAAATGAATGGCGGCTTCAACACGACTGCTGCCAAGAGCATTGAGG
>JAZKIA010000064.1:0-2560 GCA_040385125.1 Pseudomonadota bacterium | reverse complement strand
CGCCTGCCTCGACGACGACCTCGGCGTACTGCGCGACATCAACCATGAACAGGAGTTGGTCGAGTCACGCCATGAGCAATGGCAAGCCGACAACAACCTGCGGTTGAGCATTGGCGGGTTTGTGCGCAGCCTGGTGACGCAAGATCCTAACGACATCATTGGCATGTTCAATTATCGCTACCGAGACCGTGACATCGAGCTGACGGCTAAACAGGCGCAAATGCTGCTGGATACGCGGACACGCTTGGAAGCTTTGGCGAGGGAGCGGTACGCCGCCAATATTCAACGCGGTACGTCTCATCGTACTTTGCAGAATGAACCCCGACTGGTTGAAATCCACTTGCGCGAGCAAGCGGCTGTTGCGCCCATACGCGAGTTCATTCCGCTCGAACTGCATAGCGAAGTCCTCGAAATGGTACTCGACTATCAGGTAAGCAAACTCAAGAACCTCAGTAACACCCAGACCAGTGACAAGGTTGAGCAATACATCGACCTGCCCGCCATGAACCAATGGCTCGACCACACCGCCCCAGCGCATTTTACGAACCTGAAACAACGCCACGAAGTGCTCTACGCCGACCGAGGTGTGTATTTGTTCCGACACCAAAGCGGCACATGGCATGTCGACTACAACGATTCGGAGCACCGAGAATGGCTCGACAAACTGGCCATGGCTTGCCTCAGTGCTCAATGCATACGCAAACAAGGCGCCGAGCAATATGCAGACTATGTTCGCAGTGCTGATGATGGGGCGTTGCGCCAATTATTCTCCGGCTGGGTACCGAGCCTGGAAGCGGTCGTCAATATCACCAGTCGTACCGGGGAATTGATTGCCGCGCTGGGGCTTGAGAATCAGGCTAACGCCAAGCAAGCCATTGTTAACGTGTTGGGTGCTCTAGATGAGTCGCTCGTGACCAGCCTTGCTCAGCGCGCCCAAAACACGAGTGGCTACTGGAACATCCTGATCAAACGCTTGGGTGCTGCGTTGATACTGCTTCAAAGTAAGCCCGCCAGCACTCTCAGTGGCCCTTGGCTGGGGATTTTGGTAGCGGTCCGTTTGGGCAATGGTGTGGGGTTGCGTGCCAGTAATGAAGGTGGCGTGCGTGCCTGGCAATTGTTTGGCAGCCCCGCCGAAGACCTCACCCGCTGGGCCAACAAAACGGGCAAGGCGATTGGTGCAGGGCAAGTGGGCAACATCGTCAACTCTTCTGCTGTTCAGGGCGCCGGTGGATTGGTGGCAGTGGCGGCCTTGTTGCTCAATAGCTGGAACGCCGGGAATTATCTGGAGCAGGCGGGTGTACTGGAGGGGATGGATAAGCAACGGTCTAATGACACGATGTCTGCGACGCTGTATGCCGGGGCAGCGCTGGTGGCGGTGATTGATAGTCAGGTGAGGAACAAGGATGTAGACAGGGTTTTCTCATTTAAATTGTCAAATAGCAAAAGGGCCATAGCGCCTGCATTAACACTTTTTGGGGCGTTGATTGGAGTGTTTTCTGCTGTGGCTGCCCTTTATGAATTCAGATCTCTTCAAGTACAAATAGAAAATGCCCACAGCACTTTAGACCCGTGGTTAGACATGCGGCATGACGTAGTTGGCGGGCAACTTTCCACCTTTGGGGTAATGGGGCTGGCCGGCATTTATTACACTGCCCGTGTTCTCGCGGGAACAATGACGGCTAAAGCAGCGATAGCGGGTTTTGCACTATGGATGGGACCTCTCAATTTACTGATTGCAGTACTGGGCGTGTTGTATTTGATCACCTGGTATTTCCAGCAAACCCCCATGCAAAATTTTCTGAATTATTGTTGCTGGTCAAAAGCCCGTGCCAGAAACCTAAGCCCGCTGTCGTTTGATGCTCAGCAACAAGAGTTGAGCAAGTTATACGAAATTTTGTATGCGCCAAGGGTCAGTTTTGTAGGGCGCAATGAGCCCAAGGGCACCAGCAGTCATATGGGTTTGTTGTTCACCTCATATATCGACTCTTTGAGCATCGATTTGCCAGGCGCTGAACCCAACAATGTTTACCTGGACCTAACCATGATAGGTAACCCGATAGATACCTTGGCGATGCGCGAGCGAGTTAAAAACGGCGAAGGTCTTTATCGCGCGGAAGAACCGATGCAAGACATTGGCGATTGCTGGCTTCACAGTAGTCGGTGTGAGTGGATTCCTTATACGCAAGGCAAGGGCTTGCGCCTGACGGGCCCGTTTGCAAAAGAGATTAGAAACCTGTTTGCCTCGCAACCCTCCACAGTGTCGTTACGTTTGCGCTACCAGACGCCGCTGACGGCAATGCTTGGAGCGCTCAGCTTTGTCGGAGGGGAGCGCGGCGTGGCGTTTACACTAAGTGAGTCTTCTGGGGTAGTGGCTTTACGCAACGACCCAACACCTGCTTTGGACAGAACAAAGCGCTATGTTCTCGGCGGGCAGCAGTGCTCGGTGTTCTTGCAGCCGGGGATGAAGTAATGAGTCGTCATGAAGCGGGTATCAGCCAAAAGGGTATGTTTTCGCAGCAAGATTATCTGGCCCCGTTACCGATCCCTACCGGGAAAAAAC
>JAZKIA010000063.1:0-7934 GCA_040385125.1 Pseudomonadota bacterium | reverse complement strand
TACATCCTCCTGAAAATAGGTCAGAAGGTGTAAACCTTATTCAGGACGGGACACCAAAAACAAAAAAGCCCCGCGTTTGCGGGGCTTCTTTAGAGGCTAAACCTCAGATAAAGCGGGGACCGTACCATTCGCTACGCAACCCGCCATGATGGCGGTGGATGTTTTCAGTACAGCTTGAGTTGCAATTACTACCAATTTTTTAACCATCGATTTCCCCTTATCCGCAATCACAGCTGTTGCGGGCAGCGACCCAATGTAGCTATCAATTCCAGTCATCAAGACCATCGTTGCGATTAGGATCGCCATCAAGGCAGTCTGCGTAACCGGGTTTGAACCGATCAGTCCCCATAGACTTTTTGGCAGGTAATCAATCTGCTCATGGAGTAATTGTACCAAGCTAGGCTTCTAATCCAAACATTGGACATAAAAAAACCCGACTCAATGGCCGGGCTTTCACTGTGGTGTCCCGCTGTAACAGCTAAACACGGTGCTATGAAAACAGAGCTATTCCATATGGACAACTCTTTTACGCAGCTGCGCGCAGGGTCTCCAAAACGCAGTCGATCCAGGCCACACCCGCTTTGATCAACTCCCGCGCCTTCATTTCGCTCACCTTGTAGTGACGCCCCACACGAGTTGCTGGCCACTTGGCGCCGTAGTACATCCAGACCATATCGCCCATCTGCTGATCACGCTTGCACAGCCTGGCCAACGCCCCATCAACAGCACAGGCCAGATCATCAGTGATGGTGTACGACTTCGTGCTGGAAGGCATCGCGTCACGCATCAGGGCCAGCATCGGCGAGGCATAACAGGGAATCCCCATTCCGTCCATTCGCCACCAGCCCCATTGCTCAAGCATGTGTTCGGTATCGCCCAAAGGCCGGTGCAGCGGTTTGCGAATCATCATTTTGAAACCTCGCCTATGGTTGTTTTCTGAGGAGCGCTGCAAGCCACGCCGTTAGAGGCTTCCAGCGTATTACCGGATTCTCCGAATCTAACGCCTGTCTGCTTGTGGATCAGGCTGAAACCCTTTTGATCTAGATGGGCGTGCCACTTCTCAAGCGCGTCACGCTTGCGGCTCATCACGTCCGACTGGATGTACACCTTCACGTTGTGGCCCATCGCGTGGTTGATCAGCAGCTCACCGATCAGGTGGTCGATGCCGAGGTCTGCCCAACCGGTACGGGCCACCTTGCGCAGGTCGTGACTGATCCACTCGCCCTTGCCAAGCCGGGTGAACACAGCACTGGCCTGTCCTTCGCTCAGCGCCTTGCCATTGCGTGCCGGGAACAGGTATTGGCCGTCATAGCCACGGGAGGTTTGGGTTTCCCGGTACTGGATCAACAGAGCGCGTATCTGGTCAGTCAGCGGCAGGTGATGCTCCACGCCGGTTTTGGTGTGTTCTGCTGGAATGAACCACTCGCGTTCGGCCAGGCTGACATGCGGCCAGCGCGCTTGCCGGGTCTCCCCGATTCGGGTGCCGTGGCACAGCATCGTCAGGGCCAGCATGGCGTCAGCCGGATCGTTCGCCATGGCCTGCCCCAGTTCGCCCAACAGGTCCTGCAACTGAACACCACGCAGACGTGATGGTTTGATCCCAACCTTGGCCTTGGAGAAGTCGCTGAACTTGATGCCCGCCATTGGATTGGACGAAATTCGGTCGAGCTTAAGCGCCTGCCGGAAGGCCAAGGCCAGCAACTGGAACGCCAGACGCACGTAATCGATTGAAAGAGTCTCCTGCATCGGCCACATGAACAGGGTATCGAGCGTGGCCTTGTTGACCTCCACCAACGGCAAATCACTCAGGCGCGGCAGCAGGTGGCACTTCATGACAGAGGCGCCGGTGTTCTTGCGCTTAGCCGACAGGCTGCGGTCGAGGGACATTCGGGCGGCATACCAATTGAGCAGCTCGCCCGTGGTAATCCATTGCCCAATGGTCGAGCCTTCATCTGCTGAGACACGCAAACGCACAGCTGGTAGCGCAGCCAGTACCTGCTTGACGCTCAAGGCTGGGAATGACCCGATACGATGCCAGCGGCGCTTGTTGAGCAAGTACCAAGCGCCACGGGTACGGTTCTTGGCGAAACGAAAGTGCAACGCCGGGTGACCGGCATCACGCAGATCGCGCACATGCTCAAGCTTGGCATTGCGGCCAATCTCAGCGTCGGACAGCTTCACGGTCAGAGTTTTGATTTTTGTATTCATTGCCCCGCTCCACCAGGTGATTGCAGGTCCACCACTTCAAAGGTACTGGGCCACATCAGCCCGCCGAAGTACTTTGCCGCGCTTTCGTGCTCAAAAAGGGCCACGGCCCGGTCGGGCTTGTGGCTCAAGTCGAGCTTGTACGAACAGCAATGAACGGCCCAGCGGTAGGCGCTTGGCTCCACCGGAGCTAGGTGAGGATTAGGCATGCGCTGCACCTCCCGAACGCATGGCCCGCAGCGCCGCCAGAGCCTTGTTGCCCACTTCGGGTGCGCTTCGTTCAATGGCCCGTGGTGGCAAAGCCAATGGCATTTTCTGCAACGGCAGGCCCGCCAGAATGCGGCGCACCGTGATCGTGTAATTGCGCTCAAACAGCTTGACGCTCAAGTCATGGGACAGTCGGTTGAGGTTTTCAAAGCCGCACTCTTTGGCCGTGTGCCACACCGCGTCATGGGTCCACTTGGCCTGACCGGCCATCGACGGATGCGCGTTACGGCAAGCCTCGCGGTGAGCCGCAGCCAACCTCGGCAGGCCAAGCATTTCCGCTGTTGGCGTACACCAGCCGATAAACACACCCACGTTCGGCACAAAGTCCTTGGCGGCTTGGCGCGCCTGCATCAGGCCGAAGCGCAGCTGCTCGGTGCTGCAAATCCCGGCTTCAAGAAAACCGCGCATCCACTGCTGCTTAGCCGCCTTGTAGGTCGCCATATCCGGCCATGCCTGCTTCCATGCCGGGAAAATCGAGCGCAGTTCTCGGAACAAGCCGTTGATGACCTTGGCCGTGGCCTGGGACAGTTCTGCGGCGGGCGGGATGTTTTCGCTTTCACCAGCAGCGATGAACTGGCCGGTCTGCACCTTGGCCCATAGGCCGGTGGCAATTACTGAAACTTGATTCATTTGACACCTCCATTGATCCAGCTGGTGTCTTCATCGTCATACCCAGGCGCATCGGCCTGAACCACAACACCAGCAGTCTTCACCCGCTCACGCTTGATCCAGGTAGCCAGCCGGAAACACCAGCCCGCAGCGCTATCGACAGTGGACGGTTTGGCAACGTGAAAGCCCTTGAAACCTGAAATGACTTCATCGGTCAGCGAGTCAGATGGCAGGCCAGCGATAGCGAGCTGATCGGCCATCGCCTTCGTCGCGGGCTCCCACTGAGCGAACATGGCAAAGCGTTGGCGGTCATCGCCGGCGAGTGCTTGTTGATCCTGCTCGACAATCACTCCAGCCAACTCGCGCTGCAGCTGCTCTTCGGTTACTTGATGGTTAAGTGGTGGTTTGGGTGCAGAATCTGCACCCCGCTCTGTCGAAATCTGCACCCCGGTGTGTTGTAGGTTGCACCCCGGGGCGTCGAAATCTGCACCTCGTTTTGACCGGGGTGCAGCATTTGCACCCCGTGAAAGTTGAAGGTCGTAAACAACCGGGCGGCGGTCGTGCTGGTCGATATAAACCGCAGCAAGAGCCTGGTTCCCGCGAACGATCCAACATGCCTCACGCAAGAGATCGAGTTTGTAACGGACAGTGCGCTCAGAAAGACCAG
This sequence comes from Pseudomonadota bacterium, assembly GCA_040385125.1. Lineage (GTDB taxonomy): Bacteria > Pseudomonadota > Gammaproteobacteria > Pseudomonadales > Pseudomonadaceae > Aquipseudomonas. The sequence continues at coordinate 4,186 of JAZKIA010000063.1, read as the reverse complement.
TGTCTTCGCTCAGGCGGTTTACAGAAGGGAAAGTCCCGCGCCCGTCTGCACTGGCGTAGTTGGCCAAACACAGCAATACGTGGCGTGCACTCGAATCGGCTAAATCAGCCTTAGGAATTTGCAGCGCCCAAGACATCGCCTGGACACTCACCGCGCAACTCCAACGCAAGGTGCGCAGGCTTCAATGGAATTACTTGATGATCCAATGGTGCTCATAGGGGCCCCGAAGTAAGTGATGAATCAGCCAAGCACCCCACTAGCTTTACTTGCCTGGGAGCTGGCTGCTGGATGGATTAACAGCTAATCAGCCGCACTACTGGCCGAAGTGGTGAAGATTGATAATCACCGGGTACACAAAAGCGCCCTTCTGATTCCTCAGATGGCGATCGCTTCGGCAAGCTGACTTTTGGTTGGATTTTGCGAAGGAAAAGAGCGCACCTCCTCCGCTGTATATGAGCCATCTGCGTGTTGAGTGACGTAGATATCCCGGCCACGACGAATGGCCTTACTAAGGGCACCTTGAGTCATTTTGAGCAAGGCTGCAGCCTCGCACTGCCCAAATTCTTGGGCAAAAGCAGTGATGTGAACTCTCCTCATAGGAGTTCTCTCCATGGTTTTCATGGCGAGATATTACCTTTGGCATTTTTAAATGTAAATGCCAATGGCATTTGATGACTTATTACCGATGGGAATAGGATTCCGGCCATGAGTAAAAAGCCGCTACCCCCCGAAAAGAAAGAAGAGTGCCAGCGACTCAAGGCCATCTTTAATGCAAAGAAAAATGAGCTTGGTTTAACCCAGGAGAAGCTTGCTCATGCTTTGGAAATGAACCAGAGCTCTGTAAGTCATTACCTCAACGGTATTAACCCGCTCAATGCCGCAGTTGCTGCAAGCTTTGCGAAAATTCTCGGCGTCGATGTTTCTGCGTTCAGTGAACGCCTTGCCGAAGAAATGATAAAGATCGCCCAGGCAATCGGCCCGCAGACTGTCAAAGAAGACAATGTGATCACTGTCGACTTCACCAGAAAGCCCGACAGTGAGGGATACGTGACAATCCCCCGCCTGGATGTATCCGCATCCATGGGCCGAGGTATAGCAGCGCCCGACGGGCACATTGATGTGATTCGTGACATTACCGTACATTTGGACTGGCTCGCACGCCGGGGAGTCCATTATTCAAAGCTCGAAAATCTGGCGATCATTACTGGCGACGGCGACAGCATGGAAGGCACTTTCAGCGATGGTGCGTCCCTTCTGATAGATCGCGGCATTACTGAAATAAAAACAGATGCCATTTATGTCTTCACGCTCGACGGCGACCTGTTCATCAAGCGTTTGCAGAGAATCACCGGCAAGTCCTTGTCGATGATTTCTGACAATCCGATCTATCGCCCGATTGATCTAAATGGCGAGCAACTGGAACGCATGCACGTCCACGCTCGTGTGCTTTTGGCTTGGGATGTGAAGAAGCTCTAACAAAGAATCTGCAGGATGGACCCTTGGATAACCTGATTGAATCAATTGAGGCAAACCGACTAATTCAGCGATCCCATGCAGAGCCAACTAGGTCGAACCTCAGCTGGCACGAGACTTGGCAAGGTCCAGATGCTGGACTGATAAAGAACTGGGAAATTGGTCGAAAGCTTGCTATCCAGAACCCCGACTTAGCCTCGCGGACGCGGGCCGGAGAGCTTCCCCCCCTGAACTGGAAAGGTGGGAGCGATAGAACTCTGGTTAAGCGCGAAAAGTTCGGTTCATTACGCTATCTGGCCCAATGGCAGGGGCTGCGCAGGGAAGATCTGAGCATTGCCCTGGATTCAGAAGTAACTATCAAATGTACAAAAACGCAGATGATCGTAACCTTCACTCCGGACATTCGCAAAATCCTGAATGAGTCCGAAACTAACAACATTGAAGAAGGAGCTTTAAATGGTGGACCTACATCAGGAGTTTCAGAACAGTCGCTTTTTCCATGAAGACCGTATTGATAGGCGCTCTGCTGACGCCCTTGTAGGATTGGCCGCCGGCATTGTTTCGGACGGTGTCGTCACCTTGAAAGAAGCCATTTTTCTCGAAGAATGGATCGCCAAAAATCTTCTGCATCTAGAAGACCCTGTCGTCAATATCCTCTATCGCCGTCTATCAAACATGCTTTCCGACGGGATCCTGGATGTCGAGGAGTCGAGAGAACTTTTGGCAATGCTGCAAAATTTCTCAGGCCTTAGCCTTGGCCAAGGCAAAGCTGAGAACAAAGCCAGCGAAACCAGTTTTACTGCCCCGAACGACCTTCCCTTCAACATGCCCACTCCAGAAATAATCTGGCAAGAACGCTTGTTCGTCTTCACGGGTGTTATGGCCTACGGGCCGCGCAAGGACTGCCAGGCGCTTATTGAGGAGCGCGGCGGATTGATTGGTGGCGGGATCAATAAGAAGACCCACTACCTGGTGGTAGGAAGTGTCGGGAACGATCAGTGGCGCCATAGCAGCTACGGCTTAAAGATCATGAGAGCCGTTGAATTGCGCGAATCGGGGAGCCCAGTAGCCATTATTGGTGAGCATGCTTGGCAAGAGGCGCTTTTCGGACAGTCTGCTACCAACTAGCGCCAAGCCTTGCACCTGAACGCCCTCAACCGCTCCAGATAGAAACCCGCCAAGCGCGGGTTTTTTCATGCCTATTGAAAATATTATTACCAATGGCATTTACAATTAATATTACCATTGGTATTGTTTGTTTCAGCGCCGGATCACACCGGCAACAAGCCGGAGACTCACCGGCTACCACGGCCAGGGGGAATCCTGACCCCAGCCCCCTCACGGGGATCGACTGGCTCAGCAATGAGAGCTCTTTGAAACGGACACTTTCACTGCTGCACCTGGGCAGCCGGGTGCATCGGGAAAACTACCGAGTAAACATCATGGAATCGACAATCGTAAACGGTGCATGGAAGGGCCACCTCGGCCGAGGCCTTGCGCCGCGGGAACTGCAGTTCGTGCTTTCAGTTGCCCAGGGACTGACCGCCAAAGAGATAGCCAGAGCCTTCGACATTGCGCCGGGCACCGTGGTCAAGCGACTGGCCTGCGCCATGTTCAAACTCGGCGTTCACCGCCAGGGCGCGATGGTCGCCGAAGCAATGCGACGACAAATCATTACCCCGCTCTGCTTGCTGCTAATTGGCGTTATAGCGCTACACAGCGTCACTGATGCCGGAGCGGCCCGCAGAGATCGACGCCCTACAGAGCGCCGCGGATCGGAAATGCGATTAGTACGTCGAGCTGACTCATTTGATCTGGTCGTATAACCGAATCAACCAGCGCCAACGACAGCCTGTCGCTAACTGCCCGAGCACCTGGTACTCCCCAGCACCAGGACGCATCGGTCTGACCTCCGGTTTTGGCCTGAGCACAGACCGATGCGGACGCCAAACCAGCAGACGCTGGACACCTGCAGCTTCGCAGACGAGTCCGAGGGTGAAGATCGCCAGACTTGACGCACTCCGGGAAGCGCCGGACGTCTTGCGAGCAAAAATTTGACGGCGGCCACTGCCAGCCCGGTAGCAAGTACAGCGGAGGATTCAGCCATGCATAAATAAACAATGACGGGCGCGCCCGTACAGCCTGGCTCTTACATAAGGCGGCTTATTGAGAGCGCAACACAGCCCGGTTTCGACTGGGCTTTTTATTGCCTGCAGTTATTCGTCAGTCCTCCCCTTTGAGCGCTGACGAATACCCGTAACCCTGTCGAGGATCGACCATGCACCCATCAATCGCCCAGCGCATCACCGTTCTCGACGGGTTGCGCACACGTGCTCACCAGGCCACGACCGAGTTCTACCAAAAGCCCGGCGTACAACCGCCACCACTGGCGCCGCTGATCATCGTGCGGCCAAGCGGCAACAACACCTTTTCGCTGATCAATCGCGCTACGGGCGTGGTAGTAGCTGAGCGCTTCGGCCACAACAACGCCACTGCCCATGCTCGTGAGCTTGAGGCAAAATCAGCGCAGTTCAACGTTAAGCAGTTTGGAAAATTCCTGAGCAGCTGGACTTTGCGCATTGGCATTACGCTGACCGTGTTCGCTTTCTTCGGCAGTCACATGTGAAGCGTATAGCCCGTATTCAGCAACGCAAACGCCAAACATGGCTGGCACTGCCGGCCAGCGGAATTGAAGAGGTAGGCCATGGTCGAG
>JAZKIA010000062.1:0-3221 GCA_040385125.1 Pseudomonadota bacterium | reverse complement strand
CAAAAACCGCCAGGAACGATGTTTCATTAACGTTTCACCAATCCAGTCAAGCCGCCTGCAATCAGGGCGGCGGTATCGGCCAGTGCTACCAGCGGATCAAGCCCGGCAGGTACGGCCATATAGCGAGGTTCCCAGTCAGGCTGGAATTTGTCTTTAAAGCGGCGCAAACCCTGGAAGTTGTACAGGTGCTCACCGCGCTGGAACAACATCGACCCTAAGCGTTGGGTCAGCGGTGCGCCACGACGAGGTTGCAGGCCGGACAGTGGCACCATCCCCAGGCTAAAACGAGCGTATCCGTGCTTTTTGTAATGTTGAATCAGGCCGACCATCATGAACTCCATGGTCAGTTTTGGTGCGTCCGGGTGGGCGCGCATCAGGTCGAGGCTCGACAGCTCATGGCTATGAGTCTCAAGCAGGTTGGCAAAGGCCACTGGCTTGCCTTCAAAGCGCACGATCGCGACGCGAAAGTGCTTGATGTAATCCGGGCTGAAGCGCCCCAGGGAGAAGCCTTTTTCGCGCACGTTCTTGCCGGTCAGCCAAGCATCAGAAATCACCTTGAGTTCATCCATTGGTGCGTCACCCGGCTCATGGATCTCCAGCGACAGGCCGTCACGGGTGCCGCGGTTCCAGGTGTAACGCAGGTCTTTCATCTCTTTGCCCTTGGCCTCGAGATCAAAGCGCTGCAAGTCGACCCGGGCTTCTTCGCCGAGCTTGATCGCGGTCAGGCCGATGTCCATATAGAACGGCAGGTTTTCGGCGCGCACTTGGTAGAACACGGGGCGCGCGTGGTAGGTGTCACACAGGTCGCGGAATTGCCAGATCAACTCGGCGCGCTGCTGGTTCGGCCCAATGGGGTCGTACAGCGCTACCAGGCTGCGGCCACGACGGGCGTACATCAGAAACGCGTTGTCGTCCGGGTGGAATAACAAGGCCTTGTCGCCGGTCAGCGCCAAGCCGCCATCTGGCTGGGAGGAGGCCAGGAGGATTTTCGCGGCTTTTTCCAGTTCGCTGGCGTCGGGCAGGTGAATGGTCGGGCGCGCTGTGCGCAGTAGCCAGGTCAGCGAGACGATGACCAACAGCACTGCGGCGCCCAGCAGTGAGCGCAGGCCGCGCGGGGCGTCGGCATCAAGGGTGAACTGCCACCACAGTTGATGGCTGTAAGGTACATCTTGATAGGCGAACAGCAGCAGCCAGATCGAAGCCCCCAGCACACAGACGCTGGCAACTAGATAGAGCGGCGAAAACGGCAGCTCAGTCAGGCGGCTAGGGCGATAGAACGAGCGGCGAAACAGAGCCAGCAGGCTGGCGGTCAGGGCTAGAAGGGTTGCTTCTTCCCAGTCAAAGCCTTTAAGCAAAGAGAGCAGGGCGCCGACCAGCAGCAAAATCATGGTCAGCATCCAGGCAGCGGACAAACGTCGACGCAAGCCTTGAGCCAGTAGCAGGCAGAGCACGCCGATCAGGCTGGCGCCAAAGTGCGAGGCGTCAATCAGTCGGTGCGGGATCAAAAAACCAATATGTTCGAGGCGGGTATCAATTTCAGGGGTGGCGCCGGAAAACAACAGCACGACGCCGGACATGAATACCAGCACAGAGAGAATGGGCGCCGCCAGACCTGAAGCCACCCGCAGGCTTTGCCGGGTTTGAATCAGGCGCTGAGCTTCGTTGATCAGCAGCATCATGCAGGCGACCAGCAGCGGCGCAATCACATAAATCATGCGGTACAGCAGCAGCGCAGCGGCCAATGGGGCGGCACCGAGCTTGTTTGCAAAGGCGGCCAGCAGGATCGCTTCAAAGACGCCGACGCCGCCAGGCACGTGACTTAGTACGCCCGCGGCCAGGGCCAGCAGATATACCAGCAAGAAAGGCCCGAAAGGCGGCGCTTCGGGTAGTAACAGATACAGCACAGTGGCTGCCGCTGCGACGTCCAGTGCGGTGATCACCAATTGCAGCAGGGTTAGGCGCGGGCTTGGCAGGCGGAGCGTGCGCCGCCCGGCTTTCACCAGCAAGTTATCCGGGATCGGCTGCTCGGGCAGGCGGCGGCGATAAATGCCTAAAGCCAACAGTGCAGAGAGGGTCAGTACCGCGAATGCAATTGTGCCTAATAGATAGGCTGGAATGTGCAGTGCGGCGGAGGCCGCAGGCAAGTTGCTCAACGTGGCCAGCGCGGCGAGAGGCGGCAAGGCGCAGCCCAGCGAAAGGCTGGCAAACAGCGTCATGCGGGCGACTTCAGAAGCCCCCAGACCGTAGCGCGCATACAGGCGGTAGCGCACAGAGCCGCCTGAAAGCAACGACAGGCCGATGGCATTACCAATGGCAAAGGCCGTGAAACCGCCCAGCGCCAAGGTCTTGGGTGGTAGTTTGACGCCGGCATAGCGGCTGGCCGACCACTCATAGCCGAGCAAAATCAAGAAGCCCACAACGGTGGCAGCCAGCGCACCGAGAAGCGCGGGCTTGGGCACTTCCAGAATGGAGTCGTGCAAGGCGTACAGATCGAGTTCGCTGAGCAGGTGACGGCAGGCAATCAGCGCTATCGCAAACAGCAGCAGAGTCAGTGCGAGGCCAATGGGTTGACGATACTTGCTCAGCGAATCCAGCAAGCGCAAACGCTTTGCGGTGATCGGGTGGGCTGCAGTTACAGTGGCTTTAAGTTCTGGCAAGTTATCGGGCATCAATCACCTCGTGGATCGTGCGCGACAGGATGGAGGCATAGACTCAAGTTACCAATCCCTTTGCCTGAAATATTTAGAAATATCTTAAGTTGTTTGCCTCGTGTTCAGGTTCGGGCATGAAAAAGAGGCAAATGCAGTCGCGAAGTTTAGACGGTGTTCGCGGCCTGTGTAGGGCGGAGGGTGTGATCGATGCTTTGAGGAGGGGGGGGGCTTTTCGAGCGCGCACAAAAAAGGCCACTCTTTCGAGTAGCCTTTTTCGATGTTTGGTTGCGGGAGCCGGATTTGAACCGACGACCTTCGGGTTATGAGCCCGACGAGCTACCAGACTGCTCCATCCCGCGTCTGTGTGGGCGCATTCTACAGAGGAACGCCGAGGTGTCAACCTTTAATCTTGTAAGCGCTTGAATTACCCGGATTTAATCTTGGTGCCTTGCTCGGGCAGGGTAGGGGTAAAACCGTCAGGCACAAAAAAGGCCACTCTTTCGAGTAGCCTTTTAATGTTTGGTTGCGGGAGCCGGATTTGAACCGACGACCTTCGGGTTATGAGCCCGA
>JAZKIA010000061.1:0-8962 GCA_040385125.1 Pseudomonadota bacterium | reverse complement strand
GGATGACGAAGACCGCGAGAACGAAGGCGACCTGATCATGGCCGCCGAGTGCTGCAAGGCCGAGCACATCAACTTCATGGCGCGCTTTGCCCGTGGGCTGATCTGTATGCCGATGAGCCGCGAGCGCTGCGAGCTGCTCAAGTTGCCGTTGATGGCGCCGCGCAATGGTTCCGGCTTTGGCACCAAGTTCACCGTATCGATTGAGGCCGCAACCGGCGTCACTACCGGTATTTCCGCGGCTGATCGCGCGCGTACCGTGCAAGCGGCAGCGGCCAAAGACGCCAAGGCTGAAGATATCGTCAGCCCTGGGCACATCTTTCCGCTGATGGCCCAGGCCGGCGGCACCCTGGCTCGCGCCGGGCACACTGAAGCGGCCTGCGACCTGGCGCGCATGGCCGGTTTTGAGCCAAGCGGTGTGATTTGTGAAGTGATGAACGACGACGGCACCATGGCTCGTCGCCCTGAGCTGGAAACGTTTGCCGCCGAACACGGCATCAAAATCGGCACCATTGCCGATTTGATTCACTACCGGATGATCCACGAACGTACCGTTCAGCGGATTGCCGAGCAGCCACTGGACAGCGAACTGGGCCAATTCAATTTGGTGACCTATCGTGATTCAGTCGAAGGCGATGTGCACATGGCGCTGACCCTGGGCAAGATTTGCGCTGAAGAACCGACGCTGGTGCGGGTGCATAACATGGACCCGCTACGTGACTTGCTGATGGTCAAGCAGCCAGGCCGCTGGAGCCTGCGCGCCGCCATGACCACGGTGGCAGAGGCTGGCAGCGGTGTGGTGCTGTTGCTCGGGCATCCACTGGATGGTGATGTACTGCTGGCGCAAATCCGTGAAACCGCTGACTCGGCGCCGGTGAAAAAACCGACGACCTACAGCATCGTGGGTGCCGGTTCGCAGATATTGCGTGACCTCGGTGTGCGCAAAATGCGCCTGATGAGTTCACCAATGAAGTTCAATGCCATATCCGGTTTCGATCTGGAAGTTGTAGAATACGTGCCCTCCGAATAAAGACCGGACATTTCCAGTCTTAAATTCGTGGCCCAATATCCTAAAGAACGCACGCAAGTGCGTTCTGGCTCTTTAATACGAGACATACCGAATGACCCTGAAGACCATCGAAGGTACCTTCATCGCCCCCAAAGGCCGCTACGCTCTCGTAGTTGGCCGCTTCAACAGCTTCGTCGTCGAAAGCCTGGTGAGTGGTGCCGTTGATGCCCTGGTTCGCCACGGTGTGAACGAAAGCGACATCACTATCGTTCGTGCCCCAGGCGCGTTCGAAATTCCGCTGGTTGCGCAGAAGGTTGCTCAACGCAACGAATTCGCCGCCATCATCGCCTTGGGCGCTGTGATTCGTGGCGGTACTCCGCACTTCGAATACGTGGCTGGCGAGTGCACCAAGGGCTTGTCCCAGGTGTCCATGCAGTTCGGCGTACCGGTTGCATTCGGTGTACTGACCGTTGATTCGATCGAACAAGCCATCGAGCGTTCCGGCACCAAAGCCGGTAACAAGGGCGCGGAAGCTGCCTTGTCCGCCCTTGAAATGGTCAGCCTGATGGCACAGTTGGAGGCCAAGTGATTTCCGACGAAAGCGATCGTTTCAACCCGCGCGATCCAAAGCCTGCGGATGCTGGTAAACCTTCCAAGAGCGCCAAGCGCCGCGAAGCACGTCAGCTCGCGACTCAGGCGTTGTATCAGTGGCACATGGCCAAGCACTCGTTGAACGAAATCGAAGCGCAGTTCCGCGTCGATAACGACTTCACCGACGTTGATGCTGCTTACTTCCGCGAAATCCTGCACGGCGTGCCTGCACACCGTGGCGAGATCGATGCTGCCCTGACTCCGTGTCTGGACATCACCCTGGAAGAGCTGGACCCGGTTGAACTGGCCGTTCTGCGCCTATCCACCTGGGAACTGATCAAGCGTGTCGACGTGCCTTACCGCGTTGTGATCAACGAAGGCATCGAGCTGGCCAAGGTTTTCGGTTCCACCGATGGCCACAAGTTCGTCAACGGTGTGCTCGACAAACTGGCGCCACGCCTGCGTGAAGCTGAAGTAAAGGCGTTCAAGCGCTAAGTAGCGCTGTTGGCCATGGGCGAGTTTGAGCTGATCCGCAATTTCTTCGCCGCCGCGCCCTGTGCGCAAGGCGGCGAGGGCGTTGCTCTGGGCATTGGCGACGACTGCGCCCTGCTGGATGTTCCCTTCGGGGAACAGCTGGCAATCTCTACTGACACCCTGGTAGCCGGGGTGCACTTCGCAGATCCTTGCGACCCTTTCTTGCTCGGTCAGCGTTCGCTGGCGGTGGCGGCCAGTGATTTGGCGGCCATGGGCGCAACACCTCTCGCATTCACCTTAGCCCTGACCTTGCCGACGGTTGAAGCCGATTGGTTGCAAGCCTACGCCTGTGGTTTGAACCATATGGCTCAGCGCTGCGACCTGCGCCTGATTGGCGGCGATACCACGCGTGGGCCGCTGTGCCTGACGCTCACGGTGTTTGGTCGAGTGCCAAGTGGTCAGGCCCTGACCCGCAGCGGCGCGCAACCTGGCGACCTGCTGTGTGTGGGCGGCGAGCTGGGTAATGCGGCCGGTGCCTTGCCCTTGGTCCTGGGGCAGCGCAGTGCCGAGCCGGCAGTCGCCGAGCCATTGCTGGCGCATTACTGGTCACCGCAACCGCAACTGGCGTTGGGCCAGGCACTGCGTGGCAAAGCCACCTCGGCGCTGGATATCTCCGATGGCCTGCTGGCTGACTGCGGGCATATAGCAGCCGCCTCCCGCGTTGGTTTGCTGATCGAAAACGATCGCGTCCCGACGTCGCTGGCGTTGCAGGAATTTCTTGGCGCTGCCCAAGCACAGCAAGCGGCGCTGAGCGGTGGCGATGATTACGTTCTGGCGTTTACCCTGCCGGCCGTTGAATTACCCACATTGCTGGCTGACGGCTGGCCGATCCACGTGATTGGCCGTGTAGTTGAAGGGCAGGGCGTAGGTTTGCTGGATGAGCAAGGCCAGGACATCACCCCGACGATTCGTGGTTATCAGCATTTTCGTGCGTGATGTGCGCAAATGGGCTTTTTGTGGGAGCCGGGCTTGCCCGCGATGGCATCACCGCATTTGTGTACTCTGCGACAACTCATCAAACTTTTAGATATCTATCCCCGGTAATTCAGCCTAAGCGTCTGTAGGAACGTCCTGTTACAATGCCGCCTCTGCGAATCTCCAGTACTCAAACTGATCAGGAGCACACGGTGCCCGTCGTTTTCGTTGCCGCTTGCAAGCTACCTACCCCCTTTGCCGAATTCACCATGCATGGCTTCCTTGAGAAGGCCACGGGTCGTGAACACGTTGTGCTCAGTCTGGGCGACGTGGCAGATGGCGCTCCGGTGTTAGGCCGGGTGCATTCCGAATGCCTGACCGGCGATGCCTTGTTCAGCCAGCGTTGTGATTGCGGCTCGCAACTGGATGCTGCGCTGCAGGCCATCGCCCGTGAAGGCCGTGGCGTGTTGCTGTACTTGCGCCAGGAAGGCCGTGGCATTGGTTTGTTGAATAAAATCCGTGCTTACGAACTGCAGGATGGCGGCGCCGACACCGTTGAAGCCAACGAACGCCTGGGCTTTGCCGCCGACCAGCGCGATTACGCGATCTGCTTGCCGATGCTTGAACACATGGGCATCAAGTCGTTGCGTCTGATGACCAACAACCCGCGCAAGGTCAAAGCGCTGACCGACATGGGCATCACAGTGGCCGAACGCGTGCCTCTGCACACCGGCCAGAACCCGCACAACAAACTGTACCTGGCGACCAAGGCCAACAAACTCGGGCACATGATGGGCAACCAGCACCAGAACGAGTCTGATCCGGCGTGACTCGGGGTCAAATCCGTCGCCGGTTCAGCTTCAGCTGGTGGTGGCAGTTGGTCTTGACCTTGTTGCCGCTGTTGTTGGCCAATGGCTTTTTCGGCAAGTCGGAGCCGCTGGCGCCCGTGTTGGGCATGCCGTTTTTCATTGCTGGTGTCGCCTCGATGTTTGTCAGCCTGCGATTCTTCGGGGCTTACAAACGCGGTCTGATTACCACCCAAAAAGCCCTCGACACCCCGCAAGAGCCTGCTGCCTGGGCTGAGCTGGCGCGTGTACGCCGTCAAGCGTTGCTGGTGGCCGGCTTGCCGACCTGGATTGCCACCTTGGCAGTGTTTGTCGGGCTTGAAGGCGTGCCGCTCTTGTTGTTGTCGCTGTCGACGCTGGTGCTGTTTTACCTCTATCGCATCCCTCGTCAGCTAGGTTGATGCGCGTCTGGCTAGCGGTTCTGCTGCTGGCCACGGGCGTTCCGGCCATGGCCGCTACGCGAGTGGTTAGCCTCTCTCCTTCCTTGTCTGAAATGGTTGTCGAGCTGGGCGCCGCAGACCTGCTGGTTGGCCGACTCGATGCCGGCGAGCCTTTGCCTGAGTTGGCTAACGTGCCCTCAGTGGGCCGTTACGGTCAATTGGACATGGAACGCTTGCTCAGCCTGCAACCTGATTTGCTGTTGCTCTGGCCCGCTAGCGTAGGCGTAGCCCAGCGCGAGCAACTGAGCCGCCTGAACATCCCCACCTATACCGCCGAACCCAAAAGCCTCGCCCAGTTGGCCGATCAAGTCGAAGCCTTGGCGGCTGCCCTGAATCGTCCTGAGCGTGGGCGCGAACTGGCGACGCACTTGCGCGAGCGTCTGGCCGGTCTGCAGGCGCAGTACCAGCGCGATAAACCGCTGCGGGTGTTTTACCAAGTGTGGGATCAGCCGCTCTATACGCTGGGTGGCGGGCAAATCATCAGCGATGCACTGGCTGTGTGCGGGGCGAGTAATGTATTTGCCGACCTGACCTTGCCTGCGCCGCAGGTTAGCCTGGAGGCAGTGTTGCAGCGTAATCCTGAAGTGATCATTGCCGGTAATCAGGCACAACTCGACGCCTGGAAAGCCTGGCCGCAGATTGACGCGGTCAAGCATGGGCGCTTGCTGTTGTTGACTGACAAAGGGCTGGAGCGCCCGAGCGGGCAGATGCTCGAAGCGACCGCCAAATTGTGTGAACAGCTCTTGTAGGAGCGAGCTTGCTCGCGATGAAATCACCGCGTTTATTGCAGACAGATTGTGTCGTCTGGATCGCGAGCAAGCTCGCTCCTACAGGGTAATGTTGGTAGTTACAGGGTTGGAGTCCAGGTCACGGCCAGTTGTACGCTGCGACGTTCTTCGCGATAGCCGTAGTAGCTGCCGTTATAGTCGTAAAGGGCACGGGTGAAGGTTTTATCCAGCAGGTTGTCGACTTTCAGGTCGAATCGCACCTCAGGGCTGGCCTTCCAGTTACTCCGCAACCCCAGCAGGCCATAGCCAGCAATCGGTTGTTTGTTATCTTCGTCGTTAAAGCTGTTGCTCACCGCCTGCCAGCTGGCGCCTACGCCGTATTGATCGAATTGCCGATCCAGATCCAGGCTCAGGGTGCGACGAGCCCTGCGGCTCAAGGTGTGCCCGGTTTCACGATCACGCGGGTCGATAATCGCGATGCCAAGGCTGCTTTGCCAGCCGAACCACTCTTGTTGTAGCGCGCTTTCAAAGCCGGTGATGCGCGCTGCGCCGATGTTTTGTTGAATCCATTGAGTGTCGGCCACAATCGCGTCGCGAATATCAGTGCGGTACAGCGAGGTTTCCAGGCGGCTGGTATCGCTCAACTGGCTGCGCCATTGCACTTCATAGCTTTTTGAATGCTCGGGCTTGAGCGCCGAATTGCCAAACTGTGGGTAATACAGATCGTTAAACGTCGGTGCGCGGAAGCCTTCGCTGTAAGACAGCAGTACATCGTTGTCCGCATTCACGGGCACCGTCAGGCTGGCGCTCCAGGTGTTGTTGCTGCCGAACTGCTGGTTCTGGTCATGGCGCAGGCCGAGCTCGGTCGAAAAATAATCGCCATGGAAGCGGTGCTGAATAAAGACGGCGCGGTTCCAGCGGCTGTCTTCGTCGAAGGCGGTGCTGCTGCGCACGCGATCTTCATAGGTGTCAGCGCCGAGAATCAGGCTGTTTTTGTCGTCCAGCGTCAGGTTGTTTTGCCAGTTCAGTGAGTCGCGGTAGGTATTGAAGCTGTAGAGGTCAGGGCTGAGCTTGTCGCGGGTTTTCTCGCGGTTTTCGCTGTGCCCCAGTTCCAGGCGAGAATTCCAGCGCTCGGTCAGTTGTGCGTCGATAAAACTGCCGACGCTGCTGATATCGAAATCGCTGTACAACTGCTGGCCAGTAGCGGTCTGAGTGCTCGAGTCCCAGCGCCCATATGAGTTGTCGAGCTCGGTTTTGCCGATGCCTTTCATCGCACTCAGACCCACTTCGAGGTCATCGCTCAGGTTGTGGCTAAGGTTCAGACTCACGGATTTGTTGCGGTAAGCATCGTGGTCGTTATCGCTAGGGAAGGATTCGTGCGTGCGATTAATCCCCGCTGCTTCCTCAAGACTGCCACTCAGGTTGTAGCGTGTCTGCGCATCGCCGCCCGAAATCCCTACGCTGTTTTGCGAGCTGCCATAACTGCCCATGGCGCTGTGCACGCGCAATTGCGGGGCCTGATCAGCACCACGGCGGGTGAAAATCTGGATCACTCCACCAATCGCATCGCTGCCATAGATCACCGAACGAGAGCCACGCAGTACTTCGACGCGCTCGATCTGGTCGATATTCAGGTACTGCAGGTTGCTGTCGGCTGAGGTGGCGTTAGCCATGCGCTGACCATCGACCAGGACCAGGCTTTGTGCCGATTTTGTGCCGCGAATATAAATTCCCGGCAGGCCGCCGCGCCCACCGCTGCGGGCTACTTGCACGCCCGGAACCCGCCCCAGCAGATCGGTGAGGCTGGTGGGTTGCAGGCGGTCGATATCGTCGCGGGTAAACACACTGTTGGCGCTGCTGCTATCTGAGCGCGCCTCAACCTGGCGGTTGCCGGTGATCAGTGTTTGCGGGAGCTTGAGCGCATCTTTGCGCTCTGGAGACGTATCGGCAGCCAGCAGCGGGCTGGCGGGGATGATCCCGAGGATCAAGGCGAGGCGAAGGTGTTTCATGGTTTCTCGTTTCGAAACATGTAGCCGCTGCCGCAGGCTGCGATAAGGACCGGAGGGCCTTTGCTTTTTATACCAAAGCGGGGCTGCTACGCAGCCCATCGCAGCCTGCGGCAGCGGCTACAAGGTTTGCCGGATCAGAGCCCGAGCAATTGCATGCGCTGGCGAACTGAGGCTTCAATACCCGTGGCATCCAGCCCGCACTCGGCCAGCATCTGGCTCGGTTTTGCATGCTCGACGTACACATCGGGCAGGCCCAGATGCAGTACCGATTTGAGCACGTTCTCGCGGGCCAGGAACTCGCTGACGGCAGAGCCTGCACCGCCCATGATGGCGTTTTCTTCAATCGTCACCAGCAGCTTGTGGCTATCGGCCATTTTGCGTACCAGTGCTTCATCCATCGGCTTGACGAAGCGCATGTCGACCACTGTGGCGTCGATTTTTTCTGCCACTTGCAGGGCTTCGGCCAGTTGCACGCCAAACACCAGCAAAGCGACGTTGGAGCCTTGGCGGCGGATCACGCCCTTGCCGATTTCCAGTGGTTCGAGGTTCTTCTCGATCGGTGCATTCGGGCCGGTGCCACGTGGGTAGCGCACCGCCGCGGGGCCGTTGTACAGGTGGCCGGTGCTGAGCATTTTGCGCAGTTCGTTCTCATCGCTGGGGGTCATGATGACCATGCCCGGAATGCAGCGCAGATAAGACAGGTCGAAGCTGCCGGCGTGAGTCGGGCCGTCTTCACCGACCAGGCCTGCGCGGTCAATGGCAAACAACACGTCCAGATTTTGTACGGCCACGTCATGCACCAACTGATCGTAGCCGCGCTGCAGGAACGTCGAGTAAATCGCGACCACAGGCTTGGCGCCTTCACAGGCCATGCCGGCGGCAAAGGTCACCGCGTGCTGTTCGGCAATCGCCACGTCGAAATAGCGCGATGGGAATTGTTCGCTGAAAGCGATCAGGTCCGAGCCTTCTTTCATGGCCGGGGTAATCCCGACCAGACTCGGGTCAGCCGCCGCCATATCGCACAGCCACTCGCCAAATACAGCCGAGTACTTTGGCCCGCTCGCTGCTTTGGGCGCGACTTTAGGGGCGTCCAGAGGCTCGAGCTTGGTGATGGCGTGGTAGCCAATCGGGTCGGCTTCAGCCGGGGCAAAGCCCTTGCCCTTTTTGGTCACGATATGCAGGAACTGCGGGCCTTTGAGGTCACGCATGTTGCGCAATGTCGCGATCAAAGTCGGCAGGTCATGCCCGTCGATAGGACCGATGTAGTTCCAGCCCAGCTCTTCGAACAAGGTGCCCGGCACCAACATGCCTTTGGCATATTCTTCGGTGCGGCGGGCAATTTCCCAGGCCCCAGGCAAGCGTGACAGCACTTTTTTGCTGCCTTCGCGCATGCTGGCGTAGGTGCGGCTCGAGAGGATTTTGGCCAGGTAATTGGACAGGCCACCGACATTGCGGGAGATCGACATGTCGTTGTCGTTGAGGATCACCAACATGTTGGCATTGACTTCGGGCGCATGGTTCAGCGCCTCAAAGGCCATGCCCGCCGTCAGCGCGCCGTCACCGATCACTGCGATGGCTTTACGCTCGCTGTTTTGCAGGCGGGCAGCAATGGCCATGCCCAGCGCAGCGCTGATCGAGGTGCTGGAGTGACCAACGCCAAAGGTGTCGTACTCGCTCTCGGCACGGCGCGGGAATGCGGCAATGCCATCCTTCTGGCGCAACGTCGCCATCTGCTCGCGGCGGCCCGTAAGGATTTTGTGTGGATACGCCTGATGACCTACATCCCACACCAGCCGGTCGTCCGGGGTGTCGAATACGTAGTGCAACGCAATGGTCAGTTCAATGACACCCAGGCCGGCACCAAAATGCCCGCCCGTCTGGCCGACGGTATAGA
>JAZKIA010000060.1:0-70235 GCA_040385125.1 Pseudomonadota bacterium | reverse complement strand
GCATCGGGCGTTTTTAGACTGAAATAGGTGTAAACCTATTTCAGGACTAGACATGAGGCTTAGCCTTCAGCTTGAACTTCGTCAGCCTGCAGGCCTTTTTGGCCCTGAACGGCGATGAAGGTCACTTTCTGGCCTTCTTTCAGGCTTTTGAAGCCGTTGCCTTGAATGGCGCGGAAGTGTACGAACAAATCCGGGCCGTTTTCCGGGGTGATGAAACCAAACCCTTTCTCGTCGTTAAACCACTTGACGGTACCGCTCTGACGTTGGGACATTTCTTAATTCCTTGACGCTAACAATTAATGACAGCCACTTTCACATGAAAGAGGACTGGTGCTGGGTTGCAGGAAAGTAAGAGACGTAGAACGGGTTGTAGCAAACTTAGAGCTACTGCCCAGGTCACGATTCCGGCGACCCATGCAAACACAGTGGGCAAACTCTACGAAACCGGAATTAAAAAAACAAGTCCTTGAGAGCGGCAAGTTACACGTTGTAAGTCAACGCATATAACTTGCCGCTTATAACGTTAAGCTTACAACTTAGCCCCTGTAATAACGTTGTGCGACAAACGGCATCTTCGACACTTTCATCGGTACGCGTTTACCGCGCACGATGGCCCAGACTTCTGTATCAACAGGAGTGAAAGCCGTGTCCAGATAACCCATCGCCAGAGGTGCGCTCAAGGTTGGGCCAAAACCGCCGCTGCACACGGTGCCGATCACTGTTCCTTCGGCGTCGACAATTTCGGCACCTTCACGCACGGGAGTACGCTCTTGGGGTAGCAGGCCTACACGTTTGCGGGCTACGCCGTTTTGCTGCTGAGCAAAGAGGGTCTCGGCACCTGGGAAGCCCCCGGCACGCGGGCCATCGGCGCGACGGGCCTTGGAGATTGCCCAGAGCAGGCTGGCCTCAATCGGCGTGGTGCTGTCGTTCATGTCGTGGCCGTACAGGCACAGACCGGCTTCCAGGCGCAGCGAGTCGCGCGCTCCGAGGCCAATCGCTTGAACTTCAGGCTCGGCCAGCAGGTGACGCGCCAGCGCCTCGGCCTGGGCCGCAGGCACCGAAATCTCAAAGCCGTCTTCGCCGGTATAGCCGGAACGGCTGACGTAGCACTCGGTGCCATGCAGCTGCACAGGTGCAAACTGCATGAAGGTCATGTTTGCGACCTGTGGCGCCAGACGTTGCAGCACGTTGACGGCTGCCGGGCCTTGCAGGGCGAGCAGGGCGCGCTCTTCGAACAATGGCTGGATTTGGCAGTGGGCGCTCAGGTGCTTGCGCAAATGGGCCAGGTCTTGCTCCTTGCAGGCGGCGTTGACCACCAGAAACAGTTCATCATTGCCCAGGTTCGCGACCATCAGGTCGTCGAGGATGCCGCCGTGCTCGTTGAGGAACATGGCGTAGCGCTGCATACCCACTGGCAGGTCGATGATATCGACCGGCACCAGTGCTTCCAGCGCTTTGGCTGCATCAGCACCGGTCAGGCGGATTTGACCCATGTGCGACACATCAAACAGCCCGGCTTGTTCACGGGTGTGTTGATGCTCTTTCATCACGCCCAGCGGGTATTGCACGGGCATGTCGTAGCCGGCGAACGGCACCATGCGGGCACCGAGTTCAAGGTGCAGGGCGTGCAGTGGGGTTTTAAGCAGTTGCTCGGTGGACATGGGTGACTCCTTGAAAATCAGCACTCAATAATGTTGACAGCCAGACCGCCGCGGGCGGTCTCTTTGTA
The DNA here is from genome assembly GCA_040385125.1 of Pseudomonadota bacterium. Taxonomy (GTDB): domain Bacteria; phylum Pseudomonadota; class Gammaproteobacteria; order Pseudomonadales; family Pseudomonadaceae; genus Aquipseudomonas. The sequence goes on along the minus strand of JAZKIA010000060.1, from coordinate 68,506 downwards.
TTTGCTTTTCATGTCGGCGCCGGTCTGGCGCATGGTGCGAATCACTTTGTCGAGTGAGACAAAGTGTTGGCCGTCACCGCGCAGCGCCATGCGCACGGCGTTGATCGCCTTGACCGAGCCCATTGCATTGCGTTCGATGCACGGCACTTGTACCAGTCCGCCAATCGGGTCGCAGGTCAGACCGAGGTTGTGCTCCATGCCAATTTCAGCGGCGTTTTCGACTTGCTGCACGCTGCCGCCCAACACTTCACACAACGCGCCCGCGGCCATGGAACAGGCCACGCCGACTTCACCCTGACAGCCGACTTCGGCGCCCGAGATCGAGGCGTTTTCTTTGTACAAAATGCCGATGGCAGCTGCGGTCAGCAGAAAGCGCACTACGCCGTCTTCGCTGGCGCCGCCGATAAAGCGCATGTAGTAATGCAACACGGCCGGAACAATCCCCGCCGCACCATTGGTGGGCGCTGTCACAACGCGCCCGCCGTTGGCGTTTTCTTCATTGACGGCCAATGCGTACAGGTTGACCCAATCCAGTACCGACAGCGCATCGCGCAGAGCGGCCTCCGGGTTTGCACACAGCTGACGGTGCAAGGCAGGGGCCCGGCGCTTGACCTTCAAGCCACCGGGTAAAATGCCTTCGTTGCGACAGCCCGCGCTCACACAGTCCTGCATCACCTGCCAGATTTTCAGCAGGCCGCTGCGGGTTTCTGCTTCAGGGCGCCACGCACTTTCATTGGCCAGCATCACCTGGCTGATCGACAAATCGTGGGTGACGCAATGGCGCAGCAAGTCTTTGGCGGTCTTGAACGGGTATTGCAGAGGCGTGCTGTCCTCGACGATGCGGTCCGCGCCTGCGGCACCTTCATCCACCACAAAACCACCGCCGACCGAGTAATACTCGCGGCTGCGGATCTGAATACCGGCGGCATCCAGGGCACGAAAGATCATGCCGTTGGGGTGATAGGGCAGGGGTTTGCGAATCATCGCCAGGTGCAGTTTTTCGTTGAAATCGATGGGGTGCTCGCCCAGCAGGCTCAAGCGCCCACTGCTGCGGATCGCGGCCAGACGCTCGGCCACGGTTTCGGTATTTACGGTGTCCGGGTGTTCCCCTTCAAGCCCCAGTAATACGGCTTTGTCGCTGCCGTGACCTTTGCCAGTGGCACCAAGGGAACCGTAGAGCTCGACTTTTACGCAGGCGGTGTTGTGCAGCAGCTCATCGCGGCGCAAGCCTTCGGCAAAACGCGCAGCGGCGCGCATGGGGCCGACGGTATGGGAACTGGAGGGGCCGATGCCAATTTTGAACAGGTCGAACACGCTTAACGACATAGGGTTCTCCGGTTTCTTATAGGTTTATTGGCATGAATACATCATCCCTTTTCTGTAGGAGCGAGCTTGCTCGCGATGACACCAACGTGATGTTTCAGACAGACCACGTTGTTTGCATCGCGAGCAAGCTCGCTCCTACACAGGGCGTTGAGTGTGTTACGCCTCCTGATAGCTCTCGATCGACGGGCACGCGCAGATCAAGTTGCGATCGCCGAACACGTTGTCGACGCGGCCAACAGGTGGCCAGTATTTGCCTTCGATCAAGGATGCTACCGGGTACACCGCTTGTTCACGGCTGTAAGGGTGGCTCCATTCACCAACCATTTCAGCTGCGGTGTGCGGGGCGTTTTTCAACGGGTTGTCTTCTTTGTCCAGGCTGCCGTTTTCGACTGCGCGGATTTCGTCGCGGATGTGAATCATGGCTTCGCAGAAGCGATCCAGCTCTTCCTTGGATTCACTTTCGGTCGGCTCGATCATCAGCGTGCCAGCCACCGGGAACGACATGGTCGGGGCGTGGAAGCCGAAGTCGATCAGGCGCTTGGCCACGTCATCGACGCTGATGCCGCTGCTGTCCTTGAGTGGGCGCAGGTCGAGGATGCATTCGTGTGCCACCAGCCCGTTGCTGCCCGAGTACAGCACTGGGTAGTGCTCTTCGAGGCGACGAGCAATGTAGTTGGCGTTCAGGATGGCCAGCTGCGACGCACGTTTGAGGCCTTCGCCGCCCATCATGCGGATGTACATCCAGGTGATTGGCAAAATGCTTGCGCTGCCAAATGGCGCCGCGCACACCGCGCCTTCCTTGCGCTCCATGGTGCCGTGACCCGGCAGGAATGGCGTGAGGTGCGATTTGACGCCAATCGGGCCGACACCCGGGCCGCCACCGCCATGTGGAATGCAGAACGTCTTGTGCAGGTTGAGGTGGGACACGTCGCCGCCGAACTTGCCCGGTGCGCACAGCCCGACCATGGCGTTCATGTTGGCGCCGTCGATGTACACCTGGCCGCCGTTGTCATGAATGATGCCGCAGATTTCGCGGATGCCTTCTTCGAACACGCCGTGGGTCGACGGGTAGGTGATCATCAGTGCTGCAAGGTGTTCGCGGTGCTCAATGGCTTTGGCGCGCAGGTCTTCAATGTCGACGTTGCCGCGTGCATCGCAAGCCGTCACTACCACGCGCATCCCGGCCATGTTAGCGGTGGCGGGGTTGGTGCCGTGAGCCGAGGACGGGATCAGGCAGATGTCGCGGCGCTCTTCGCCACGGCTCTGGTGATAGGCGCGGATGGCCAGCAAACCGGCGTATTCACCCTGCGAACCGGCGTTCGGTTGCAGCGAGATCGCGTCGTAGCCGGTGGCGGCACACAGCATCTCTTCCAGCTCGGTGGTCAGTTGCTGGTAGCCCAGGCTTTGCTCGGCAGGTGCAAACGGGTGCAGGTTGCCGAACTCGGCCCAAGTCACCGGGATCATTTCGCTGGCGGCGTTGAGCTTCATGGTGCAGGAACCCAGCGGGATCATGGTGCGATCCAGTGCCAGGTCCTTGTCCGCCAAACGACGCAGGTAGCGCATCAGTTCGGTTTCGGAGTGGTAACGGTTGAACACTGGGTGGCTGAGGATCGGCGACTGGCGCAGCAGTGCTGCTGGCAGGGTCGCGGTCACGGAGCTGGCCAGGGCGTCGAAGTCAGGTTGGGCCTGGCCGTCAGCGCCGAGCAGTGCCCACAGCGCGATAACGTCGGCCTGGGCGCTGGTTTCATCCAGAGACAAACCCAAGCGCACGTCGTCGACTACGCGCAGGTTGATGCGCTGGGCGTGAGCCTTGGCGTGCAGAGCGGCGGTGTTGCTGCCGGTGTTTAGGGTCAGGGTGTCGAAAAAGTGGCTTTGCTCGACCGTCAGGCCCAGCGCGCTCAGGCCTTTGGCCAGGATCGCAGTCAGCTGGTGCACACGCTGAGCGATTTGCGTCAGGCCTTTAGGGCCGTGATACACCGCGTACATGCTGGCAATGTTGGCCAATAGCACTTGGGCGGTGCAGATGTTGCTGGTGGCCTTCTCGCGGCGGATATGTTGCTCGCGGGTTTGCATCGCCAGACGCAGTGCCGGTTTGCCATGACGGTCAACCGACACGCCGACCAGACGGCCCGGCATGTCGCGCTTGAACGCGTCGCGGGTCGCGAAGTAAGCCGCGTGTGGGCCACCGAAGCCCAGTGGTACGCCAAAGCGCTGGGCGCTACCGATGGCCACGTCAGCGCCGAATTCGCCCGGCGGGGTCAGCAAGGTCAGAGCCAGCAAGTCAGCGGCTACAGCCACCAACGCGTTGGCGGCGTGAAAACGCTCAACCAGTTCGCGGTAATCGAACACATCGCCGTTGCTCGCCGGGTATTGCAGCAGAGCACCGAAGAAGGCCGATACGTCAGTCAGTTCACGTTCGTCGGCGACCAACACTTCAATCCCCAGCGGCTCGGCACGGGTGCGCAGCACGTCCAGGGTTTGTGGGTGACAGTGGCTCGATGCAAAGAAGGTGCGGCTGGTCTTGTTCTTGCTCAGGCGTTTGCAGAAGGTCATCGCTTCGGCGGCTGCGGTGGCTTCATCGAGCAACGAGGCGTTGGCAATCGGCAGGCCGCTGAGGTCGCTGATCAGGGTTTGGAAGTTGAGCAGGGATTCGAGACGGCCCTGGGAGATTTCTGGCTGATACGGGGTGTAGGCGGTGTACCAGGCCGGGTTTTCCAGCAGGTTGCGCAAGATCGGCGCTGGCGTGTGGCAGTTGTAGTAGCCCTGGCCGATCCAGGTTTTGCACAGCAGGTTCTTGGCGGCGATGGCTTTGATCGAGGCAAGCGCGTCGGCTTCGCTTTGGCCAGCAGACAAACCAAGAACGCTGGTGCCCTTGATGCTGTCCGGGATCACGCTGGTGCTGAGGGCTTCAAGTGAATCAAAACCGAGGGTTTCGAGCATGGCTTGCTCGTCAGCCTGGCGCGGGCCAATGTGGCGCGCGATGAATTCGTTGGCAGTGCTGAGATTAACGGTCATGGCAGGCTCCTCAAACGTCGTCTTGAGCTTTGATCAGACGGTTATACGCGTCTTGATCCAGCAGTTGAGCGACAGCGTTGGCATCGGTGGGCTTGAAGCGGAAGAACCAGCCTTCACCCAGCGGATCTTCGTTGACCAGTTCCGGGCTGCTGTCGAGCGCCGGATTGACTTCGAGCACTTCACCGTCCAAAGGCATGTACACGCCGCTGGCGGCCTTGACCGACTCAACAGTGGCTGCTTCAGCACCTTGGTCGTAGGACTGCAATTCAGGCAGTTGCACAAACACCACATCACCCAGAGCGTTTTGCGCAAACGCGGTAATCCCCACGGTCACGCTGCCGTCAGCTTCGGCGCGCAGCCATTCGTGGTCTTCAGTAAAACGCAATTCGCTCATGGAAACTCCTCAGGGCCAGACAGGTCTGGTGGTCACAGTTGAATGCTCGTGCAGGTCGAGCTTATTGAGGAGTTCACTGCAAAATGGTTGCCAGTTTTTAAATTGCCTTATATATCAATGGTTTATGTGTTCTGGAAGGCGCTTTAAATAGTTAGGCTGTAGCGAAATCGCTACAGCCTAAAGGCCATAAAAAACTCTAAGAGGATCAAAGCCTTGCGCGACTGCGGCTTAGGGGCTGTGTATCGATATCGCTCCACTGGAATGAATTCGATACGGCGTTCACCCTGTAGGAGCGAGCTTGCTCGCGATAGCATCACCGCAGTAGGTCAGGAGTATTGCGTTGCCTGCATCGCGAGCAAGCTCGCTCCTACAAAAAGATGATCATGCCTTGCCAGGGATTCCATACTTGCGCAGCCGATGGGCAATGGCGGTATGGCTGGTTTGCAGGCGGCTGGCCAGTTGGCGGGTTGAAGGGTAGTTGACGTAGAGCTTTTCAAGCAGCGCTTTTTCGAAGGACTCGACGGCGTGCTCCAGGGTTTCGACTTCGCTATCGTTTTGCCGTGCAACCGAGGTGCCGGCGATGTCCAGGTCGCCAATGTCGACCAGGGTGCTCTCGCAAATCGCGGCCGCGCGGAAGATCACGTTTTGCAATTGGCGCACATTGCCCGGCCAGCGATTACCCAGCAGGGCCGGGTAGGTGCCGGGTGCGAGACGGCATACAGGGCGCTGAATCTGGGTGCAGGCCTGCTGCATAAAGGTGCGCGCCAGCAGCAGGATGTCCTGGCCGCGCTCGCGCAGCGGCGGCACTTCGATGTTGAGCACGTTCAGGCGATAGAACAGGTCTTCGCGGAATGTGCCCTCACTGACCATCTTTTCGAGGTCGCGGTGGGTGGCGCTGAGAATTCGTACATTGACCTTGACCTCACGCTCGCCACCTACCCGGCGGAAGCTGCCGTCATTCAAAAAGCGCAGCAGTTTGGCTTGCAGGTAGGGTGACATTTCGGCGATTTCATCGAGGAACACCGTGCCATTGTTGGCGAGTTCCATCAGCCCCGGTTTACCACCGCGTTGCGCGCCGGTGAAGGCGCCGGGGGCATAGCCAAACAGCTCGCTTTCGGCCAGATTCTCGGGGAGTGCGGCGCAGTTCAGCGCCAGGAAAGGAGCGCTAAAACGGTCACTGATGGCATGACAGGCGCGGGCCACCAATTCTTTGCCGGTGCCGGTTTCGCCCTGAATCAACAGCGGTGCATCCAGCGTTGCCACGCGCTGGGCTCGGGCCTTGAGCGTGCGGATCGCAGGTGAGTCACCGAGCAAGGCGTCAAAGCCTTCGGCGTGGTCGTGATGCAGCGCTGCCAAACGCTCACCGATGCGGCTGGGTTGATACAGGGTGAGCAGGGCGCCGGCATCGGTGATAGGGGTGGCGTCGAGCATCAACGGATGACCGTTCAGGGTGACTTCGCGCAGCGGCAGGCGGAAGCCGTTTTCCAGCAAGACGTCGAGCAGTCCCGGATCAGCAAACAACTCGCCGATGCTTTCACCGGTCGGTTCGCGACCATACAGCGCCACCAGCGCCGGGTTGGCCAGCAGCACGTGGCCATCACTGTCCAGCGCCAGTACCGGGTCGGTCATGGCGGCGAGCAGGGCGTCGAGTTGCAGGTGGCGGCGCTGGCCGGGCAGGATGTCGACCACCATCACCGTCTGCACGCCCTTGACCCGGAACAACGCTTCACGCAGTTCGTCGAGTACTTGCGGGCTTAGGGTCGGGGCGTCGATGTAAACGTTGGGTGGGACCATTTCCACCGCATCCAGATTGAGGTTACGTCCGCCCAACAACGCCAGAACTTCCTGGGTGATGCCAACACGGTCGATAAAACTGACATGGATACGCATGGGAACGACGAACACTTCGGGCCGAGAGGTGGCCAGTATGCCTTGGCGGGGGGGATTGGTGAAACTTGTGGGAGCCGGGCTTGCCCGCGATGGTATCGCTGCGGTGTGTCAGGCAAGCCGTACCCTCTGCATCGCGAGCAAGCCCGCTCCCACAAAAGCAGGATCTATGTATTACTCAAGGTGTTCAGGTTTTATCGGGTCGCCGGGCTTGTGGTTGAGCTGGGCCAGTACGTCGGCGAACATTTTGTCGTAGTAACCGTGCATCGAACGGATGTCGGCGGTTTTGGGAATGCCGTGTTTCACGGCAATCTGAAATGCGTCATGGGCAAAGTTGTAGGCCATGTCTTTGGGCAGGGTGAACTGATCCTTGAACGGCTTTTGGTTGATTTCACCGTGCATGTCGAACTGCATCGACTTGCCTTCCCTGGGATCTTGAACGACTTGGTAATCGATGTTGATGTCATACCCAAAGTCGCCAGGCTGAAGCGGTGCGCGTTGGATATGCAGGTGTCCGGGTTCGAACGAGGCCATAGGGCTGCTCCTTGGGTGAGGGACAAAAGGCAGGCCGCAAGGCCTGCCCACAGGTTTAACGGTACGTGATGCCAGGCTTTTCGGTGCTGACGCGGGTGCCAGCCTTGCCTTGAACGATAGCTTCAATATCTGCCAGTGCGCCGATCACAGCGGTTTTACCGGTATGACGAGCAAACTCGCACGCCGCCTGAACTTTCGGGCCCATGGAACCGTTGGCAAAACCGAGTTTTTCCAGTTCGTCGGGGTGGGCCTGAGCGATGGCTTTTTGGGTTGGCTTGCCCCAGTCGATAAAGGCTGCTTCAACGTCAGTGGCGATTACCAGCAAGTCACTGTTCAGTTCTTGAGCCAGCAGCGCCGAGCACAGGTCTTTATCAATCACTGCCTCAATGCCCTTGAGGCTGCCATCTTCGGCATACATGGTCGGAATGCCACCGCCGCCTGCGCAAATCACGATGGTGCCTTTTTCAAGCATCCATTTGATCGGGCGAATTTCGAAGATGCGCATGGGTTTCGGGCTGGCCACGACGCGTCGAAACTTGTCGCCGTCCGGTGCAATGCTCCAGCCTTTTTCCGCGGCCAGGCTTTCAGCTTCGGACTGGCTGTAGACCGGGCCAATCGGCTTGGTCGGGTTCTGGAAGGCCGGGTCTTTCGGGTCGACTTGAACCTGGGTCAGCAAGGTGGCGAGCGGCGTATCCTTGGGCAGCAGGTTGCCCAGCTCTTGCTCGATCATGTAGCCGATCATGCCTTCGGTTTCAGCACCCAGAACATCCAGAGGATAAGGGTCGACTGCGGTGTAGGCCGCCGCTTGCAGCGACAGCAGGCCAACTTGCGGGCCGTTACCGTGAGCCACTACCAGCTCGTTGCCGGGGGCAATACGGGCAATTTGTGCAGTCGCAGTGCGGATGTTCTCGCGCTGGTTCTCTGCGGTCATGGGTTGACCGCGACGCAAGAGGGCGTTACCGCCCAGTGCAACGACGATACGCATAGCAAATATCCTTATAGAAGGTTAGCGAGCCACTCAAATCCTGTAGGAGCCGAGCTTGCTCGCGATGGCAGCAACACGTTTTGACAGACAAACCGCGTCGCCTGCATCGCGAGCAAGCTCGCTCCTACAGAGGTCGGAGTTAGATATCAGCCAGAGCCGCTACCAGAATCGCCTTGATGGTGTGCATGCGGTTTTCGGCCTGCTCAAAGGCGATGTTGACGGGGGACTCGAACACGTCCTCAGTCACTTCAATGCCGTTTTTCAGGTTTGGATGGTGCTCAGCCACGTCCTTGCCGACCTTGGTTTCACAGTTGTGGAACGCTGGCAGGCAGTGCATGAATTTCACGCGTGGGTTTTCGGCCGCTTTGATCATCTCGGCATTGACCTGATAAGGCAGCAGCAGTTTGATGCGCTCGTTCCAGGCTTCAACCGGTTCGCCCATCGAAACCCAGACGTCGGTGTGGATAAAGTCCACGCCTTTGACTGCGGCTTTCGGGTCTTCCGTCAGGGTGATTTTGGCACCGCTTTCCTTGGCGAATTCCTGGCACTGCTTAACGAATGACTCTTCTGGCCACAGGTTTTTCGGTGCGCCGATGCGCACGTCCATACCCAGTTTGGCGCCGATCATCAGCAGCGAGTTACCCATGTTGTTGCGGGCGTCGCCCAAGTAGGCGTAGCTGATGTTGTGCAGTGGCTTGTCGCTGTGTTCGCGCATGGTCAGCACGTCGGCGATCATTTGCGTCGGGTGGAACTCAGCGGTCAGGCCGTTGAACACCGGTACGCCAGCGTACTTGGCCAGCTCTTCAACCACTTCTTGGGCGAAGCCACGGTATTCGATGGCATCAAACATCCGGCCCAGAACGCGGGCGGTGTCTTTCATGCTTTCCTTGTGGCCGATCTGCGAGGACACCGGGTCGATGTAAGTCACGTGGGCGCCCTGATCGTGGGCGGCGACTTCGAACGCGCAGCGGGTGCGGGTCGAGGTTTTTTCGAAGATCAGCGCAATGTTTTTGCCTTTGAGGTGCGGCTCTTCGGTGCCGGTGTACTTGGCGCGCTTGAGGTCACGCGACAGATCCAGCAGAAAGTGCAGCTCACGTGGAGTGTGGTGCATCAGGCTCAAAAGACTGCGGTTCTTCATGTTAAACGCCATGGTGATCTCCTTGGTTTCGTTAACCGGCTTGCGCTGGCCCCTTGTGAGGGCCAGTGCAAGCAATCAGCTGGAAGTATTAATAGTCAATTGGGTCGCGGATGATTGGGCAGGTCATGCAGTGACCGCCGCCACGGCCGCGTCCCAGCTCAGAGGCGCTGATGGTGATCACTTCAATACCGGCCTTGCGCAGCAGGGTGTTGGTGTAGGTGTTGCGGTCGTAGCCGATGACCACGCCCGGTTCCAGTGCCACCACGTTGTTGCCGTCGTCCCACTGCTCGCGCTCGGCAGCGAAAGCGTTACCGCCGGTTTCAACTACTCGCAGGGCTTTGAGGCCCAGAGCCTTGGCAACCACATCGAGGAAGCTGCTTTCCTCGCGTCGTATATCAATGCCACCCACTTTGGTCTCGTCCGGGTACAGCGAGAACGCGACGATCTGTTTCACCACTTCAGGGAAGATGGTGACCAGGTCGCGGTCGCAGAAGCTGAACACGGTGTCCAGGTGCATGGCTGCGCGCGATTTAGGCATGCCCGCCACGATGACGCGTTCAACCGCTTTGTTCTTGAACAGGTTCTGTGCCAACTGGCCAATGGCCTGGCGCGAGGTGCGCTCGCCCATACCGATCAGCACCACGCCTTTGCCAATAGGCATGACGTCGCCGCCTTCAAGGCTGGAGTTGCCGTGCTCGATGGTCGGGTCGCCGTACCAGATCTGGAAGTCGGCGTTGGTGAACTCTGGGTGGAACTTGTAAATCGCCGTGGTCAGCAGGGTTTCCTGACGGCGTGCTGGCCAGTACATCGGGTTCAGCGTCACGCCACCGTAGATCCAGCAGGTGGTGTCGCGGGTGAACTGAGTGTTTGGCAGCGGCGGCAGGATAAAGCTGGTGTGACCGAGGAAGTCACGGAACATCTGGATGGTCTTGCCACCAAAGCTGTCAGGCAGATCGTCTGCCGACACGCCGCCGATCAGGTACTCGGCTGCTTGGCGGGGCTCCAGGCTTTTGATCCAGGCTTTGACTTCATTGACCAGACCCACGCCGACCTGATTGGGTGTCACCTTGTGGTCGAGAATCCAGTCCAGTGCTTCGGGTATCGCCACGATATCGGTCAGCAGGTTGTGCATTTCCAGAACATCGATCCCGCGATCACGCATTTTGGTCACGAAGTCGAAGTGGTCGCGCTTGGCCTGGTTGACCCACAGTACGTCATCGAACAACAACTCATCGCAGTTGTTCGGGGTCAGGCGCTGATGAGCCAGGCCTGGAGAGCACACCATAACCTTATGAAGCTTACCGGCTTCGGAATGCACGCCGTATTTCACTTTTTCCGTGGTCATTACAGTCATCCTCCAAAGTACACAAACAGGTCGTTACAGGGTCAGGAAACCGTCATAGAGTCCATAGGCCGCCACTACGGCGCCGATCACTACGGCGGCAAAAATCACTTTCTCAATGTTGGTGAATACTGGCTGGCCACTTTCGCGTTTCGCCTTGGCGAACAGAATCGCGCCAGGTGCGTACAGCAGGGCGGAAAGCAGCAGGTATTTCAGGCCGCCGGCATAGATCAGCCAAATGGCGTAGATCAGGGCAATGGAGCCGATGATCAGATCTTTCTTGCGTTCTGCCAGGGCGTTTTCGTAAGTCTCGCCGCGTACCGCCAGCAAGAAGCCATAGGCCGCAGACCAGAGGTAAGGCACCAGAATCATCGAGGTCGCCAGGTAAATCAGCGACAGATAAGTGCTGGCCGAGAACAGGGTGATGATCAAGAACAACTGAACCATGGCGTTGGTCAGCCACAGGGCGTTGACCGGTACATGGTTTTCGTTTTCCTTCTTCAGGAAGGCCGGCATGGTGTGGTCTTTGGCGGCCGAGAACATGATCTCGGCGCACAGCAGCACCCATGACAACAGCGCCCCCAGCAGCGAGACGATCAAGCCAACGCTGATCAGCACGGCGCCCCAGTGACCCACCACATGCTCAAGCACGGCAGCCATCGAAGGGTTCTGCAATTTCGCCAGTTCAGGTTGGGTCATGATGCCCAGCGACAGCACGTTCACCAGCACCAGCAACAGCAGCACAGTGATAAAGCCGATCACGGTGGCTTTACCCACGTCGGAGCGTTTTTCGGCACGGGACGAGAAGATGCTCGCGCCCTCGATACCGATGAACACCCATACGGTGACCAGCATCATGTTGCGCACCTGGTCCATTACGCTGCCCAGGTCAGGGTTTTTCAGGCCCCAGATATCGCTGGTAAAGATGTCCAGTTTGAAGGCGAACACGGCAATCAGGATGAACAGCACCAGCGGTACAACCTTGGCGATGGTGGTCACCAGGTTAATAAACGCGGCTTCCTTGATCCCGCGCAGCACCAGGAAGTGCACGGCCCAGAGCAATACCGAGGCCCCGATAATCGCGGCCGGGGTGTTGCCTTCGCCGAAGATCGGGAAGAAGTAACCCAAGGTGCTGAACAGCAATACGAAGTAGCCAACGTTACCCAGCCAGGCGCTGATCCAGTAACCCCAGGCGGATGAAAAACCCATGTAATCGCCAAAACCGGCCTTGGCATAGGCGTACACGCCGCCGTCCAGGTTGGGTTTGCGATTAGCCAGGGTTTGGAACACAAAAGCCAGGGTCAGCATCCCGACGGCGGTAATTGCCCAACCGATCAGAACGGCGCCAACATCGGCACTGGCGGCCATGTTCTGTGGCAGCGAAAAAATCCCGCCACCAATCATTGAACCGACTACCAGAGCAACCAATGCACCCAGTCGTAGTTTTCCAGGAGTATCAGACATTTGTAGTGACTCCAATCCAGGAGAAGTTAGGCCTAAAGATTAGTCCGTTACTTTTTTTAGCCTATTGACATAGATCAGGGCATGACTACATTCCATTGTCTGTAGAGCGGAAGGGTCGCTATCACGCATTTTTTTGACGCGCGCTGAAAGGCTTGCTCCATAAGCACTTTCAGATAAGTCAGCGATTTTAACTGCGGTGTTGTGGTGATTGAACCTAGACACTATTTTCAGATTTGCAAATGTCATTTGCATGTTTTATCTGCCGATCTAAAAAACAAATCGTCATTTATAAATGAGTGTTTTTTTAGGTTTCAATAGAAGATTTTGCTATTGGAAAATTTAGGCTTATTGCGCCGGCGTAATAAACGAATGGGCCTTCCCTATATTTAATCAGTAAGCGTTTTTAGTTATCTATAAACGACTCAAGAGGTGGCGATGTCCCAGCAGACACAGAAGCTTCGACTCAACGCTTTGATCGCGTTGGTGGTCGGCTCAATGATTGGCGGCGGGATTTTTTCGCTGCCACAAAATATTGCCGAGCATGCTGCTGGCGGTGCCGTATTGATCGGTTGGGCGATCACGGCTGTGGGAATGCTGGCGCTGGCCTTTGTGTTTCAAACCCTGGCCAATCGCAAGCCAGAGCTCGACTCTGGCGTGTATGCCTACGCCAAGGCCGGTTTTGGCGATTACATGGGTTTCTCATCTGCCTGGGGCTACTGGATCAGCGCCTGGATGGGCAATGTTGGCTATTTCGTGTTGCTGTTCAGCACCTTGGGGTATTTTTTTCCGGTGTTTGGCCAGGGCAATACGCCGATTGCCATCGGCTGCGCCTCGTTGCTGCTGTGGGCCGTGCATTTTTTGGTACTGCGCGGGATCAAGGAGGCGGCGTTTATCAACCAACTGACCACCGTTGCCAAAATCGTTCCGATTGTGATGTTCATCGTGTTGGCGGCTGTGGCGTTCAAGGCCGATATTTTTACCCGGGATTTTTGGGGGGCGCAAACGCCCAGTCTGGGCAGCGTGATGGACCAGGTGCGCAACATGATGCTGGTGACGGTATTTGTGTTTATCGGCATTGAGGGTGCCAGCGTGTACTCGGGCCGGGCTGAAAAGCGTTCCGATGTGGGCAAGGCTACGGTCATTGGTTTTCTGGGCGTGTTGGCCTTGCTGGTGCTGGTCAACGTGTTGTCGCTGGGCATCATGACCCAGCCTGAGCTGGCGAAACTGCAGAACCCGTCAATGGCCGGAGTGCTCAAGCATGTGGTGGGCGAGTGGGGCGCCATCTTGATCAGCATTGGCTTGGCAATTTCGCTGCTGGGGGCGTTGTTGTCGTGGGCGTTACTGTGCGCCGAGATTCTGTATGCCACGGCCAGGGACAACACCATGCCGGCGTTCCTGAAAAAAGAAAACGCCAACCATGTACCGGTTAATGCGCTGTGGCTGACCAATACGATGATCCAGATTTTTCTGATCATCACTCTGGTGTCTTCTGGTACCTACACCAGCCTGATTTACCTGGCGTCATCGATGATTTTGGTGCCTTACCTGTGGTCGGCGGCCTATGCGGTGTTGCTGTGCGTGAGGGGCGAGACCTACAAGCTTGCCAGTCGTCGGCGGATCAAAGACCTGCTGGTGGGAGGTGTCGCGCTGACTTATGCGGTATGGCTGCTGTATGCGGCGGGGCCCAAGTACCTGTTGTTATCGGCCTTGCTGTATGCACCGGGGGTTTTGCTGTTTGCCAAGGCCAAACGTGAGCAGCGCCAGCCGTTGTTCAAGGGGGTAGAACCGGTGATTTTTGGTGCGGTGGTGATTGCTGCGCTGGCGGCGGCGTATGGGCTTTATAGTGGTGGGCTGTCGCTCTAAGTCAGGTCCGCCGGAGCAACTGCCGTTGCCGTTGCTGTTGCTGTTGCTGTTGCTGTTGCTGTTGCTGTTGCTGTTGCTGTTGCTGTTGCCGTTGTTTTTGATCTTGCTTTTGATTTTGATCTACCGGCCCCTTTCGGGAGGCCGAGTGGAGGTTCTGCGCAGTGGGCATCCCGGCATGGATGCCGGGATAGCCGTGTTGGGCCAAGGATGGCCCGTCACGGCGTGCCCACGGAGCGGGACCGGAGCGAGGGACACCTGAGCGCAGCGAGGGCCGTACGCAGGGGCAAGGCCTTTTTGCTTACTTTTGTGGCTGTTTGACAAAAGTGAGCCGCCGTAAGGGCGGGACCCGTAAAAAGCCGTTATAAATCAAATGGATATGTACTCATACAATGATCGAAACAGCGGAAAATAACTGACCCACCGCGTACATATCCAGCCTATCTGTCCAACTGAAATACAGTTTTCGCTCTTACAGCGAGTCCCTTTTGGCAAACAGCCCCAAAAGGAACCAAAAGGTCCTTGCCCTACCATACGGCCGAGCTCGCCTAGGCTCGCCCGGTGCCCTCACTCCGGCACTGTTATGGGGGCACGCCGTGACGGGCCATCCTTGGCCCGGCACGGCTGGCGCGGCGTCCTGCCGCGCCACCCCCATAACAGCACCTGCGCTCGGCCTCCTGTGATGGGCCTCTGAGTTGTTTGTGAGATTGGGTGGCGACAGATTTGACGCTGCGCTGTCGCGCAGCAAACTAGGGGCGTAGGAGCGGTGAACCGTGTCGCCTGCATCGCTGGCAAGCCAGGCTCCCACAGAGTTTTTTGAATGGCCGGATCTTGAGCCGCTCAAGCAGTTGTCCTGCCGTGTTTCAGTCGTTTTGCGGGGCTGCGGCAACCAACGGCAGGCTTTCAGGTCGGGACCAGATCCACAGGTTACCCATCAGCATGCCGGTAATGGCGAGGAACACGGGCCATTGGTGGTCGAGCACATAGAGCATCACCCCAGCACACAGCAGCATGCTGACGGTGGCGCTGATTTTGGCTTTGCGCACGATAATTTTGCCGTTGCGCCAGTTGTTCAGCATAGGGCCAAACAAACGGTGGTTTTCGAGCCAGGCACTCAGCCGCGGGGAACTCTTGGTCGCGGCCCAGGCGGCGAGCAAGATGAATTCGGTGGTCGGCAGGCCAGGGATCACAATAGCGATCAGACCTATACCCAGACTCACGTAGGCCAGCAGGCCAAACAGGATGCGAGCAATTTTTGACGACGATTGGGATTGGCGGGTCATAAGCTCAGGACGCATAAAAAGGCCGCCCGGTCAGCGAGCGCTGACCGGGCCAAGCTTAAGCCTGTTCCGGCTGTTTCACATAAGTCTGTTCCAGCAGGAACGTGAAGCGACTGAATGCAGCGTTGGCAGCCTGCTCCAGCTCGGTGTCTTCCTCGGGGGTGAGTTCGACGGCGTCGAGCATTTCGATAAAACTCTTCCAGTTGCGGCCACGGCCTTCGGCAGGCTCACCCATGTGGCGGGCGCCGTGGGTTTCGCTCAAACCGAGCAGGCGGGCTTGCTTGATCAACACGCCAGCACCCAGTTTGGAACCTTCGGATACAAATACCCAGCCCAGCGCCTGAGCCTTGCTCGGGTTTTGTACCGCGCCGGTTACCGGTGCCGGCAGTTCAACGCCAAGGTCGATCAGGTCAGCCTTGATCTGTTCTGCGCGGCAACGCTCAGGCAGGTTAGGGATGTGCTGAGTCAAACGCGGGTCGGTGTGCAGTGCTGCCAGCTCAGTCAAAAACAGGTACTGGGCGGTCGCGAAGTGGGTGTAGTTGGTCAGGCTGCCAAACGGGTCGCGGCCCATGACTTTTTCGCCCAGCGTGTCGTGAGTCTCACGGGTGGCCAAGGTCAGGCGCTTGGAACGCTCGGCGGGACGTGCTGCGGAATCTGAAGTAGTCATGTAAATGTCCTTGAGAATGAGATGCGCTTTGTAACTAGACGAACTAGAAGGCGCAGCACAGTAAAAAAGCCTCTGTGGGAGCGAGCAGGCTCGCTCCCACAGAGGCTTTTGATCAGATATCCCAAACCAGATTGACCGAGAAGTTACGCCCAGGAGCGGTCAGACGATCCATGTTGGCCGGGTTGATTACGCCGGCTTCGCCCACGCTGTCGTAACCGCGCACGTCATCCCAGTTCCAGTACTTTTTGTCGGTCAGGTTGTACAGACCGGCGTTGACGGTGACGTCCTTGGTGACTTTGTAGAACCCCGTCAGGTCAAGGACGCCATAGCCCGGCGACTTGAATTGGGTGCTGGTGCCGTCCGGCGAGAAGAAGTTGCTGTCGTCGACCTGAGTTTTGCGCTTGACCAGCGTCCAGCTCACCAGGCCACCATAATTCTCCTGCTCGTAACCCAGGCCCAATACAGCGGTCAGCGGGTTGACACTGTTGATCGGCTCGCCCGTGTCGTTGTTTTCACCGTGGGCGTAAGCCACCGAGCCTCTGGTGTAGAGGCCCTGCGGTGCGCCAAACAGGTCCAGGTTCAGGCGGCCTTTGACTTCGGCACCCTTGATTGTGGCGTGCTTGATGTTGTTGCTCTGGAACGTCAGGTCGTCGTAGCCGGGTGTGATGGCGTCTTCGTTGATGAAATCACGGTATTGGTTGTAGAACACCGCGACATCGAAGGAGCCAGCCTCGAAGTTACCGCGCAGACCAGTCTCGTAGGTTTTGCTCTTTTCCGGTTCCAGGTCCGGGTTTGGTTCAACCGAGTAGCCTTCTGCTGTGTTATTGAAGCGGCCATACAATGCTTTGGCACTTGGGGTGCGGAAGCCTTCCCCGTACTGGCCGTACCAGGTGTATTGGTCGCTCAGGGCGTAGGTCAGACCAAATTTGGGCGACAGTCGATGCCAGATCTTCGCTTTGTCGCTGACATTGGCCTTCTCAGGCTCTGCCACGGTGTTCATGAATTCTTGAGTAATATGCGGCGTGAGCTTGGTGTAGTCGTAGCGCAGCCCCGGCATAAAGGTCCAGTTGTTCCAGCTGATTTGATCCTGCGCGAAGAGGCTGTAAGTGTTGACGGTCGGGTCCGGGAAGTCGCTGGACTTGACCAGGTAGTCTTTCGGGCTATCGGCACCTGGCGCAGCGCAATTGGCACCCACTGCCAGGCATATGCCTGAGCCGCTGCGCGAACCGGTCACTTTCTGGTGCTTGACGGTGGCGCCATAGGTCAGCAAATGGTCGGTGTCAGCAATGTGGAAGGCCTTGTCTGCCTGAGCGTCCAGTACCCACAGTTTTTCTTGGTACGTGGTGTTGCGGGTCCGCATGACATGACGGGAGAAGGGGAAATAGTCTTCCAGAGTATTTTGATCGGTTTTGGCGATCTGGTAGTTCAAGCTCCACTTGACGTTGTCGGCCAGTAGGCTGTCGACAAACAGGGTGTTTTCCAGACCGAAGCGCTCACGGCTGATAGTGTCGGTGCCATTTCGGGAGCGGTACATGCCTAATGGCTGGCCTTGGTTGTAAGGGCCGCCGACGGCGCTTTTTTCATTGACGTCGACTCGGCTCTTGTACTTCTCATAGGTGAAGGCGAGACGGTCGTCATCGTTGTAGTTCCAGCCTGCCTTGGCCAGCACGTTGGTGGTTTTAATGTCTTCGGGGTTGGCTGCGGTGCGGGTCAAGCCGGTGCCGCCAGTATTGCCATAGGATTCGGTTTCATGGCCATCGCGACGGCTGAGATGCAGCAAACCGTCGAATTCCCCTGCGCGCCCAGCCACGGTGCCGGATTTCAGCCAGCTGCGATCAGCAGAGCTGTAACCGGTTTTAAGGCGGGCGCCGACATCGTTGCCAGGCTTGATGATGTCATCCGGATCAAGCGTGAAGTAGCTGACGGCGCCGCCAATGGCATTGCTGCCATACAGAACGGAGGCTGGGCCGCGGAGGATTTCAACGCGTTTAACGATTTCCGGGTCGACGTAGTTGCGCTGGGTCTTGGCGTAAGGGCCGTTGAAGAATGAGTCCGGTATTTCAACACCGTCGACCTGAGTCAGGATACGGTCGCCGTCGATGCCGCGAATATTGTAGCCGCTGATACCGCCGCGCTGGCCTGCACCACCTACCGAAACACCCGGCTCATAACGCACCAGATCCTTGATGGTATTAACATTCTGGCGGTCGAGCTCTTGTCGGTCGTGAACGCTGACGGTGCTGGGCACCGAGCTCACGTCTTGCTCCTGACGGGTGGCGCTGATGGTCATTTGTTGCAGGGCCAAGGTACCACTGGCGCTGCTGCGCTTTTCGAGCACGATGTTGTTGTTGCTCAACTTGCGGTAGCCCAGGTTGGTGCCAATCAGCAGCCGATCCAAGGCTTTTTCTGGCGACAAGGAACCGCGCACACCGGGGGAGGATACATTTTGCGCCAGCTCTGCCGGCAAGCCGACCTGCCAGCCAGTCACTGCGCTAAAGTCATTCAACGCCGCGGCGAGGGGCTGCTGGGAGATCGAGAACGTGTAATTGCCCACTGAGCGATTGGCTGGCTGCACTTCGGTCGCGGCCATGGCCGGTACCGCTTGTACGCCGGCCAGCAACATGGCGACGGTCAACAACGACAACGTGCACTGGTGCAAACCGCTTGTGCGGACGCTGGAAGAGGACCGGCTGTTGAATCGTGTGGGCATTGATAGCGCTCCGTGGTGAACGAATCTTATAGTTGCGAAGCTGACTCAAAATGCGAATCACTTGCATTGACTACAACGAGACGAACGACCTTGGGCTATCGAGTAAAAAAACTTTTAGTTAATTGAGGATGACCAGTGCCGGGTATTCCGAAAGGCTGGACGAGGTGATGTGGGCCAGGGAGCGAACGATGTCCAGCGGCTGATCCAGGCGGTAGTTTCCGGTGACCGATACGTTGGCCAATTGGTCGTTAGTGTTGACGATCCAGCCGGGGTAATAGCGTCGCACTTCATCGAGCACCTTGCCCATCGGGCAGTTTTCAAACACCAGACGTCCTTGCACCCAGGCCAGGTCGGTCTGGGGGTTGAGCTTGGCCGGCTGGCCGAATCCGTTGGGGCCGATGCTTATGCTGTTACCGGCGGACAAACGCATTTGTGTGCCAACACTGTTGACCCGCAGGTCTACATCACCGCGCTGCACCCGCACATGGGCTTCGCCATTGAGGTAGCTCACCGCGAAAGCGGTGTCGCGCACACTGACCCGCACCGGGCCTGCCTCGACCACCAGTGGGAGTTCCAGATTGGCCGGGATCTCAAAAAACGCTTCGCCCTGATACAGGCGCGCACTGCTTTGGGCCGCCGTCATGTGGCTGGAGAATGCGGAGTTGGTGTTGAGCAGTACTTTTGAACCGTCTTCGAGTTGCAGGCGCTGGCGTTCGCCAACCACGGTCAAGTGATCCGCTTGCAGGCGCAGCGGCACATTGCTGTAACCGCCGACGGTGATGACCAGCACAGCCGCCGCGGCCACGTGTTTCCAGTGGCGGCTGATACGGCGCAGCAGGCTGGGTTGGCGGCGGGTTTGCAAGGTTTGCGCGGCGGCCAGCACGGGCTGTCCGTTCCACACGGCGTTGGCTTTGGCAAAAGCCTGAGCATGCGCAGGGTCGGCATTTAGCCAGGCATCGAAGGCGTGCTTTTGTTCGTCGCTCGCGCACTCAAGGGTGATCAGCCAGTCGAGAGCCTGATCCATGGCGCTGTCCTGCAGCACGTCTTGAGCAGATGGGGGAGTGTCCGTCACTGATGTTCCTTGGCAGCCTCTGGTGTTTTACAGGCATTGTCGGCAAAGGTTAAGGCCGATTCAGGCTGTCGGCTACCCCGATGCAGATCGCCATGATCAATTTGAGTTCCTTTTGCACGGTGCTCAATGACACGTCCAGCTCTTCGGCGATCTGCTGATAACTGCAGCCGTGCAAGCGGCTGAGGATGAAAATTCGCTGCTGACGTGCGCTTAACTGGCTCAGGCTCACACTCAAACGCTCCAGTAATTGCGCGGCCTGATGGGCTTCTTCCGGGGTGCTGATCGGGGAGGCGACGCTTTCTATGATCTCGTTCGATACATCTTCGACCACCGTGCGGGCCTGAATGCGCCGGGCACGCAAATGGTCGAGTGCCAGGTTGCGCGCAGTCTGGAACACAAACGGCTCCAGGTGCTCGACGGTACGCTCGTTCAGGGCACGGGTCACCCGCAGGTAGGTCTCTTGCAGCAGATCTTCTGCGGTGCTGTGGTTATTCACCATCCGCTCAAGCGTGCGCAGCAAAGTTACCCGCTGGGTAAGGAAGACTTGATTGAAGTGGGACTGACTCACAGTACGATCCGACCGATTTCGAGCGAATGATAATGCTTATCATCTATGCCTTTGGTCAAGTGCTGTTTTGAAAAGGTGTGAATAAGCGTTTGGCAGCGAGGGAGTGAGCCTGCACGCGATGCAGGCACAGAGGTTTTTCAGTCGAACAGCGGCGACACCTCCTTTCTTGCTGTAAAAAATCATGCAGTTTTTATGAGACTCCGTAGGAGCTGCCGAGGAACGACGGCTGCGCCGCCGATCGCAGCCTCGCGGAGCTCGTCAGCACCTACGAGCTGGGCGTAGGAGCTGCTGAGGCACGAAAGCTGCGAGCTGTTGATCTTTCGTGCAGACAGCGCGTTAACGTCAAAAGATCGCAGCCGTCGTTCCTCGTCAGCTCCTACGGATCGGTGTACCCCAGTTTTCTGCGCGACAGCGAGACCTCCCACAAAACTCAAACCCGCCCCTTCAAATACGCGCTGTAATCCGGCACGCGGTGTTCGTGCTGCTGGTTCATCAGCGGGCTGCTGAGCATGTAGTCAGCACTGCATTCATTGCACGCCACCGGAATGTTCCATACCGCAGCGACCCGCAACAACGCCTTGATGTCCGGGTCGTGGGGCTGAGGTTCGAACGGGTCCCAGAAAAACACCAGCATATCGACCCGCTGCTCGGCGATCCGTGCACCGAGCTGTTGGTCTCCACCCAAGGGGCCGCTGATCATGCTTTCGATCGGCAAGCCCAAACGTTGGCTCAACAGCAAGCCGGTGGTGCCGGTCGCGCACAGGTCATGCTGGCTGAGCGTTGCTTTGTGACGCTCGGCCCAGTCCAGCAAAAACACCTTGCAGTGATCGTGGGCCACCAGGGCGATGCGCTTGCGCGCCGCCAGGGTGGCCGTGGTGAAGCTGATACCGATCATCGCGTTACTCCGCGTTGCACAGCGCCAGGCAGTTATCGAGCATACGGTTGGAGAAGCCCCACTCGTTGTCGTACCAAGCCAGCACTTTCAGCAGTTTGCCGCTGACTTTTGTGTGGTTGGCGTCGAAGATCGACGACAGCGGGTTGTGGTTAAAGTCGCTCGATACCAGCGGCAGGGTGTTGTAACCCAGTACCTTGGAGTGCTGGCTGGCTTCTTTGAACAGGGCGTTGACCTCGTCAGCGGTGGTTTCGCGCTTGAGCTCGATCGTCAGGTCGACCAGCGAAACGTTGATCACCGGAACCCGGACGGCCATGCCGGTCAGTTTGCCGGCCAGCTCTGGCAGCACCAGGCCCACGGCTTCGGCGGCGCCGGTTTTGCTCGGGATCATGTTCTGGGTAGCCGAGCGCGCACGGTACGGGTCAGAGTGGTAAACGTCGGTCAGGTTCTGGTCATTGGTGTAGGCGTGAATGGTGGTCATCAAGCCATTTGCAATGCCGAATTCGCGGTGCAGAATTTGTGCAACGGGTGCCAGGCAGTTAGTGGTGCAAGACGCATTGGAAATAATCTGATGCGATTGGCGCAGAATGTCGTGGTTAACGCCGTAGACCACTGTCGCGTCAGCATCTTTACCCGGAGCAGAGATAATTACCTTGCGTGCGCCGGCGACGATATGCGCTTGGGCCTTGTTGCGGTCGGTGAACAAACCGGTGCATTCAAATACCACGTCAACCTTCAAGGCGGCCCATGGCAGTTCGGCCGGATTGCGAATGGCGCTCACGCTGATGCGGTCGCCGTTCACTGTCAGGCTTTCCTGGTCATGCTCGACAGAAGCTTCGAATGTGCCGTGAACCGTGTCGTACTTGAGCAGATGGGCATTGATTGCGCTGTCACCCAGATCGTTGATAGCGACGATCTGCAGGTCCTGACGGTAGCCTTGGGTATACAGTGCGCGCAGGACGTTACGGCCGATTCGGCCAAAACCATTGATTGCGATTCGTAGAGTCATGGAAAGCGCCTGCCATCGATTTGTTGTTGGAATTACAAGATTATTCGCATAAAAATAGAAAACAAGCCATTTAAGTGGCAATATTTTGTTTTATCTACAACGAGTGACCTGAATCAACGGGTCCGAATGATCGAAGTCGTGTTTTTCAGCCCTTCGATCAGCATAGGACACGTACAGGTCGCCACATCCGTTAGCCTGGAGTTCAACACATGCATCCCCGCGTTCTTGAAGTCACCGAGCGTCTTATTGCCCGCAGTCGTGCAACCCGTGAGGCGTATCTGACGCTTATTCGCGGCGCCGCCAGTGACGGCCCGCAACGCGGCAAGCTGCAATGTGCGAACTTCGCCCATGGCGTGGCCGGGTGTGGCACGGAAGATAAAAACAGCCTGCGGATGATGAATGCTGCCAACGTGGCAATTGTTTCGTCATATAACGACATGCTGTCGGCGCACCAGCCATACGAGCATTTCCCTGAGCAAATCAAAAAGGCTCTGCGTGAAGTTGGATCGGTAGGCCAGTTTGCCGGCGGCACCCCAGCCATGTGTGATGGTGTGACTCAAGGCGAGGCGGGCATGGAACTCAGCTTGCTGAGCCGCGAAGTGATTGCGTTGTCGACGGCCGTGGCGCTGTCGCACAACATGTTCGATGCGGCCCTGATGCTGGGGATTTGCGACAAAATTGTGCCGGGCCTGCTGATGGGCGCGCTGCGCTTCGGCCATCTGCCAACGATCTTTGTTCCGGGCGGCCCGATGCCGTCGGGCATTTCCAACAAGGAAAAGGCCGACGTGCGCCAGCGCTACGCCGAAGGCAAGGCCAGCCGCGAAGAGCTGCTGGAGTCGGAGATGAAGTCCTACCACAGCCCTGGCACCTGTACGTTCTACGGCACCGCCAACACTAATCAGTTGCTGATGGAAGTTATGGGCCTGCACTTGCCAGGCGCCTCCTTCGTCAATCCTTACACACCACTACGTGATGCGCTGACACGCGAAGCGGCTCACCAGGTTACCCGTCTGACCAAGCAAAATGGTGACTTCATCCCATTGGGCGAGATCGTTGACGAGCGTTCGCTGGTTAACTCCATCGTGGCCCTGCACGCCACAGGTGGTTCGACCAACCACACCTTGCACATGCCAGCGATTGCCATGGCGGCAGGTATTCAGCTGACTTGGCAAGACATGGCTGACTTGTCTGAAGTGGTGCCGACCCTGTCCCACGTGTATCCAAACGGCAAGGCAGATATCAACCACTTCCAGGCTGCTGGCGGCATGGCGTTCCTGATCCGTGAGCTGCTCGAAGCTGGTTTGCTTCACGAAAACGTCAACACCGTGGCCGGTTTTGGCCTGAGCCGTTACACCCGCGAGCCGTTCCTTGTGGACGGTGAGCTGGTATGGCGCGAAGGTCCGATTGAAAGTCTCGATGAATCCATCCTGCGTCCGGTTGCCCGTGCGTTCTCTGCCGAGGGCGGGTTGCGGGTGATGGAAGGCAACCTGGGACGTGGTGTGATGAAGGTGTCGGCAGTCGCGCCAGAACACCAGATCGTTGAAGCGCCGGCGCGTGTGTTTCAGGATCAGCAGGAACTGGCCGATGCGTTCAAGGCCGGTGAGCTGGAACACGACTTTGTCGCCGTGATGCGCTTTCAGGGGCCGCGCTCCAATGGCATGCCAGAACTGCACAAAATGACCCCGTTTCTCGGTGTATTGCAGGACCGCGGCTTCAAAGTGGCGCTGATTACCGACGGGCGCATGTCAGGCGCGTCGGGCAAAATTCCGGCAGCGATTCATGTCAGTCCGGAGGCCTCTCTGGGCGGCGCCCTGGCACGGGTTCAGGACGGCGACATCATTCGGGTGGACGGGGTCAAGGGCACGTTGCAACTGCTGGTGGATGAGGCAGAATTTGCCGCGCGCACCCCGGCAGTCGGCACCTTGAGTAACGCCGTCGGTACCGGGCGTGAGCTGTTTGCGTTTATGCGTCAGGCCTTCAGTTCGGCCGAGCAGGGCGCGAGCACCTTTACCTCGGCTCTGGAAAATCTTAAATGAAGCTCGCTCTGGTCGGTGATATCGGTGGCACCAACGCCCGGTTTGCGTTGTGGGAAAACGACCAGCTGAGTTCGGTTCGCGTACTGGCTACCGCAGACTTTGCCTGTCCGGAGGACGCCATTGAGCTGTATTTGCGCGATCTGGATTTGGCCTTGGGCGCCGTAGGTTCGGTGTGTTTGTCGGTGGCCGGGCCGGTGAGTGGTGACGAATTTCGCTTTACCAACAACCATTGGCGTCTGAGCCGTTCGGCGTTTTGCCGAACGCTGCAGGTCGACAATTTGCTATTGATCAACGATTTCAGCGCGATGGCGCTGGGCATGACCCGCTTGCAGCCCGAGGACGTGCGTCAGGTGTGCCCTGGCATCGCTGATCCGGCGCGGCCAGCGGTGGTCATCGGGCCGGGCACCGGGCTTGGGGTCGGCACGTTGCTTAACCTGGGGGAGGCGCAGTGGATGGCCTTGCCGGGAGAGGGTGGCCATGTGGATCTGCCCATGAGCAACCCGCGTGAAGTCCAGCTGTGGCAGCACATCCACAACGAAATCGGGCATGTGAGTGCTGAAACCATATTGAGTGGCAGTGGCTTGCCCCGAGTGTATCGGGCCATTTGCGCGGTAGATGGGCATACGCCGGTACTGGACAGTGATCGTGCGATTACGGCCGCAGCGCTGGCCGGTGATCCGTTGGCGCTGCAAGTGCTGGAGCAGTTCAGTTGCTGGTTGGGGCGTGTGGCGGGTAACAATGTGCTGACTATCGGTGGGCGTGGCGGGGTGTATATCGTCGGAGGCGTGATTCCACGTTTTGCCGATATCTTTCTGGCCAGTGGCTTTGCCCGCAGCTTCGCCGACAAAGGCTGCATGAGCGACTACTTCAAAGGCATCCCGGTGTGGTTGGTAACAGCGCCGTACTCTGGCCTGATGGGGGCGGGAGTGGCGTTGCAGCAGACGTATGGCTGAAAATACCTTCTGTAGGAGCGAGCTTGCTCGCGATGCAAGCGATGCTATCGCGAGCAAGCTCGCTCCTACAGATCAGAGAGGAGCAGGCGTTCTTGAATAACAACAATAAGGAACACCACTGTGAGCGCACTCGGCAAATCCATTTTGCTGGTCGACGATGACCAGGACATTCGAGAACTGCTTGATCAATACCTCACCCGTGCCGGTTTTCAGGTGCGGACGGTGGGCGATGGGAGCGGTTTTCGTCAGGCGCTGGATGAGGCCCCGGCCGATCTGTTGATCCTCGATGTGATGCTCCCCGATGAAGATGGTTTCAGTCTGTGTCGCTGGGTACGGCAACATCCGCGATTTGCCCAGACCCCGCTCATCATGCTGACCGCCAGTTCCGATGAGACGGACCGGGTGATCGGCCTGGAGCTGGGGGCCGATGATTACCTGGGCAAACCGTTCAGCCCGCGTGAACTGCAAGCGCGGATCAAGGCGTTGCTGCGGCGTGCGCAATTTGCCAGTGCAAGCATCAGTGCGGGCAGCGAAATCATGGCGTTTGAAGAGTGGCGACTGAACACTGTCACCCATCGACTGTTTCATACCGATGGCGAAGAGGTGATTTTGTCGGGGGCCGATTTTGCCTTGCTCAAGCTGTTTTTGGACAACCCGCAACAGATCCTTGATCGCGACACCATCGGCAATGCCACCCGGGGGCGGGAGCTGATGCCGCTGGACCGGATTGTCGACATGGCGGTCAGCCGTTTGCGTCAACGCTTGCGTGACATCGACAAACCACCCCGCTTGATTCGTACCGTGCGCGGCAGCGGTTATCAGCTCGCGGCTCAGGTAACGCTCAGCCATGGCCTTTAAACGCTTGCGCAAATGGCACATGCCCCGCTCATTGCTCGGTCGAATGTTGCTGCTGACTCTGCTCGCCATTTTGCTTGCGCAAACCTTGTCGAGCGTCATTTGGCTATCGCAGTTGCGCACCACTCAGCTCGAAGGGCTGGTCACCAGCGCTCGCAGCCTGGCGTATTCGATGAACGCCACCGTCACCTACTTGCGTTCATTACCACTGGCTTATCGCCCGCTGGTGCTTGATCAACTGCGCAGCATGGGGGGCACGCGCTTTGTTGTGAGCCTTAATGACCGGCCGCTGGAGATGCAGGTGCTGGACACCACTCAGCGCAAACAGGCGGTATTGGACGCTGTGGATCAAGTCTTGCGCCACTCTCTGGGGCCTGATGTGGACATGTCGGTGAAATTTGTCAGACCGCAGGACCTGCGAATTTTCAATGCGGGTTTGAAGCTTGATGAGTTGCCGCGCTCCTGGGCGCACTTTGCGTTAACCCTGGAACCGGTTAACCCGCCGGTGCTGGTGACTCAAATCCAGATGGCGCCCGGCGAGTGGTTGTACATCGCATCGCTGCTGCCTGAACCCTACACCAGCCTTGAAGAAGAGGGCCTGCCGGCGTTGCAGCTGTGGTTTATCGTCCTTAGCAGCGTTTTTTTGCTGTTCTCCATCGGGCTGCTGGTGCACTGGCAAAGTCGCCCGCTCAAGCGGTTGGCGCGGGCGGCCCGGGATATGTCGCTGGGCGAGGAAGCGGTCACGCCGGTCGAGATTGGTGGTGGTAGCGAAGTGGTTGAAGTTGGGCGCGCCTTTAACGCCATGCGCGCGCGTATTAGCCGTTACCTGACCGAACGCAGCCAGCTGTTCAGTGCTATTTCCCATGACTTGCGCACCCCGATTACCCGATTGCGGCTGCGGGTTGAGTTACTGGAAGACGAGCAACTGCAACACAAGTTTGGACGCGATTTGGATGAACTGGAAATGCTGGTCAAAGGGGCGCTGCAATGCGTGAAGGACACCGATATTCACGAAAATACCGACCCGGTGGACTTGAATCATCTGCTCGATTGTCTGATTGAACCGTATTTGCACCCGCAAGGTAATGGCCGTGTGACGCTACAGGGACGCGCACTCTGGCCTTATCCGGGCAAGCCCTTGGCCTTGCGTCGTTGCATGGGGAACTTGATTGATAACGCCCTCAAATACGGCAAAAACGCGCACTTGCGCATTGACGACCATGAGCAGGCCTTTGTGTTAACGGTGGATGATGAGGGGCCTGGGGTGCCCGAGCAGCGCCTGGAACAAGTGTTTGAACCTCACTTCAGACTTGCAGGGCAGCAGCAGGGCTATGGGCTGGGGCTGGGGATCGCGCGCAGTATTGCCCATAGCCATGGCGGTGAAGTCAGTTTGCAGAATTTGCGCGCCGGCGGCTTGCGGGTCACTTTGTACTTGCCGCGAAATGCCGACTGATCGACTGGCTTGCCTGCTCGGCACTGATGGGGAGCACGGGTTCCTGATGGGGGTGCCTGGTCTGTTCGATAGCGGGCTTCAACTGCTGGGTTTTGCCCATCGCAGCCTTGATCCGGTGTTCGCGGAGTCGTCGGCTGGTTTGGCTGAAATGCTGCTGCAGTTTTTCCATGGCGACGTCATAGGGTTCATCGCATAGCGTCAATTGCCGCTCGCGCTCTTGCATCGCCAATTGTTTGGCCTCGGCATCACCATAACGATCAACACGAAAGCTTTTGCTCAGGTTGTAACCGTGAATTCGCGTGGTCGCGCGCCAGTAATCAATGTGATTGGACTGAACCCGGTAGACC
Source organism: Pseudomonadota bacterium (assembly GCA_040385125.1). GTDB lineage: Bacteria > Pseudomonadota > Gammaproteobacteria > Pseudomonadales > Pseudomonadaceae > Aquipseudomonas. The sequence continues at coordinate 40,719 of JAZKIA010000060.1, read as the reverse complement.
CCTGGATGGCCACTGGTGTTGTTTGGCATCAGGCGCTGGCGGTCTTCGTAGGTGAAGACCTGAGGCATTTTCAGCACCAGTTGATTGCGCACGATTTCGGCCGCGTGCAGCGCCGAGGCTTCGCCGCCGTACTCGACGAAATCGAAGACGTACAGGTACAGTTTTCCGGTGCGCTGAATATCGACTTTCCAGGCATAGGGTCGGCCCTCCCGGGTTTTAAGGGGGTAAATGAAGCAGTGATTACGCGGTATTGAGCTAGGTTTTGGCATGAGCCACACCTCCTGATAATTGTCGGCATCCGTTCTTCAGTCGTGACGATGGATAGCAGACTCGCTGAAGTTTTTTGCTTTCACAACGTGGGAAAACGACTTCGGGATGTGTCCTACATTCAATGCGGAAAGTACGTAATGCAGTCGTGGGTACGACGTTGTTTGCTTGATCGGAGCACAGAATCCACTCCGGTTGAGTCATCGGCGTAACGGAAGGTGTCTTTGTCACCATCCGGTGACATTTGAGCGTCTCTTCGTTACTTGGCCTGGGACGGTGATGGATACACTCATTGGTAGCGCAAGCAAAAGACTTGCACAGCTATAACAACAAGAAAGGTCCAGTCATGAATTCATTCAGTCGCCTCGCCGTTGTCATCTCTCTCGCTTCATTATTCCCCTTGAGCGCTAATGCTGCCGACACGGCCAACACCAAAGGCACGGTTGAAGTGGTGCATTGGTGGACATCAGGGGGCGAGGCCAAAGCGGTTGATGTCCTTAAACAACTGATCGAAAAAGACGGTTACACCTGGCAGGACAGCGCAGTGGCAGGCGGTGGCGGTGCAGCGGCCATGACGGTGCTTAAAACTCGCGCAGTGTCCGGTAACCCGCCGTCAGCCGCACAAATCAAAGGCCCGGACTTGCAAGAGTGGGGCGCACTCGGCCTGCTGACCAACCTTGACAAGGTATCCACGGAAAACAAGTGGGACACACTCCTGTCCAAAACCGTGTCCGATACCATGAAATACAACGGTCATTACGTGGCGGTTCCGGTGAATATTCACCGTGTGAACTGGTTGTGGATCAACCCTGAAGTATTCAAAAAAGCGGGCATCGACAAAGCACCTGCCACCCTCGATGAGCTGTACGCAGCGGGCGACAAGCTCAAGGCTGCTGGCTTTATCCCGCTGGCCCACGGTGGTCAGCCTTGGCAGGACAGCACCGTTTTTGAAGACCTGGTGCTGAGCATCATGGGGCCAGAGGGCTATAAAAAAGCCTTCATCGATCTTGATGAAAAAACCCTGACCGGCCCGCAAATGGCTGAAGTCTTCACTCAATTGAAAAAACTTCAGGGTTACATGGACCCGGATGGCACCGGCCAGGACTGGAACCTGGAAGCGGCCAAAGTGATCAACGGCAAAGCCGGCATGCAGATCATGGGTGACTGGGCCAAAAGTGAATGGTCCGCTGCTGGCAAGAAGGCGGGCACCGATTATGAGTGCGTGCCATTCCCGGGCACCAAGGGCAGCTTCACTTACAATATCGACTCGCTGGCGATGTTCAAACTGGCTAAAAAGAACGACACCCCAGGCAATATTGCAGCACAAAATGATGTGGCTAAAGTCGCGCTTGAGCCTGAGTTCCAGTACGTGTTCAACCAGAACAAAGGCTCGATTCCGGTTCGCAATGACCTGGACATGAGCAAGTTCGACAGTTGTGGCCAGGCCGCCGCCAAAGACTTTGCCGATGCAGGCAAAACCGGCGGGCAACTGCCAAGCATGGCGCACAACATGGCGACTTCGCTGGCCGTGCAGGGTGCGATCTTCGACACCGTCAGCAACTTCATGAGTGACAAAAACGCCGACTCGGCCAAAGCCGGCCAAAAGCTCTACTCCGCGATCAAGTCCGCGCAGTAAGCCCTGGCATAGCGGCAATGCCTTACTGTAGGAGCGAGCTTGCTCGCGAAGAGCGTTAACGATAACGCGTGTTGGCTGCTTGAACGCGATGACCTTGAGTGCATCGCGAGCAAGCTCGCTCCTGCAGCTCTCAGCATCCGCTGCGACTTCACTTCTTCACACCTGGATTATTCCGATGAGCACTGTGGCGGTTTTTAGCAAAGCCTCGCCGTTTGATGCGTTACAGCGCTGGTTGCCCAAGCTGGTTTTGGCCCCCAGCATGCTGATCGTGTTGGTTGGCTTTTATGGCTATATTTTTTGGACCTTCCTGCTGTCGTTCACTAACTCCAGCTTCATGCCCAGTTACAAGTGGGTAGGGTTGCAGCAGTACGTGCGCCTGATGGAGAACGATCGTTGGTGGGTTGCCAGCAAGAACCTGGCAGTGTTTGGAGGCATGTTTATCGCCATCAGCCTGGTGATCGGGGTGTTTCTGGCGGTATTGCTTGACCAGCGAATTCGCAAGGAAGGTTTTATTCGCACGATTTATCTGTACCCGATGGCGTTGTCGATGATTGTCACCGGTACCGCCTGGAAATGGCTGCTCAACCCTGGGCTGGGCTTGGACAAAATGCTCCGCGACTGGGGCTGGGAAGGTTTTCGCTTTGACTGGCTGCTGGACCAGGATCGAGTGGTTTATTGCCTGGTGATCGCGGCCGTGTGGCAAGCCTCCGGGTTTGTGATGGCGATGTTTTTGGCGGGGTTGCGTGGAGTCGACCAATCGATCATTCGTGCAGCTCAGGTTGACGGTGCGAGCTTGCCAACCATCTACCTGCGCATCGTGTTGCCGAGCCTGCGACCAGTGTTTTTCAGTGCCTTCATGATTCTGGCGCACATCGCGATCAAGAGCTTTGACCTGGTGTCGGCGATGACAGCCGGCGGGCCGGGCTACTCCTCTGATTTGCCGGCCATGTTCATGTACTCCTTCACCTTTAGCCGTGGGCAAATGGGCATTGGCTCCGCCAGTGCAATCATGATGCTGGGGGCGATCTTGGCCATTCTGGTGCCTTACCTGTACTCCGAGCTGAGGAACAAGCGCCATGACTAACATGACGAACAACTTCGGCCAGCGTTTCACCTTCAGTCGTCTGGCGATCTACGCCACCTTGATCCTGGCGGCCGCGATCTATCTGGTGCCGCTGGTGGTGATGTTGCTCACCAGTTTCAAAAGCCCGGAAGACATTCGCACCGGCAACCTGTTGAGCTGGCCGCAAGTGATCGATGGCATCGGTTGGGTCAAGGCCTGGGACTCGGTGGGCGGGTATTTCTGGAACTCGGTCAAGATCACCGTGCCGGCCGTATTGATCTCGACGTTTATCGGGGCCATGAACGGTTACGTATTGTCGATGTGGCGTTTTCGCGGCTCGCAACTGTTCTTTGGCTTGCTGCTGTTTGGCTGCTTTCTGCCGTTTCAAACCGTGTTGCTGCCGGCCTCGTTCACCATCGGCAAGCTCGGTCTGGCCAACACCACGACAGGTTTGGTGCTGGTGCATGTGGTGTACGGCCTGGCCTTCACCACGCTGTTTTTCCGCAACTACTACGTGAGTATCCCGGACGCGCTGGTCAAGGCTGCGCGATTGGATGGCGCCGGTTTCTTCACCATTTTCGGGCGGATTCTGCTGCCAATGTCGATCCCGATTGTGATGGTGTGCTTGATCTGGCAATTCACTCAAATCTGGAATGACTTTCTGTTTGGCGTGGTGTTCGCCAGTGGCGATGCGCAGCCGATAACCGTGGCCCTGAACAACCTGGTCAACACCAGCACCGGGGCCAAGGAATACAACGTCGATATGGCCGCGGCCATGATCGCCGGGCTGCCTACACTGCTGGTCTACATCTTTGCGGGCAAGTATTTCCTGCGCGGGCTCACCTCCGGCGCGGTCAAGGGGTAACGCATGGCAACTCTCGAATTACGCAACGTCAACAAAACCTACGGCAAGGGCTTGCCCGATACGCTCAAAGACATCGAACTGAAAATCGACGACGGCGAGTTTTTGATTCTGGTGGGGCCTTCGGGCTGCGGCAAATCAACCCTGATGAACTGCATCGCCGGTCTTGAGACCATCAGCGGCGGCTCGATTCTGGTGGACGACGCTGACATCAGCGGCATGAGCCCCAAGGATCGTGACATCGCGATGGTGTTTCAGTCTTACGCGCTGTACCCAACAATGAATGTGCGCGACAACATCGCCTTTGGCCTGAAAATCCGCAAAATGAGTGCGGCGGCCATCGACGAAGAAGTTGCGAGGGTCGCCAAGCTGCTGCAAATCGAGCATTTGCTGACTCGTAAACCCGGCCAGTTGTCCGGTGGTCAGCAACAGCGGGTGGCCATGGGCCGGGCGCTGGCGCGGCGCCCGAAGATTTACCTGTTTGATGAGCCGCTGTCCAACCTCGATGCCAAGTTGCGGGTCGAGATGCGCACCGAAATGAAGCTGATGCACCAGCGCCTGAAAACCACCACGGTCTACGTCACCCACGACCAGATTGAAGCGATGACCCTGGGCGACAAAGTGGCGGTGATGAAGGACGGGATCATTCAGCAATTCGGTACTCCGAAACAGATCTACAACGATCCGGCCAACCTGTTTGTCGCCAGTTTTATTGGCTCGCCGCCGATGAACTTTATCCCGTTGCGCTTGCAGCGTCAGGAGGGCCGCTTGCTGGCCTTGCTCGACAGCGGGCAGGCGCGTTGCGAGTTGCCGTTGAGCATGCGTGACGCAGGTCTTGAGGATCGGGATGTAATTGTGGGTATTCGCGCCGAGCAGATTGTGCTGGCGCCGGCCGAACCCAATGGCCTGCCAACAATTCGCGCCGAGGTGCAGGTGATCGAGCCTACCGGCCCGGACACCCTGGTATTTGTGAACCTTAACGGCAGTAAAGTCTGCTGCCGTATGGCCCCTGATGACGCGCCTCAGGTAGGTCAAAGTCTCAACTTACAGTTCGATCCATCTAAAGTGTTGCTGTTTGATGCAAATACGGGTGAGCGTTTGGGGGCGATGAGTTCGCCTCAGGCGCACGGCCGGGCGGATAACGTGGCGCAGTTCAAGGGTCGTTAAGTCTGAACAGGGAACCGCTTTTTGGGTTCCTTGAGTTGCGCCGCGTTAAACAAAGCCAATAAAAAACAACGAGGATTTAGGGATGACTAAAAGAATGACCCGCACCCGTCTGGCCTGCCAGCTGTCAGCAATTGCCGCGCTAAGCCTGGGTGCAACCAGTGGCTATGCAGCCGATGCGTTCAGTGCCGATTCGCAATGGATGACCGGCGACTGGGGTGGCGAGCGGACCAAGCTGATCGAGCAGGGTATCGACATCAAGATGGACTATGTCGGTGAAGTCGGCGCCAACTTGCATGGTGGCTACAACGACAATAAAACCGCGCGTTACAGCGACCAGTTTGGTCTGGGCGCGGCGCTGGACCTGCAAAAACTGTTCGGCTGGGATAACACTCAAGCCAAGATCCAGTTCACCAGCCGTAATGGCGAGAGCATTTCCAACGACCGTATCGGTGACCCGCGCGCCGGCACTTTGAGCTCGTCTCAAGAAGTCTACGGCCGTGGCCACATGGTTCGTCTGACCCAGTTGTATATCCAGCATCAATTCCTCGACGGAAAACTGGACGTCAAAGCGGGTTACTTCGGTGAAGGCGAAGACTTCAACACCTTCCCGTGCGAATTCCAGAACCTGGCGTTCTGCGGTTCCCAAGTGGGTAACTGGGCCACCAATATCTGGTACAACTGGCCGGTCAGCCAGGCTGCACTGCGCGTGAAGTACAACATCACGCCTGAGCTGTATGCGCAGATCGGCGCGTACAACCAGAACCCATCACAGTTGGAACACGGTAACGGCTTCAAACTCAGTGGCAGTGGTACCAAGGGCACCGTGTTGCCGGTCGAGCTGGTCTGGTCGCCGAAGCTCAATAACCTGCCGGGCGAATACCGCGTCGGTTACTACAAGAGCACGGCGCCTGCTGCTGACGTGCGTGAAGATGTTAACGGTGGCGATGCTGCAACCACGGGTGACAGCTACCGTGTCCACGACAGCAAGCACGGCTACTGGTTTGTTGCACAGCAACAGTTGACCACTCACAACGGCGATGCTTCTCGCGGCTTGAATGTTGCGGCTAACGCTACCTTCCACGACAAGGACACCAACATCGTCGACAACTACCAGTCGCTGATGTTCGTGTACAAGGGCCCGTTCGATGCGCGTCCAAAAGATGACGTCGGTATCGGTTTCGCCCGTATCCATGTCAACGATGACGTGAAGAAAAACGCCGAGTTGGCCAACGACGCCATTGGCGCTATCGACTACAACGATCCGCTGTACTCGCCTCTGCGCTCCACCGAGTACAACTACGAAATCAACTATGGCTTCCACGTGACTAACTGGCTGACCGTGCGTCCAAACCTGCAATACGTCACTCACCCAGGAGGCGTGGATCAAGTCGACAACGCTCTGGTAGCCGGTCTGAAAATTCAGTCGGTATTCTAATCAGTCTCGTTTACGCTTGTGTGCATCTGGCGGACAGCTTTGGCTGTCCGCTTTTTTTCGGGTCAGCACACCCCAGCGGGCTGATCCGCATGATTTTCAGGACTGCGGCACATGCATGAGCATCCGCTTCACCGTTTTTTCAAATCCAAACGCGAGCAACCGACCTTTCAGTGGGAACGCTTTCAACTGCGCGATGTACTGGTGATCGACCACCCGCACTGTCAGGCCGTATTCAGTCGTCAGGGGGCACAGTTACTGCACTTCCAGCCAACGGGGCAAAAACCGTGGTTGTGGTGCGCAGCCAAATGGCCGCAGGTCGGCGCGATACGCGGTGGAGTCCCGATTTTCTGGCCGTGGTACGGGCGCCATCCCAGCGAAAACGCGTGGCCGTCCCATGGCTGGGCGCGCTTGATCGACTGGAAACTGTTGGACAGCAGCTCAGATGAAGAGGGCGTCAGCCTGCATTGGCGTTTGCAGTTGTGTGATTGGCAGGTCGACCTGCATGCGCGGCTGGGTGAAGACATGGAGCTGCGCCTGAGCACCGAGCACCAGGATGATGAGCCGTGCCAGGTGAGCCAGGCTTTGCGTGCGTATTGGCGGATTGGTGATGTTGCGGAGGTAGCGCTGTCCGGTTTGGACGGGGTCCACGGCTATGATCAGCTCAATCGCGAGGCTTGCCAGCAGCAGGGCGAACTGCGGGTTGACGGTGGCTGTCAGCGGGTGTTTCAGCATGACGGCGAAATGCAGCTCAATGATCACGCTTGGCAGCGGGCGCTGAACATCGATACCGGTGACCGGGCCAATACGGTGGTCTGGCATCCGGGCAAGCGCCCGTTACTGGGCGTGAGTTGGAATGAAGTGATGGGCTTTGTGTGTGTTGAGTCCACCAGTGGTGGCGCTAAAAACCAAAGCCTGGCCCCAGGCGAGCAAGCGCATTTGAGTTTGCAGGCTCGAGCAGGGTTGGTGGGCTAGCACTACCTTTGTGGGAGTGGGCTTGCTCACGATGCAGGCAACACGGTTTACCTGATGCACCTCTGATTCCATCGCGAGCAAGCCCGCTCCCACAGGGCTTGCACCGCTCCTGCGCCCCCAGTTTGCTGCGCGACAGCGCCGCGGTGTGATTTCTGAACCTTGACGGTCTGGTGAAAGGCTAGTGAAAGGTTGGCTCGTTAGATTTCGCCGCACCCTGAAAAACGCCTTGAAGCGTTTTCGCCAATAATAAAAATAACGGAGTTACCCAGCATGCTGTTGCTTGAGCCTCAGATTTGCCCGCCTGTTCGTTTTTCCCGCCTTAGCCAGACCGTCCTTGCCAGTGCTGTGGCTCTCACCGTCTTTTCACCGTTGACTCAGGCTGCCTTCTTCGAAGACAGTGCCGCGACGTTTGAAACCCGCAATATGTATTTCAATCGCGACTTTCGCGACGGCACCAGCGCGCAGCAATCCAAACGCGATGAGTGGGCCCAAAGCTTCATGCTCAACCTGGAGTCAGGGTACACCGAGGGTACTGTGGGGTTTGGTGTCGATGCCTTGGCCATGCTTGGGGTCAAGCTCGACTCCAGCCCGGACCGTACCGGTACTGGCCTGTTGCCCACCCACGATGACGGGCGTGCTGCTGACGAGTACTCCAAGCTTGGTTTGACCGCCAAGATGAAGATCTCCTCCACGGTACTTAAAGTGGGCAGCCTGATTCCGGAATTACCGATCCTTAAAGCCAACGACGGGCGCATCCTGCCGCAGACCTTTGAGGGTGGCTTGCTGACCTCCAAAGAAATCAAGAACCTGACTTTTACCGGCGGCCGACTGGATAAAGCCAAGGATCGTGATGACAGCAACTACGAGGACATCGCCCTCAACAACAAGAACGGTCGCTTCGCTGGCACCGTCGCCGGCAAGCACTTTGACTTCGGTGGTCTTGACTATAAGTTCACTGACAAGATCACTGGCAGCTACCACTTCGCTCAGCTTGGCGACGTCTACAATCAGCACTTCCTCGGCCTGGTCGCCTCTCAGCCGTTCGGCCCCGGCACCATCGGCACCGATTTGCGGCTGGCGATCAGTGATGATCAAGGTGCGGCACGTGGCGGCAAGATCGACAACAAATCCCTCAATGGCTTGGTCAGCTATGCCTTGAGCGGGCACAAATTCAGCGCCGGTTATCAGCATATGTCCGGTGACAGTGCGTTTCCCTATGTCGACGGTAGCGACCCGTATCTGGTCAACTTCGTACAGATCAACGACTTCGCGGGGGCGCAAGAACGTTCCTGGCAGGCCCGCTACGACTTTGACTTCGCCAGACTCGGCATTCCTGGTCTGAGCTTCATGAGCCGTTACGTCAGCGGTGACAATATCGAGCTGAAAAGCGGTGACACCGGCAAAGAGTGGGAGCGCAACAGTGAGATCAAGTACGTGGTGCAAAGTGGCACCCTCAAAGACGTCGCCGTACGTTTGCGCAACGCCACTTACCGCTCCAACTATTCCGCTCGCGACGCCGATGAAATGCGCTTGCTGGTGAGCTATAGCGTCGCCCTTTGGTAGTTCTCAGACAGCCGTTGTTTCGCCAGGCAGATCAACCGGTCAGTTAAATTCATCCCCGACTGGATAACGGCTGGCGTTGAGGCTTTCCTTGATTTTGCGCAGGTGTGGCTGAAAATCCACACCCCGGCGCAAGGTCATGCCGGTGGCCAGTACATCGAGTACGGTGAGTTGGATGATGCGTGAAGTCATCGGCATGTAAATGTCGGTGTCTTCAGGCAACGGGATATTCAGGCTCAAGGTGCTGGCTTTGGCCAGCGGTGAGTTTTCTGCAGTCAGTCCCAGTACCGAGGCTCCGTTGGCGCGTGCAATGCGCGCCACTTCGACCAGCTCACGGGTCCGCCCCGTGTAGGAAATAATCACAAACAACTCACCCGTGTGCGCCACCGACGCAATCATGCGTTGCATCAACACGTCAGCATGGGCGGTGACGGCGAGGTTGAAGCGGAAGAACTTGTGCTGTGCATCCAGCGCTACGGGTGCTGAAGCGCCCAACCCGAAAAAGTGGATCTGCCGCGCCTGAATCAGCAAGTCGACAGCACGGCTGACCAGGTTCGGGTCCAATGCCTGGCATGCGCTGTCCAGAGACGCGATGGCACTGCCAAAAATTTTCTGGGTATAGGCTTCAGGGTTATCGTCCGCTTCGACTGCACGGCTCACGTAAGCTGCACCACTGGCCAGGCTTTGTGCCAGTTGCAGTTTTAATTCCGGGTAGCCACTGACGCCAAACGAGCGGCAGAAACGGTTGACCGTGGGTTCGCTGACGGATGCCGCCTGTGCGAGTGCCGCGATGCTGAACCGGGTCGCCTGCTGTGGATTTTGCAGAATGACTTCAGCAACTTTGCGCTCGGCCTTGTTCAGTTCTTCAAGGCGGCCCTTGATCTGTTCGAGTAAATTTCGCACGCGGTCCATTTATGTTCCTTGGTTCTGCGATGCAAAGAGCACACTAAAGCGGCTCTGGAAGGAGGCCTATCCTACTGATGGCCTGTTACGACCACTAGCAAGAATCTGTATTTTGAGAAAATGTTGTGTTTATTACTACATTTTTCCTTGAGTGATACCTTAAAAAAAGGTATTTGTAGCTTAACTTGATAAAAGAACAAACATCATGCCTTCGATTACGGTTGAACCTTGCACCTTTGCCTTGTTCGGCGCCTTGGGCGATCTGGCCCTGCGCAAGCTGTTTCCTGCCTTGTACCAACTGGATCGCGCCGGCCTGCTGCACGCCGACTCGCGCATCATTGCGCTGGCCCGTGAGCCGGGCGAGGCCTCCAGGCACTTGGCACACATCGATAGCCAGTTGCGCCAGTATTTGGGTGCCAAGGAAATCGAAGAGGAGGCGCTAAACCGCTTCCTGGCTCGCTTGAGCTACCTGCATGTGGATTTTCTCAAGACTGAAGATTATCTGCCGCTGGCGGAACTCGCCGGTACGGCACAGCGGCTGATCGCCTACTTCGCCACACCGGCGGCAGTTTACGGCGCGATCTGCGAAAACCTGGCGAAAGTCGGTCTGGCCGAAAACACTCGTGTGGTGCTGGAAAAACCCATCGGTTCGGACCTCGATTCTTCGCGCAAGGTCAACGATGCTGTGGCGCAGTTCTTCCCGGAGAACCGCACCTACCGTATCGACCATTACCTGGGCAAAGAAACCGTACAAAACCTGATTGCCCTGCGTTTTGCCAACAGCTTGTTCGAAACCCAGTGGAACCAGCGCTACATCTCCCACGTTGAAATCACCGTGGCCGAGAAGGTTGGCATTGAGGGGCGCTGGGGTTACTTCGACAAGGCTGGCCAGCTGCGCGACATGATTCAAAACCACCTGTTGCAGCTGCTGTGCCTGATTGCAATGGACCCGCCTGCGGACCTGTCGGCTGACAGCATTCGCGACGAAAAAGTAAAAGTACTCAAGGCTCTGGCTCCGATCAGCGCCGAAGGCCTGACCACCCAAGTGGTGCGCGGCCAGTACATTGCCGGTTACAGCGAAGGTCAGTCGGTACCGGGTTATCTGGAGGAAGAAAACTCCAACACCCAGAGCGACACCGAAACCTTCGTCGCGCTGCGGGCCGATATTCGCAACTGGCGTTGGGCGGGGGTGCCGTTCTATCTGCGCACCGGCAAACGCATGCCGCAAAAACTGTCGCAGATCGTGATCCACTTCAAAGAGCCGTCGCACTACATCTTCGCCCCTGAACAGCGTCTGCAAATCGGTAACAAGCTGACCATTCGCTTGCAGCCGGACGAAGGCATTTCCTTGCGCGTGATGACCAAAGAGCAGGGCCTGGACAAAGGCATGCAACTGCGCAGCGGCCCGTTGCAGCTGAATTTTTCCGACACTTATCGCAGTGCGCGGATTCCAGATGCCTATGAGCGTCTGTTACTCGAAGTGATGCGTGGCAACCAGAACCTGTTTGTGCGCAAAGATGAAATTGAAGCGGCATGGACATGGTGTGACCAGTTGATCGCCGGCTGGAAAAAGTCTGGCGATGCGCCCAAGCCGTACGCGGCGGGTTCCTGGGGACCTATGAGTTCCATTGCATTGATCACGCGGGACGGGAGGTCTTGGTATGGCGATATCTGATTTGAAACTGCCTGAAGGTGTCAATGCGCACACCTTCAAGAACCCGGCTGTATTGGCCGAGGAACTGGCGAAAAAAGTCGCTGAGCAGTTGAGTGCGGCTATTGCCCGCCAAGGCGTTGCCACGCTGGTGGTTTCTGGCGGTCGCAGCCCGGTCGCATTTTTTCAACACCTGCGCCTTCAAGCGATTGACTGGTCGAAGGTGGTGGTCAGTCTGGCCGACGAGCGCTGGGTACCGGTGGAGCACGCAGACAGCAATGCCGGCCTGTTGAAAAAACATTTGCTGCAAGGCCCTGCCGCCAAGGCGCGCTTTGTGGGCTTGTACAACGTCGCGGCCAACCTTGATGCGGCTGCCGAGCAAGCCGATCGTTTGTTGGCCGAGTTGCCGCCAATTGATGTGCTGATTCTGGGCATGGGTGATGACGGGCATACCGCGTCATTGTTCCCTGGCAGCCCGAATCTGCCTCAGGCCCTGGCCCTGGACAACCCGCGTCGCTGCTGGCCGATGCTGGCGCCGACCGTGCCGCATCAGCGTTTGAGCATGAGCCTCAGCCTGCTGGCGAGCGCACAGAACACGGTGCTGTCGATTCAAGGGCAGGCCAAATTGAACACCCTCAGCGAAGCGCTGGCCGGCCCTGATGTGGCCGCCTTGCCGATTCGTGCCTTTCTGCAACCTACGTTAGAGATTTACTGGTGCCCATGAGCCAAGGATCAGCTGCCATGACAATAACGACGGCGAACGTTTCGATGGCGGATAAAGTCGCCCAGATCGATGAATTGTGCGCCAGGGCGCGAATTCTGCCGGTGATTACCATCGCTCGTGAGCAAGACATCCTGCCGTTGGCCGATGCGCTGGCGGCGGGTGGTTTGACCGCGCTGGAAGTGACGTTGCGTTCACAGTTCGGCCTCAAGGCGATCCGTATCTTGCGCGATCAGCGGCCTGAGCTGGTGACTGGCGCGGGCACCGTGCTGGATCGACACATGTTGGCGGCCGCTGAAGAGGCTGGCTCGCAATTTATTGTCACGCCGGGCATTACCCGTGATTTGCTCGAAGCCAGCGTTGCCAGCGATATTCCGCTGCTGCCGGGCATCAGCAACGCTTCCGGGATTATGGAAGGCTATGGTCTGGGTTATCGTCGCTTCAAGCTGTTCCCGGCTGAAGTCAGCGGTGGCGTGGCGGCGATCAAGGCGCTGGGTGGGCCGTTCGGCGAAGTGAAATTCTGCCCGACTGGCGGCGTGAGCCCAGCCAATATTCGCAACTACATGGCGTTGAAAAACGTGATGTGTGTGGGCGGTAGCTGGATGCTCGACAGCGAGTGGATCAAAAACGGCGATTGGGCGCGCATTCAGGAATGCACTGCCGAGGCGCTGGCGCTGCTGGACTGATGCATTTGTAACGAATTTGTTGGGTTCTACGGTTTTTCGGTGCGCTTGGTCGGCGCACCTTTTTTTTGCCTGCGTTTGTTGCTGTGGGAGCGAGCCTGCTCGCGATGCAGGCAGCGCGGTGTGTCAGTCGGGATGCGGTGATGCCATCGCGAGCAGGCTCGCTCCCACAAGTGAAAGCTCGCGCAATGCTCTGATCAGTTGATTGATGTCTTCCAGCGTGGTCGCAAAACCTACGGTAATCCGAATACAACTGCCGCAGGCTGAGCCATCGCGCGCGACGGTGAACAGGTTGTAGTCCTTGAGCAAGCGCTCGACCATCGGTTGTTGATCGTCCAGATGAGTAAAGCGGATCGAGGTGATGGCGCAGTGCAGTCGCGGATCATCCGGGGTCAGCACTTCAATGCCTGGCAGTTGGCGAGCTTCGCTGACCCACACATTGCGCAGGTAGTTCAGCCGCGCCCCCTTGGCCTTTGAACCGCCTAACTCGATGTGTTCCTGCAATACCTTGGGCAGCGTCAGCCATGCCGGGATATTGACCGTGCCATAAGGAGCCCGATTGCGAACATCCGGCTCCGGGTAACGCTGGCTCCCCATGTCCGGGTCAATGTCGGCCAAGCGCTGCGGGTCGATGTACATAACCCCCAGGGTCAGCGGTGCACCGATCCATTTGTGCAGGTTGTAACCGGCAAAGGCGACGCCCATGGCTTGCAAATCAAAATCGATCTGGCCCAAGGCATGGGCGCCATCGAGGATCACATCCACCCCGTGTTCTTTCGCGGCGCCAACAATCGCCTGAACCGGCATCACCAGCCCTGTGCGGTGGGTGACGTGGGTCAGGGCCATCAGTTTGATCCGCGGGTGACGCTCGAACGCTTCGCGATAACTGGCGACCAGGCTTTCATGGGTGGCCGGGTGGGTGTGGGTGATTTCAATGACTTCCAGTCCACGCTGGCGGGCGACCCAGCGCATGGCGTATTCGACGCTGTGGTATTCCAGATCGCAGATCAGCAACTGGTCGCCGGGTTGCAAGCCGTTGTAGTTGCGAATCAACGATTGCAGCGCATCGGAGGCGTAGCTGGTGAGGGCGATGCTGGCGTGATCGACCTTCAACAGGTCTGCCAGTTGGTTGCGGATTTCGAGGCTCTGGGTGTTATCGAAGTGCTGGCGAACATGCACTGAGTTGCTGCGGTTAATGAAGTCGATATTGTGTTGATAGTCCTGCGCGACCTCGCGGGTCATGCGCCCAAAGTAACCGTTCTCCAGATTGATCGGGCCGGGTGCCAGGTCGTAGCGCTGGGTGATGGTTTGCCAGAAGTTTTCGTCGCGGGCGTTATCTTCAATCCTTGGCATAGGGCAACTCTGTCAGTGGCGAGGTTTGGGTTTTCCATGTTTGGCGCGCAACGGGTCGAGCAGGTCCGACAGGCCGTTGTGATCGATCTCTTGCATCAGGGCCAGCAAACCACCCAATTCACCGTGTGGGAAACCTTCGCGAGCGAACCAGTTCAGGTACTGGCCCGGCAGGTCAGCAATGATTCGACCTTTGTATTTGCCGAATGGCATTTCACGGGTGACCAGCAGTTCGAGCTTTTCGGGGTTCATGCAGCGGCCTTCAAATACGTGAAGCGATGTGGGGAAAGTACAGGCATTTTGCATGCAGGCCAATTGACAGATCATGCAAAAAAACCGGATACAGATTTCACGAAAAATATTAACTGTTTGATTTGTAAGTTATTTTTTTAATTTTAAAGCTGGCATGAGCTGTGCAGTATCTGTAGCACGATCTTCAGATGAGCAAGGAGTTTAAAAATGACTGACATCAATAAAGAATCCATTTCTGTCCTGAACAACTTGATCGAAACCTGCAAGGACGGTCAGGAAGGTTTTAAAACCTGTGCCGAGGACGTCAAACACCCAGAGCTCAAAGTGGTGTTTAGCAGGCATTCATCTGAATGCGCCACAGCTGCAGCCGAATTACAAAGCGCCGTGCGTGCATTGGGCGGTGATCCCGAGACTCATACGAGCGTGACCGGTGACTTGCACCGCCGCTGGGTAGACTTGAAGTCGCTGGTAACCGGCAAGGATGAAGAGGCCATTCTCAACGAAGCGGAGCGAGGTGAAGACCATGCGCTGAAGGCTTATAAAGCAGCGATTGAGAAAATCAGCACGCACAATCTGGTTGCTATCCGAGACTTGGTAGAGCGTCAATATCACGGTGTACAGCGTAATCACGATCAGATCAAAGCGCTGCGAAATCAGGCCCGTGCTCAATCTTGAGGGCACTCCGATTGAATAAAAAAACGCCGGCTAGCCGGCGTTTTTTTATTCCTCTGGCTCAGCCAATGCTGATCGCAGGCAATACCGGCAGGGTGACAGTCTGTTGCTTGCGTGGGGCAATGATCTCGGCTTCGCCATCGACGACCACTTCATCGCGTTGATTGAACACGCGGGTGGCAATGCGTACGCGGAACTTTGGCAGTTTTT
Organism: Pseudomonadota bacterium; assembly: GCA_040385125.1. Taxonomy (GTDB): domain Bacteria; phylum Pseudomonadota; class Gammaproteobacteria; order Pseudomonadales; family Pseudomonadaceae; genus Aquipseudomonas. The sequence continues at coordinate 25,315 of JAZKIA010000060.1, read as the reverse complement.
CCAGAATTTCCAGGCGCACGGTGAGGGTGTCACCGATTTTCACTGGCTTCTGAAAGCTCATTTGCTGGCCAACATAAATAGTGCCCGGCCCAGGCAACTCGCACGCTACGGCGGCACTGATCAGCGCGCCACTGAACATGCCGTGAGCAATGCGCTCTTTAAACATGGTCGCGGCGGCAAACTCAGGGTCGAGGTGAACGGGGTTGTGGTCGCCAGACATGGCCGCAAAAAGTTGGATATCGCGCTCTTCGACAGTTTTGCTGTAGCTGGCAGTCTGGCCGACTTCGAGGGCTTCGTACGGGGTGTTGGTAACCTGAGTCATCTAGCGCATGTCCTGTGACGAATATTTGATTTTAAGTTTTTGATTTTAAAGGCTTTTACGGAATCTAGCTGCAGCTCGATCATTCGCTGTGGGGCGGGCGAGGGTGGCTTAATGCTTGATTGAGCCACTCAATCACGTCAGCCATCACGTTGTCGCGATTGGTTTCGTTGAAGAGTTCATGCCGCGCTTGCGGGTACAGATTCAATTGCAACTGACGATTGCCAGCCCCGCGTAACGCGTTGGCCAGATCAATGAGACGCTTGCCTTCACTGACCGGATCACATTCCCCCCCCATTATCAGCAAGGGCAGGCTCGGATCGATTTGAACGAGATTGGACGCTTTGCTGATTTGCTGCAACCCGCTGAGCAGATCGATCCATAGTTGGTTGGTGCAACGAAACCCGCACAAGGGGTCGCTGGCGTAGGCATCGACCTCGGCGGGGTCGCGGCTGAGCCAGTCATAGCGTGTGCGATTGGGTTTGAAGGCTTTGTTGAACGAGCCAAAAGACAACCACTCGATCAGCGCGCTGCGCCCTTTGGGGCCTTGGCGCCAACGCTCGAAACGAGCGATCAGGCTGGCGCTGCGGTACAGCGCCACTGGCTGAAAATTCGAGGCGCTAAGAATAGCCCCCTGCAAGCTGGCGCTGTGATGCAACAGATACGCTTGGGCGATGTAACTGCCCATGCTGTGTCCGAGCAAAAAAATGGGCACCCCCGGATGGGCCTGGCCGATGTGCTGGTTGAGGCTGGCCACATCACTGACTACCGCGCACCAACCATCGTCGTCGGCGAAGTACCCGAGTGTTGCGCGCTCAGCGGTTTTGCCGTGACCGCGTTGATCGTGGGCATACAACCCAATGCCGGCATCGCACAGAACGTTGCCCAGGCGGGCATAACGGCCGCTGTGCTCGGCCATGCCATGTGCCAGCAGCACAATGGCTTTAGGCGTACCGGCCGGCAGCCATTGGTTAACGAAAAGACCCGTGCGGTCATTTGCGTCCAGCCAGAAAGACTCATGGGTCATGGCGATTCCTTTGTGCGATGTAGCAGCAGTGTATAGCGCATTTGCCAGCGAGCCACAGTCCGGCGATGTGACAGTAATAAGATTCAAGATGTAAATGGCGAAGATCGCTGTATTTGCCTACTACTTGATAACTGTTAACGTCCGTACGTTCCGCTTTTCAGCAATATGAAAGAGGCGGCCAGGCATGCTCAGGTACGAGGATAAAAATAATGCAACCTGATTTCTGGAATGACAAACGTCCCGCTGGAGTCCCGCTGGACATTGATATGACGGCCTTCAAGTCGGTCGTTGATGTGTTTGAACGCTCCTGCAAGAAGTTCGCGGACCGTCCGGCCTTCAGCAATTTGGGCGTGACCTTGACGTATGCCGAGCTTGAGCGTCACAGCGCCGCTTTTGCCGGTTATTTGCAGGAACACACAGACCTCAAGCCCGGTGATCGGATCGCCGTGCAAATGCCTAATATTCTGCAATACCCGATTGCCGTGTTTGGCGCGCTGCGTGCGGGGCTGGTGGTGGTTAACACCAACCCGTTGTACACCTCGCGCGAAATGCGCCATCAGTTCAAGAGCGCCGGCATTCGTGCGCTGGTGTACTTGAACATGTTCGGCAAGCGCGTGCAGGAAGTGCTGCAAGACACTGAAATCGACTACCTGATCGAAGCCAAAATGGGCGACATGATGCCGGCCGCCAAAGGCTGGATCACCAACCTGGTGGTCGACAAGGTTAAAAAGCTGGTGCCCGCCTATCAACTGCCCCAGGCGCTGCCCTTCAAAAGTGTATTGCGTCGAGGCGCTGGCCAGGTTATTCGGCCCCTGGCCGTAACGCTGGATGACATCGCGGTTTTGCAATACACCGGCGGCACCACCGGCCTGCCGAAAGGCGCGATGCTGACCCATGGCAATCTGGTGGCAAACATGCAGCAGGTGCGTGCGTGTCTGTCCCAGCATGATGCCGATGGTCAGCCGATTCTAAAAGATGGCAGCGAGATCATGGTGGCCCCGCTGCCGCTCTATCATATCTATGCATTTACGGCCAACTGCATGGGCATGATGGTGACCGGCAATCACAACGTACTGATCACCAACCCGCGAGACATCAAGGGCTTCATCAAGGAGCTGAAGAACTGGCGCTTTACTGCGTTCCTGGGGCTCAACACCTTGTTTGTGGCGCTGATGGATCACCCAGACTTCAAAACCCTGGATTTCTCCGGGCTTAAAGTCACCAACTCCGGGGGCACCGCATTGGTCAAGGCCACTGCTGAACGTTGGGAGAAAATCACCGGTTGCCGCATCGTCGAAGGTTACGGCCTGACGGAAACGTCGCCGGTGGCCAGCGCTAATCCGTGTGGTTCTCTGGCACGACTGGGGACGGTGGGTATGCCGGTACCGGGCACGGCCATGAAGGTAATCAGTGATGACGGCACGGATCTGGGCCTGGGGGAACGCGGCGAGTTATGTGTCAAAGGCCCGCAGGTGATGAAGGGCTACTGGCACAACCCTGAGGCCACGGCCGAAGTGCTGGACACCGAGGGGTGGTTCAAGACCGGTGATATTGCGGTGATTGACCCCGATGGTTTTGTACGCATCGTTGACCGCAAAAAAGATCTGATTATCGTCTCGGGTTTCAATGTGTACCCCAACGAAATTGAAGACATCGTCATGGCCCACCCTAAAGTGGCCAACTGCGCAGTGATTGGCGTGCCGGACGAGCGCACGGGGGAGGCGGTCAAACTGTTCGTGGTAGCGCGTGACGGCGGCGTGAGCGTTGAAGAGCTTTTGGCGTACTGCAAGGACAACTTCACCGGCTACAAGGTGCCCAAGCAGATCGTGTTGCGTGACTCTTTGCCAATGACGCCGGTAGGCAAGATCTTGCGTCGCGAGCTGCGTGATAATGCCTGATTTATTCAGCGCGGAGTCTATCGCCCGCTTGCCTTGAGCAAGCGGGCGTTTTTATTTGTCACACTGTAATAGCCCTTGAAGGCGCTCTAACACTTGAGTTAGAGGCTTTTTTCTGTAAATAGAGTGCTGATTCTAATAATGACTCTGGATTGTCCTACAGTCAGGTTAGAGACTCTGAGGGCTGTTTTTGGCTCTAGGCGGCCTTTGGCAAAGCTGCTACTCTCGGCGCGCTTTGTGACTTCTCGGTAAGTAAAAGTCAGAACTATCCATTATAAAAATCACATAAATAATAACCGCATCAAATGCGGTGAAGAATTCGCGACGCTGAGGAGTGGGCTTCCATGATTGAAGGCTTTTGGAAGGATAAGTACCCAGCTGGGATTGCTGCTGAAATAAACCCGGATGAATACCCAAATATTCAAACGGTACTGCGGGAATCTTGCCAGCGTTTCGCCGACAAACCGGCGTTTAGTAACCTCGGCAAAACCATCACCTACGGTGAACTCTACGAACAGTCAGGTGCTTTTGCGGCTTATCTGCAGCAACACACCGACTTGCAACCCGGCGATCGAATCGCTGTGCAGTTGCCCAACTTGTTGCAATACCCGATCGCTGTGTTTGGAGCTATCCGCGCCGGCTTGATCGTGGTTAACACCAACCCGTTGTATACCGCGCGGGAAATGGAACACCAGTTCAATGACTCTGGGGCCAAGGCTCTGGTGTGCCTGGCGAACATGGCGCACCTGGCCGAAAAGGTCGTGCCGCAGACCTCAGTCAAGTATGTGATCGTCACGGAAGTGGCCGACCTGCTGTCGCCCTTCAAACGTGTACTGATCAACAGCGTCATCAAGTACGTGAAGAAAATGGTCCCGGCGTATCACTTGCCCAAGGCCATCAAGTTCAACGACGTGCTGAGCACGGGGCGGGGCCAGTCGATCAACGAGGCCAGCCCGCAAAGCGATGATGTTGCAGTGCTGCAATACACCGGCGGCACCACGGGCGTGGCCAAGGGCGCGATGCTGACTCATCGCAACCTGATCGCCAACATGTTGCAGTGCAAGGCGCTGATGGGCTCCAACCTTAATGAAGGTTGTGAAATTCTGATCACGCCATTGCCGCTTTATCACATCTACGCGTTTACCTTTCACTGCATGGCAATGATGTTGATTGGCAACCACAACGTGTTGATCAGCAACCCGCGTGACCTGTCGGCGATGGTCAAGGAATTGTCGAAGTGGAAGTTCAGTGGTTTTGTTGGGCTCAACACCCTGTTTGTGGCGCTGTGCAATAACGAGGCGTTCCGCAAACTGGATTTTTCGGCCCTCAAAATCACCTTGTCAGGCGGTATGGCCTTGCAACTGTCGGTGGCTGAGCGCTGGAAAACCGTGACCGGTTGCCCGATCTGCGAAGGTTATGGCATGACCGAAACCAGCCCGGTGGCCTCGGTCAACCCGATCCAGAATATTCAGGCAGGCACCATCGGTATTCCGGTGCCCTCGACCTTGTGCAAAGTGATCAACGACGCGGGCGAAGAACTGCCACTCGGCGAAATTGGCGAGCTGTGCATCAAAGGCCCGCAGGTCATGAAAGGTTACTGGGAGCGTCCTGACGCGACCGCTGAGATCATGGACAGCGACGGTTGGCTGAAGTCCGGTGATATTGCGATCATCCAACCCGATGGTTTTATGCGCATCGTTGATCGCAAAAAAGACATGATTCTGGTCTCTGGCTTCAACGTGTATCCGAACGAGCTGGAAGACGTGCTGGCCTCATTGCCGGGCGTACTGCAATCGGCGGCAATTGGTATCCCGGATGAGAAAACTGGTGAGCTGATCAAGGTCTTTGTGGTGGCCAAGCCGGGTGTGAACCTGACCAAGGATCAAGTCATGGTACATATTCGCGCCAATGTGACGGCTTACAAGGTACCGAAGATTGTCGAGTTTCGCGACAGCTTGCCAACCACCAACGTGGGTAAAATCCTGCGCCGTGAATTGCGTGACGAAGAACTGAAAAAATTGGGCCTCAAGAAGTAACCCGCCCAGATACGACAAAGCCCCGCAATGCGGGGCTTTGTCATTTGGGGCGACTTACTTCTGCAGAAACTGCGCGAAGTTAACGCCTGTGCCTGTCGGACGTACGTCCTGCAGGAAGGAGTCTTTGTCTGCGCTCAGTTCAAGGCTCATGGTCGGCGTACGTTTGTGCGTCGCCCGAACCACCATGCCTTCACGTTTTTCACGCAGGAATGCAGTGGTCACCTTCAAGTGCAGCAGCTCATCGGTGCTTGGGGTATGCAACAACAGGTGTACCCACTCGTATTGACCGACGGCCAGGCGGGCCAACGGGATATCGAACCACCAGATGTTCTTGTTGGTGTTCAGCGCTGCGAAATGGCAGTTGTTGACGCCGAGCACCGCACCGCCGAGTTCCTGGTTTCTGCGGGCAATGGCCAGCTTTTTATCGAGTTTCATAACCTTCCTACAATTGCGGATCTTCAGCGCCATAGCCTGAATACGTCGCGCATTCTCAGGGGTTCGCGGGAAAACATAAAGCCCAACCTGCACGGAACGACGAAATGAGCCACAGAAAACAAATGAAACTCTGTCGCGAAAGGGGAGTCAACACCCGGTCTTGAGGTAATGGCAGTCGTAGCTGTACACGTTTTGCAGGTTTGGACGTTAAATTCTCCCAAAGTCGCCTGGCTGGCTACTTTTGAGGTAAAACCTATCCTTGAACTTATAGAACCCATCACTCAGCGGCGAAAGGAGACGCTATGTTATTCCCGGTCTTGAACGGGTTGCCCCTGGGCAAAGTCTTGATCCGTACGGTCAAAGAGTTTATCGACGATGAAATGTCGACCTACGCCTCGGCGTTGGCCTATCAAATGCTGTTTTCGCTGTTTCCGTTCATTCTGTTTCTGATTGCCTTGATCGGCTTTTTGCATCTGCCTGACTTCTTTACCTGGTTGCGCGAGGAGTCTGCTGTGGTACTGCCGCCGCAAGCGCTGGAACAGGTCAATCCGGTCATTGATCAACTGCAACAGTCCAAAGGTGGATTGCTGTCGGTGGGTATCGTGATTGCACTATGGACCGCTTCGGCCGGCGTGCGTCTGATGATGAGTGCGATGAATGCGGCCTACGACGTGGTTGAAGGGCGGCCCATCTGGAAGCGTTTTCCGCTGTCGATTTTTTACACCATTGGCATTGCCGGCATGCTCTTGGCTGCGGCTGGGCTTATGGTTCTAGGGCCGCAGGTCATGGGCTGGCTGGCGGGGCAGGTAGGGCTTGAAGATTTTGTGGTCACGCTGTGGACCATCCTGCGTTGGCCGGTCATCGTTCTGCTATTGATGGTGGCTGTGGCCGTAATGTATTACGTGATGCCAGATGTGGAGCAAAAGTTTCGCTTTATCACGCCTGGGTCGGTGCTGGCTGTAGTGGTGTGGATTGTGGCGTCGTTAGGCTTTGGCTTTTATGTCAAAACCTTCGCCGACTACAACGCCATGTATGGCAGTATCGGCGCCATTATCGTGTTGTTGCTGTACTTCTATATTTCGGCAGCGGTGCTGCTTTTAGGGGCAGAAATGAACGCCGTAATTGAGCACATGTCAGCGGAAGGTAAAAATCCGGGTGACAAAACCTTCGATGAGGCTGATGACCCTGATCCCAAACAGCATGTCTCTGGACTGGGTCGCGACCATTCCCTTAAACCCACTTCTGATGAAGCCTGACTATGATTCGTGAAATCTTGAAAATGGGCGACGAACGTCTGCTGCGGGTGGCCCAACCGGTGCCCGCTGAAATGTTCGATACCCCCGAACTCTGGCAGTTACTCGACGACATGTTGCAGACCATGGAGCACGCGGGCGGCGTGGGCTTGGCAGCGCCGCAAATTGGCGTTGACCTGCAAATGGTGATTTTCGGTTTCGAGCACAGCGACCGTTATCCGGATGCTGAAGCTGTGCCGCAAACTATCCTGATCAACCCGCTGATCACGCCGCTGAGCCCTGAGGTTGAAGAAGGTTGGGAGGGGTGCCTGTCTGTGCCGGGATTACGCGGGATGGTCGAGCGTTCTCACAAGATTCGCTACGAAGGTTTCACCCCTAAAGGTGAACCCATCGTACGCGTGGCCGAAGGTTTTCATGCGCGGGTAGTGCAACATGAATGCGATCACCTGATCGGCCGTCTGTACCCGTCGCGGATCAAGGATTTCAGCAAGTTTGGTTTTATCGACGTGCTGTTCCCTGAGCTTGCGCCCGGCACCAAAGAGTAACGCTCGCAGTTGCGCGGAACCTGTAGGAGCCGAGCTTGCTCGCGATGGCATTAATTGGATCGCGAGCAAGCATGCTCCGGCAGGTGGTCAGGACAGGCCCATCGCTATCATCGCCTTGTTGCGTTGGTAGCGAACCAGTCGCTCGTGCAAGGCGTGCGGCAACTCCACATTCAGGCTGAAACCCAGGCCTTCATAGAACCCTTGCAACTGCGGGTCGCAGAACAACCAGACTGGCCCTTCGCACGGCGCCACCGCCGTTTTAACCAATGCCGCAGCAATGCCTTGCCCACGCAATGCGGGATCGACAAACAGGCCCGTCAGCCAGTAACCATTGTCCATCGGCCGCAAACACAACCCGGCAATGATCTGCTCTTGGCGAGCAACCCACAGTTGTGCGTCTTTACTCGCCTTCATCGACGATTGGTGGGCGCGATAAAACTTGTTCATTAAAGGCCACAAGGGTGCTTCAAGCGGGGCATAAGCGATGACAGTCATGGGTCCACAGATTTAGGCGGGAGGACGCGCAGTATATACAAATGTTGAGAATGCTCTTTGCTGTTGATTTTTATTCGCTATTAAAACCAGTTCTCATCATTCTTTTTTGAATTAAGGGTTTTAAATAAAAGTTCGCGTGCGATCGGTGTTATACCTGAGCCCACATCCCTGAACAGTGGAGCGCAGAACATGGCAAAAGGCATGGATTCAAAAAAAGCCGCGAAGAAGAAACCGGCTAAAACAGCCGATGAAAAACGCGCCGATAAAAAAACCAAAAAATCCGAAGTTGGCTTGTTTGGGCATTGAGTGATTGACCGGGAGTTCGGCTCTCGGGCTCCCGGCTTCTTTTTAAAATAGCATCCCTCATCGATTAACTTTTTTGAACATGAGCGTTTCGTCGCATTCTGATGGCAATTGGCTTGCATGTGTTATTTGACTGGCTATGCTCCTGCTCTACGGGGCCTGAATGTGTAAACGCTTTAATCCCCTCAGTGCGTACAACTCTACCGTTAAGGGTTAAAAGTGCAGGCAGCGTGCTGTGTCTTGAGACTTTTGAATTATCTATAGAACAGTACCTCCAGGGATTGAGCCATGTTTAATTTACATCGCAAAGCCGACCTGCTTGAAAATCAACGTCTTAACGGATCTTTAAATGACATGACCGCCAAGGTCCTGGCCATCAGTCGATCCATGGCAATGATTGAGTTTGCCCCCGATGGCACCATTCTTGATGCCAACGAAAACTTTTGCCAGGTGATGGGCTACTCCGTCGATGAGATCCGCGGCCAGCACCATCGACTCTTCTGTGAAGCGGCTTACACCAAGGGCGATGAATACACGCGTTTCTGGCGCGGTCTGGCGAGCGGCGAATCGTTGAGCGGCACTTTTTTGCGCCTCGACAAGACCGGTCGTGAAGTGTGGCTGGAAGCCAGTTACATGCCGATCATCGGAGCTGACCGGCAAGTAACCAGTGTGATTAAAGTCGCCTCGGACATCACGCAGCGGATCAATAAAGAACACGAAAACCAGAGCATCGTGAATGCCCTGAGTCGTTCTATGGCGGTGATTGAGTTTTCACCCGACGGTCGGGTTATCCAAGCCAACCAAAACTTTCTCGACACCCTGCATTACTCGTTGGCTGAAATTACCGGTCAACATCACAGCATGTTCTGCCGCCGTACCGAGAGCGAGTCCCCCGGGTATAAAGCCTTTTGGGCTTCTTTAAATCGTGGGGAATTCCATTCCAGGCGTTTTGAACGGGTCGACAAATATGGCCATACGGTGTTTCTCGAAGCGTCCTACAACCCGATTTTTGATGCCCAGGGCCGGCTGTATAAAGTGGTGAAATTCGCCAGTGACATCACCGCCCAAGTGACCAGCCTGCAAACTGCCGCCGAATCAGCCCACAGCACATCGGTGCAAAACGACGCGTGTGCGCAGAAAGGGTCGCAGGTGGTTCAGCAAACAGTGCAGATTATCGAAGCTATCTCCAGAGACCTCAACGAAGCGGCGCAAAGCATTGATGCCGTGAGCAAGCAGTCGGACATCATTGGCAAAATTGTTCAGACCATTCGCGGTATTGCCGATCAAACCAATCTGCTGGCGCTCAATGCTGCCATTGAGGCCGCCAGAGCGGGTGAGCATGGGCGCGGCTTTGCGGTGGTGGCGGATGAGGTCAGAAGCCTGGCGGCCCGCACCAGTGCAGCCACGGTCGAGATTGTCGAAGTGGTGCGCAAGAACCATGACTTGTCACTGAGTGCCGTCACCAGCATGCAGTCGAGCCTGAGTCGAACCGGGTTGGGCGTTGAACTGGCGAATGAGGCCGGAGAGGCGATTCTGGAAATCCAGCAAGGCTCCAGGCACGTGGTCGATGCCATCAGCCAGTTCAACTCGACGTTGCAACTGCAGTAGTCGGCTCCAGATGGCAAGCGGCAAGCGGCAAGTTAGAAGCTACAAGTACACGCATATCGCCGTTTGCCGCTTGCCACTCAAGTACTTTCGCGCAGCATCAACTCAAAGCCCATGTCTTGCACCGGTTGCGGCACTTTATTGCCCGCCATCAGTGTGAGCATCTGCTCGGCAGCGCGACGGCCAATGGCTTCGCGAGGGGTACGGATGCTGCTGAGTCGCGGCACCATAAACTCGGAAGAAGGCAGGTCGTTAAACCCCAGAATGGCGATTTGCTCAGGGATTTTAATCCCGATCCGTGCGGCTTCCAGCAGGGCGCCCTGAGCCAGGTCATCGTTGCCGAAAAAGATCGCATCTACCTGCGGCTGGTTGGCCAGCAATTGCAAAAACAGCTCGCCGCCAAGTCCTACGGAGGACGGGCGGGGTGTCAGCACTTCGAGGTCCGGGTTGTACAGACCCGCTTGCTGCAAGGCACGACGATAGCCCTCACCGCGCAACAGTGTGCGCTGATCGAGCTGCGCACCGATGTAGGCAAGGCGCCGCCGCCCACGTGAGACCAAATGCCGGGCCGCTGTTTCGCCGGCCTGCAATTGTGAAAACCCCACGCAATTAAGACCTGCTCCGCTGTCCAGTTCCATCATGTATACGCAGGGCACATTGCTTGACTCAATCATGCGCCGGGAACTCTCGGAGCGATCAAAGCCTGTCAGCAACAGGCCGCGTGGCTGGTAGGCCATATAGTTGCGCAGCAGGTTTTCTTCTTCGTCGCGTGAGTAGTGGAAATTACCGATCAGGACTTCAAAGCCTTTGGGTCGTAATACTGAGTGTATTGCTTCAAGGGTGTCGATAAACAGCAGGTTGGACAGTGACGGGACCAGCACTACCACCGAATGACTTTGCGCCGAGGCGAGCGCCCGGGCAGCTGGATTGACCACGTAGTTCAGTTCATCTGCAGCCTTGCGCACCTTCTCTACGAGCTCGGTGGCAACACTGCTGATACCGCGCAGGGCGCGCGAAGCCGTAATGGGGCTGACGCCAGCGAGGCGGGCGACTTCATTCAGGGTGGGGCGACCCGTGGTTCGGGTATTTTTATCGTTTTTGGAGGAGGTCATCGGATGGCTTGCCAAACAAAAAACAAGTCACTAAGGTAGCGCTGTCCAAGCGTGCCCGCAATTGCCTGATTGTGTGACGGCTTGTTACCCCAGCTTTGTATGTCGAGAGCGTTACCGCGTCTCCCCACAAAAATGAGAAATAGACGTCGGTAGCTCCGGCTTTGTGCTTTGCTTTCAAGTATTGAACGCACGGACAAAGACAGCGCTGTCTACGGACTGAGGTGTTTCATGAGTCAACCAATCACTGCCCTGGTCATCATGGGGGTTGCCGGCTGCGGCAAGTCCAGCGTGAGCCATGCGCTGTGCCAGCTTAATGGCGCGACCCCGATCGAGGGCGATGCGTTTCATCCGGCGGCCAACATCGAAAAAATGAGTGCGGGTATTCCCTTGACCGATGAAGATCGTGCCGGCTGGCTTGACAGCCTGTGCGATGAACTGCGTCGCACGGTTGCCTGTGGTCAGCGCCCGGTCTTGACCTGCTCGGCGCTTAAGCTGCGTTATCGCGAGCGCTTGCGCAGCGCGGTTGGCGGGCTAGGCTTCGTGTTTCTGGAGTTGACGCCAGAAGTTGCCGCCGACCGAGTCGCCGATCGTCCAGGGCACTTTATGCCCAAGACGCTGATCGACAGCCAGTTCGCCACCCTTGAATCGCCGACCAACGAGCCTTTGGTGCTGACCTTGAACGCGGCTACCCACAATGTCGATCAATTGGCTCACGCCGCCCGTGATTGGTGGCATGAACACTCGTTGCTGACAGTCTCATGATGTTGTTTCAAAAAGACAGCGCTATCCGTATCAGCCACGGCTGCACATTCGTACTTGATAACAAAAACAAGGCAGGAGACGCCCCATGCTAGGCATGTCCCAAAACACCTTTCTGCTGCTTGATGCAGTGGTGACCATTATCGGTCTGATCGTATTGATCACCCGATTCAAGTTTCATCCCTTTATCGCCCTGATCATTGCCTCTGCGTTTTTGGGCCTGACGGCTGGCATGCCTGCTGACAAGATCATCAAATCGTTCCAGGACGGTTTTGGTGGCGTGTTGGGCTTTGTCGGGATCATCCTGGCGCTGGGCACCATGCTCGGCAAAATGATGGCTGACTCCGGTGGTGCCGACCAGATTGCTCGCACGTTGATCCGTGCCTTCGGTAAAGAGCGGGTGCAGTGGGCGATGATGTTTGCCGCCTTCTTGGTAGGCATTCCGCTGTTCTTCGAAATTGGCTTTGTGCTGCTGATTCCGTTGGTGTTCATCGTTGCGCGCCGTACGGGTGTGTCGATTATTAAAATCGGTATCCCGCTACTGGCCGGTTTGTCGGCCGTTCACGGCCTGGTACCGCCGCACCCAGGGCCGCTCCTGGCCATTGGTGTGTTTGGTGCAGACATCGGCAAAACCATTCTGTATGGCCTGATCGTGGCGTTGCCTACAGCGATCATTGCCGGCCCGATTTATGGCACTTTTATCGCCAAGTACATCCCCGGTCATGCGTCTCAGGAACTGATGGATCAACTGGCGAGCGAGCCTGAGTCCAGTACTCTGCCGAGCTTCTCCATCACGTTGATCACCGTGCTGTTGCCGGTGTTCCTGATGCTGCTCAAGACGTTTGCGGACGTGGCGCTGCCGGAAGGCAACTTCTTCCGTGTCTGGATGGACATGATCGGTCACCCGATCAGCGCTCTGTTGCTGGCCTTGCTGCTGGCGCTTTACACCTTTGGCGCGCGCCAGGGCATCGATTCCAAGCGCATTCTCAAGCTTCTGGACGCAAGTCTGGCACCTACCGCTGCGATCATTTTGATCATTGGCGCGGGCGGTGGCTTCAAGCAAATGCTGGTGGCCAGCGGCGTGGGTGATGTCATCGGGCACATGGCGGTGAACGCACAGATCTCGCCGATTCTGCTGGCGTGGTTGGTGGCTGCAGTGATTCGTATCGCTACCGGTTCTGCGACCGTTGCGACCATTACCGGGGCGGGGATTGTGTTGCCGGTGGTGGACATGATTCCGGGTGTGAATCGCGAGTTGCTGGTACTGGCGACAGGCGCCGGTTCGTTGATCTTGTCTCACGTCAACGATGCGGGCTTCTGGCTGGTGAAGCAGTACTTCAACATGACCGTGGCTGAAACCTTCAAAACCTGGACTGCGATGGAAACCATTCTGTCGATTGTAGGTTTGATCTTTATTCTACTGCTGTCGCTGGTGGTCTAAGCGCCACTGACACCTGACCCTGTGGGAGCGGGCTTGCTCGCGATGCATACGACTCGGATTATCTGCTGCACCGAGACGCTGCAATCGCGAGCAAGCCCGCTCCCACAAAGGTTTATGGCTTAACTGGCGCTCAAACCATCCGCCCGGAACATGGCGCGAATACCGCGCACAGCCTGACGGATACGGTCCTGATTTTCGATTAGGGCAAAGCGCACATGGTCATCACCGTACTCGCCAAATCCTACGCCGGGTGAAACGCAAACCTTGGCATCCGACAGCAGCTTCTTGGCAAACTCCAACGAGCCGAGGTGCGCATAGGCGTCGGGGATCTTGGCCCAGACGTACATCGAGGCCTTCGGGTTTTCGACCATCCAGCCCAGTTCGTGCAGCCCTTTGACCAATACGTTACGGCGCTGACGGTACTGCTCGGCAATGTCCTTGACGCACTGCTGGTCGCCTTCGAGTGCCGCAATCGCCGCCACTTGCAGCGGGGTGAAGGTGCCGTAGTCGTGGTAGCTCTTGATTCGTGCCAAGGCGTTGACCAACTCGGCATTGCCCACCATGAAACCAATCCGCCAGCCTGCCATGTTATAGCTTTTGGACAGGGTGAAGAACTCCACCGCAATGTCCTTGGCCCCCGGCACTTGCATGATCGATGGCGCCTTCCAGCCGTCATAGACGATATCGGCGTAGGCCAGGTCATGAACTACCAGCACGTCATATTGTTTGGCCAGGGCCACCACGCGCTCGAAGAAATCCAGTTCAACGCACTGCGCCGTCGGGTTCGATGGAAAGCCCAGAATCATCATTTTTGGCTTGGGGATCGAGCCGCGAATGGCTTTTTCCAGCTCAGCAAAAAAGTCTACGCCCGGAATCAGCGGTACCGATCGCACCTGGGCGCCGGCAATCACGGCACCGTAAATGTGAATCGGGTAGCTGGGGTTGGGCACCAGCACTGTGTCGCCCTGATCCAGAGTGGCCAGCATCAAATGCGCCAGACCTTCTTTGGAGCCGATGGTGACGATGGCTTCGTGTTCGGGGTCGATTTCAACGTTGTACCGGTCGGCATACCAGCGAGAGATAGCTCGGCGCAGGCGCGGGATGCCGCGCGATGTGGAGTAGCCGTGAGTATCTTCACGCTGTGCGACGGTGCAGAGTTTTTCGACGATGTGCGGTGGTGTCGGGCCGTCAGGGTTGCCCATGCTGAAGTCGATAATGTCTTCGCCACGACGTCGCGCGGCCATCTTCAATTCGGCAGTAATGTTGAATACGTAGGGGGGGAGTCGATCTATGCGCGCAAAGCGTCGCGGCGAACCTTGGTCTGCCATGTGTGCCTCTGGTACGTAAGCGCCCGGAACCGTCCGAGCGACGTTGACCACTGCGGTGGTCTGGACAAGACAATACGGTCGATGATGGCTTTGTGTCTAGATACAGTTAGCTACATTTTTGTGGTGCAAACGCGCCAGATTTGTATTGGTCCCTATACTTCATCCACGTTGCCTACTTACTCAGCGAGCACGCCCTTATGGACGAAGCAAAGAAGTTCGAGCTGCCAGCCCCAAGATTTACCAAAGGTTCGTTTCAGTTGATCGCAGGCTTGGGCGAGCGTTTTACCCAGGACACCCTGGGCGGTATTCCTGAGTTGTGGAAAAAACTGTTGCCGCACATTGACGTCATTCCAGGGCGAGTTGGGGTCGAAACCTACGGAGTTTGCTGTTATCCGGATGGAAAAGGCAGCTTTGAATACATTGCGGGCGTGGCCATCAGCAAGCTCGATGACTTGCCTGAATGCTATCGCTGGATTGAGCTGAAAGAGCACGAGTATGCCGTGTTCGAGCACCACGGCTCGTTGGATAACCTGCCACAAACCTTCCAGGCCATCTGGAAAGACTGGCTGCCGCAATCGGGCTACGAAGCGGTGGATGCCCCTGAGTTTGAACGCTACAGCGCCGAGTTTGATCCGCAAACCGGAGCCGGTTTGCTGGAGATCTGGCTACCGGTTAAACCGCGCAATTAGCCCGCATGCCGTTGCAGGGGTGGCGCGGTGGTCAGCGACAGCACCAGGCGACGCTCACCGCTATAGGCTTCACCTTGCTCGACCCAACCCTGGCCCAGATAAAAGGCCAGGGCTGAGGCGTTGACAGGACTGACCGAAAGCATCAGCTGACGAACTTCGGGCCAGAGTTGATTAACGGCCTGGGGCAGTTCGCGCAGACAGGCTTTGCCCAATCCTTGACCTTGAACTCGTTTGTCGACCTGCAAGGCATGTAACGTCGCGCTGTCCGGTGCAGCCCAGTGGGCCAGCAGCGCTTGGCGCTTGAGGAGCAAAAAGGCCACGGGCCGCTCATCGCTCAGCAACACAAAGCCCCGGATGGCGGGGTGAGGCTGGGCGGGCAGTGAATACAGGGCGCACTCAATATCACCGGAAAAGGCGATTTGCTCTGGATGAACCTGAATTTCGCGCAGTTGCTCGCGCTGGCAGGAGGTCAGGTCTTCATACGTACAGAGGCGGGTATTCATGCTGGGAGTTCTGTCAGGGTTAAGCAGGGCGCCAGTGTCTACTCATCCCGGACTCAAATACAGATGTATGTGCACAAAAAAGCCGCGTCCTTTAGATTGAAGGGCGCGGCTTTTATCGGTTCGAATGAACTTACTTGTCTTGTTTGTCCTGCAGAACCTCGGCAGTTTTTGCGTCGAGGTCTACATCCCACTTAACACCTTTGGTGTCACGCAATTCAACTTCATAAACCAGTTTGCCGTAAGAGTGATCAAGCTCGGTGTCGAGAATGGTTGCGCCTGGGTGTTTGGCGATGGCAGCTTGATTGAGCTTCTCAAACGAAGTGATTTCACCGGATTTGAGCAGGTCTGGAATGTGGTCAGGGCGAACATCGGCCTGGGCCAAACCGGCAGTCAGGGTCAGGGCAACAGTGGCGAACATTACGTTAAGTGCTTTCATGTTTAATTCCTTTTGGGTGAGTTGTTTAAGTGGGATCAGATTAACTGACTTAACTTAATCCACCCTTAATTTTTGCCCCGCCCAGAACACCGGGTTTCGCGAGTTAGTAGCCGTTCTTCTCCAGTAGTTGGTTGACGCTTTGTGCCGCCGGTCGCTGGTAGTACTTGAGTAGTTCGCTGGCACGGTTAGTGAAAATGCCGTCGACGTCAGCGTCCATCGCCTTCTTGAAGTCCACCGGCTCATCCAGGGTGTAAACGTGTACCAGCATGCCTTTGTCGTGGGTTGCCTGATTCATCCACGGTTGGATCAGGTCGAAGTAGCTCTGGTCGCCGCCGTGGGTCAGTGCGGCCGATGGGCCTGTGCCGATAGCGCCGTTGGCTTTGGCAAAGTCGAGCCATTGAATAAACTCGGCCTTGTCCTTGGGTTGCTGCTTGGCGTAGTAGGCGGCTTTATTCTGCTCGCCCGAGTCGGCAAAGCTGACGCTGCTGTTGGGTGCCATGCCACCGTCACCGACCCATAACAGAAGGATTTTCGGCGTATTGGGCATCTCTTTTTGCAGCAGTCCAAGGCTGTCCTTATCAAAGGTTTGCAGAATCACTCGGCCTTTGCCCGCACCTGTTTTGGGCTCGGTGTTGCTGGCTGGTGAAGTGACGGGGTGGAGCCAGCCGCGCTCGCTCAGTTTGTTTTTCAGGTCGTGCTCAAGGCCCGCAAACTGCTTGGGCTCCTTGGTTTCGATGTACAGCCCCGGCTTGTGTTGCGGGCTGTCCTGGGCGATGTCGATGATTTCATCCAAGGTCAGGATTTGCAGCCCGACGTAGGACGGGCGCGCCCGCTCGGGATGGGCTTGATTGAACCAACTGCCGGCATCCAGGGTTTTCAGCTCGGCGAGGGTGAAGGCGCTGGCGGGGCTGTCCTTGCGCTCAGGGAATTTTTTGGCGACATCGGTGGTGCGCAACAGGCTGTTGTCATGCAGCGCAAACAGAACCCCATCCTTGCTGCGCTGCAGGTCCATTTCCAGATAGTCGGCACCCAGGTCGCGCGCGAGCTTATACGCTGCAGCGGTTGATTCGGGGGCGTCGAAGGAGGCACCGCGATGAGCGATAACGGCCGGGTGAGGGATGCCGTGAGCATTGGCCAGCACGGCTGCGGTCGCATTTGACTCGCTGGTGGCGTATGCGCCAGCCATGCCCAGAAGCAGGCTGAGCAGCAGGGCGCTTTTGGCAAAAGTGTCAGGCATTGGTGAGATCCTTCGCTAGCAGAAAAATGGAGGGCGCTTTACTCTTGGCCCTATCAGCGTCCCCGGCAGAGGGATGGGTTTTTAAATCTTGCGTGTAAACCATCGTCCCTTGAGCCTTCCGGGCTCGTCAGTGAGGTTTACCATGCGCATCACTTCGCAGCTAATCTGCCAGGCCGCCGATCTACTTAACGGCTTTGTTGGTTTCAATCGTAAGACAGGCCGCTACATTGTTCGTTTTAGCGAAGACTCCTTCGGGATGGACGTTGCGGACGACAGCATCGCACCCACCAGTGAGTTCGTTTGGCAGCCCGGCGTTGCCGACACCATGACCCTTAAGCGTGGGTTGATTCAGTTATTGCTGGATCAAAACATCGACGATCGCCTGAACATCACTCAACCCTTGCAGGTGTATATGCAGCGTCAGGATGTGCCCGAGATTTCGGCTGTACGACGCAGCCTGGGCTGAGTGCGTAGTTCATGGGGGGGCTTGCGTTTTATGGGTCTGGCCGGGGCTTTTCAGTGCTGAGTCCAGGAGCGTGTCTACGGTGGCGATGCTGATTTTGTTACGACCTGTGTTTTTGGCGATGTACAGCGCCTTGTCAGCTTCGTTCAGCCACATGGCCGCATCATGAAAATCGGGGCGCCAGGATGCCAGGCCGATGCTCAGGCTAACTTGCAGGTCAGGTTCGTCAGTGTGGAGGTTGTGGCAGAACACCGCGCTCAGTCGCGCCATGATTTCCCGGGTCTGAGCCAGCGTGCAATTGGGCAGGATTACGCAGAACTCGTCACCGCCATAACGTCCGGCCAGGTCTTCTGCACGCAGGTTCTCCTTGAGCTCCTTGCTGAGCTGGCGCAGCACGGTGTCGCCCACAATATGGCCGTAGGTGTCATTGATGTGTTTGAAGTGATCGATATCAATCAAGGCCAGCGTGGTGGTCGAATGATTTTTTTGGCACTGCTGGAAGCTGAGTTGCAGCAGGTCTTTCCAGGTGCCGTGGTTGAGCAGTCCAGTCAGGCTGTCGGTACAGCTGAGGGTTCTCAGCGTTTGCTTGTGTTCGGCCAGCTTTATCGCCAGTCCATAGCTGACCATGCCCACGGCGAACGGGTAAAAGACCAGTACGGGCAAGCTGGCGTAGATTTGCAGGGTAGTGGTCTGTGCAGTGACGGCTATCCCAAAAAACAGCCCGGCAATCAGTATGCCGGTCAATTGCGCCAAGGCTCCCCGCAGCAGTAGTTTTGGGCCGCCTGCCGCGACGTTATGCATCATCATCATCGACAGAATGATGGCCGTTGGCAGAGGGTTGAACTGAATGCTTGCAGCCCAAAAGCCCCCGGCCATCGAGTCGATCAAAATATTGCGGCGTTCAGCCCGATAGGGATAAGCCGAGCGCGAAGACAGCTGGAAGGCCAGATGTGGCCACACAAGTGCATTGAACAGCAGTAGCCCCCACACCCAAGGCGCAATATTGAGTGGGTCGAGAGCAGCCATCAATGCCAGGCCACCAAAGCCCGAACCAATGGCTCGTGGCACATAGATGCGTCGGGCGAACGACAAGCCTTTGCCTCTTTGATTATCCATAGTTATCTGCGCAGGTATTTGGCCCTGAGAGTACCTGTCCTTGGTACTGACTTTGCCATTTGTGGAGGAGTCGTTCGTAGGATTAAGATCAAGACTAGCTCTTGAGCCCCGTCATTGCAGTCAACCGGGCTTGCCTTTAATAGTCAATTTTTCACTGGAGCCTTTAAAAATGGCCTTCGACTCACGCGGTGCAGAGGGGCATAAGCCCGCTGAGCGTCATCAGGGCGCATTTCGAAACGAGGGCGTCAGGCCGTCTGCCAGTCTTGGAAAAACGTTGGGTATCTTTTGGAAGATGCTTTTTCACAAACCTGCCAATACCCGGCCTGCGGGTGGTATTGCGGTCAAGGCATTGACTCGCAAGCAGTTGGACGATGCTCCGGATTTCAGTGTGTACCGGCTGGGGCATTCAACCCTGCTGCTCAAACTCAAGGGTCATTACTGGCTGACCGATCCGGTCTATGCTGAGCGTGCCTCACCCTTTCAGTGGGCTGGCCCCAAGCGCTTTCATGCGCCGCCGATCAGCCTTGATGAGTTGCCACCGTTGCAAGCAGTGATTCTTTCCCATAATCACTACGACCATCTGGATCAAAAAACGGTGCTGCAATTAGCTGCCAAAACCCAGCATTTTCTAGCGCCGTTGGGCGTGGGCGATTTGTTGGTGGCCTGGGGAGTGCCTGCCAGCAAGGTTCAGCAACTGGATTGGTGGCAAGAAACGCAGCGTGAGGGCATTCGTTTTGTCGCCACGCCGTCCCAGCACTTTTCTGGCCGAGGTTTGTTTGATCACAATCAGACGCTTTGGGCATCGTGGGTGATGATCGTTGACGACGTGCGGATTTTCTTCAGTGGCGATTCGGGTTATTTCGACGGCTTCAAGCGGATTGGCGAGCAGTTCGGGCCCTTTGACCTGACCCTGATGGAGACCGGGGCATATAACGTCGATTGGCCCGATGTGCATATGCAGCCTGAACACAGCCTGCAAGCTCACATAGACCTGAAAGGTCGCTGGCTGCTGCCCATTCACAACGGCACCTTTGATTTGGCTTTTCACTCTTGGTACGAACCTTTTGACCGCATTGTGGCGTTGGCAGAGCAGCGTAATGTGCTCATAGCAACGCCGGCAATGGGTGAGGCGTTCCATCTGTTGCAGCCTCACAAAGGCCATGCCTGGTGGCTTGAGGCGCAAGCCGCAGAAGGTGCGCCATGCAATCAGGCCGGCCTTTGAGGAGTGTTGTCTTACTCTATCAGTGCGAAGTCTTCACGCCCCATTGGGTCGGGGGTGGTACCGCGAATGTTGCCGCCGCGGCCAGGCGCGAACCCAGGAAAGAACACAAGTCCTTCTGCTTCGAGGCTATATGCCAGCGCGAGACGGGTAACATCGCGCACGGGCTCGGCGTTTTCAAAGCGCTGAATGGCTGGCACTGAAACCCCGGACTGCCCACTCAGGTGCTCGACGCTCCAGTTGAGCATTTCACGGGCTTGTGCGCAGTGCAGCGGGGTGAATTGATTAATGATGATGCGTTCAAACGTGCTGCGCATGGCTGAGTTGGGCATGGGGATTCTCCAGGGCTGAGTCAGTGCTTGAAAATTCACTGTGTTTTTATACAGTTGTTTTCGAAGTGGATCAAACTCATTTTTTGATCAATGTGGACCGGAAAAATCTGCTGCTCAGCCTGTGAGTTTGGGCATCTTGCTCTAAAGGAAAGCGTCGAAAACTTCGATGTATTGGACGTCGTATAAAAAACGGCGCAAAAAAAAGGCCGCCCTCAGGCAGCCTTCTTGCTTAGCAAACCGCTAAGTCGGGAATCAATCCCAGCTCAGTGCGCCGCCAGTTTGGTACTCGATAACGCGTGTCTCGAAGAAGTTTTTCTCTTTCTTCAAGTCCATGATTTCGCTCATCCATGGGAACGGGTTAGTGGTGCCCGGGTATTCTTCTTTCAGGCCGATTTGCGACAGGCGGCGGTTGGCGATGAACTTGAGGTAGTCCTCCATCATGGCCGCGTTCATGCCCAGTACGCCGCGCGGCATGGTGTCGCGTGCGTATTCGATTTCCAGCTGAGTGCCTTGCAGGATCATCTGCGAAGCCTCTTCCTTCATTTCGGTATCCCACAGGTGCGGGTTTTCGATTTTGATCTGGTTGATCACATCGATACCGAAGTTCAGGTGCATGGATTCGTCGCGCAGGATGTACTGGAACTGCTCGGCAACGCCGGTCATCTTGTTGCGACGGCCCATCGACAGGATCTGAGTGAAGCCGCAGTAGAAGAAGATACCTTCCAGAACGCAGTAGTAGGCGATCAGGTTGCGCAGCAGCTCTTTGTCGGTTTCGACAGTGCCGGTTTCGAACTTCGGATCGGAGATCGAACGGGTGTACTTCAGGCCCCAGGTGGCTTTTTTAGCGACCGATGGGATCTCGTGGTACATGTTGAAGATCTCGCCTTCATCCATGGCCAGCGATTCGATGCAGTACTGGTAGGCGTGGGTGTGGATCGCCTCTTCGAAGGCCTGGCGCAGGATGTACTGGCGGCACTCCGGGTTGGTGATCAGGCGGTACACGGCCAGCACCAGGTTGTTGGCAACCAGGGAGTCGGCGGTGGAGAAGAAGCCGAGGTTGCGCATCACGATGCGGCGCTCGTCGTCGGTCAGGCCTTCCGGGTTTTTCCAGAGGGCGATGTCGGCGGTCATGTTGACTTCTTGCGGCATCCAGTGGTTTGCGCAACCGTCCAGGTACTTCTGCCAGGCCCAGTCGTACTTGAACGGTACGAGCTGGTTGAGGTCGGCACGGCAGTTGATCATCATTTTTTCGTCGACGGCAACGCGAGCGCTGGCGCCTTCGAGTTCAGCCAGGCCTTCAGCGACGTCGAGGTTGTCCAGGGCGGCCTTGGCGCGAATGATCGCTGGCGAGTCGGAGGCCGTTACTGCGCGGGCTTCCTGGGCTGCTACGCCGCCAGCGGCGTCGAGGCGGTCCATGTTGGCTTCGGTTGCATGGCCAGCGTTAGCGCCTTTAACGGCGGTCTCGCCTTCGTCTTCTTTGTCGAATTCGTCCCAGCTCAGCATGACGTGTCGTCTCCTGCGTGAGGGCCTGGCGCCCGTGTGGTAACACTGATGGTTTGGTTTTCACACGGCCGTAAGGCCACTTGGATCTAAGAAATGCTGTTTGCAGTAGCGGTGTGCTCACGCAAAAACATGAATGTATTCGTCGGCTTGCCCGTGAGTGCTGAGGGGATGCATTTGTCTGTGCATCTCTACCTTGCCCGGGAGGGCCGAGCAGCGTGGGTTCATAGCCCTTGAAAGGGATCTATCAAGCTCAGTGGATGGCGGCAGTATACGGCTTTTGCACAGGGTATTTCAGCCAGTATTTTTTCCGGAGCCCGCGACCAAATGCCCTAAATTCTCTGAGGGGCAGGTATGGCTGAGGCTGGGCGCGGCTTTGAGCGATATCAGGCGTTTTTTGAACAAGCCGGGAATGTCGAGTGACGGTGGCTTGAGTGCAGTCTGTGTGAGGTTTTTTGGTGGTATGGACTCGGCCCGGTCGAAACCGGGCATCGAGCTCAAGGGTGTTAATCAGCCGTTGGAGCAGCCGTTACCCATGACGCGGTATTCAAGGATATGTCGCGCGCCCTGTGAGTCTTCGTAAACCATCTGGGCCGGTACAACCTCGCAAACGCTTGGGATTTCGCTCATGGAAATCACTTTGGCGATGTCCAGTTCGGACGAGTAGGAATACTGTTCAACGGCGGGTTGCTGGCTCGAAACTGGAGTGTTCGCTTCACCAGCCAGGGCGGTTAAACACACACTGCTGAGGGCCAGAACTAACAACGCTTTCATTGGGTAGTTACCTGTTTTTTGGTCGAATGGGGTCGCGCGGCCCTTGTCAGGTCACGTGTGAAACTTGAGTGGTTAAGAGCGACTAAACATGCCGTTGTGGGGGCTGTAACTTGCGTTAATCGCAGTGCCTTGGTTGGCGAGATGAATTTTAGGCCGGTGCCGTGCGGGCATATAGAGGGGGTTTTGATAAAGACTGTTGACAGTATCTGCAACAATCGTCGAAAACTGGGGTGCTGCCCAGAACGCACAAGTGCTGTATCAAATAGCAAGTCGCTGTAAGGGCCGTTCTTGAGCCTTTCGCGAAAACCTCATGGTTTTTCGGGCGTTTCTTACTACCAACGTCGAATGGTTCTTAGGCCAAGGCCCGGCTACAACAGGGTCATAAAACAACAACTACAAACATCGAGGTATGAAACATGAGTGCCGCTTCCCTGTATCCCGTACGCCCTGAAGTTGCAGCCAACACGCTGACTGATGAGGCGACCTACAAGGCGATGTACCAGCAATCGGTGGTCAACCCCGACGGTTTCTGGCGCGAGCAAGCCAAGCGTCT
This sequence comes from Pseudomonadota bacterium, assembly GCA_040385125.1. Taxonomy (GTDB): domain Bacteria; phylum Pseudomonadota; class Gammaproteobacteria; order Pseudomonadales; family Pseudomonadaceae; genus Aquipseudomonas. Next base: position 1,940 of record JAZKIA010000060.1, on the reverse strand, counting down.
CGACTGGATCAAGCCTTTTACTGTCGTTAAGCAAACCTCCTTCGACGACCATCATGTCGACATCAAATGGTTTGCGGACGGTACTCTCAACGTTTCCTACAACTGCCTGGATCGCCACCTTGCCGAGCGCGGCGACCAGATCGCAATCATTTGGGAGGGCGACGACCCTTCCGAGCAGCGCAACATTACCTATCGCGAACTGCACGAAGAAGTTTGCAAACTCGCCAACGCCTTGCGCGGTCAGGACGTTCACCGTGGTGACGTGGTGACTATCTATATGCCGATGGTGCCCGAGGCCGTAGTTGCGATGCTGGCGTGTACCCGTATCGGTGCGATTCACTCGGTGGTGTTCGGTGGCTTCTCACCTGAGGCGCTGGCCGGTCGCATCATCGACTGCAAATCCAAAGTGGTGATCACTGCCGACGAAGGTGTCCGGGGTGGCAAGCGCACTGCGCTCAAGGCTAACGTCGATGTGGCGTTGACCAACCCTGATACCTCGAGCGTGCAAAAGATCATCGTGTTCCAGCGCACCGGTGGCGACATCGCTTGGTACAAGCACCGTGACATTTGGTACCACGACCTGATGGCTGTGGCTTCGACCCATTGCGCGCCAAAAGAGATGGGCGCCGAAGAAGCCCTGTTTATCCTTTATACCTCCGGCTCGACGGGTAAACCCAAAGGCGTGCAGCACACCACGGGTGGCTATCTGCTGTACGCGGCACTGACCCACGAGCGCGTGTTCGACTACCGTCCGGGTGAGGTTTACTGGTGTACGGCTGACGTAGGTTGGGTCACGGGTCATACCTATATCGTTTACGGGCCGCTGGCCAATGGTGCGACCACCGTGCTGTTTGAAGGGGTGCCGAACTATCCGGACATCACTCGGGTCTCGAAAATCGTCGACAAGCACAAGGTCAATATCCTCTACACCGCGCCAACCGCGATTCGCGCCATGATGGCCGAAGGTCAGGCTGCAGTTAAAGATGCTGACGGTTCCAGCTTGCGTTTGCTGGGTTCGGTGGGTGAGCCAATCAACCCTGAGGCCTGGAACTGGTACTACACCACCGTTGGTAAGGAGCGTTGCCCGATTGTTGATACTTGGTGGCAGACCGAGACCGGTGCTTGCATGATGAGCCCGCTGCCGGGTGCTCACGCTCTCAAGCCGGGGTCGGCGGCGCGTCCGTTCTTCGGTGTGGTGCCGGGGTTGGTGGATAACCTGGGCAACCTTATAGAAGGTGTCGCCGAAGGCAACCTGGTGATTCTCGATTCGTGGCCGGGCCAGGCGCGGACCTTGTACGGCGATCACGATCGTTTTGTAGACACCTATTTCAAGACCTTCCGTGGCATGTACTTCACCGGTGACGGCGCGCGTCGCGATGAAGATGGTTACTACTGGATCACTGGTCGTGTGGATGACGTGCTCAACGTGTCTGGCCACCGCATGGGCACGGCTGAAATCGAAAGCGCGATGGTGGCCCACCCTAAAGTCGCCGAAGCTGCGGTTGTGGGTGTGCCGCACGACATCAAAGGGCAGGGCATTTATGTGTATGTCACGCTCAATGGTGGTGAAGAGCCGAGCGAAGCGTTGCGCCTTGAGTTGAAAAACTGGGTGCGCAAGGAGATCGGCCCGATTGCCTCGCCGGATGTCATCCAGTGGGCGCCCGGCCTGCCGAAAACCCGCTCGGGCAAAATCATGCGCCGCATCCTGCGCAAGATTGCTACCGGCGAATACGACGGTTTGGGTGATATTTCCACCTTGGCCGATCCGGGAGTGGTGCAGCAGCTGGTCGACACGCACAAGGCAATGAACGCAGGGTAACTCGACCTCTGTGCTGATCAAGCCCCGCCAGGCACTGTCTGGCGGGGCTTTTTGCTGACTGGGATTGTGCCCCCCCCCCTCCTTTGTGGGAGCGAGCCTGCTCGCGAAGGTCGTTCGCGAG
>JAZKIA010000059.1:0-22856 GCA_040385125.1 Pseudomonadota bacterium | reverse complement strand
AGAGTTGGATTACGCGGCTCTTGCGGTCAACGCTGATGATCTTGGCTTCTACTTCTTCGCCTTCTTTCAGAACGTTGCGCGCGTCTTCAACGCGGTCACGGCTGATTTCGGAGGCTTTCAGAGTCGCTTCGATATCGTTGGCCAGAGTGATGATGGCGCCTTTAGCGTCAACTTCTTTCACGATGCCCTTAACGATTGCGCCTTTGTCGTTGTCCTGAACGTATTCAGAGAACGGATCGCTTTCCAGCTGCTTGATACCCAGGGAGATGCGCTCGCGCTCTGGGTCAACCGACAGGATAACGGTGTCCAGCTCGTCGCCCTTCTTGAAACGACGAACAGCTTCTTCGCCAACTTCGTTCCAGGAGATGTCGGACAGGTGAACCAGGCCGTCGATGCCGCCGTCCAGACCAATGAAGATACCGAAATCGGTGATCGACTTGATGGTGCCGGAGATTTTATCGCCCTTGTTGAACTGGCCAGAGAAATCTTCCCATGGGTTAGATTTGCACTGCTTGATGCCCAGGGAGATACGACGACGCTCTTCGTCGATGTCCAGAACCATAACTTCCACTTCGTCGCCGACTTGTACGACTTTCGAAGGGTGGATGTTCTTGTTGGTCCAGTCCATTTCGGAAACGTGTACCAGGCCTTCAACGCCTTCTTCCAGCTCAGCGAAGCAGCCGTAGTCGGTCAGGTTGGTTACACGAGCGGTAACGCGAGTGCTTTCTGGGTAACGGGCTTTGATAGCAACCCATGGATCTTCGCCCAGCTGCTTCAGGCCCAGGGAAACACGATTGCGTTCGCGATCGTACTTCAGAACCTTGACATCGATCTCGTCGCCAACGTTGACGATTTCGGAAGGATGCTTGATACGCTTCCAAGCCATGTCGGTAATGTGCAGCAGGCCATCGACGCCACCCAGATCGACGAATGCGCCGTAATCGGTGAGGTTCTTGACGATACCTTTGACTTGTTGGCCTTCCTGCAGGGATTCCAGCAGAGCTTCACGCTCAGCGGAGTTCTCGGCTTCGAGGACGCTACGACGGGAAACGACAACGTTGTTGCGTTTCTGGTCAAGTTTGATGACCTTGAATTCCAGCTCTTTGCCTTCCAGGTGCGTGGTGTCGCGCACTGGACGAACGTCAACCAGAGAACCTGGCAGGAACGCACGGATGCCGTTAACGTCGACAGTGAAGCCGCCTTTAACCTTACCGTTGATAACGCCCTTGACCACTTCTTCAGCTGCGAAGGCTGCTTCCAGAACGATCCAGCATTCAGCGCGCTTGGCTTTTTCACGGGACAGTTTGGTTTCGCCAAAGCCGTCTTCGACCGCGTCCAGCGCAACGTGAACTTCATCACCAATGTTGATGTTCAGTTCGCCAGCGTCGTTGTGGAACTGCTCCAGCGGGATGAGGCCTTCCGACTTCAAACCAGCGTGAACGGTTACCCAACCAGCTTGGTAATCGATATCAACGATGATAGCGGTGATGATAGAGCCAGCCTGAAGATTCAGGGTTTTTAGGCTTTCTTCAAAGAGTTCTGCAAAGCTTTCGCTCATTTTAATTCCTGTTAATCAAGGGCGAAGGAATACGCCCATCTGCCACATTCCAGACAATGTGGGTTACGTTCATATAAAAGAAGGCATGCAGGACTATTTCTGGTCTCCCGCACGCTTTCTTGGTCATCAAGCGATATCGCGAAGTGCGATTTCACTCATGATGCGTTCCAGCACCTGCTCGATAGACAACTCCGTAGAGTCCAGCTGTATGGCATCAGCCGCCGGTTTAAGCGGGGCTATTGCACGCTGCATGTCACGCTCATCGCGGGCACGAATCTCATCTAGCAGACCCGAGAGATTAACATCATCGCCCTTGGCCTTCAACTGCAAGTAACGGCGGCGGGCTCGTTCCTCCGCGCTGGCCGTCAGAAATACCTTCAACGGAGCATCAGGAAAAACCACCGTACCCATGTCGCGACCATCCGCAACCAGGCCCGGCAACTCCAGAAATGCGCGCTGACGCTGGAGCAGAGCCTCACGAACAGCCGGCAAAGCAGCAACTTTCGAGGCTCCAGCAGCAACGGTCTCACTGCGAATGGCGTGAGTCACCTCATCGCCTTCCAGAATAATGCGCGCAGACTTACCGTCCGTCGCTCCGATGAACTGCACGTCAAGATGCGCTGCCAATTTTTCCAGCAACGCCTCGTTATCGAGGGCAACACCATGATTGCCCGCCGCAAACGCCAGTAAACGATACAAGGCACCAGAGTCCAGCAAATTCCACCCCAGGCGCTTGGCCAGGATTCCAGCAACCGTGCCCTTGCCTGAACCGCTTGGGCCATCAATGGTGATAACCGGCGCCGAAACCATCACGAGTTAGCCTCTTGCGCAACGCGCATGCCTACTTGCTTGCACAGGACAAGGAAGTTAGGGAAAGACGTCGCCACGTTGGCACAATCGTGAATACGGATCGGTGCGGTAGCACGCAATGCAGCCACACTGAACGCCATGGCGATACGGTGATCACCGTGACCATGAACTTCACCACCACCGATTGAACCACCATCAATGATGATGCCATCCGGCGTTGGCTCGCATTTCACGCCCAGCGTCAGCAGGCCATCAGCCATGACCTGAATTCGGTCGGACTCTTTAACCCGCAACTCTTCTGCGCCACGCAGGATCGTACGACCCTCGGCAACAGCAGCAGCAACGAACAGCACCGGGAATTCATCAATAGCCAACGGCACCAGCTCTTCAGGAATTTCGATGCCTTTAAGCTTGGCCGCCCGCACACGCAGATCCGCCACTGGTTCGCCGCCCACTTCGCGCTGGTTTTCGAGGGTGATATCCGCCCCCATCAAACGCAAAATGTCGATAACGCCCGTACGCGTCGGGTTTATACCCACATGCTGCAGCAACAGATCAGAGCCTTCAGCGATCGAAGCGGCAACCAGAAAGAATGCAGACGACGAGATGTCACCTGGCACTTCAATGTGCGTCGCGGTGAGCTTGTGACCCGACTCAACAGAAGCCGTGGCCCCCTCAACGCTGACCGGGTAGCCAAAGCCACGCAGCATGCGCTCGGTATGATCGCGAGTCGGTGCCGGCTCAGTCACTGAAGTTTTGCCTTCAGCGTACAAACCGGCCAGCAGCAGGCAGGACTTAACCTGAGCACTGGCCATTGGCAGGGTGTAATCCATGCCTTTAAGCGCGTGACCGCCACGAATAGTCATCGGCGGACGACCCTCAGCGGCGGTTTCAATCACCGCACCCATTTCACGCAATGGATTAGCCACGCGATTCATTGGGCGCTTGGTCAGCGAAGCATCGCCAGTCAGGGTGGTATCGAAGCTTTGCGCGGCCAGCAGGCCCGACAACAGACGCATCGAAGTGCCCGAGTTGCCCAGATAGATAGGCCCCGGCGGCGCTTTCAAGCCATGCAGGCCAACGCCGTGAATGGTGACACGACCATGGTGCGGGCCTTCAATCACCACACCCATGTCGCGGAACGCCTGCAGCGTTGCCAGAGCGTCTTCGCCCTCAAGAAAACCTTCAACTTCGGTCGTGCCTTCAGCCAGAGAGCCGAGCATGATCGAACGGTGAGAAATGGACTTGTCGCCCGGTACACGGATCTTGCCAGTTACGTTGCCACCAGGCTCAGCCAGGAAAATCAGATCATTTGAATTCATAGGGTCCACATATGCCCGGCGGGCCAGGATTTTACTGAAGTGCTCGCGAGCAACCCGGGCGCGCGTGAAAACGCCCAGCAATTGATGCCCATCCCCTGCATCGACCGCGTCGCGCAAGGCGTCGAGATCACTGCGAAATGTATCTAATGTACGCAACACCGCCTCGCGATTCGCGAGAAAAATGTCATGCCACATCACCGGGTCGCTTCCTGCGATTCTTGTGAAATCGCGGAAACCACCCGCAGCGTAACGGAAGATTTCCAGATTCTCATTGCGCTTGGCAAGAGAGTCCACCAATCCAAAGGCCAACAAATGAGGCAGATGGCTGGTTGCGGCCAATACCTCGTCATGACGCTCGACCTGCATATGCTCGACGTCAGCCCCGAGGGCGCGCCACATCACATCTATCAGGGCCAATGCATCAGAATCGGTTTCGGCCACAGGCGTCAAAATAACCTTGTGTCGCTCAAACAGGCTGGCGTTAGAGGCCTCGACACCACTTTGCTCAGATCCGGCAATGGGGTGCCCAGGGACAAAGCGTGCCGGCATACCACCAAAAGCTTGTGCCGCAGCGCGCACCACATTGCCTTTGGCACTGCCTACATCGGTCAGCACTGACTGACCAAGATCCATGCCCGCCAACAAGCCGAGCATCTTCTCCATGGCCAGAATCGGCACCGCCAGCTGAATCACATCAGCGCCACGGCACGCTGTTGCCAGATCCTCTTCGCAGCGGTCAACCACACCCAGCTCCACAGCCAGAGCGCGCGACTTCGGATCAAGGTCGACACCCACCACCTCAGCGCACAATCCGCTCTCGCGCATGCCTTTGGCGAAGGAGCCACCAATCAGACCCAACCCAACAACGACCAACCGCCCCACGACAGGCTTAACAGATTGCACCGACTTAACATCAACCACGAGCAAGAACCTTGGCCAGCGCCTCTAGCAGACGGGTATTTTCCGTCGGCAAACCAATGGTGATACGCAGGTGATTTGGCATGCCGTAATTGGCCACCGGACGGACAATCACGCCTTCACGCAGCAAGCCCTGATAAACAGGCATTGCTTCTTGCCCAAGGTCCACCGCAACAAAATTGCCCTTGGACGGAATCCAGCCCAGCCCCAACTCACGAAAGCCATCCAGCAATTGCTGCATGCCCGCTTCGTTCAGACGGCGACTCTCAGCCAGGTAATCAGCATCTTGCAGCGCAGCGCAGGCCGCTGCCAATGCCAGGCTGTTGACATTGAATGGCTGGCGAACACGATTCAACACATCCGCTACCACTGCCGTCGACAGGCCGTAACCTACCCGCAATGCCGCCAAACCATAAGCCTTGGAGAAGGTACGCGAAACCAGCAGATTCGGATAAGCCGACAGGAACTCCAGGCCATCCGGCAACTCGCCGCCTTCTGCGTATTCGATATACGCCTCATCCAGCACCACCAGTACACGCTCCGGCACATCCTGCAGAAACTCATTCAGCGCATCAGCACCAAACCAGGTTCCGGTCGGATTGTTCGGGTTGGCGATAAACACCACGCGGGTATTGCTGTCGATGGCTTCAAGCATGGCCGGCAGGTCATGCCCCCAGTCTTTGGCTGGTACGACCCGCGCCTCGGCGCCTACGGCCTGAGTCACTATCGGGTACACCGCAAACGCGTGCTCACTGAACACCGCATTCAGGTTGGGGGCCAAATAGGCCCGCGCAACCAGCTCCAGAATATCGTTCGAACCGTTACCCAGCGTCACTTGGTCAAGTTGCACGCCACACCGACCCGCCAGCAGGCTTTTGAGGGCGAAACCGTTGCCGTCGGGATAACGCGTCAGCTCCGCCAGCTCGTTACGAATGGCTTCCAGCACCTTGGGACTCGCACCCAAAGGATTTTCGTTACTTGCCAGCTTGACGATGGTCGCCGGGTCAATCCCCAGCTCACGCGCCAGCTCGTCCACAGGCTTGCCTGGGACGTAAGGCGAAAGTTGTTGCACTCCCGGCTGTGCCAGGGCGAGAAAATCACCGCTCATGTCGTATCGCCTCAGAGAACCGCTTTCGGGTAAGAACCCAGCACTTTAAGTGCCACTGCTTCTTGACTGATTTGCTCCAGTACACTTTTGACCAATGGGTCGCGGTGATGACCGGCAAAATCAATAAAGAACACATAAGTCCATTTACCGCTACGCGAAGGACGCGTCTCGATGCGCGTCAGATCGATCCCATTTTCATGGAACGGCACCAGCAACTCATGCAGTGCACCCGGACGGTTGCTCATCGACACAATGATCGACGTTTTGTCATCACCGGTCGGCGGCACTTCCTGGCTGCCAATCATCAAGAAACGCGTGGAGTTATCCGGGCGGTCCTCGATTTTTTCGGCCAGACGGGTCAAACCATACAACCCTGCCGCCATATCGCCAGCAATGGCCGCCGAGTTCCACTCGCCCTTGACCCGTTTGGCTGCTTCAGCATTGCTCGACACTGCAACCCGCTCGACATTCGGGTAATGCGCGTCCAGCCATTTACGGCACTGGGCCAACGACTGTGCATGGGAGTAGATACGACTGATGCTGTCGGTCTTGGTATTTTCGCCCACCAGCAGGTGATGGTGGATACGCAGCTCAACTTCGCCGCAAATCACCATATCGTGCTCAAGGAAGCTGTCCAGCGTATGGTTCACAGCGCCTTCGGTGGAGTTCTCCACCGGCACCACACCAAAGTTGACGGCACCCGCCGCCACTTCACGGAACACTTCATCGATAGCGGCCATTGGCTTGCTGATAACCGCATGACCAAAGTGCTTCATCGCTGCTGCTTGGGTAAAGGTGCCTTCCGGCCCGAGGTATGCCACTTTCAGTGGCTGCTCCAGCGCAAGGCAAGAAGACATGATTTCGCGGAACAAACGCGCCATCTCTTCATTACCCAGCGGGCCTTTATTACGCTCCATGACGCGCTTGAGCACTTGGGCTTCACGCTCAGGCCGATAAAATACCGGCACTTCGCCTTCAGCCAGCGAGGCCATTTTGACCCGCGCCACTTCTTGAGCGCAGCGGGCGCGCTCGCTGATCAGCTCCAGAACCTTTTCGTCCAGGCTGTCGATGCGCACGCGCAGCGCCTTGAGTTCTTGTTCGGACATTAGCCGTGTTCCTTTTCGAACTCTGCCATGTAAGCCACCAACGCGTTGACCGCGGTGATGTCCACAGCGTTATAGATCGAAGCGCGCATGCCGCCCACTGAGCGATGGCCCTTGAGGTTCAGCAAACCACGCGCTTCAGCGCCTACCAGGAACGGCTTGTCGAGACGGTCATCTGCCAGACGGAACGGCACGTTCATCCAGGACCGATCAGGCTTGTTGATCGGGTTGCTGTACAAGCCGCTGGCATCAATAAAGTCATACAAGGTGCGCTTTTTGACTTCATTGAGCTTGCCGATGGCTTCAACGCCACCCTGCTCTTTCAGCCACTCGAACACCAGGCCGGACAGGTACCAGGCCAACGTCGGCGGCGTGTTGTACATGGAGCCGTTATCAGCCGCGACCTTGTAGTCAAGCATCGTCGGGCAGATCGAACGCGCTCGACCCAGCAGGTCTTCGCGAATGATGTTGACCACGATACCGCTTGGGCCAATGTTTTTCTGGGCGCCGGCGTAAATCATGCCGAAGCGCGAAACATCCACCGGGCGCGACAGAATGTCAGAGGACATGTCTGCAATAAGCGGCACATCGCCAGTTTGCGGAATCCAGTCGAACTCCAGACCACCGATGGTTTCATTCGGTGCGTAATGCACGTAAGCCGCGTCTTTGGACAGGCTCCACTCATTCTGACCCGGGATCGCAAAGTAATCGTAAGGCTTGGCCGTTGCCGCCACGTTTACGTGACCAAAGCGCGAGGCCTCTTCAATCGCCTTTTGCGACCAGATACCGGTGTCAATGTAATCGGCCGTGCCATTTTCAGGCAGCAGATTCAGCGGGATCTGAGCAAATTGCTGGCTTGCGCCACCTTGCAGAAACAGGACTTTATAGTTCGAGGGAATAGACAGCAGGTCACGCAGATCCTGCTCAGCCTTGGTCGCAATGGAGACAAACTCATCGCTGCGATGGCTCATTTCCATGACCGAGAGGCCCTTGCCATGCCAGTCGAGCAACTCGGACTGGGCACGCAACAGGACAGCTTCAGGGAGCGCAGCAGGACCTGCGCAGAAGTTATAGGCTCGTTTGCTCACATCCACTCTCGCTCTGATTTGGTGGGTCATGCAATAAATCACAATATCAGTCAACACAGACCTGATGTGGGAGCGGGCTTGCTCGCGATACAGGCGACAAAACCTGTCTGATACACCGCGCTGATGCTATCGCGAGCAAGCCCGCTCCCACACATACAACAAGGGGGCGAATCTTCATCCGCCCCCTTGTGTGTCCGCTTATTCCTGCGGTGCTTCTTCGTCAGCGCCAGCGTCTAGCGGCTGCTCGTCGTCGGTACCATCAAGGATGGCCTCACCGTCTAGCTCAACACCACCTTCAGCTTCACCTTCGAGCTCTTCACCTTCTACTTCCGAAGGCTCCTGAACCCGCTCAAGCCCAACCAGCGTTTCATCGCTGGCCAGCTTGATCAAGGTAACACCCTGAGTATTACGACCCAGACTCGACACTTCGTCGACACGGGTACGTACCAAGGTGCCCTGATCGGAAATCAGCATGATTTCTTCACCGTCCAGCACCTGAACCGCACCGACCAGACGACCGTTACGGTCGTTGCTGACCATGGCGATAACGCCCTGACCGCCACGCTTGTACTCAGGGAACTCGCTGATCGCGGTACGCTTGCCATAACCACGCGCCGAAGCGGTAAGGATCTGGCTGCCTTCTTCTGGAATCAGCATCGAAATCAGCTTCTGCCCTTCTGGCAGACGCATGCCGCGTACACCGCGAGCCGTACGGCCCATGGCGCGCACGTCAGACTCTTTAAAGCGAGTCACCTTGCCACCGTCGGAGAACAGCATGACTTCGCGCTCGCCATCAGTGATTGCGGCGCTGATCAGTACATCGCCTTCGTCCAGCTCCAGCGCGATCAAACCAACGCTGCGCTGACGGCTGAAGGATTCCAGCGGGGTCTTCTTCACGGTGCCGTTTGCGGTAGCCATGAAGATGAAGTGGCCTTCGGTGTATTCCTCGACCGGCAGCATGGTGGTGATGTACTCACCCTCACCCAGCGGCAGCAGGTTAACCAGTGGACGACCACGGGCGGCACGGGATGCTTCCGGAATCTCGTAAGTCTTGAGCCAGTACACCTTGCCCTTGCTGGAGAACAGCAGCAGCGTGGTGTGACTGTTGGCAACCAGCAGGTGAGCAATGTAGTCCTCATCCTTGACGCCAGTTGCCGATTTACCTTTACCGCCACGACGCTGAGCCTGGTACGCAGCCAATGGCTGAGTCTTGGCATAGCCACCGTGGGAAATGGTGACGACGCGCTCTTCTTCCGGAATCATGTCGCCCAGGGTCAGGTCGAGACGATGATCAAGAATTTCAGTGCGACGCACGTCGCCGTATTCGGCACGAATAACTTCCAGCTCTTCGCGGATCACTTCCATCAAACGCTCAGCGCTATTGAGGATGCGGATCAGCTCACCGATCTGGTTGAGGATTTCCTGGTACTCGGCCAGCAGCTTCTCGTGCTCAAGACCGGTCAAACGGTGCAAGCGCAACTCAAGGATCGCTTGAGCCTGCTCTGGCGACAGGAAGTACTTGCCTTCGCGCAGACCGTATTGCGGGTCAAGGTTGTCAGGGCGGCACGAATCAGCGCCAGCACGCTCAACCATGGCCACTACCGCGCTCGACTCCCAAGGCGTGCTGATCAGCGCTTCCTTGGCTTCCGACGGGGTTGGCGAAGCCTTGATCAGCGCGATCACCGGATCGATGTTGGACAAGGCAACCGCCTGACCTTCAAGGATGTGGCCACGCTCACGGGCTTTGCGCAGTTCGAATACGGTACGACGAGTGACAACTTCGCGACGGTGACGAACGAAAGCTTCCAGCAGATCCTTGAGGTTCAGGATACGTGGACGACCATCGATCAACGCAACGATGTTGATACCGAAAACGCTTTGCAGTTGGGTCTGAGCGTACAGGTTATTGAGAATAACCTCGGGCACTTCGCCACGACGCAGCTCGATCACCACGCGCATGCCGTCTTTGTCAGACTCGTCACGCAGCTCGGTGATGCCTTCGAGCTTCTTCTCTTTAACCAGTTCGGCGATCTTCTCGATCAGACGTGCCTTGTTCAACTGATAAGGCAGCTCGGTGATCACGATTTGCTGACGACCACCGACCTTGTCGATGTCTTCAATCATCGAGCGGGCGCGCATGTAAATGCGGCCACGGCCGGTGCGATAGGCTTCGATGATACCGGCACGACCGTTGATGATTGCAGCGGTCGGGAAGTCCGGCCCCGGGATGAACTGCATCAGTTCATCGATGCTCAGCTCCGGGTTATCGATCAGCGCCAGGCAACCGTCGATAACTTCACCGAGGTTGTGCGGCGGGATATTGGTGGCCATGCCCACAGCGATACCGCTGGAGCCGTTGACCAGCAAGTTGGGAATTCGGGTCGGCATGACGGCCGGGATCATTTCAGTGCCGTCGTAGTTCGGCACCCAATCCACGGTCTCTTTGTGCAAGTCAGCCAGCAGCTCGTGGGCCAACTTGGTCATGCGCACTTCGGTGTATCGCATCGCAGCAGCGTTGTCGCCGTCGACCGAACCGAAGTTGCCCTGACCGTCTACCAGCAGGTAGCGCAGGGAGAATGGCTGAGCCATTCGAACGATGGTGTCGTAAACCGCGGTATCACCATGCGGGTGATACTTACCGATTACGTCACCGACCACACGGGCAGATTTCTTGTACGGCTTGTTCCAGTCGTTGTTCAGTTCGCTCATTGCGAACAGCACGCGCCGGTGCACGGGCTTCAAGCCATCACGTGCATCAGGCAGCGCCCGCCCGACAATTACGCTCATCGCGTAGTCGAGGTAGGACTGTTTCAGCTCGTCTTCGATATTGACCGGGAGGATTTCTTTGGCCAGTTCGCCCATGAGAAGCCTGATTCCTTTTTCGGGTGAAACTTCGCCACATCCATTCGGGACGAACGAAGCTCGCCGCTGCTGACCACGTGTCACGCAACGACTTACGACAAATCAACGAGTTATGCCACGGATTTGCGCAGTAAGGGCAACCCCTGCGGGGCACCCTGGAAACCGCCGAATGTTATCACAAACGCCGCCACGCACCTATCCCTGAGATGCGCATGGAGCACACTAATCAGGCCAGTTATCGGCCTGAGCGTGTTCAGAGGGACTCTGAGCGCACATGACCCGTATTTGCAGCGCTGCGACAAGGGCCACTTCCATGCTTTAGTGCAACCGCTTGCGACACATTAATTGGGCTATTTTTGCCGCGTCCGGACGCTCAACAACACCCTTCTCGGTCACGATGACATCGATCAGGTCGGCCGGCGTCACATCAAAAATCGGATTAAACGTCTGCACATCGGCGCCAACACGCTTGCCGCCGACATCCAGCAGCTCACTGCCTGCACGCTCTTCTATGGGAATGTCATCACCACTGGCCAGCCCCATGTCGATGCTCGAACTCGGGGCGACCACCATAAAGCGCACGCCGTGGTGCATGGCATTGACTGCCAACTGATACGTACCGATCCTGTTCGCCACATCACCATTGGCGGTGATGCGGTCTGCGCCCACGATCACCCAGGTCACGCCTTTGGTTTTCATGATGTGCCCCGCAGCGGAGTCGATATTGAGCACCACCGGGATACCGTCGCTGGCCAATTCCCAGGCAGTCAGGCGCGAGCCTTGCAGCCAAGGCCGGGTTTCATCGGCGTAAACCTGCTCGATCATGCCTTCTAGCCAGGCTGCCCGAATCACCCCCAACGCCGTGCCAAAACCACCCGTCGTCAGAGCACCGGTATTGCTGTGGGTCAACACAGCCTGCGCATTGCCCTGATGGCGGCGAATGACCTCGACCCCCAACTGCGCCATTGTCAGATTAGCCTCGCGATCACTTTCGTGGATCGCGACTGCCTCGGTCTCAAGCACTTGCACTGCATCCACACTGCCTTTAATACGATTGAGCCGATCACGCATACGACTCAAGGCCCAAAGAAGATTCACCCCGGATGGCTGCGACTGCGCCAGTAACGCGAAATCTGCTTCCAGCGACGCCACCCAATCACCGCCAGCGGCCTTGCGCTCGCGCGCCGCCAGAACCACACCATAGGCCGCAGCAATGGCAATTGCCGGCGCACCGCACACCACCCTGTCGCGAATCGCCTGAGCCACGCCCTCAACGCTGGTATAAGCCAACCAGTTTTCTTCAAGGGGCAAGCTGCGCTGGTCCAGCAGATACAGGGCCTCACTGCGCCAATCGATGGCCTTTACCTTTTCCGCCGTCAGCAGTCGATCGCGCATGCCTTCCCCTCATTACCCAGAAACAAAGCCGCCGATTATAGCGAGCCCACCTGTAGGACGCTCGGGTATACTTCGCCTCCTTTATAAAGCACTGGACGCCGTTTTCGATGCCAACCCCGAGCAAGCCCCTCGACTTATTACTGCTGCCAGCCTGGCTGGTGCCTGTCGAGCCTGCCGGCGTTGTCCTCAAAGAACACGGTGTTGGCATCCGCGACGGGCGTATCGTTTTCATTGGCCCACGCTCTGAGGCGCTGAAATACACCGCCCTCGAAACCCGCGAACTGCCCGACATGCTGCTCAGCCCAGGCTTGATCAACGCTCACGGCCACGCGGCGATGACCCTGTTGCGCGGCATGGCCGATGACCTGCCGCTAATGACCTGGCTCGAACAACACATCTGGCCGGCCGAAGCCAAGTGGGTCGATGAAGACTTCGTGCGCGACGGCACCGACCTGGCCATTGCCGAACAGCTCAAGGGCGGCATTACCTGCTTCAGCGACATGTACTTTTACCCCAAGACCGCCAGCGAGCGTGTGCACAACAGCGGCATCCGCGCGCAAATCGCGATTCCGATTCTGGACTTTCCGATCCCCGGTGCCAGCTCGGCTGATGAAGCCCTGCGCCAGGCCGTCGAACTGTTCGGTGATTTGAAGTACCACCCGCGGATCAAAATTGCTTTCGGCCCCCACGCGCCCTACACCGTGGGCGACGAGAGTCTGGAAAAAGTCCGAGTGATGGCCGATGAACTGGATGCCAGCATTCAGATGCACGTGCATGAAACCGCCTTCGAAGTACAACAGGCCGTCGAGCGCCACGGCGAGCGCCCGGTTGCCCGTCTCGCCCGCCTGGGGTTGCTGGGGCCACGCTTCCAGGCCGTGCACATGACCCAGATCAGCGATGACGACTTGGCGATGCTGGTAGAAAGCAACTCCAGCGTGATTCATTGCCCGGAATCGAACCTGAAACTGGCCAGTGGCTTCTGCCCGGTTGAGCGCTTGTGGCAGGCTGGGATCAATGTCGCGATCGGCACCGATGGCGCCGCCAGCAACAATGACCTCGACCTGCTGGGCGAAACCCGCACAGCCGCCTTGCTGGCCAAGGCTGTCGCCTGCTCGGCCAGCGCGCTGGACGCTCACCGCGCACTGCGCATGGCCACACTCAATGGCGCCCGCGCCTTGGGCCTTGAAAGTGACATCGGTTCGATTGAGGTCGGCAAAGCTGCCGACATGGTTGCGTTCGATCTTTCCGGCCTGGCCCTGCAGCCCGTCTACGACCCGGTTTCACAGCTGATCTACGCCACAGGCCGTGATTGCGTGAAACACGTTTGGGTGGCGGGCAAGCACCTGCTGGACGACCGCCGCCTGACCCGACAGGACGAGCAACACCTGTGCGCGACAGCAAAGGCCTGGGGCGAGCGCATCAGCGGCCATACTCATTGATTCAGACGCTTCGGGCCGGTGCCCGAAGTATTACCAGGATTTTTCAGTTTTAGAGGATTTACCCATGAGCAACGTCGACCACGCCGAGATCGCTAAATTCGAAGCGCTTGCCCATCGCTGGTGGGACCGCGAAAGCGAGTTCAAACCACTGCACGACATCAACCCGCTGCGCGTCAACTGGATTGACGAGCGCGTGCAATTGGCCGGCAAAAAGGTACTCGACGTCGGGTGCGGCGGCGGCATTCTCAGCGAATCCATGGCTCAGCGCGGCGCTAACGTGATGGGTATCGACATGGGCGAAGCCCCGTTGGCCGTCGCGCGGCTGCATCAGCTGGAATCCGGCGTAAATGTTGAATACCGCCAGATCACCGCCGAAGACCTGGCTGAAGAAATGCCAGAGCAGTTTGATGTCGTCACCTGCCTTGAAATGCTTGAGCACGTGCCCGATCCAGCCTCCGTCATTCGCGCCTGCTATCGCATGGTCAAACCCGGCGGCCAGGTGTTCTTCTCGACCATCAACCGCAACCCCAAATCCTATCTGTTCGCGATCATCGGCGCGGAATACATCATGAAGCTGATCCCGCGCGGGACTCACGACTTCAAGAAGTTCATCCGCCCGTCCGAACTGGGTGCCTGGAGCCGCCAAGCCGGCCTGAGCGTCAAAGACATCATCGGCCTGACCTACAACCCGCTGACCAAGCACTACAAGCTGGCCGCCGATGTTGACGTCAATTACATGATCCAGACCCTTCGCGAGGAGTAATACATGCGTTTAAGAGCAGTTCTTTTTGACATGGACGGCACCCTGCTCGACACCGCGCCGGATTTCATCGCCATCTGCCAGGCCATGCGCACTGAGCGTGGTCTGCCCCCGATTGCAGACAAGCTGATTCGCGATGAGATCTCCGGCGGCGCCCGCGCCATGGTGGCGGTAACGTTCAGCATGGACCCCGAGGCCCCAGGCTTCGAAGCACTGCGCCTGGAGTTCCTTGAGCGCTATCAGCGCGATTGTGCCGTACACACCCGACTGTTTGATGGCATGGCCGAGTTGCTCGCGGACATCGAAAAAGCCCACCTGGTCTGGGGCGTGGTTACCAACAAACCGGTACGCTTTGCGCAGCCAATCATGGAGCGACTAGGTCTGGCCGAGCGCTCGGCGCTGTTGATCTGCCCGGACCACGTTACGCGCAGCAAGCCCGACCCCGAACCGATGATTCTCGCCTGCAAGATGCTCAACCTTGATCCGGCCAGTGTGTTGTTCGTAGGTGATGACCTGCGCGACATCGAGTCTGGACGCGATGCCGGGACCAAAACCGCCGCCGTGCGCTTTGGCTATATTCACCCGGACGACAACCCTGATCATTGGGGCGCCGACGTGGTCGTCGACCACCCAAGCGAGTTGCGCAAAGTGCTGGATAACGCGATGTGCAGTTGCTGACAAGCGCTGCGCAAGATCGTTGATATTTGCTGAGGTGTTTTATGTTTGATTATTCCGCCCGCCCCGACCTGCTTCAGGGCCGGGTAATTCTGGTCACCGGTGCTGGCCGTGGCATCGGCGCTGCCGCGGCCAAAATCTATGCCGCACATGGCGCGACAGTCCTGCTGCTGGGCAAAACCGAGGCCAACCTGAGCCAGGTTTACGACGAAATAGAAGCCGCCGGGCACCCGCAACCCGTGGTCATTCCGTTCAATCTCGAAACCGCCCTGGCGCACCAATACGATGAGCTGGCCGCCATGATTGAAAACGAATTTGGCCACCTTGACGGGCTGCTGCACAACGCATCGATCATTGGTCCGCGCACGCCCCTGGAGCAGCTGTCCGGCGAGAACTTCATGCGCGTGATGCACATCAACGTCAACGCCACGTTCATGCTCACCAGCACCTTGTTGCCACTGCTCAAGCTGTCGCAGGACGCCTCGGTGATCTTCACCTCCAGCAGCGTCGGGCGCAAAGGTCGCGCCTACTGGGGTGCTTATGGGGTGTCGAAGTTCGCCACCGAGGGCCTGATGCAAACCCTGGCGGACGAAGTTGAGGGGGTTGCTGCAGTGCGCGCCAACAGCATCAACCCGGGCGCGACCCGCACCAGCATGCGCGCCTTGGCGTATCCGGGCGAAAACCCTGAAAACAACCCGAAGCCGGAAGAGATCATGCCGGTTTACCTGTACCTGATGGGCCCGGACAGCACCGGGATCAACGGTCAGGCATTCGACGCCCAATAACGGCACCCCCACAAAAAACCGCAGGTAGCACGAGCGCGCTACCTGCGGTTTTTTTATTCCCGCCGCGTTTAACCGATCAGCTTTGCGCCAACTCTCGGCATTCGCGCGCTATCACTGCCTTCTCATGCTGAAGACAGCCTTGCAAAAACAGGTACATGTAATCGTAGCTCTTGCAAATGGCCTTGCGCAGCTCGGTTTGCAATGCCCGACTCGGGTTCATCCCTGCCAGTGTGCAAATAATTTCCAGCGCTTCCCAAGGATGCTCATCATCATATTGAGCATGCATCTTCAGCCATTTCATTGCGCGCTTGCGACCCTCCACCGGGAACGACTCCTCGTAGACCTTGCTTGAGCACACCCCCGCAGCCCACTCACCCACCGCGCCCTCAATCGCATAGTTGGTCGCCGCCATTGCCACCGCCAGCGAATCGGTGGTGCAGGTATGCCAGCACCAATCGTTCAGCGCCTGGAATTCAGCGGGCAGATCCTGAGCCGTCATTTCTTCAAGACTCACACCGTGAGCGTGAGCCCAATGCACCCAGTAATCGGCATGGTTGAGCTCGATGCGAATGTTGCGGATCAGCCAGCGGCGGGCCATGTCTTCGCCTGGATGACGCCCATAACGGGTTTTGCCCAGGTTGCGCCCCATGTACAACGAGAACTGCTCAACTACCGGCCAGCCACCGATCAGGTACAAGCGCAGGGTCTTGGGGCTGAGGGTGTTGTCACGCATACGTGCATAAATTTCGTGCTCGACCACCCGGCGCTTGCTGTCACTGCAGTTGCGCATCAGCTCTTGAGCCCATTGCGGATAACTGCTGGCCTCCATGAGAGGGCCAGTCCGGTTGAATGTGTCGATCACTGTCGAATTCCTTTTGAGTGATGATTTTAAAGCGCTAGTCCGTCAACGCAAAGTACCCGGCGACTTCAACGCCAACGGGCTCGGGCGGTTGGGCCGATAGCGCAAACTGTCGCAGTTGAACAACTGCGGGCGCTCAATGGTATAGCCCTGCGCATAATCAACACCAATCTCGGTCAATGCCTGCTCAATCTGCGGGCTTTCAACGAACTCGGCGATCGTACGCTTACCCATCACATGACCAATATGGTTGATCACCTCAACCATTGCCCGGTTGATCGGATCATCAAGCATGTCCCTGACAAAGCTGCCATCAATTTTCAAAAAGTCGACAGGCAAGTGTTTCAAGTAGGCAAACGATGACATCCCGGCGCAAAAGTCATCCAAAGAAAAGTGACAGCCCAAGCCCTTGAGCTCATTGATAAAGCGAATGGCGCTGCCCAAATTGGCAATCGCACTGGTTTCCGTAATTTCAAAGCAGATCAGCTCGGGGCGCACGTCATAGCACTCGAACTGCTCATGCAAGAACGCTAAAAAGTCGTCATCGCCAATGGTGGTTCCCGACAAGTTGATCGCACACATCGCCATAGGTCGCTCAGAACCCAAGGCCGAGCACTCGGAAATTATCTTGAACACGTTTTCGACCACCCAACGGTCAATCGAAGACATTAGTCCATACCGTTCAGCCGCCGGGATAAAGCTGTCGGGCATGATCAGCCCACCGGTCTCGTCATACAACCGCAACAGAATCTCGATATGCCCGCCACCGCCCTGCGTATTCCCCAGCGGAGCGATTTCCTGTGCATACAGGCAGAAGCGATTTTCTTCCAAGGCGACATGCAAACGCTGCACCCACGCCATTTCGCCAAAGCGCAATGACAACTCAGAGTCATCCTCGTGATAGACCTGCACCCGGTTACGGCCCTTTTCCTTAGCCATATAACACGCCATGTCCGCGGCCCGCAACGAGCCCTCAAGGGTGACCGGCGCATGATGGATATGCACCAGACCAATGCTGATGGTGTTCAGAAACGGCCGGCCTTTCCAGGCAAAGTGCAGGCTCTGCACAGTCTGGCGCAAGCCCTCAGCGATCTTTTCTGCCATATCGGCCGGGCAATTTTCCAGCAGAATGCCAAACTCATCACCCCCAAGACGGGCCAGCGTATCGCCTTCGCGCAGGCCCGACTGCAGCAACGTACAAATATGGCGCAGCAACTCATCACCTGCCGCATGGCCGCAGGTGTCGTTCACCAGCTTGAATTGGTCCAGATCGAGAAACATCAAGGCGTGCCGGCCTTGCTGGCGAGCCAGATTTTGCAGCACCAGCTCCAGGCGGTACTCAAACTCACGACGATTGGCCAACCCGGTCAGCGCATCATGGGTCGCCTGCCAAGACAGATTGGCAATGTATTGGCGCTCACGGGTCATGTCATGCAGCACCAACACCGCCCCGCTCACCTTGCCGGCATGAAGGATTGGTGCGCCCACTAGCGTAACTGAAACCGTACTGGCGTCCGTACGCTGGATCAGCTTGGAGTGCTCGCTGTTATTACCCAGTTCGCCACTGAGAATATGGTCAATCAGCTTGAAGCCATCATCCAGGGCATGTTCGTCAAGCAACTTGAACAGCGCCGCCAAAGGGACGCCCTGAGCCTGTTCGAACTTCCAGTGGGTCAACTGTTCGGCTGCCGGGTTCATATAGACAATGGCGCCGCTCACGTCAGTGCTTATGACACCATCGCCAATGGACTCAAGGGTGATTTGCGCCCGCTCTTTCTCCATCTGCAACGCTTCGGCAAATGCACGGCGCTGGGCCAATATTTTATGCGTGCGCAACAGAGCCAGAAGAATCAGCCCCAGCGCCGTGGCGAGATTGACCACCACCAACAAGTTCAGAATAAAGCGCGAGCCTTCACCCAAGGCATCGCTGAAGGCTTTGGCGGCTGGCGTGACACCTTCATTGATAGCGAAAATAGCCGCCTTCCAGCGCTTGATGTCTGCGTCAGTGGCTTGATTGGCAGCGATAGCCTGATGCATCTCTTGGGCCAGATTATCGAGTTTGACCAGGTAATCATCGCCCACCGCCCATTTCTCAATGGCCGTGTTCAGGTAGCTGAAATTACGAAAATATCGGTAGAACCAAATAAGGCTTGTGACATCTTCCGGGCTGTTGCCGCCCTGCAGAATCCCTTGGCGAGCCGCCTCCAGATCAGGCGGGGATAAATCGAGTGCAAAGCGCAGGATGTGACCACCCTGAGGTACTTTTATGGCCTGCTCGTACTTGTCGAAAATAGCCTGGTCACGGTTGTCGGCATATAGGCTGAGGAAATAGATGGCGTCTTTTTGACCTTTTGACCACAAGCTTTCACCCCCAACATACCCCCGCACAGCAGAGAGCATATAGAGGCTCACACACCCCAATATCGCCTGAAACAGCACGACAGCGATAAAGGGCCAGACAATGCCCAGCAAGCGAGGTGCTCCGAGGGTACGTTTCTGCTCCATGAGTTCCCTTTGCTTCAGACCAACTGATGAACAGTAGAGAAACCGCCTCACTCCCCCCCATCAGCCTAGGCTAATTTCGACAAGCAGCCGTGCCAGATCCATTCAACCTGTGGGAGCTGGCTTGCCAGCGATTACGTCACCACGATTAATCCGACATACCGCGTCGCCTGCATCGCTGGCAAGCCAGGCTCCCACAGAGAAACCCCTGGGTTGCAAGACTCAGTTCTGCTGCAGGTGCCCGTACAGTTTGGCGTAGAGCCCACCATCCGCGATCAACTGCTGGTGATCACCCTCTTCGGCAATCCGCCCACCATCAAACACCAGCACCCGGTCTGCTTGTTTTACCGCAGATAAACGGTGGGCGATGATTAAAGTGGTGCGACCGCTCAAGAATTTTCCCAAAGCGTGATGCAAGTTGTATTCCGTAGCCGCATCCAGAGCACTGGTTGCTTCGTCAAGGATCACCACCTTGGGTTCGGCCAACACCATCCGCGCGATGGCCAGACGCTGGCGCTGACCACCCGACAAACGAACCCCCGAACGCCCAACAATACTGTCCAGCCCCTGCGGCAGGTTCAGAATGGTGCCATCCAGCTGGGCGATCTCCAGCGCCCGCCAACACGCTTCGTCTGTGCGCTCGCGACCCATGGTCAGGTTGGCGCGCACCGTATCGTTAAACAAGGCCGGGTGTTGCAACACCACGGCGACGTGTTCGCGGATGGTGTGCAGGCCAATTTGCGGCTGACTTGCACCGGCAAAGCAGATCGTTCCCGACTGCGGGGTATAGAGCCCCAGCAGCAGCTGCACAAGCGTGCTTTTGCCGCCACCGCTGGTGCCCACAATCGCAATTTTCTCACCCGGCGCGATGCTCAGGTTCAGGTGATCCAGCACCTTTTCCTCGCCATAGCTGAAGCTCAGGTCGCGAACTTCGATACCGACGGTCTGGTGCGCCACAAATGGATTAACGCCACCTGGATATTGCGGCTCATCGGCTCGCGCCAGCAGTTGGTTGATCCGTGTGACAGCACCGCCCGCCGCATAAAAAGCGTACTGCAGGTTAAGCAGTTGCTCCACCGGGCCGATCATGAACCACAGGTAACTGAAAACAGCGAGCATCTGCCCGATCGACAAGTCCGAGAACAACACGGTCAACATGGCTGCGGCACGGAAAATGTCGATACCAAACTGGAACAACAAACCGCTGGCTCGATTGGACGCATCGCTTTTCCATTGCGAAGCCACTGCAAAGTCCCGGACTTCCCGCGCCCGCTGTCCCAATCGCCCCAGGAAGAACCCCTGACGATTGCCGGCCCGCACTTCCTGAATGGCGTCCAGGGTTTCGGTCAAGGCTTGGGTAAAGCGCGCGGTGCTGTCGTTCTCAAGTTTCTTCAGGTGCTTGACCCGCTTGCCCAGTTGCACCGTGGCGTAAATCACCAACGGGTTAAACAGCAGGATCAACAGCGCCAACTGCCAGTGCATCCACAACAAAATTGCCGACGTCCCCACCAGCGTGAGCATGGCCACCAAAAATCGGCTGAGGGTTTCACCGACAAACTTGTCGAGCGTGTCCAGGTCCGTGACCAAATGCGTGGTTACGGTGCCGCTGCCCAGACTTTCGTATTCGGCCAGCGAAATACGCTTCAGGCGCTCGATCAAGCGCAAGCGAATGCGAAACACAATGTCTTTGGCCAGCCTCGAAAACAGACGTGCCTGCAAGACGTTGAACAACAACGCCCCGCAGCGCAGCGCCAAGGTAATTGCCAGCATCAAACCGATGTAACCCACCGAGCTTTGCCAGGCACTCGGCAGCCAGTGGTTCATGATTTTCAGCGCCGCGTCGCCATTGCCCAGCAGCACCTCATCAACGAGCAAAGGCAGGAGCAAAGGGATGGGCACACTGCACAGCGTGGCCAGCACTGCCACCCCGTTGGCAATCCACAGGGCTTTTTTATGACGCATTGCCAAGCGACGGATTTCAGCCCAGGTCAGGCGATCCTGCGCCTTGAAGGAAGACGCCGCCTCAGATGGGTCAAACACGCGTGGCGCGTTCAAGCCAGCGACCCAGCAAGTCAGACAAAGGCCCCAGCGGCTGATAGCCGTTGGTCAGCAAGGCGAGCTGGCCATTACGCTCGGCGAGCAAGGTCGGAAACCCGGCAATCCCCAAGTCTTGCACCCAGCTGAAATCGGCAGCGGTTGCCGCGTGCTGCTCGGCCGTGTCAAACACGGCGGCAAACTCAATACGCGGCAGCCCGGCAGCCTCGGCCAATTCAACCAGTACACTGGCTTGCGTCACATCGCGCCCTTGCACATAAAAAGCCTGCTGAATCAGTTGCACCAGCTTCCAGGCACAGTCCGGGGCAAGGCTGCGCGCAGCAACTATGGCCCGGCAGGCGGGCTCGGTGTCGTACACAAAACCCTCTGGCAAGGCGCCTTCGAAGGTGAAGGGCTGACCAGTGGCCTCAGTTACGGCCTGCCAATGTTCAAGGATATAACGTCGCTTGGCGGGATCCATTGCGGCACCGCTGCCAGTGCGCAAACCGCCCACCACCAGATGCAACTCAACACCTGCGGCCTGCGCCTGCTCAACCAAGGCCTCGGCTATGGGCGAAAAGCCCCAGCACCATGAACACATCGGGTCCATCACATAGAGCAGGCGCGCGGACATCATCAGGCCTCGGCAGGTTTGCGGTAATTGTGACCAATCGGGTGCGGCTGATTGCGGGCCTTGGCCAGTTCAATCTGCTTTTGACGATCAATGGCACTGCGCCGGGTTTTTTCGCTCAACTTGTCCCAGCAATGCGGGCAGCTGATGCCTGGCTGATAGTGTTCGGACTCACGGTCTGCTGTGTCGATCGGGGTGCGGCAAGCGTGGCATTGGTCGTACTCGCCTTCGCTCAAGTCGTGACGCACAGTCACCCGGTTATCAAACACGAAGCAGTCGCCCTGCCACTTGGTTTCTTCCTGCGGCACCTCTTCGAGGTACTTCAAGATCCCGCCCTTGAGGTGATACACCTCGTCAAAACCTTGACTGAGCATGTAGCTAGAGGCCTTTTCGCAACGAATGCCACCAGTGCAGAACATCGCGACTTTCTTGTGCTTGGCCGGATCGAAGTTGGCTTTGATGTAGTCAGGGAATTCGCGAAAGCTGGTGGTCTTCGGGTCAATTGCCCCTTCAAACGTACCGATAGACACTTCGTAATCGTTACGGGTGTCAATCAACAGAACCTCTGGATCACTGATCAGCGCATTCCAGTTCTCGGGGTCGACATAGGTTCCGACTTTCTTGTTCGGGTCTACGCCTTCTACGCCGAGGGTAACGATTTCTTTTTTCAGCTTGACCTTGGTTCGATAGAACGGCTGGTCATCGCAGTAGGATTCCTTGTGATCGATGTCTACCATACGCGGATCGGTCTTGAGCCAGGCCATCAGCCCGTCAATCCCTTCGCGGCTGCCGGAAACCGTGCCGTTAATGCCTTCTTCGGCAATCAGCAAAGTGCCCTTGATACCGTTGTCGACCATTGCCTGAAGCAAAGGCTCGCGCAGCTCAACGTAGTCTTCAAGGGTGACAAATTTGTACAGTGCAGCTACCACAATTGGCGCAGTCATCGCATATTTCTCCAGGTGGCTACCCTCGTAAAGGGTGAACCGGATGCAAAAAAAACGCGCCGA
>JAZKIA010000058.1:0-17758 GCA_040385125.1 Pseudomonadota bacterium | reverse complement strand
CGCTGGGGATCGGGTCGTTGTGATTGACTGTTCGGTGATGCACCAGCGACTGCGCAGCGCTGACAAACGTGGCATCGCCAGCACGGGGGGCGCCGTAGGTGTAGAGCAGGACGTCGTAGTTTTCAGGTCGCTTACACAGCATTTGCGAAAGGATTAACGCGATTGCGCCGCCAAGGCTGTGACCGCAGACCAAGATTTTTTGTCCGATGTGGAATTTGTCGAGGTAAGTCGTGGCAAAGTTATAAGCCTGCGTTGCGGCTTCATAAAAGCCACGATGCACTTTGCCCTCTCCTTCCTCAAAAGGCACTTGAAGGGCGTCGGCATCGCGCAAAAAATCAGCCCCGGCGCTGGTGCCGCGAATGGCGATCAAAACAACCTCATCGTTATGGGTGACAAAGGCCTGGGTATCAGTGCCTTCGGCCCCTTCCTTGGTATCGTCAAGAAAATGAATGTTGGCCGGGTTCTCCTGGTCTGGCCCTAGCAGAGGGTTATTGACCGGGTATAACACCGGATCAAAGGGCACGATCTCCAGGCGTCTGGAGTACGGCACCTCTTCATACAACGGGTAATAAGGCTCGGTTTGCTCGGGGTTGACCTGCCAGTTTTCCTTGAACGTGGCGAGCTTGTCGCCAAACCAGTTACCCACACTCGGTTCCTGCGTAAAGCTGACCGTTGGCGTGGTGACAGGTTGCTCGTCAGGGTCCTGACCAAAAGGGCAATAGCTCAATGTCGCCATCAAGGCCAACTGATACAGGTTAAGTGCGCAAAAAGCTGGGTCAGTCGACAACATGGGCCGCAAAGCGCGCAGCGGACGAACCTCCAGTACGGTATGGCGCTCAGGCGCAAGGCAAACACCCCACTCGCCACGCGGCCACATCATGCGGCGAACACCCACATCCAATGGAAAGTGCCGTGGCACTTTCGGCGGCAAGTGCGAAACATGCTTAACCAAGTGCCGAACTTCAACCTGGTAGTATTCGTCTTTGGCGTTGGTGGGAGTCGGTTTGTTTTCAGTTCGTGAACCGTCTTTATTGGCGTATCGAGTATTCTCGGCCCGGACTTGAAGTTCGGTAATCTTAAGGGGATAGTGTTCACGCGTTAAAAGGTCAAAATAGTAATCTTTTACGCCCTGATACAGAGACATCATCGTCAGTGCAATGGATCCGGCACAGTGATTCCTGACACGCCCCACTCCAGCCGAATCCAAAAAACCGCTGTACTCCAATCCCTCATGATCAACAACCTCATAGGCCAACCCCGCGTAAGGCGCCCCCGAGCCGAACTCATCTACCAATTGGAAACTGGTATGTTTACCTTGTGCTGGGCACGAGAACACCCGACCTTTTAAATTAATATTTTTAGAGCTGTTAGGCTTATTCATTTATCAACCCCTTTATTCTGTACAACCCGGATAAATAGTGCACTGCTTACCGTCGGGCATCATAAAACTGCTAAAGTCCTTATAATTACCCCTACAAAAGGCGTACTGATCTTCAAAACCCTTCCCCATGCAGCGCTTCCAACCATCAGGCACCTTCACCCAAGTTTCTCGCTTATAGGGTCTTTCTTCCTCCAACAGTTTAATTTTCATCTTCACTGTTTTACCCGGCAGTTGATCCAGGGTATAACCGGCGACAGGCCGGCCACGGGTTAATTCCCCCTTGGCATCGGTGTCTTTGCAGTCAAGAATTTTTCTAAGAACACGAGTTTTACCCGACGTACGAAACAACCACTGGCATTGCCCATAAAAAGTGCTTACGCCGGCGTCGTTAAAATCCTCTTTATATTCAACAGGCAACTCTTCGCGAACAGCCAAACCTGCGCTATCCATCCCAAAGTCGCCCCGTTCCGCACCATAAGTGGCGTAAATTTGCAGGCGTAAATGACTCACTACCAACGGACAACCACCAACAGTGCGATAAAGCGCTATCTTCGAATCAGGCTTGTACTCCTTGCGCCAATGTCGATTAAATTCGACCCATGTATTCTTTCCTCCCGGCACCCGGCACGTCTCACCTTTGGCCGGGATATAAACAGCATCAGCCCGGTAATAGACATTCGGAGGCAACTCGGCGGTAAAGGTAAACGTCTCTGACTTGCCCGACGAACAGCCCGCCAACCAAGCACTGCCGACAGCTAGTGCAAAGCCCTTTAATACGCCCCTCACAAAACACCCTCGCCTTGCCAGAATGCCGCCATCTGGCTAACCCTTTCGAAGTGCATGTGAGGCGTTTCATTGGGCTGCGGGTCCCACGCTGCAGGGAGCGCGAAGTGGGGGAATTGCAGGCTGTGTACCACTAGAAACTGCAGTTGCTCTTGCTCCAGCCACCCCCACTGTTCGGCCTGTGCCCATTGGGCGTGCAACCACGCAACAGGCCGTCGATGCCTGGCCAATCGCAGAAGAACGTCGTAATGGTTGTCCAGTAAATAACGATGGGCATTGCTTACAAGGATTGGCTCGCGGTGACGGCGCGGCGCGGGTACCTG
This sequence comes from Pseudomonadota bacterium, assembly GCA_040385125.1. Lineage (GTDB taxonomy): Bacteria > Pseudomonadota > Gammaproteobacteria > Pseudomonadales > Pseudomonadaceae > Aquipseudomonas. The sequence continues at coordinate 15,271 of JAZKIA010000058.1, read as the reverse complement.
CAACCATTCAGGCTCATCAGGCAACGGGTATTCGCCGGGCCCGTCAAACACCCGAAATTCAGGTTCAGCGTTGGGAATGGTCAGGGTAAAACGGCTTTGGCGATCAAACGTGGGCATCCGTGACTCCTCAGACGTAGAGGGCACGCAAGGCACCCACGACAAAGGAATGACGCTAACGGATAGGCTCAGCAGCGGATGTAGGAGGCTTCCCGAATTACGATAAGAAGCAGATAAATCATTACAACCTGTGGGAGCGAGCCTGCTCGCGAAGGTCGTGAGTGATACCGCGCCTTGAGCGCTTCGCGAGCAGGCTCGCTCCCACATTAGTTAAGGGTCACACGGTCCTTAAGTGAACAACATTGCGCTCCACAGAGACTTTTTTCACTTAACTGCCTAGCGCTGCACGATCACGGTGCAAGTGGTGCCAGCGGCCAGCAGGAAGCCATCGGGAATTTCGTCGATGTGGATGCGTACCGGTACGCGCTGGGCCAAACGCACCCAGTTGAATGTTGGGTTGACGTCAGCCAGCAACTCGCGGCTCTCAGGGTTATCGCGGTCGTAGATACCGCGCGAAATACTCTCCACGTGGCCCTTCAATACTTCACCGCTCATCATTTGCAGGTCGGCTTTGTCACCCACGCGAATATGCGGCAATTTGGTTTCTTCGAAGAAGCCGTAGACCCAGAACGAGTCCTTGTCGATCACGGCCATTTTCGGATCACCGATCCGCGCATAGTCGCCCCGGTGTACGTTGAGGTTGGTCACATAACCGTCAACGGTGGCCAGCACTTTGGTGCGTTTAAGGTCGAGTTGCGCCGCCTCCAGCTGGGCCTGAGCGTGCTGGTAATCGGCCAGCGCCGAATCGGCGATGTTGCTGGCGTCGTCGCGGCTCTCTTTGGAGATCACCAGGTTGTCCATATCCGCCCGGCGATGGGCGTTGACCTTGCGCATCTCCCAGGTGGCTTTGCGTGACGCCACCAGCGATTGCGCCTGTTTGACCACAATGGCGTAGTGTTCCGGGTCAATTTCCAGCAGCACGTCGCCCTTTTTTACCAGCTGGTTATCTTTGACCGGTACGTTGACCACGTAGCCGTTGACGTCGGCCGCGACGTTGATGATATCGGCCCGTACCCGGCCATCGCGGGTCCACGGGGTGTTCATGTAATGCTCCCAGAGGCTGCGGCCGATCCCTATCGCAAGGGCCAAAACCAGCAAGGTGGCAAGCAGGCTGAAGAACTTTTTCATCGGATCAGTCTCAACGGTAAACAGTGAGCGCCATGGCGCCAAAAAGACACACGAACAGGCTCAGGCGCAGCAGCGCCGGGTGCCAGAAGAAACGGTACAAATCGTAGCCGGCAAACAACCGGTCAAAGCCCCACGCCAACCCCGCCGCGATAAAGAACATCAGGGTCATGGTGGGCATGTAGACGCCGTGGAAGGCGATTTCACGAGGCATGTTCAAGTCCTTGCGGCTGGGCATAGGCGGCCAACGGCGATTGCGGGTCAAGCAGTGAGGTACGGATAAAGTGCAGGTAGCTTTGCACCCGAACCAACGCCGAAGTGTCAAAGTTGCGGGCGAACGGTTCGTCAGTGGCTTGTACCCGGTTGATTGCATGATCGACGGCGATCAGCGCACGCTCCAGATTGCTTTCGCTGGGGGCTCTGAACAGGCGCACCAGCGCCCGGCCCATCAGCCGAATCGCCTGTCGCCACGGCTGGGCCTCGGCGTAGGCCGGATGGATCGGCAAGATCGCCTGTTCTTTGCGCAGCTCGATAATCGCGTGACCCACTTCCAGCACCACAAACATCCAGCGCAGCAATTCGCGTTGCACTTTGGGCTGCCCCGCAGCCAGACCGTATGCCTGATGCATCAGGTCACGGGTGCGGCTTTCGAGGCTTGAGCTCAAGCCTCGTAACGTGGGCACGCTGATGGCGTACACCACTTGCTCACGCAAGTCCTGCTCCAGACGGCTCCACAACCAGCGGCTGTTGGGCGGCAAAATAATTGCCCCCGCAGCGGCGCACACCAACATGCCCAGCACCATTGCGATGTAGTCGTTGATGAACTGGTACGGGTTATAAATCGTCAGGTTATCGGGGACCGAACCGGTGCTGAAAAAGATCAGTAAACCCAGGCCCACGCCCGCGTAGTTGGCCCGCGAAGTGAGAAACGAGCCGAACATGATCACCGGTGTCAGCACCAGACACAGCAATGGGAAGCCGTCGATGTGCGGCAGCACGAAGAACATTTCGACAAACCCCACCAGCGCACCGATCAAGGTGCCGCAGGCCATTTGAAACGCCATGCGCTTGGGGTTCGGCGTAGCCGCCGAAAGGCCCACAGTGGCAGCCGCAATCAAGGTCATGGTGGCGCCGCTGGGCCAGGCGGTCATCACCCAGTAAGTACCGAGCACCACCAGAATGAACGACGCCCGAATCCCCGAAGCCGCCGCCGACCACCAGTTGGTTTGCGAGATAAAGGGCTGGTCCCAGCGCTCGCGTTCGTGGGAGTGATCGGCCAGCGAGGCATGGGTCAGTGCGTAGCTGTGCAGATCGTCAACAAAGCGATACAGCAGTTCGTACGCGGTGTTGAAATCCAGAAGATCCGAGGGGCCGGGGGCACTTTCAAGGAACGTTACCCGCAGTGTGCGCACATGCTCGGGCAAGCCGGCCTTGAACGCCGCCAGTTGCTCGGCGAGGACCACCGCGTCCTGATCAGTCAACGAACGTGCGCTGTAGGTATCGAGCAGCGTGGCCAGCAGCTCCAGTTCCGGTTCGATGGCCGACACCACTTGCACCACACCTCGGCTGCGCAAACGGGCGAGTAACTGGTGCAAGGCGTTGAAACGGGTGGTGATGGCCATGAATTCGCTGTTAAGACGGCTCAAGCGACCACTGCGACGACGCATGTGCGGGTCTTCAAACACCGTCACGCTGCGCATGCCTTCCAGGCCAACACTCTCACCAATAAAACGCACATTACTGGCTTCATAGGCTTCCTGGGTCGACTGCCCGCGCAGGCCTTCGCACACAAAACCGGCAAACACCCCAAAACGCTTATAGAGCGCGTCGTGCATCGCCGCGCCAGCGGTTTTAGGCAGGATCGCGGCGCTGACGACGGTGGAGCACAAAATGCCCAGCGAGATTTCCAGCACCCGCCACACGGCTGCCATAAACGCGCCATCGGGATGCGCCAGCGCAGGCAGGCCAACCATTGCTGCGGTGTAACCGGCCAACACAAAGCCATAGGCTCGGAAGTTACGGCAGCGCGCGGCACCGGCCGAACAAATACCCACCCAGATCGCCATCGCGCCGAGAAACAACACAGTGTTTTGGGCAAACAAGGCGATCAGCGCCACCATCACTGCCGAGCCGGTCAGGGTGCCCAAAAACCGGTAAAAGCTTTTGGCAAACACCTGACCGCTTTGCGGCTGCATCACGATAAATACGGTAATCATCGCGGTGCGCGGCTGCGGCAACTCAAGGCGCATGGCCAACCACAGGGTCAAAAAGGCCGCGATCAGTACTTTGAAAATATGCACCCAGGTCACGCCATCGCTGCGTGCCCAGTCAAAAAAGCCTCGGCGCCATTCCAGGGAATACAACCAGCGTACCGGGGCGGGCAAATGGTTCATCTACAGGCTCTCTGGGTTAACGGCATCACTGGTTAAACAGCGCCATGACGGCCGGCGGTTTGTTGGGTACATAACGATCGCTTTTCGGCACATCGTTGCCAGCGCCCAACCCGCCACCCAAGGCCGTGACCAGTTCAGCGTGGGCACTCAGGCGTGCAGCCTCAACCTGCTGCTGCACTTGCTGCTGACGGAACAGCAGGGTTTGGGCATTAAGCACGTTGACGTAGTCGGTCAGTCCGCGCTGAAACGCGACCATCGCGATGTCATAAGTTTTTTGCGCGGCCGCAACCGATTCGGCGGCGAACACCTGCTGCTTCTCCATCGACTCGCGCTTGATCAACTGATCGGAGATTCCTTTCAGCGCGTTGACCAGGGTCTGGTTGTACTTGGCCACTGCCATGTCATAACCGCCCGAGGCCACGCCCAGTTGCGAGCGCAATCGACCGCCATCAAAGATCGGCAGCGATATCGCAGGCCCGGCGCTATAGCTAAGTTTTTTGCCGGCCAAAAAGCCCAGCGCACTACCACCGGTGGCCATAAAGCCGATGCTGCCCACCAGGTCGACGTTGGGGTAGAAACCGGCGTGCGCCACGTCAATACCACGCGCTTGGGCTGCAACTTCCCAGCGCCTGGCGACGACATCCGGGCGTTGGCCCATCAGTTCGGCAGGCAAGGTGGACGGCAGCTTAAGCACGGTATTCAAGGCCAGGGTTGGACGCTTGAGTCGGGTTCCCTCGCCCGGGCCTTTACCGGCCAGCGCAGCCAATTGGTTACGCGTCAGGGCGATTTCTTCTTCCTGAGCGTCGATCAGACGATGAATTTCGGGCAGCGGTGCTTGCGCCTGGCTGACTTCGAAATGGGTACCAATGCCACCGTCCAAGCGTCTTTGCGCCAGATCGCGAATCTGTTCTTGCTGGTGCAAGGTCGATTCGATGATGTCGAGCTGAGCGTAATGCAGCGACAGTTGGATGTAGGTACGAATCACGTTGTTCTGCAATTCGAGTTGCGCTTGACGCGCCTCGGCAGCGCTCATGTGCGCCATGTCCACGGCCTGCTCGGTGGTATTGCTTTCACGGCCCCACAGGTCGAGGGCAAAGCTAAAGCCCAGCGAGGCGTTGTTGTCCCAGGTATTAGCGTTGTCCAACTTGCCTGGTCCATAGAATTGGTCAGACGGCCAGTGATGGCGCTTGAGGGTCGAATCACCATTGATCTGCAGCGACTCGGCCGCTTCGGCAATACCGGCCATCGCTTTGGCCTGGCGTACACGCGCTGCGGCCATCGCCATGGTTGGGCTACCCTGAACAGCCATGCTGATCCAGGCATCCAGTTGCGGGTCGCCATAAGCGTTCCACCATTGGGCCTTGGGCCAGTTTGCATCTTGCGCGGCGCTTTGAATCGCCTCGTCAGTGGCCAGGGTGTTGGCAGCCAACATCGTGTCTTTGGGGCCCATACCACCAAAACCGATGCAACCGTTTAAAGCTAACGATAAAGCCAGGACACTGAGGGCTTTAAGCTCTCTGCTGATGCGACGCGACACTGCTGCAAATTCCCGTCATGGAGGATGGAGGAGGCTTGAGACAGAGAAGTCTATGGCTTGGCAGGCGCAACGATAAGCTGGCATAACTGCGAATCTTTATTACCGTTCCGGGGATAATCCCTAAGTCGTAGCCCGACCGGCCTGTAAAGACCGAAACTTCGTGTCACAATTTACTGTTGCACCCTTTTGATTGTTGTCGATGCCCCTATACCGCCCCTTGAGAGCACTCCATGGACACTTTGCAAAATATGCGCGCCTTCAGTTGCGTGGCCGAAGCCGGAAGTTTCACCGCTGCGGCGGCCATGCTGGACACCACCACTGCCAACGTCTCGCGTGCGGTCTCCAACCTTGAGGCCCATCTGCAAACCCGCTTGCTCAACCGCACCACTCGACGCATCGCCCTGACCGAAGCTGGCAAACGTTATTTGCAACGCTGCGAGCAAATCCTCGCCTTTGTCGAAGAAGCCGAAGCCGAAGCCAGTGACGCGCACTCGCGCCCGGCAGGACAATTGAAAGTGCATACCATGACCGGTATCGGTCAGCATTTTGTGATCGACGCCATCGCGCGTTATCGCAAGACTCACCCCGACGTGACCTTCGACCTGACCCTGGCCAACCGCGTGCCCGACCTGCTCAACGAGGGTTACGACGTGTCCATCGTGCTCGCCAGCGAGCTGCCGGATTCGGGGTTTGTGTCGCAACGTCTGGGCATCACCTACAGCATCGTCTGTGCATCACCCGACTACGTGAAAGCCAATGGCAACGCCGACAGACCCGGCGATTTGCTCAACCATGCCTGCCTGCGCCTGGTGAGCCCGGTGATTGCGCTGGATCGATGGGTGTTCGAGGGCCCGGAAGGCCAGGAAATGGTCCTGATCAACGCCTCACCGTTTTTGGTCAACTCGGCCGACGCGATGAAAACCGCGATTACCAGCGGAATGGGCGTGGGCATCCTGCCGTTATACGAAGCCATCGACGGCCTGCGTAACGGCTCATTGGTGCGGATGCTGCCCAAGTACCGTTCGCAGGAACTGAACCTGTACGCCATCTACCCGTCGCGCCAATACCTGGATGCGAAGATCAAAACCTGGGTCGAGTACATGCGCGGCTCCCTGCCGGAAATATTGGCGGCGCACCAGACTGAGCTGGCGACGTATAGCTAAAGCAGCGGCTACAGGATTGGCGCAGGACTGTCGAGAATGTTAGCGTGCTTACATTCCCGACAGCCGACGAGTCTTGTTCAGATGAGCCTTTCCAGCACCAAGAAAACCGTACTTGCCTTCAGCCGTGTCACCCCTGCGATGATCGAGCGCCTGCAGCAGGACTTCAACGTGATTGCGCCCAATCCCAAGCTGGGCGATATCAATGCCCAGTTCGATGAGGCACTGCCGCACGCCCACGGCCTGATCGGCGTCGGGCGCAAACTGGGGCGCAAGCAGCTGGAAAACGCCAAACAGCTGGAAGTGGTGTCCAGCGTCTCGGTGGGTTACGACAACTACGACGTGAATTACTTCAACGAACGCGGGATCATGCTCACCAATACCCCGGACGTGCTCACCGAAAGCACCGCCGACCTGGGCTTTGCATTGATCATGAGCAGCGCGCGCCGGGTGGCCGAGCTGGATGCCTGGACCAAGGCTGGCCAATGGCAAGCCAGCGTACCGCCCGCCTTGTTTGGCACCGATGTATTCGGCAAGACCCTGGGCATCGTCGGCATGGGCAACATCGGTGCGGCCATCGCTCGCCGGGGCCGACTGGGTTTCAACATGCCGATTCTGTACAGCGGCAACAGCCGCAAAGCCGAGCTTGAACAAGAACTGGGCGCGCAGTTTCGCAGCCTGGATCAACTGCTGGCCGAAGCGGACTTCGTGTGCCTGGTGGTGCCGTTGAGCGAAAAAACCAAACACCTGATCAGCCAGCGCGAACTGAGCCTGATGAAGTCCAGCGCGATTCTGGTAAACATCTCCCGTGGGCCGGTAGTAGACGAGGCCGCGCTGATCGAAGCCCTGCAAAACGGCACCATCCGCGGCGCAGGGCTGGACGTTTACGAGAAAGAGCCGCTGGCTGAGTCGCCACTGTTCCAACTGAAAAACGCCGTGACCTTGCCGCACATTGGTTCAGCCACCCACGAAACCCGCGAAGCGATGGCCAACCGCGCCCTCGACAACCTGCGCAGCGCCCTGCTGGGTGAACGCCCGCAGGACCTGGTTAACCCGCAGGTTTTTAAAGCCTAAGAGACCTGCACATTCTGTAGGAGCGAGCTTGCTCGCGATCCAATCACCGCAATTTAAATGACACACCGCAGTGATCCTATCGCGAGCAAGCTCGCTCCTACAGGGAGAGGGGCATTTAGGCGAGCTTTGCAGGCATCGGTAACGGCTTGGGTTTGCGAAACACCAGCACGTTGCCCAGCATCACCAGGACCAGCCCGGCCAAGGCCTCGCTGGTCCATTGGTAGCCTTCGACATACGCCGACACGTTCAGCGCCACCAGCGGGAACAACACCGTGCAATAAGCCGCACGCTCCGGGCCCATGCGCCCGACCAGGGTCAGGTACGCGGTAAAACCAATCACCGACCCCGGAATCACCAGATACAGCAACGAGCCGATATAACGCGTGTTCCATTCCATGTCGAACGGGATGCCGCTCAGCGCGCAGTACACCGCCAGCATGCTGGCACCATAAAGCATGCCCCAGGCGTTGGTGGTCAGCGGCTTAAGGCCAGCCTTTTGTTGCAGACTCGACAGCATATTGCCTGCCGAAAAACACATCGTGCCAATCAAGGCCAAACCGAGTCCCAGCAGGGTTTCGGGGCTAGCGGTATGCCCGCGCAGTTCCGGCCAGAACAACAGACCCAATCCGAGCAAACCCAAGGCGCCACCGGCCAGCACATTGCGCGCAACTTTCTGCTTGAAGAAGATTCGCGCATTCAACGCATTCCACAGCGTGGCAGTCGAAAACACCACGGCGATCAACCCGGTCGGCACCCACTGGCTGGCCGTCAGGAAACACATGAAATTAACGCAAAACAGGCACAAACCCTGAGCCAGACAAATCAGGTGCCCGCGCTTGTTCATCACTTGCAACTTGCGGGTCAGCAACAGCAACGCGAACAACACCAGCGCCGCCAGACCAAAGCGATAGACGATGGACACCGGAATCGCCACTACCCCCAGTTGCAGCTTGAGAGCAATCCAGGTGGTGCCCCAGATCAGCACGGTCAATAAGTACAACGATAGGTTCATGGTGCTGTGCTCCTGAAGATGGCCTTCAGTGTGAATCCCTGCCCGCGTGCGCACTTGCAGATTCTTGCGCTTTTGTTGATGCAGGGCTGGCAGCCCGGACGCGACGGAGTAGGATGCGAAGGGTTGGAGAAATGACCATGTCCGCACTCGATACCCTGCAAGTCTTTCAAGCCCTCAACAGCTCGCCCAATTCGCGACTGGAGCACAGTGCCGTGCTCGGTGACGGCATGGCCGCTGCGCTGTGGAGCAATCACCACGACGCCCGTGAATATAAGGCACCGAGTCATCACACGCTGTCTTGCTACATTTCCGGTGGCACCGAGACCTTTCGTCGTGGCCAGCCCAACAGCAAAGGCGCGCCAGGAAAGCTCTGCGTGTTACCTGCCGAGCATCAGTCCGCGTGGGTGATCAACGGTGAAATTCGCTTGGCACACGTGTATGTCAGTGCCGAGCAATTCGCTCTGGGCTGCATCACCCTGCTCGACCGCGAACCGCGCACCCTGCAATTGCGCGAAAGCACGTTTTTTGACGACCCGGAACAATCCCGGCGCTTTCATCAGCTGATTCAGATGAATTGGAGCGAGCCCGGCGAACGCCTGCTCACCAGCAGCCTGGCCAGCGCCCTGCTCGATCACGCCCTGCTGAACCAGGTTGGACGCCGTGAAGGGTTACAACTCAAAGGCGGGTTGGCGGCCCATCAACGCCGCCAGTTAGTGGAGACCATCGAACAGCAATTGGCCGAGCCCTTGAGCATTGGCCAATTAGCTGGCCAATGCGCCCTGTCGCCCTACCACTTTGCGCGCATGTTTCGCGAAAGCTTCGGCGTGCCGCCCCACCAATACCTGCTGGCCCGCCGCCTGGCCCGCGCCCGCGACTTACTGCGCAACAGCTCGCTGCCCCTGGGTGAGGTGGCCCTGGCCTGCGGTTTCGCCAGCGCCAGCCACTTCACCAACCGCTTCAAGCAAAGCCTGCGCGGCACACCGGGGGAGTATCGGGCGGCGTTCAGGTCCTGAATCCATTCACCCTTCTGATCGCGAGCAAGCACGCTCCTACAGGGCGGAGTTATTGCTTAGAACTCCAGCGTGCTGGCGAACGTCACCTGCCGTGAGTCGCCGATGGAGACGAACATACGGCTGGCTGCCGAGGTGTAGTAGGTGCGGTCAAACAGGTTTTTGACGTTGAGCTGAAATTTGACCTTTTGCCCTTCGATGCGGGTGTCGTAAGTGGCGAAGGCATCGGCCACGGTGTAAGCCGGCAGGTCAAAGTCGTTCAGCGCGTCGCCTGCACGTTCGCCGACGTAGTGAGCACCGGCACCAACCCGCAGCTTGTCGCCACCCACGATGTTGCCAAAGTCATACACCGCCGACAGCGAGCCGCTGTTTTTCGCCACGTTCTGCAAGCGCATACCCTGGTAGGTCGTGTCTTTGGTGACTTCAGCATCGGTGTAGGCATAGCTGCCGATCATGCTCCAGTTGTCACTCAACTGACCGCTAACATCCAGTTCCAGGCCACGCGAACGAACCTGACCCGCCGTCGAATACACCGTCTCGTCGTCCACGGTCGAGGACACCAGGACGTTACGTTTTTTGATGTCGAACACGGCTACGGTACCGGTAATACGCCCAGGAAGATCCAGTTTGGCCCCCAGCTCCCAGGACTTGGCCTGCTCGGGCTTAATGCTCGAATCCAGCACCATGTCACCGTCCAGCGCCGCGATGCTGGAGTTGGGTTTGAACGACTCGGTGTAGCTGCCATAGAACGACAGTTCATCGGTATAGCGGTACACCAGACCGGCACGCGGTACCCATTTCACGCCGTTAGTGTTGGTGTTGGTCTGGAACGGAATGCCTTTGCCGGCCAGTTGGTCGTACTTCTGAAATCGTGCGCCAGCCACCAGAATCCATTGATCGGTCAGGTGGATGGAGTCCTGGGCAAACAATGAATCGCTGCGCAGCAAGTCAGTTTGATTGCTGTCTTTGGCGCTGACTGTGGTGCCGGCAACTTCCTGGCCGTATACCGGATTCTCGTAGCTGAAGGTGGTTGAGCTGTTTTGGCGAATCAACTCAGCGCGGTAGATCTTGCGGTATTCATCATCAACCCCGAACACCAGATCATGCTGCATGCCTGCCGCCTGCACCTTGCCTTGCAGGCTGACAGTGGCGAAGCGGTCGGTGGTAATGGCGCCCTTGGTGCCGTCCATTTTTCGGGTCAGAGTGCCGGTGGTTGAATCCACAGCAGTAACCCGTACCTGGCTGGCGTCGTAGGTTTCGCGGTTCCAGCTGTAACCGAGATGGGCTTTCCAGTCTTCATTGAGGTCGTGATCGACTTCAAACCGATACAGGTCCGAGCGCCCTTCCATGTTGTTGAACGGCTCGTCCAGGCGGCGGGTGGACGGGATATTCAGCGGATGGTTGGTGGCGGGATCAATCGCCGTGCCGCGGTCGAATGGCGACAGAAACTCCCGATGCTCGTAGGCCAACAACACTTGGGTGTTATCGCCATACCAGGCCAGCGACGGTGCAATCAACGTCTCGCGATGCACGCCAAAGTTGCGCCAGTAATCTTCGTCTTCGTGGTCAATGATCATCCGGTACGCCAGCCCCGAATCACCCAGCGGGCCGGTGCTGTCCAGGCTGCCACCACTGCCGTTTTTACCCGAACCGTAAGTAGAGCCGCGCACCGTCAGTGCGTTGTATTGCTCCAACTGCGGCTTTTTGCTGACAACGTTGACCACCCCGCCCGGGTCCTGAATCCCGTACAGCAACGAGGCCGGCCCCTTGAGCACTTCGACCCGCTCCGCAGTGGCATTCAGCGCCCGTCCCTGCACCAGCGGCATGCCGTCGCGCATGATTGAGCCGTCACGGTTGTCACCAAAACCGCGTTTCATCACCGAGTCCTGGGTGCCACCCAGCGTGTTGCCCTGAGTGATACCGCTGACGTTGTTCAGTGCGTCATCCAGATTGCGCGGCGCTTGATCACGAATCACCTGGGCAGCAACGACGTTGATGGTTTGCGGGGTTTCCATCGACGAGCCCGTGCCGCGCATCACCGAACTGGTGGCGGGTGGCTGATAGCTGGTGTCGTTTTGCGCCACCGAAGTGATGCTGGTAGCGCCAAGGTTCAGGGCGCCAGCCGTGGGCTGTGGTTCAAGGGCGAAGGTGTTGGCGTCTGTGCGCCGGGCATTGAAGCCTGACTGCGAAAGCAACTGCTGCAAGGCCTGCTCGGCACTCAAGCGGCCCTTGATCGCCGGGGCTTGCAGGCCGTAAGGCGCTTCATCGGTATACACCACACTAAGGCCAGTCTGACGACTGAAATCGCTCAAGGCCTGAGGTAAGGGTTCGGCCTTCAGGTTGAAGTCAAACAGCGGGTTCTCGGCGGCCATTGCCACGCACAAAGGTGTTAACGCCAACCCCACCATCACCAGCGCAGAAGCGCCCAACCACTGTTTAATCGAACCGCTTGGCGCTGACTTCATGCTCATGACCTGTGTGTAGATTTCACTGCGGAATACGAATTTTTCGCATTTTCAAACACTACACGTATGCCCTCGGGGTTTACCTCACCTGACCGGGAAAAATAATTTCAGAAAAGACTCAGCGTAAAACGATCAACCGGCCAAACAGGTTGTGCTGCTCAAAACCGAGCACGCCTTGCAGAGAGTTGAGCACCGCTTGCGGGTCACGGCTGGGGAAACTGCCACTGATGCGCCGAGTACCCAATTGGCTATTGAGCAACACGATCTGCCCAGGGTAATAACGTTTGAGATCCGCCACGACGTCGACCAGCGGGGTCTTGTAGTACGTCAGCCAGCCCGAGCGCCAACCCATCTGGGCCAGACTGTCGACGCGATGCACCGTATCGCTGACACCGGCTGCATAGGCCACTTGCTGATCGGCAGTGAGAATTTGCTGCGCAGCATTCTTGTCAGCCTTGACCCCAACCCGGCCGGACAGCACCGTGACCTGCGCACCATCCGGCTGCAAGCGCACTTCGAATTCGGTGCCCAGCACCCGCGCTTCGCCTTCGTGGGCATCCACCACAAACGGCTCACCAGTGTGGACGACGTGGAAAAAGGCCACGCCACGGCGCAACTGGACATGACGTTCGCCGCCACTGAAATTGACTGCGATGGCGCTGTCGGCTCCCAGCGTTACTTCAGATTGATCAGCCAACCTCACGGTACGAACTTGCCCCGGCGCATTGACATAGTCCGCGCCCAAATCATCCAGCCAACGCATGGGCTGCCAGCCACCGACCAGGCTGAGCATCAGTAACAGACTCGCCGCTACGGCCAACCCGCCGGACCAGCGCCGCACACGGCTGTACCGGGGAACATTCATCGCCGACAAATAGCGCTGCAACGCCAGCGCCTCTTCGTCAGCCAGGGTGCTGCCCGCTACTTCGCTCAATTCCCACACCACTTGCGCCTGAGCGTAGGCCTCAGCGTGAGCAGGATCGGCCTGTAGCCAACGGCTAAAAGTGGCCTGATCGCCGCTGTCAGGCTGATCGTGCAACACGCTCAACCACGCCAACGCGGTGCGCTCTTGCTCGGGGGTAACGTGGATATTCGAGCGACTGATCACAACGCGGTCCCTGATGGCGGCTCACGCAAACTGGCCTTGCAGGCCTCCAGGGCGCGCATCATATGTTTTTCAACCGCACTTTGGGACACACCCATGACCTTGGCGATGTCGGCATAGGTGCGACCGTGAATGCGGTTGAGCAAGAAAATATGCCGGGTGCGCTCGGGCAAACTGCGCAAGGCCGTCTCGACCTGACGCAAATCATTGCCCGCCTCCAGCGCCGCCTGAGGCTCACAGCCCTGAGCGTCCGTCTCAGGTTGCCAGTGCTGAGTAATTCGCCCGCGCGTGCCTTCGCTGCGCAAGTGATCGATCGCAATATTGCCCGCGCAGCGCAGCAAGTACGTGCCGAGTTCTTCGACCTGCACCAGCGGCCGCCGCCAAAAACGCACAAATAAATCCTGAACCAGATCGGCAGCCGTTGCCCTGCACCCCACGCGGCGGCTCACCAGCGCTTCCATTTGCGGGCGCTGGGATAAAAACACCTGCAGAAAATGCGCCCGGTCATGGCGCACTTCAGTGCTGGGGCCATCCTTGAGATCGAGTGGGTTCATGGGCGTCGGGATGGAGGTCAAAAAAGGAAATCGATACTAATGATAAATATTCTCATAAGCAAAACGATATGACGGGCTGCGCGCATGCGATTGATCAACGGAGATTGCCCAATGCAATCACCCACCACTACAATGCGAACAATTCTTGTTCTCTAAAGCGTTTTCCTCGCAGTTGGAGTGGTCGTTGCAGCAGTCAAACACCGTCGAGGTTCTGTATCAGGACCACCACAGCTGGCTCACGGGCTGGTTGCGGCGCAAATTGGGCTGCCCGCACAGTGCCGCCGACTTGGCTCAAGACACGTTCATGCGACTGCTGAGCGCCCGCGAAGCCCCGACCATCGCCGAGCCCCGAGCGTTCTTGACCACTGTCGCCAAACGCGTGCTGTTCAATCATTACCGCCGCCAGGACCTTGAGCGCGCCTACCTGCAAGCACTGGCCGAGATGCCAGAGCAGGTTGCGCCGAGCGAAGAACAGCGGGCAATTATTCTGCAAACCCTGATCGAGCTGGACCAATTGCTCGACGGCCTGCCCGCTCCGGTCAAACGCGCCTTTTGGCTGGCCCAGGTCGATGGCCTGAGCCATGCCGAAATTGCTGCTCAACTGGGCATTTCAATTGCCACAGTCAAGCGCCACCTGAACAAGGCAGCCCTGCGCTGCTACTTCGCCCTATGAAAACTGCTTTCAATAATCCACCCGACATCACCTGCGCCGTTGCCGAGCAAGCCGTGAGCTGGCTGGTCGAAATGCAGGACGGTGCACTCAGCCCGCGCCGTCAGCAGGCATGGGAACACTGGTTGCAAGACCACAGCGAACACCAGCGGGCCTGGGAACATATTCAACGGGTTAACCAACGCCTGCGCGGCTTGTCATCGCCATTGACCCACGCCGCCTTGAATGCGCCCAACAGCAACAACCGGCGTCAGACCTTGAAGCTGTTGCTGTTGTTGGGTGCTGGCTCGGCACTGACCTACGGACTGCGCGATCAACTGCCCCTTACCCCGTTGCTCGCCGATTACAGCAGCCCGGTGGGCCAGCGGCGCACACTGAACCTGCATGATGGCAGCCAGATCCTGCTCAACACCGGCAGCTCGGTGGACGTGCGCTTTGACACCCACGAGCGGGTGATTCGCTTGCTCGAAGGCGAGATGCAATTGACCACGGCCCAAGACACGCGCCCCATGCAAGTGCTCACCCATCACGGACTGTTGCAGCCCCGGGCGGCTCGTTTGAATGTGCGCCAGTTCAGTGATCACACCGAACTGGCGGTGTTTGACGGCCGCGTCATGCTTACGCCATCGACACGTAAAGAGGAGCCATTGTGGGTGTCGGCTCAACAGCAATTGCGCTTTAACCGCCAGCACTGGAGCACGCCACACCCACTGGACGCCAACAGCGGCGCTTGGACCGACGGCATGCTGGTGGCCGCCCACATGCGCCTTGGTGACTTCCTGGCCGAACTGGGCCGCTACCGCCGCGGCCAGCTCAACTGCGCCCCCGGCGTGGCCGACCTGCTGATCTCCGGCACCTACCCGGTAGACGACAGCGAGCGGATTCTGGACTTGCTGGAAATCAGCCTGCCGGTGCGGGTCAAACGCTTCACACGGTATTGGGTGACGGTAGAAGCACGGGTGTAAACCTGAAGCACAACCTCTGTAGGAGCGAGCTTGCTCGCGATGCGGTTCACACCGATGCCATCGCGAGCAAGCTCGCTCCTACAG
>JAZKIA010000057.1:0-59698 GCA_040385125.1 Pseudomonadota bacterium | reverse complement strand
CATCACAGGAGGCCGAACGCAGGTGCTGTTGTGGGGGTGGCGCGGCAGGACGCCGAGCCAGCCGTGCCGGGCCAAGGATGGCCCGTCACGGCGTGCCCCCACAACAGCGCCGGAGTGAGGGCACCGGGCGAGCCTAGGCGAGCTCGGCCGTATGGTAGGGCAAGGACCTTTTGGTTCCTTTTGGGGCTGTTTGCCAAAAGGGACTCGCTGTAAGAGCGAAAACTGTATTTCAGTTGGATAAATCGGCTGGATATGTACGCGGTCTGCCAGTTATGAAACACCGAGTACATATCCATTTGACGTATAACGGCTTTTTACGGGGGCCGCCCCTGCGTACGGCCTTCGCTCCGGCCTCCCGAAAGGGGCCGGTAGATCAACATCAAAAACCAGATCAACAGCTGGGTCATTGGGCCTGTTAGGCCCTCCCCCCTTTTGCACAGGGATTGGAATAGGGTAAGAATGCCCCATTCTATTAAAGATGCGATGGCGAGAGGCTCATGATTAACGCCGACCGTCTGTTAGAATCGCGTTTTTATGACGGTGTGCAGGCTAAAGCCCTACCGCACACCCGCAATCCTGATGATGAGCGCCAACGCGCGAAGAGAGCCCGAATGACCGTCACCCTCAAAACGCCCGAGGACATCGCAAAAATGCGGATCGCCGGCAAACTGGCCGCCGAAGTCCTGGAAATGATCGCCGAGCACGTCAAGCCAGGCATTACCACTGATGAGTTGGACCGCATCTGCCACGACTACATCGTCAACGTGCAGCAGGCCATTCCTGCACCGCTCAACTATAAAGGCTTCCCGAAGTCGATCTGCACCTCGATCAACCACGTGGTCTGCCACGGTATTCCGTGTGACAAGCCACTGAAAAATGGCGACACCCTGAATATCGACGTTACTGTCATTAAAGACGGCTACCACGGCGACACCAGCCGCATGTTCCACGTCGGTACCGTGCCTGTCTGGGCCGAGCGCCTGTCGCAAGTAACCCAGGAATGCATGTACAAGGCCATCGAACTGGTCAAGCCGGGCTGCCGCTTGGGCGATATCGGCGAAGTGATTCAGAAGCACGCCGAAAAGAACGGTTTTTCGGTGGTTCGCGAATTCTGTGGTCACGGTATCGGCAAGGTATTCCACGAAGAACCGCAAATCCTGCACTACGGCCGCGCAGGTACCGGCATGGAGCTGAAAGCCGGCATGACCTTCACCATCGAGCCCATGATCAACCAGGGCAAGGCCGACACCAAAGTGTTGGGCGATGGCTGGACCGCCATCACCAAGGACCGCAAATTGTCCGCGCAGTGGGAACACACCCTGCTGGTGACCGAGACAGGCTACGAAATCTTCACCCTGCGCAGCGATGACACCATCCCGCGCGTTTCGGCCTGATTTCTATAGATACGCTCTATAAACACAGCAATCGTCCTTAAGGAAAGCCAATCGATGCCGCAGGTGGATCCCGAACTTTTTGACCGCGGCCAGTTCCAGGCCGAGCTGGCATTAAAGGCAAGCCCCATTGCCGCTTTCAAAAAGGCGATCCGCCAGGCTCGTGAGGTGCTCGACCAGCGCTTCCGCTCCGGCCGTGATATCCGCCGTCTGATTGAAGACCGTGCCTGGTTTGTCGATAACATCCTGCAACAGGCATGGGATCAGTTCAGCTGGAGCACCCAGGCCGATATCGCTCTAGTTGCCGTCGGCGGTTATGGCCGTGGCGAGCTGCACCCCTACTCCGACATCGACTTGTTGATCCTGCTCGACAAGGCCGATCACGAGATTTTCCGCGACTCCATCGAACGATTTCTGACGCTGCTCTGGGACATTGGCCTGGAAGTAGGCCAGAGCGTGCGCTCGGTGGATGAATGCGTCGAACAGGCCCGTGCCGACCTGACCATCATCACCAACCTGATGGAAAGCCGCACCGTGGCCGGCCCCGAGCATTTGCGTCAACGCATGCTCGACGTCACCAGTACCGAGCATATGTGGCCCAGTAAAGAGTTCTTTCTGGCCAAGCGCGCCGAACAAAAGGCCCGCCACCACAAGTACAACGACACCGAGTACAACCTGGAACCCAACGTCAAAGGCTCGCCTGGCGGCCTGCGCGATATCCAGACTATTTTGTGGGTAGCCCGTCGCCAGTACGGCACCCTGAACCTGCGAGCATTGGCTGGCGAAGGCTTCTTGGTCGAAAGCGAGCACGCCCTGCTGGCGTCCTCGCAAGAGTTTCTGTGGAAGGTCCGTTACGCCCTGCACATGCTCGCCGGCCGCGCTGAAGACCGCCTGTTGTTTGATCATCAACGCAGCATCGCCGAGCTGCTCGGCTATACCGGCGAAGACACCAAGCAGACCATCGAAAACTTCATGCAGCAGTACTACCGGGTGGTCATGAGCATTGCCCAGCTCAGCGACCTGATCATCCAGCACTTTGAAGAGATCATTCTGGCCCCGGAGAACGAAGCGCCGCCGGTGCCACTGAACTCTCGCTTTCAGCTGCACGACGGCTACATCGAAGCCACCAGTGATTACGTGTTCAAACGCACGCCGTTTGCCATGCTCGAAATATTCCTGCTGATGGCCCAGCACCCCGAAATAAAAGGCGTGCGCGCCGATACCATTCGCCTGCTGCGCGAACATCGCCACCTGATCGACGATGATTTTCGTAACGACATCCGCAATACCAGCCTGTTTATCGAGCTGTTCAAGTGCAAGATCGGGATTCACCGCAACCTGCGCCGAATGAACCGCTACGGCATTCTCGGACGCTACCTGCCCGAATTCGGCTTTATCGTCGGGCAAATGCAACACGACCTGTTCCATATCTACACGGTCGACGCCCACACGCTGAACCTGATCAAGCACCTGCGTAAGCTGCAATACACTCAGGTATCCGAAAAATTCCCACTGGCCAGCAAGCTGATGGCCAAGCTGCCCAAGCCTGAACTGATCTACTTGGCCGGGCTGTACCACGACATCGGCAAGGGACGGCACGGTGACCACTCCGAGATTGGCGCCGTGGATGCCGAAGCGTTCTGCATTCGCCACCAACTGCCGCTGTGGGATACCCGTCTGATTGTGTGGCTGGTGCAAAACCATCTGGTGATGTCGACCACTGCCCAGCGCAAGGACCTCTCCGACCCGCAAGTGATCCATGACTTTGCGCAAATCGTGGTCGATGAAACCCACCTCGACTATCTGTATGTGCTGACCGTCGCCGATATCAACGCCACCAACCCGACACTGTGGAACTCCTGGCGCGCCAGCCTGCTGCGCCAGCTCTACACCGAGACCAAGCGCGCCCTGCGTCGTGGCCTGGAAAACCCGGTGGACCGTGAAGAACAAATCCGCCAGACCCAAAGCGCAGCGCTGGATATTCTGGTGCGCGGTGGCAACGACCCGGATGACGTCGAGCAGCTCTGGTCACAACTGGGAGATGACTACTTTCTGCGCCACACCTCCGCTGATGTAGCCTTGCACACCGAGGCCATCCTGCAGCAGCCTGCTGACGGCGGCCCGCTGGTGCTGATCAAGGAAACCACCCAGCGCGAGTTCGAAGGCGGTACCCAGATTTTCATCTATGCGCCTGACCAGCACGACTTCTTCGCCGTGACCGTGGCGGCCATGGACCAGCTCAACCTGAACATCCATGACGCCCGTATTATCACGTCCAGCAGCCAGTTCACCCTCGACACCTACATCGTGCTCGACAACGACGGCGATTCGATTGGCAACAACCCGGCGCGCATCGAAAAGATCCGCAAAGGCCTGACCGAAGCCCTGCGCAACCCGGATGATTACCCAAACATCATCCAGCGCCGAGTACCGCGCCAGCTCAAGCATTTCGCCTTCGCGCCACAGGTGACGATTCACAACGACGCCCAGCGCCCCGTCACAGTCCTGGAGCTCAGCGCCCCCGACCGTCCCGGCCTGCTGGCGCGCATCGGAATGATCTTCCTGGAGTTCGACCTGTCGCTGCAAAATGCCAAAATCGCCACGTTGGGCGAGCGCGTAGAAGACGTATTTTTCATTACCGACGCAAACAACCAGCCGCTGTCCGACCCGCAACTGTGCATGCGTTTGCAGGAAGCCATCGTCGAGCACCTGACTGTCAATCAAGACTCAACCACAGAACCCTGGCGCCTGAGCATCTGACCGCCGCCGAGTGAGACCCGCACCCGATGAATAACGCTCTAAACCAGCTACAGCCTTATCCGTTCGAAAAATTGCGCGCCCTGCTTGGCAGCGTGCAGCCCAACGCCGACAAGCGCCCGATTGCGCTGTCAATTGGCGAACCGAAACACCGCTCGCCAGACTTCGTGGCCAAGGCCCTGGCCGACAACCTCGACCAGATGGCAGTCTACCCGACCACCCTGGGCATCCCGGCCCTGCGTGAAGCCATTGCCGGCTGGGCCGAGCGGCGCTTTGACATGCCCAAAGGCTGGCTCGACCCGGCACGCAACATTTTGCCGGTCAACGGTACCCGTGAAGCCTTGTTTGCCTTCACCCAAACCGTGGTCAATCGTGGCGATGACGCGCTGGTCATCAGCCCGAACCCGTTCTACCAGATCTACGAAGGTGCAGCCTTCCTCGCCGGGGCCAAGCCGCACTACCTGCCCTGCCTGGCAGAGCACGGTTTCAACCCGGACTTCGACGCCGTTTCGGCCGAAACATGGAAGCGCTGCCAGATCCTGTTCCTGTGCTCGCCGGGTAATCCTACCGGCGCACTGATCCCGCTCGACACGCTGAAAAAGCTGATCGCTCTGGCCGATGAACACGACTTTGTGATCGCCGCCGACGAATGCTACAGCGAGCTGTATTTCGACGAAAACACGCCACCGGTCGGCCTGCTGAGCGCCTGCGTTGCATTGGGTCGTCAAGACTTCAAGCGTTGCGTGGTGTTCCACAGCCTGTCCAAGCGCTCAAACCTGCCAGGCCTGCGTTCGGGCTTCGTGGCCGGCGACGCCGAGATCCTCAAGGCGTTCCTGCTGTACCGCACCTACCACGGTTGCGCCATGCCGGTTCAGACCCAACTGGCCAGCATTGCGGCCTGGAACGACGAAGCCCACGTGCGTACCAACCGCGACCTGTACCGCGAGAAGTTCGACGCTGTGCTGGAGATCCTGACCCCGGTACTCGATGTACAGCGTCCGGACGGTGGTTTTTACCTGTGGCCAAAGGTTGAAGGCGATGACGCTGAATTCTGCCGCGATCTGTTCGTTGAAGAGCACGTCACCGTAGTGCCCGGTTCGTACCTGTCCCGCGAAGTCGATGGCTTCAACCCCGGCGCTGGCCGTGTGCGCATGGCACTGGTGGCCCCACTGGCCGAATGCGTAGAAGCAGCTGAGCGGATTCGCGACTTTATCCTGCGTCGCCGTTAACCCCCCTCGCAGGAGCTGCCGAAGGCTGCGATTTTTTGATGTTGGCCTCTTTCCAGGCACCGCATTGCTTGCACGAAAGATCAACAGATCGCAGCCGTCGTGCCTCGGCAGCTCCTACGCCCCCCTAACTAATGTGGGAGCGAGCAGGCTCGCTCCCACTTCAGAACTACATCAAGACAGTTGCTCCTACGCACATTTCACTCAACTAATCGCCGCTTTGGCCTGCTCGATCCACAGCCGTTTCCTCTCTTCCAGCGCCAGCGCTTCTTGCTCAATACGCCGGTCTTCGTCGGTCATATTGGCCTCGGCTTCGGCTTCCTCCTGAGCATTTCTCAACGCCTGCGCCGCACGCGTCACGGCGAGCACCTGTTGCAGTTCTGGGGTGGTGGCGGTGTGCTCATCCAGCGCTGGCGGCAGCGGCAACGTGTCCAGTCGTTTGAGGATGCTGCCGGTGTCCTGGGTGAAAGCCCGAATCCCGTCCTTGTCTTCCAGCATCGGCAAGGCAAGGCCAGTCAGGGTGTCAAAAGCGCTGATTTCGGGCGCACCGACCCTGCCCCGAAGCACAGGAATCCCCAGTGAGGGAATCAATAAACCCACCAAAAAACGCGGATCGCGGCGCTTGATGCTCAACCCGACACTGGCCAACGCGACGGCCACGCCAATCACCTGCCCGGCCCTGGCCAGCAGCGACAATGCCTTGTTGCTTTCGCCGTCAAAAAATACGGTGCGATAACGAAAGTAATCACTGAACGGTTCGCGCTCGCCCACCGTTGAATGCATAAACCAGGCGCGGGAATCGTGTACGTAGTCATCAAACAGCGCGAGCAGTTGCAACGCCTCGTTATCCACGGGCTTGTTCTGTTCACCCAGCAAGCTGACATAGACGCGATTGCCCATTCTGCGCAACTCGCTGTACTGCTGGGCCTCGTCTTCTTCGTTGGTCAGGTACACCAAGCCGCCGGCCGCCATATTGATCACCCCGCCCACACTGAACATGTCCGAAGACTCACGCAGCTGCCACTCGGGAATGTAATCTATGCGGAACTCATCCATCGCACGGTCCAGTTGCCTGTGGTCCATGCTCGGCTCAAACGCCTTGGCGGTGTTGATCACATAAGGCGCTTTGGCCTTGGTTCGCTGTTCAAAGGCCAGTTTGGTTTGCAGATCGCGAGCCCGCTGCTCGCGGTCGCTGTCTGACCACTCAGGCTGGGGCTTGCCGGAACGCGCCGCTTGATCCTCTTCCAACTGCATACGGTGCAAAGCCTTGAAAGCCTTGATTTCTGCGGTATTCATATCCGGCGTGTCGTCTCGGCCATTACCGGAAATATGCTGGTAGGCAGCAGAGTCCTTGAAAAAGTAATTGGCGTAACGATGAATGCGCCAGCCCGTGATCAGCGCGGCTTGATGGGCCAAAGCGACTTCAAGGGGCGCGGGTTTCAGGGTGGTGCGCCAGGTGTTGAAGTGGTGGATGAGCGATGGAGCAAAGTCGAACTCGTTTTTAGTAGTCTCGTCCATTACCAACCAAGGTCTACCCTCCAATTGACCGGGGCTCAATGCATCTTTTGGCGCCTGCAGCGGCGCGCCCACGGCATAGGCTTCACTGAACATATGATGCAGTGCAATCTGCGACAGCACCTCTTGACTGCCCGCACGCGACTTGCCCTGATCCCCTGGCGGATAGCCGCCTCCCACGTCCGAGTGTACGCCGGGGTACAGATATTCAACCGTGCCCGCGCGGTACGTCGAAGGGCATTGCGGGTCATCCGGCTGTGCTTTGCGCCGAATCGAATCCAGCGGGAAGCACGCCCGCTGCTCATGGGCCGAGACCAGATGCACGCAGCGCTCCAAAAACACTTCCGAGTCAGACAGGCGCATCGCGTCATCCGCCCAGCCCATATGCCCGCTGGCAAAAGGCGAGAGATACGGCACCCCCACCGACGCCACCGTGTCGAACAGCCCCATAAAGGCAATGCTGATCGGCAGCCCGGCGAACAGGTAGCGAGTCTGGCCATCGACCTCGACTTGAGCCAAGGCTTCCAGCCACCGGGCAAAGGCCCGTGCCTCAGCCGCACCGCGCGAGAATCCATACACATACAAACGCATGGCCTTGATCACCGGGGCGGTTTTAAGCCGGTTCTGCAACTCGACCTTCTTTTGCAGCTCGAGGATAGGGGCTTGCAATACTTGTTTGCGGCGGGCGTAACCATCGGTGATCAGTGATGCGCCCAGGGCATCCTCCCCCAAGGAGGTGCCCATTTTTTTGACCAGAGAGTAGGCCGCGTCAGATGGCCAAGTGAGCTCACCGCAAGCCTTTTTCAGAGTGTCCAGTAGCCGCGTCAATGCCCAATTGATCCGGTTTTCACCTCCAGCGGCCATTGTCAGACCGCGGGTGGACGGCCCGAATTCGTTGATTTCCTTAAACTCGGTGCCCACCCCCGGAATGTAATAGCGATAGAAGGCTTTCATACCGAATTGAGTCCGTAATCCACCTTCTGGATCACCCAGGCTGGCATGGTACAACCGCGCAACATTGCTGGTGGTCGGCGGGTTGTTGAGTTTGTCCGACGGCTCATGGTTGTTGGTGCCGTCGAAACACAAGGTGATATTCAACACATCTATACACGGCGGGCCGACATAAACCGTATGCGCAGCCCAAGCCGCCCGCTCAAGCTCACCGGCAACCTGGAGTTCTACTTTCTGCTGCGCGCGATAGTTCTGCGCCACATGCTCGCAATCAAGCGGCAACAGACCCTTTTCAGGAAATACAGGTGTGATGGCAATAGTCTCAGCATCAGGGCGCTGGTCGATTGGACTCAAGGTATCGGACATGGGTTGGGCACTTCCATTCGGCGGGGGAATTTATAGGGATGGTCGGGGTGCCCGTAATAGGCCGTACCTGCCGCTACCTTGACTTGATCGCAGGGCAAAAAATGCACGTCTAGTGCGCCTAATTCGCTGTAAGGCGCGACCTCAACAACAGCGCGATGGCGGGTGTATTTCGCAGCATGTTTTCTATATTCAGCGCGATAGCCTTCGGTGCCCAATGGTGGCCAATTCACCGAAGCTCCCACATTCGGATCCTTCTCCCACTCCACTACCACCATCAACCCTGGCCGCCACTTCAGCGGCAGCACGGCTGCCCCCTTCTGGCTGCGTGGGCCGCCACCATAAGGACCGATATTGGGGCCTACACTGCCGTTGACACTGAAGTAGTTAATCGCCGCAGACGTGTGGTTAACCCCCGAAAGCGGCGCCCCCAACATCGTCGGTCTGGACTCGGCACATCCACACAACATCAGACTAAACAGCACGCCCAACGCTGCCCGCGTCATAACGATTTCCCATCACTAAACGGCGTTCTGGGCGCGTGGGTGATCAACCATTGGCGGACAAATGACTCCCTGCCCTCTACGCTGACCCGCTCACGCCCCGCTGCCAGGTGGCCCTCAAACAGGTGCTGGAGCCAGGCCTCAAGGCTGGCGAAGGGGTGCCGACCGGCCGCCTTGTGCCATTGCTCTGCCGAGCTCCAAGCCTGCAGATAAGCGACTTGTTCATCACTGAGGGTGAATGCAGGCGGCACGTTGCTGGTGGTTGCGGGCTCTGTGTCGTCGCCAACCAGCGTACGCGCCCGACCATCGCGGTCGAGCCATAGCCACTTGATAACCGGTACATGCAGTTGACGGCGCTGATCCGGGTTTAGTGCTTCGCAGACGTTGTGGAACAGACAACTGTCGTAGTAACGCAAGATGCCGTTATTGGCCCCCCGCCCCCATTGCGCCTGGGTACATCCGCCCAAATGCGCGGCCAGCGAGGCAAAGTCCCAGCGGCTGAACAAGGCCAGTACACCGGAGTTTTTAAACCGCTGATGGATCAGTTTATCCAGCCACCACTGGTGCGCATGAACGCTCCACTGCAGCCGCACCAATATCGGGCCCTGTGTTGCAATGGCCTGCTCAGGGGTGTGTTCAAACAGCAGCGCCTGCAAGGGCAAGGGCTCCAGTCCGGCCAGACTTTTACGCAGATCGTCACTCAATACAGACCCGTCGATCAGCAGATCCAAATGCGCCAACGCCAACGCTTGGGCCTGGGTGTCAAGGCTTTGCAGCCATTGCTTGGCATCCAGATACATAACAGCTCCTTGTTATCTAATAGGGCACTAACGCGCGACCAATGCCTGGGCCTCGGCGCTAGCTCGCAGCAAGCACATTTCGCAAATAGCCGACGCGGTATCCGCTCCAGAGTCATGGTGCGGGCTCATGCCAACGGGTTGTGTCGGCATCAATTCCAATAAACGGGCGGCGGTAGCCTTGGGCGTTTCGCCCGCCAGCCCCGGCAAGGCGCAGGCAGCTGCCGTGCCCGCCAAGGGCTCACCGCCAGGCAGAATCAAGCTGCTGCTGAAGATCCCGGCGGCTGAAATGACGATGTGCTGCCCGCCCGCCTTGAGGGTCAGGTTGGCACCCGCATCAATCACCACCGTGGCTCCGGCCTGCAGATGGACTTCCTGTCCGGCCTTGACCACAAATACCTGGCCAGCCTGGGTAAAGCTGTTGCCTGCGACCGTCAGGTGGTCGTTGCTCGACAGCTGCACCTTGCGCTCGCCAACCACGTGGCGATGCTCTTCGGCGTTTAACTGGCTGTATTGGTTGCCATGGATCAGGGTGTGTTGCTCGCGCCCGACTTCGAGGGTCTGGTCGTGTTTGACATGGGTTTGCAGGTCGCGCTCGGCTTGCACAAAAATGTGCTCCGCGCCTTTACGGTCTTCGATACGCAGCTCATTGGAGCCACCGCCACCCGGTGAGCTGAGGGTTTTAAACACGCTGCGGGTTTTATGTGCGGGCAGCTCATAGGGCAGCGCGTGGGTCTGGTTGAACAGCGCCCCATGCACAATCGGTCTGTCGCAGTCCCCTTCGATAAATAACACCAGCACTTCCATGCCCACTCGGGGGATGAGCTGGCTACCGTATTGGTTACCGGCCCAACTGCTGACGGTACGCACCCAGCAACTGCTCTTATCGGTGTCGATACCGTTTCGGTCCCAATGCAGGCGAATTTTTACCCTCCCAAACCGGTCGCAAAAAATCTCTTCACCGGGCGGCCCGGTCACGACGGCGGTCTGGCTGGTCAGGACCAAGGGTTTTGGATGCTCTAGCTGAGGGCGAAAAAACACCTCACTGGGGATGGCAGTGAACGTGTTGCGATACCCCTGAAAATCCAGACCGGTATCAGACAAACCGCTGCCCGCATAAGCCTCCAAAGCTTGTGGTTGATGACCTTCATGATGGACTTCTGTCAGCAACCAGCGGTCTTGGGCGTTGTAGCGCGGGTGCCCCTCAAGCGCCAGTAAATACCCGGACAGCAACCGCGGTTCGTCGCTTGCACCTTCAGCCACCCGTGCGTTCAATTGCTCGCGCTCCAATGCCCGGCGCACCCGACGTTTGCGCTCGTCCTGGGTCAGGGCATGCGCGGCATAGGTGTAATCCTCCAGGTGCGCATAGGTGCTGGTCGCCGCAGGTTGATCACCGTTGAAATCCGATTCGAGGATGACGTGGGGGCGCTCAAAGTCATAATCACGCAAGGTGGTTCGACGAGTACGTATTTGCGTGCCCTCGCCCCAGCGTTTGATCGCAGGTACAGCACTCACCATGCCGTTATTCGGCACGTAATGCGTGGGTCGAGGCAGTTTTTGGAAGCAGGTTTGCGTATCACCAAACACCAACACACATCCGCCAGGACTATGCTGAAAGTGAAAGTGCCAGCCTTCTTCTTCGCATAGCCGGCGCACGAAATGCAGATCGTCTTCGTTGTATTGAGTGCAGTACTCTCGTTGCGGATAAGCCGTCGCATTGAGCTGGAACAGCACGTCGAACGGCACCAGCAAGCGATGCTCCTTGAGCACCTGGGTAATGATTTGCTCGACGCTCAGGTTCTGAAAAATCCGCTGATTAACCCGCAGTGACAAGTCATGTAAACGCGGCACCAACGTCAGTTGGTAGCGGCTGATACGAGGGCTCGACTCGCACAGGGCAAAGCGCTGGATTTGTCCGAAAACACCATTACCCTGATCGTCAAACGCTAAAAAGGCGGGCTGGTGCAAAAAATGTTCGAGGTTCAAGTCAGCCTTGGAGCTGACCAGTTCCACATTAAAACGAAAGGGCTGACTGACGGCATCCAGGCCATCAAACTTCAACACTTCCAGATCATGGGACAGCCCTGCAATCACCAGGCTCATGCGTGATAAAGGAGAAGAAGCAGGCATCCGTTGCCCTCAAGGTAAAAAGCCCAAGGTACGAGGGAAAATGGCTGCTACTCCCCTCAATGTCGACTGGGAGGGATTAGATTAGAAAGCACAAAAACTATCTGTCGGACTGTTCCGCCTGTTGCGACAGACAGGAACGGTTTTAGGGTCATGCTCAACTGACAAAAAAGACCGACAGTTCCTACGCGTCCGCGTAAAGCTGCCGCAGACTGCAAAAAGGCCCACAAAATTCAATATCAGGGCTGCTACGCAGCCCATCGCAGCCTTTGGCAGCGGCTACAGGAACACAGCTATTTAACTGTTCCCAGGTTTGCCTCGCTCAAGTCCAGATCACGCAGGATCTCGCTGAGCACCTCATCACCAATCTCGTGATGGCGACGCAAGTTGTACAACTCCAAACGCTGGGCCTTGAGGGCCTTGATTCGCAAACGGCTCTCAAGCTGGTCCATCTGTGACGCCAGCGCCTGAGCCTCCGCCGAGTCATTGAAAACATCCAACTGATGCCGATATTCAGACATGATCCGCGCCTTCAACTCAGCCGCCAATGCTGCTTGTGCTGCATCCTGCTGACTGTCCGCCTCAACCACCTCTTCAGCCTCCAGCGCATGAATGGCCGCCTCGGCCGTGCGCCGCCACGCATCGCGCACTTCGTTGCGCATGGCGTCGTCCGGGCTCTTGGGAATACCGCGCAACAGCAGCGGCAAGGCGATACAGGCGGCCACCAGCGACAGCAAAATCACCCCAGCGGCGATAAAGATCAGCAAGTCCCGTTCCGGGAAGTCCACCCCTTTGCTGATCAGTAACGGCACCGACATCACACCTGCCAGCGTCACCGCCCCGCGCACGCCACCGACAGTCAGCAACCAGCAAGAACGCGCGGTCGGCACCATTGTCAGCTCGCTCTTGCCACGCCAGCGACGCAACAGGCAGGACAAACGCCAGGTGCTTTGCACCCAGATAAAGCGTAACGCCAGCAATACCAAAAAGATCGCCACTACTTCCAGACAGCGATACATCAAGGTCGGCCACAAGGTGGTTTCATGGCTGACCACGGCTTTGATGATGTCCGGCAGTTGCAAGCCCAACAGCAAAAAGATCAGGCCATTAAACGCAAACTCCAACAGCCCCCAGACACTGCGATTAAGCATGCGGGTGCTGGTTTGACGCGGCAGCAAATCCAGCCAGCTCTGCATCATCCCCGCCGCCACCGCTGACAAAATGCCCGACGCGCCCAACCGTTCAGCCAATACGTAGGCCGCAAACGGCAGCAGCAACATAAATACTACGTGGGTAGCCGGATCATCCCAGCCGCGAGCGATCATCCATGCACGCATGCGCCCCACCAGCCAGCTCAAGGCGACACCAATCGCCAGCCCGCCGCATGCCACCAAGACAAAGGTCAAGCTGGCGTTGGCCAACGAGAACACCCCGGTCACCGCAGCCGCCAGTGCAAACTTGAAAGTCACCAAGCCCGAAGCGTCATTCATCAAGGCCTCGCCCTGAAGCATATGCATCAACGGGGCCGGCAAGCGATTTTGCGAAATGGCCGATACCGCCACGGCATCAGTCGGTGACAGAACGGCAGCCAAGGCGAACGCCACTGGCAAAGGGATAGTCGGCAAAAGCCAGTGGATGAAGTAACCCGCGCCAACCACGGTAAACAGCACCAACCCTACCGCCAGCGTCAGAATCGGCCCACGCAGGCGCCAGAGTTCGCGCTTGGGCATGCGCCAGCCATCCGAGAACAACAGCGGCGGCAAGAACAGAAACAGGAATAACTCCGGCTCCAGCGCCACATGCAGGCCCAGAGTCGGCCAAGCCAGCAACGCACCGGCCGCAATCTGCACCAGCGGTAAAGGTAGAGGAATCATGCGCCCCAATAAACGCGAGACACCCACCAGCGTCAGCAAAATAAGGACGGTATAAGCAGTTTGCATATCAGCAGGGTTCCCGAACAATCAGCCTTAAACTAAACATAGGTGGTAACAATTTCCCAGTGAACTGCATAGTAACTTTTAACCGCGAAAACTGAGCCTGAACAAAAGTCGCAGTGCGACGACATGTCACAACAACCTGCCAAGCTTGCAGCCATCCACGCCCAAGCACGCTGCGCATGGCATAATCCGCGACCGCTCATTTTCAGCATCTCCAAAGGAGGGGCAATTCAGTGACCGATTCGAGCAAGACGTTGCACCTTTTCGGCATCAAAGCCTGCGATACCATGAAAAAGGCTCGCACCTGGCTGGATGAACATGCAGTGCGCTACGACTTCCATGACTACAAGAGCAGTGGCATTGATCGCGAACACCTGACCCAGTGGTGCAATGAGCACGGCTGGCAAGTGGTGCTCAATCGCGCCGGTACAACCTTTCGCAAACTCGACGACGAACGCAAAGCCGATCTCGATCAAGCGAAAGCCATTGAACTGATGCTCGCCCAACCCTCGATGATCAAGCGCCCAGTGCTTGATCTCGGTGACAAAACCCTGATTGGCTTCAAGCCAGATCTTTATGCGGCGGCCCTTCTTTAAGTCCAAATACTTAGGCTCGCCCATTTATTTTTGTAAGAGGTAATTGCATGTCTACTACCCTGTTCAGCGCGGCCTTCGGCGTCGGCACCCAGAACCGTCAAGGCGCATGGCTGGAAGTGTTTTACGCTCAGCCGTTGATCAATCCATCGGCAGAACTGATCGAGGCCATTGCACCGATCCTGGGCTACACCGGTGGCAATCAGGCAATCACCTTCACCACCGCACAAGCGGCGCAACTGGCCGAAATCGTAAAACCGATTGATGCCGCTCAAGCCGCATTGCTGACCCGCCTGGCCGAAAGCCACAAGCCGCTGGTCGCCACGCTGCTGGCCGAAGACGCAGCCCTGACCTCGACACCAGAGGCTTACCTCAAGTTGCACCTGCTGTCCCACCGTCTGGTCAAGCCGCACGGCCTGAGCCTGGCTGGTGTGTTCCCGCTGCTGCCAAACGTAGCCTGGACCAGCCAAGGCGCCATCGACCTGAGCGAACTGGCTGAGCGTCAGCTCGAAGCTCGCCTGCGTGGCGAACTGCTGGAAGTGTTCTCGGTCGACAAGTTCCCGAAAATGACCGACTACGTAGTACCGGCTGGCGTGCGTATCGCTGACAGCTCGCGCATCCGTCTGGGCGCCTACATTGGCGAAGGCACCACCGTCATGCACGAAGGTTTCGTCAACTTCAACGCGGGTACCGAAGGCCCGGGCATGATCGAAGGCCGCGTGTCGGCAGGCGTATTCGTCGGCAAGGGTTCGGACCTGGGCGGCGGTTGCTCGACCATGGGCACCCTGTCGGGCGGCGGCAACATCGTGATCAAGGTCGGCGAAGGCTGCCTGATCGGCGCCAACGCCGGTATCGGTATTCCGTTGGGCGACCGCAACACCGTTGAGTCCGGCCTGTACGTCACCGCGGGCACTAAAGTGGCCCTGCTGGACGCAAACAACGCACTGGTCAAAGTGGTCAAGGCCCGTGAACTGGCTGGCCAACCTGACCTGTTGTTCCGTCGCAACTCGCAAACTGGCGCTGTGGAATGCAAAACCCACAAGTCGGCGATCGAATTGAACGAAGCACTGCACGCTCACAACTAAGCGTTTGTCTGCCACTGACGGGGCCAGTTTCTGGCCTCGTCATCAGAGCCTGGAACCCATGCTTGTGCCTTCTCCCTGGCGCGCGGATTTCCCCGCCATCGCTGCCTTGCAACGTCAGGACCAGACCTATCTGGACAACGCTGCAACCACACAAAAACCCCAAGCCCTGCTCGACGCACTGACGCATTACTACGCCAGTGGCGCCGCCAACGTACACCGGGCCCAACACCTGCCGGGCGCCCACGCGACCCAGGCGTTTGAAAACACCCGCCATAAAGTGGCGCAATGGCTGAATGCCGGCGACAGCGGACAGATTGTATTTACCCACGGTGCCACCTCGGCACTGAACCTTCTGGCCTATGGGCTGGAACATCAATTCACTGCGGGCGATGAAATTGTCATCAGCGCCCTGGAACACCACGCCAACCTGCTGCCGTGGCAGCAGCTTGCAAAGCGTAAAAAACTGACCCTGGTGGTGCTGCCACTGGATGACGCAGGCGTAATCGACCTCAATGCAGCGGCGCGCCTGATCACCCCGCGCACCCGCCTGCTGGCAGTCAGCCAATTGTCCAACGTGCTCGGCGTATGGCAGCCGCTGCCTGCGTTGCTGGCCCTGGCCAAAGCGCAAAACGCACTGACAGTGGTCGATGGCGCACAAGGTATCGTCCACGGACGCCATGACGTGCAAGCATTGGAATGCGACTTTTACGTGTTCTCCAGTCACAAGCTCTATGGCCCGGACGGCCTGGGCGTTCTGTTTGGTCGTCATCAGGCGCTTGCCCGCTTGCAGCATTGGCAGTTCGGCGGCGAGATGGTGCAAGACGCCGACTATCAGCACGCGACCTTTCGCGCAGCCCCGCTGGGTTTTGAAGCTGGCACTCCGCCGATTGCCAGCGTGATCGGCCTGGGCGCGACCCTC
The DNA here is from genome assembly GCA_040385125.1 of Pseudomonadota bacterium. Taxonomy (GTDB): domain Bacteria; phylum Pseudomonadota; class Gammaproteobacteria; order Pseudomonadales; family Pseudomonadaceae; genus Aquipseudomonas. The sequence continues at coordinate 43,534 of JAZKIA010000057.1, read as the reverse complement.
AATTATCTGGTCAGCCTTGACCAGGTCGCCGTTGAAGCCCACGAAGCGGCCTTGCACACGCTGCTGGTCGACGGTTTGAAGCAGCGCCAGGGGATTCGCCTGCTGGGTTCGCCGCAGTTGGCATTGGTCAGCTTTGTGGTCGAAGGCGTGCATAACGCCGATCTGGCGCACCTGCTGACCGAACAAGGGATTGCCGTACGCGCCGGACATCACTGCGCGATGCCCCTGCTGAAAAGCTTTGGCCTCGCGGGTGCCATCCGCGTTTCGCTGGCGCTGTACAACGACTCGGAAGACCTTGAGCGCTTCTTCGATGCGCTTGATCAGGCGCTGGAGTTACTGCAATGACCTTGCCCGCCGAAGCCCAGGCCGCACTCGACAGCTTTGAACATTGCACCAGTTGGGAGCAACGCGCGCGATTGCTGATGCAGTGGGGGCAACGCCTGCCGGAGCTGAGCGAAGCGGACAAAAACGAAGCCAATCGCGTGCATGGCTGTGAAAGCCAAATGTGGTTGGTGGGCGAGCTAAAGGACGGTCACTGGCAGTTTGCGGCCAGCAGCGATGCGCGATTGATTCGGGGGCTGGTGGCGTTGCTGCTGGCGCGGGTCAATGGCTTGAGCACCGACGCGCTGCAACAGGTCGATTTGCCCGACTGGTTCAACCAGCTGGGTCTGAGCCGTCAGCTCTCGCCTTCACGCAGCAATGGGTTGAACGCCGTACTGCAGCGGATGCGGGAATTGGCACTCGGCTAGAAGCCCCTCACCCCAACCCTCTTCCGGAGGGAGAGGGAGCTAATTGGGGGATATTTAAGCCTCTCAGCAGTCCGCAAGCATTGAGTTGAATCAGGAATCGACTCGGTCAGTCCCCTCTCCCTCCGGGAGAGGGTTAGGGTGAGGGCTCTGCTTTTGCTTCACCTTCTCTGAAGGTCGCCGCATTCCCGCCACGATCTTGTCCACCGCCTTGGTGGCCGCGACCATACCAAAGGTGGCGGTAACCATCATCACTGCGCCAAAGCCACCGGCGCAATCGAGCTTCACCCCATCACCTACAAAACTCTTCTGCAGGCAAATGCTGCCATCAGGCTTGGGGTAACGCAGCTGTTCGGTGGAGAACACACACGGCACACTGTAATGACGGGTCACGGTGCGAGAAAACCCATAATCACGGCGCAAGGTCGAACGTACTTTCGAGGCCAGCGGGTCGTTGAAGGTGCGGGTCTATGGCTTGAGCACCGACGCGCTGCAACAGGTCGATTTGCCCGACTGGTTCAACCAGCTGGGTCTGAGCCGTCAGCTCTCGCCTTCACGCAGCAATGGGTTGAACGCCGTACTGCAGCGGATGCGGGAATTGGCACTCGGCTAGAAGCCCCTCACCCCAACCCTCTTCCGGAGGGAGAGGGAGCTAATTGGGGGATATTTAAGCCTCTCAGCAGTCCGCAAGCATTGAGTTGAATCAGGAATCGACTCGGTCAGTCCCCTCTCCCTCCGGGAGAGGGTTAGGGTGAGGGCTCTGCTTTTGCTTCACCTTCTCTGAAGGTCGCCGCATTCCCGCCACGATCTTGTCCACCGCCTTGGTGGCCGCGACCATACCAAAGGTGGCGGTAACCATCATCACTGCGCCAAAGCCACCGGCGCAATCGAGCTTCACCCCATCACCTACAAAACTCTTCTGCAGGCAAATGCTGCCATCAGGCTTGGGGTAACGCAGCTGTTCGGTGGAGAACACACACGGCACGCTGTAATGACGAGTCACGGTGCGTGAAAAACCATAATCACGGCGCAGGGTCGAACGTACTTTAGAGGCCAGCGGGTCGTTGAAGGTGCGGTTCAAATCACACACCTGAATCAACGTCGGGTCGATTTGTCCGCCCGCGCCGCCAGTGGTGATGATCTGAATCTTGCGCCGCTTGCACCAGGCGATCAGCGCCGCCTTGGCATTCACGCTGTCGATGCAGTCGATCACGCAGTCCATGTCCGGGGTGATGTACTCGGCCATGGTTTCACGGGTCACGAAATCCGCCACCGCGTGTACCGTACAATCCGGGTTGATCTGGCGCAGGCGCTCGGCCATCACTTCGACCTTGTCCCGACCAATGGTGGTACTCAAGGCGTGTAATTGCCGGTTGCTGTTGCTGGCGCAAACATCATCCAGGTCAAACAGCGATATTTCGCCGACGCCGCACCGGGCAATTGCCTCTGCCGCCCACGACCCGACACCGCCCACACCAACGATCGCCACATGCGCCGCACGCAGCCGTTCCAGACCTTCCAGGCCATATAACCGGGCTACGCCGGCAAAACGTGGATCTTCTGTACTCATGACCAACACCCCAAAAACCGGCGCGCATTATAGGGGCCTGACGTGTCGTTTAGTATCTTTCCTACGGCTCATGCGACCAAGCCTGCTTTAATGCTCTACTAAGTAACAAGATAAGAGCTACAAAAAATAAAGAAGAACTAACGTCGGCTAAAAATCCAAACCCGCGGTCTGATCCCCACACGCTGTACGGTGGGTCAGAGCGCAGTGTAGGATGCGCGCCGTTTGGCACCTGCCGACCGATCTTCGTTCCACTCCTTTTGGAACCCTTAAACGTTATGTCATCGCGTAAATTTGGACTCAATCTGGTGGTGGTGTTGGCCATCGCCGCACTCTGCGCCGGTTTCTGGGCGCTGATTAATCGCCCGGTGTCTGCGCCCAACTGGCCAGATCAAATCTCCGGCTTTTCGTACTCGCCATTTCAACAAGGCCAGTACCCGCAAAAAGATCAATACCCGACCGACGATGAAATGCGTCGTGATCTGGAGATCATGAGCAAGCTGACCGACAACATTCGGACCTACTCGGTCGACGGCGCCCTGGGCAATATTCCCAAGCTGGCGGAAGAGGTCGGCCTGCGGGTGACCATCGGGATCTGGATCAGCCCGGATCTGGAGCGCAACGAGCGTGAAATCCAGAAAGCCATCGAACTGGCCAACAACTCGCGCAGCGTCGTGCGGGTTGTGGTGGGTAACGAAGCCCTGTTCCGCAAAGAGATCACGCCAGAAGAGCTGATTGTGCTGCTGGATCGGGTCCGAGCCGCGGTCAAGGTGCCGGTGACCACCTCCGAGCAATGGCACATCTGGGAGAAATATCCTCAGTTGGCCAAGCACGTTGACCTGATTGCCGCGCACATCCTGCCCTACTGGGAATTTATCCCAATGGACAAGTCCGGCCAGTTCGTTCTGGATCGCGCCCGCGACCTGAAAAAACTGTTCCCGAAAAAACCACTGCTGCTCTCGGAGGTTGGCTGGCCGAGCAACGGCCGCATGCGCGGTGGGGCCGATGCAACCCCGGCTGACCAGGCAATTTATCTGCGCACCTTGGTCAACACCTTGAACCGTCGCGGTTACAACTACTTTGTGATCGAAGCATTCGATCAACCGTGGAAAGCCAGTGATGAAGGTTCGGTAGGCGCTTACTGGGGCGTGTTCAACGCTGCCCGTCAGCAAAAGTTCAACTTCGAAGGCCCGGTGGTCGCGATTCCGCAATGGCGTGTACTGGCCATTGGTTCGGTGGTGCTGGCCTTGCTGTCGCTGGCCTTGCTGTTGATCGACGGTTCGGCCTTGCGCCAGCGTGGCCGTACGTTCCTGACCATTACCGCATTCCTCTGTGGATCGGTGCTGGTGTGGATCGCTTACGACTACAGCCAGCAATACAGCACCTGGTTCAGCCTGACCGTGGGCTTTTTGCTTGGTCTAGGCGCGCTCGGGGTGTTTATCGTTCTGCTCACAGAGGCCCACGAACTGGCAGAAGCCGTGTGGACTCGCAAGCGACGCCGCGAGTTTCTGCCGGTAGAAAGCGACGATGCCTACAGACCGAAAGTCTCGATCCATGTGCCGTGCTACAACGAGCCACCCGAGATGGTCAAACAGACTCTCGACGCGCTGGCGAAGCTCGACTACCCGGATTTCGAAGTGTTGCTGATCGACAACAACACCAAAGACCCGGCTGTCTGGGAGCCGGTGCGTGACTATTGCGCGACCCTCGGCCCACGCTTCAAGTTCTTCCACGTCGCGCCACTGGCCGGCTTCAAGGGCGGTGCCCTGAACTACCTGATCCCGCACACCGCGCCGGATGCCGAAGTGATTGCCGTAATCGACTCCGATTACTGTGTCGACCCCAACTGGCTCAAGCACATGGTGCCGCACTTTGCCGACCCGAAAATCGCCATCGTGCAGTCGCCTCAGGACTACCGCGACCAGAACGAAAGCCGCTTCAAAAAGCTCTGCTACTCGGAATACAAAGGCTTTTTCCACATTGGCATGGTGACCCGCAACGACCGCGACGCGATCATTCAGCACGGCACCATGACCATGACCCGCCGTTCTGTGCTCGAAGAGCTTGGCTGGGCAGACTGGTGCATCTGTGAAGACGCCGAACTGGGTCTGCGCGTGTTCGAAAAAGGTTATTCCGCAGCCTATTCCCACAACAGCTATGGCAAAGGGCTGATGCCCGATACCTTTATCGACTTCAAGAAACAGCGATTCCGCTGGGCCTATGGTGCGATTCAGATCATCAAGCGTCACACCTCCAGCCTGTTGCGCGGTAAAGATACTGAACTGACGCGCGGCCAGCGCTATCACTTCCTCGCGGGCTGGTTGCCGTGGGTGGCCGACGGCATGAATATTTTCTTCACCGTGGGTGCCCTGCTGTGGTCGGCAGCGATGATTATTGTGCCGACGCGGGTTGATCCACCGCTGCTGATTTTCGCTATCCCGCCATTGGCACTGTTTGTGTTCAAGGTCGCCAAGATCATCTTTCTGTACCGTCGCGCCGTCGGGGTTAACCTCAAGGACGCGTTTGCAGCAGCACTGGCTGGCCTCGCGCTGTCCCACACCATTGCCAAAGCGGTGCTCTACGGGTTTTTCACCAGCAGCATTCCGTTTATTCGCACGCCGAAAAATGCCGACACCCACGGCTTTTGGCTGGCCCTTTCGGAAGCACGAGAAGAAGTCTTCATCATGCTGCTGCTCTGGGGCGCAGCCCTCGGGATCTTCCTGGTGCAAGGTCTGCCGAGCAACGACATGCGTTTCTGGGTGGTAATGCTACTGGTGCAATCGCTGCCGTATCTGGCGGCGCTGATCATGGCCTTTATGTCTTCGCTGCCTAAACCGGTCGAAGCGCCTGAACAGCAACCCGCTGCATAAATTGCCTGCAACCTCTAAACGGCGGCCTCTGGCCGCCGTTTTGCTTTAAGATAACCGCCCTTTTGTGCCTTGCCCGCCCCGCTTCGGAGTCCACACCATGACGGCCCACGCCGACCTTTCGCCGACCCTGCAACTTGCCTGCGATCTGATCCGTCGCCCTTCCGTGACGCCGATCGACGCCGACTGCCAGAAGCTGATGATGCAGCGCCTGGGTGATGCTGGCTTTAAGCTAGAGCCGATGCGCATCGAAGACGTGGACAACTTTTGGGCTACCCACGGCAAACACGAAGGCCCTGTGCTGTGTTTTGCCGGTCACACCGACGTGGTCCCAACCGGCCCGGTACAAGCCTGGCAAAACGATCCGTTTGACGCACTGATCGATGAACACGGCATGTTGTGCGGCCGTGGTGCGGCCGACATGAAAGGCAGCCTGGCAGCGATGCTGGTGGCCGCCGAGCGTTTTGTCGCGGACTACCCGGACCACAAGGGTTCAGTCGCGTTTCTGATCACCAGCGACGAAGAAGGCCCGGCTCATCACGGCACCAAGGCTGTGATTGAGCGTTTTGCTGCTCGTAACGAGCGTCTGGACTGGTGCATCGTCGGCGAACCGTCGAGCACCACACTGGTCGGCGACGTGGTGAAAAACGGCCGTCGCGGCTCGCTCGGTGCCAAGCTCACCGTGCGCGGCGTTCAAGGCCACGTAGCCTACCCGCACTTGGCTAAAAATCCGATTCACCTGGCCGTCCCGGCACTGACTGAATTGGCCGCCGAGCATTGGGACAACGGCAACGCGTTTTTCCCACCGACCAGCTTCCAGATTTCCAACGTCAACTCAGGTACCGGCGCGACCAACGTGATTCCCGGCGATCTGGTTGCGGTGTTCAACTTCCGTTTTTCCACCGAGTCCACCGTTGAGGGCCTGCAAAAACGCGTGGCTGACATCCTCGACAAGCACGGCCTGGACTGGCACGTCGAGTGGGCGCTGTCCGGCCTGCCGTTCCTGACCGAGCCTGGTGCGCTACTGGATGCCGTGTCGTCGAGCATCAAGCAAGTCACCGGTCGCGAAACCAAAGCCTCCACCAGCGGCGGCACTTCGGATGGGCGATTTATCGCGACATTGGGCACCCAAGTGGTAGAACTGGGCCCGGTCAACGCGACCATTCACCAGGTCAACGAACGGGTTCTGGCCAGCGATCTCGATGTGCTGACCGAAATCTACTACCAAACCCTGATCAAGTTGCTCGCCTGATGCTCGCTTGCCCAATCTGCTCCGAGCCGCTCAACACGGTCGACAATGGCGTGGTGTGCCCTGCGGGGCACCGTTTTGACCGTGCCCGCCAGGGTTATCTGAACCTGTTGCCGGTGCAGCACAAAAACAGCCGCGATCCGGGTGATAACCAAGCCATGGTCGAAGCCCGCCGCGACTTCCTCAACGCGGGGCATTATGCGCCGGTAGCCAAGCGTCTGGCCGAGCTGGCCGCCGAACGTGCACCACAACGCTGGCTCGACATCGGCTGTGGTGAGGGTTACTACACCGCGCAAATCGCCGAAGCCCTGCCCGCAGCTGACGGTTACGCGCTGGACATCTCCCGCGAAGCGGTCAAGCGCGCCTGCAAGCGCAACCCGCAACTGACCTGGTTGATCGCCAGCATGGCCCGCGTGCCCTTGGCCGATGCCAGTTGCCAGTTTTTGGCCAGCGTATTCAGCCCGCTGGACTGGCTCGAAGCCAAGCGCCTGCTCAGCCCGGGCGGCGGTTTGATGCGTGTAGGACCAACCCGCGGCCACCTGATGGAACTGCGCGAACGGCTGTACGACGAAGTCCGTGATTACGCCGACGACAAGCACCTGGCCTTGGTGCCGGAAGGCATGCAGTTGCAACACAGCGAAACACTGGAGTTCAAACTGAGCTTGAGCGAACCCCAGGACCGCGCCAACCTGCTGGCCATGACGCCCCACGGCTGGCGCGCCAGTGCCGAGCGTCGGACCCAAGTCATCGAGCATCCGCAGCCTTTAGTGGTCACGGTGTCGATGCGCTACGATTACCTGGTTCTTCAATAATCAACTTTACGGTCAAGGGCACACGCCCTTGGCCCGATTAATCCGCGAATGGATTTTTCAGACCGACAGTGAGTACATCCATGCGCCAACCCGATATTGAGATTTACCTGAAAGAGGCTAAATCTGGTCATGAGCACGTCATTGAATGGCTTTCTGAAGCCTTGGGCCCATGCACCCCTTGGGTGAAAAAGGGCCAGGTGTGGAAATGCACCGCTGGCGATATACCTGTGACCTGGATGCCAAATGCCGTCGGCAAATGGAACAGCCTGTACCTGGACAGCGATAAAACGCCGTGGGACGACGACATCGCCTGCGCTCAAGCCGCCTTCAAAGCGCTGAACGTCGAAGTGCGTTGCGCACCGGGTACGTGGGAAGAAGAACAAGGCGAAGCTGATGCCGACCGCTGGATTCGCATCAGCGAAGACGGCCAGGAAGAAATCACCTGGAAAACCGCTTCCTGATTCAACCCGGCTACAAATCCCTTGTGGGAGCGGGTTTGATGAGATCTCGCAGGAGCTGCCGAGGAACGACGGCTGCGATCTTTTGACGTTGGTTCTTTCCAGGCAACGCGTTGCCTGCACGAAAGATCAACAGATCGCAGCTTTCGTTCCTCAGCAGCTCCTACGCCCAGCCCCCAGCTTGCTGCGCACAGCGCGGCGTCGTAGACGGGGCGGGACCTCCCACAGGAAATTGGTATTGGAATTACAGCCCCACCACATCCTCGGCCTGTAAACCCTTGTCACCCGACACCTGGGTGTATTCGACCTGCTGGCCTTCAGCCAGAGAGCGATGGCCCTCACCGCGAATCGCGCGGTAATGCACAAACACATCCCGGCCCTCTTCGCACTGAATAAACCCGTAGCCCTTGGCATCGTTGAACCACTTCACACTGCCTGTTACGCGCATCGTCATGAATCATTTCCCTCTTTTTATTATTGAATGGGCTCGTTGATTGGCCCTTTGAGATCTTTCGCTCTAACCTGACTTTTAAGACGGTGTCTTGCGCAGCATGGCGAAAGAACTCCCGAGTATAAGTCAGCCCGAAAAACACTCAATCAATATTAGTTCGCTGCTTTTTTGCCGATTTTCCAGAGATACGGCACACTACCGGCCCGAGTAAACACTCGTTTTAATTCACTAACGCAGAAGCCGTATGACCCGCTCCCCATTCCGCCGTCTTGTATTTGGCGCCCTGCGTCGCTTGCTGTACCTGTGGGTGCGCTCGGAGACCATCAATCAGTCGTCCTTAACCCTGAATCTGGACCGCAGCCGGCCAGTGTTCTACGTCCTGCAATCGCCCTCCATGACCGAGCTGGCCGTGATCGACACCGAGTGCACCAAGGCCGGCTTGCCGCGCCCGGTGCTACCGGTGGCCGTGGGTGAACTGGTTGAGCCTGCCGCCTTCTTCTACCTGACCCCCGAGCCCGACTGGCTCGGCCGTCAGGACAAGCGTGGCGCACCGCCGACCTTGACCCGCCTGGTAGACAGCCTGACCTGCAACCCTTCTGAAGATGCGCAAATCATTCCGGTCAGCGTGTTTTGGGGCCAGTCACCCGACAGCGAATCCAGCCCCTGGAAGCTACTGTTTGCCGACAGCTGGGCGGTCACCGGGCGCTTGCGACGTCTGCTGCGGATTCTGATTCTGGGCCGTAAAACCCGCGTGCAGTTCTCCGCACCGATCCACTTGCGTGAACTGCTCGACCACAACAAAGGCCACGAACGCACTGTGCGCATGGCCCAGCGTATTTTGCGAGTGCACTTTCGCAACCTGAAAACCGCAACCATCGGCCCCGACCTGTCGCACCGCCGAACGCTGGTCAAAGGCCTGGTCAACGAGCCCGCCGTACGTCAGGCGATTCTCGATGAAGCCGAGCGCGAAAACATCTCGCCCGACAAAGCTCGTGCCCAGGCTCTGCGCTACGCCAATGAAATTGCCTCGGACTACACCTACACCGCGATCCGTTTTTTTGAAGTGGTGTTGAGCTGGTTCTGGAACAAGATTTACGACGGGGTCAAGGTCAACCACATCGAGGGCGTGCAAAAGGTCGCGCAGGGCCACGAAATCATTTACGTGCCGTGCCACCGCAGCCATATCGACTACTTGTTGCTGTCGTACCTGCTGTTTCGCAACGGCTTGACCCCGCCGCACGTCGCTGCTGGGATCAACCTCAACATGCCGCTGGTCGGCCGCTTGCTGCGCCGTGGCGGAGCCTTTTTCATGCGCCGCACGTTCAAGGGCAACCCGCTGTACACCTCGGTGTTCAACGAGTACATGCATACCTTGTTCAGCAAAGGCTTCCCGGTGGAGTACTTCGTCGAAGGTGGCCGTTCGCGCACTGGGCGCATGCTGCAACCGAAAACCGGGATGCTGGCCATTACCTTGCGCAGTTTCTTGCGTTCATCGCGTATGCCGATCGTCTTCGTACCGGTGTACATCGGCTACGAACGCGTACTCGAAGGCCGTACCTACCTCGGCGAACTGCGCGGGGCGAGCAAGAAGAAAGAGTCGATTTTTGACATTTTCAAAGTCATTGGCGCGCTCAAGCAGAAGTTTGGCCAGGTTGCCGTCAACTTTGGCGAGCCGATCAAACTCGCCGAGTTTCTGGACCATGAGCAACCGAACTGGCGTGAGCAGCAACTGGCACCGCTGTATCGCCCGGAATGGTTGACCGCCACCACCAATCGCCTGGGTGAAAAAGTTGCCCAGCACCTGAACGAAGCGGCAGCGATCAACCCGGTCAATCTAGTGGCGCTGGCGCTGTTGTCCACCAGCAAGCTGGCCCTGGATGATCGGGCTATGGCCCGGGTGCTGGATCTGTATCTGGCCCTGCTGCGGCGCGTGCCGTACTCGCCCCACACCACCTTGCCTGAAGGTGACGGGCGAGCTCTGATAGACCACGTTAAAGCCATGGACCTGCTCTCCGAGCAAAGCGATGCACTGGGTAAAATTCTGTACCTGGATGAGCAAAACGCGGTTCTGATGACCTATTACCGCAACAACGTACTGCATATTTTCGCATTGCCTGCGTTGCTGGCCAGCTTCTTCCAGAGCGCCTCGCGAATGAGCCGCGAACAGATCCTGCGCTACGCTCACGCGCTGTACCCGTACTTGCAGTCGGAGCTGTTTATCCGCTGGTCGCAGGACGAGCTCGAGGGTGTGGTTGACCAATGGCTCGAAGCCTTTGTCGAGCAAGGTTTGTTGCGCGTTGAAAACGAGGTGTACCTGCGTCCGGCGCCAAGCTCGCGGCACTTTGTACTGCTGACGCTGCTGTCCAAGAGCATTGCGCAAACCTTGCAGCGCTTCTACATGGCCACTTCGCTGCTGCTCAATAGCGGCCAGGACACTTTAAGCGCCGAAGAGCTGGAAGATCTGTGCACCATGATGGCCCAACGCCTTTCGATCCTGCACGGGCTCAATGCTCCCGAGTTCTTCGACAAGAGCCTGTTCCGCCACTTTATCCAGACGCTGCTTGAGCAAGACGTACTGCGCCGAGATGCCAACGGCAAGTTGAGTTACAACGAACTGCTGGGCGAGCTGGCCGAAGGTGTGGCCAAACGTGTACTGCCAGCCGAGATTCGCTTGTCAATCCGCCAGGTTGCGTTGCACCGCAGTGAAGACGCAGCAGATCAAGCGCCGCTGTCTTTGGAAAAAACCTCTTGAACATGGAGTCTCCTACATGAAAAAAGTCCTTCTACTCAGTCTAACCGCCCTGCTCGGAGCCTGTAGCTCGATGACCCCAGCCCCGCAAGCCAGCCTGGACGGCGAAGTGTTTTACCTGCAACGCATCGCCCTGCCACCGACTGCTACGCTGCAAGTAAGCTTGCAAGATGTGTCACTGGCCGATGCGCCAGCCGTCACCCTGGCACAACAGAGCGGGCCCATCAAAGGCCAGGTGCCGCTGCCGTTTCACCTGACTTACGATCCATCACAGGTCAAGCCAGGGCATACCTACGCGATCAGTGCGCGGATCGAACAAGATGGCCAATTGCTGTTTATTACCACTGAACGCAACACCGTTGATCTCGATGCCAAATACCTGCAGCCGCTGCGTGTGCGTGTGGACCAGGTTCGTTAACTTAACCTTCATCAGATAAGGAAGTTCCCATGCTGCGTCCTACTCTCCGCTTTGCGGGTCTGTGTGCAGGTCTACTGATTTCGGCCAACGCGCTGGCGCTGTCGTTAAGCGACCTGTCGCAATCAGATGCCACCGGCGGCCTTAAAGATGCCCTCGCTCAAGGGGCACAAATTGCGGTGAAACAACTGGGCACGCCCGGTGGTTTCAGCAATAACCCCGAGGTCAAAATCGAGTTGCCAGGCAACCTGGGCAAGGTAGCCAAGAAAATGAAGCAGTTTGGTATGGGTAGCCAAGTCGATCAGCTTGAAGCCAGCATGAACAAGGCTGCTGAAGCGGCCATGCCCCAGGCGCAAGCCTTGCTGGTGGATGCGGTTAAAAAGATGACCGTCACCGATGCCAAAGGCATTTTGAGTGGCGGCAAGGACTCCGGCACGCAATATCTGAGCAAAAGCAGCCGCGATCAGATTCGCGCCAAGTTCTTGCCGATCGTCAAGCAAGCCACTGACAAGGTGGGCCTGGCCCAGCAGTACAACTCGTTTGCCGGCCAAGCCGCCACACTGGGTGTACTGGATACCAAAAGTGCCAACATTGAAGGCTACGTGACGGAAAAAGCCCTGGATGGCTTGTTCGAAATGATCGGCAAGCAGGAAGAAAACATCCGCCAAAACCCGGCCGCTGCGGCGACCAGTCTGGCAAAAAAGGTGTTTGGAACGCTTTAAAAGCCGCCCGCTCCCCTTTCTGTAGGAGCGAGCTTGCTCGCGATAGCATCGCTGCGGTGCATCAGATAAATCGCATCGTATGGATCGCGAGCAAGCTCGCTCCTACACAGGGCTGCTTCAGGTCTTCTTCACCCTGAACCACGCCGCATACAACGCCGGCAAGAACAACAAGGTCAACGCGGTTGCGACAATCAGTCCGCCCATGATGGCCACGGCCATTGGCCCGAAAAATACGCTGCGTGACAGCGGAATCATCGCCAGCACCGCCGCCAGTGCGGTCAGTACAATCGGGCGGAATCGACGTACCGTCGCTTCAATAATTGCCTGCCACGGCTCCAGCCCCGCCGCTTTGTCTTGCTCGATCTGGTCCACCAGGATCACCGAGTTGCGCATGATCATCCCGGACAAGGCAATGGTGCCCAGCATGGCCACAAAGCCAAACGGCTGACCAAACGCGAGCAGGAACAGTGTCACCCCGATCAAGCCCAGTGGCGCGGTCAAAAACACCATCGCCATGCGCGAGAAGCTGCGCAGCTGCACCATCAGCAAAGTCAGCACCACCACGATAAACAGCGGCACACCGGCTTTTACCGAGTCCTGACCACGGGTCGAGTCTTCGACCGTACCGCCCACCTCCAGCAAATAACCATCCGGCAACTCAGCGCGCACGCCCTCAAGCGTCGGCAAAATCTGCTGTACCAGGGTTGCCGGCTGCTCCTTGCCATAAATATCGGCCCGCACGGTTACGGTTGGCAGGCGGTTACGGTGCCAGATGATGCCTTCTTCAAAACCATATTCCAGGGTCGCTATTTGTGACAAGGCAACACTCTTGCCATTGTCAGTCGGCACCGCCAGGCTCGGCAGCCGGCTGAGCTCCGTGCGTTCCCGAGGGGTGCCACGCAGCAAGATTTCGATCAACTCGTTGTCTTCGCGATACTGGCTGACCGTGGAGCCCAGCAAGGTACTCTGCAAAAAGCGCGACAGGTTCGCCGTGCTCACGCCCAAGGCTCGAGCCCGGTCTTGGTCGACGTTGAGGTACACCACTTTGCTCGGCTCTTCCCAGTCCAGGTGTACGTTCACCACATGCGGGTTTTCCCGCACCTTGGCCGCCACCTTGCGCGCCAGCGCCCGCACCTCTTCGATGTGCTCACCAGTGACCCGCAACTGCACCGGATACCCCACAGGCGGGCCATTCTCCAGACGTGTGACCCGCGAACGAAGCGCCGGAAATTGCTCATTAAGGGTATCGATCAACCAGGTGCGCAGGCTTTCGCGCTCCTCAATGGTCTTGGCCAATACCACAAACTGGGCAAAGCTGGCCGCTGGTAGCTGCTGATCCAACGGCAAGTAATAGCGCGGCGAACCGGTACCCGCATAAGCCACATAATTGGCAATGCCCGGGTGATCCTTGAGCAACGCCTCAAGGCGCTCGACCTGTTCGGTGGTGTTACTCAAAGACGCGCCTTCAGCCAGCTTCAAGTCGACCATCAGTTCCAGACGGCTCGACGCCGGGAAGAACTGCTGCGGGACAAACTTGAACAGCACCACCGAACCTAAAAACAGCAGCACGGTCAGCGTAATCACGGTCTTGCGCCGGCGCACACACCACTCCACCAGCCGTCGAACCCGCTGATAAAACGGTGTGGCATACGGGCCTGATGCACCTGCGCCGGTGCCATGTTTGGCGGCATGCAGCTTCGCCAGATCCGGCAATAGCAAAGCCCCCAGATACGGCACAAAGACCACCGCCGCAACCCATGAAGCCAGTAGTGCAATAGTCACCACCTGAAAAATCGAGCGGGTGTATTCACCGGTACTCGACTGCGCCATGGCAATCGGCAGAAAACCCGCAGCCGTGATCAGCGTCCCCGTGAGCATCGGGAACGCGGTGCTGGTCCAGGCAAAGCTGGCGGCCTTGAGCCGGTCGTAGCCCTGCTCCATTTTGATCGCCATCATTTCCACGGCAATGATCGCGTCGTCCACCAGCAACCCCAACGCCAGCACCAGTGCGCCAAGGGAGATTTTGTGCAAGCCAATACCGAAGTAATGCATGGCGGCAAACGTCATCGCCAGCACCAGCGGGATGGTCAGCGCCACCACCATGCCGGTGCGCACGCCAAGCGAGAAAAAACTCACCAGCAGCACAATCGCCAGCGCTTCCACCAGCACTTGGACAAACTCACCGACGCTGGTTTTCACCGCCGCGGGCTGATCCGAGACCTTGCTCAATTGCATACCAGCCGGAAGATTCTTCTGCAGCCGTTCAAATGATGTCTCTAGCGCCTTGCCCAGTACCAGAATGTCGCCGCCGTCCTTCATCGCTACGGCCAGGCCAATCGCGTCCTGCCCCATGAAACGCATACGCGGCGCAGGCGGATCATTAAAACCACGATGCACATCGGCCACATCGCTGATCCGGAATGTGCGTTCACCGACGCGAATCGGGAAGCGCTCGATCTCTTCGACCGTTTTGAAATTGCCACTGACCCGCAATTGAACTCGCTCGGCAGGGGTTTCGAAGAAGCCTGCGGTCGAGACCGCGTTCTGCTCCTCAAGGGCTTTTTGCACTGCTTCCAGCGGCAGGCCCAAGGTCGCGAGCTTGAGATTGGAGAGTTCGATCCAGATCTTTTCGTCTTGCAGGCCCAGCAGCTCGACCTTGCCCACATCCTTGACCCGTTGCAGCTGAATCTGGATGCGGTCGGCGTAGTCCTTGAGCACCGCGTAGTCGTAACCTTCACCGCTCAGGCTGTAGATATTGCCGAAAGTGGTGCCGAATTCATCGTTGAAAAACGGCCCCTGAATCCCCGGCGGCAGGGTGTGACGAATGTCGCTGATCTTTTTGCGTACCTGATACCACAGCTCCGGCACCTTGCCCGAGTTCATCGAGTCGCGGGCCATAAAGGTCACCTGCGATTCACCAGGGCGCGAAAACGAAATAATTTTCTCGTACTCGCCGGTCTCCATCAGCTTCTTTTCGATGCGTTCAGTGACCTGGCGCGAAACCTCCTCAGCCGTGGCACCCGGCCACAGGGTGCGAATCACCATGGCTTTGAAGGTAAACGGCGGGTCTTCGCTTTGACCTAATTTGGTGTAGGAAAGCCCACCGACAATGGCCAGCAACAACATCAGAAACAGTACGATTTGGCGATTACGCAACGCCCAGGCAGAAAGGTTGAACCCCATGGCGATTACTCCTTCGCCGCTACGTTGATCGTTCGATTGGAACGATCAATCGGTCGCACCTCCTGCCCCTGATGCAGCACATGCACCCCGGCCGCGACGATCCAGTCATCGGCCGTGAGACCTTCGAGTACGGGCACAGTTTTCTCACCATAAGGGCCAACCCGCACTGGCACTTGCTCCAGTGTGTTGCCTTGCCCGACACGCCAGACATAGGCTGCGCCCTTCTCCGCCGTCAGGGCAGATAACGGCACCGACAACGGGCTGGTGCCTTCGCTCTGAATAAACACCCGGGCACTTTGGCCCAGTTCGGCAGGCACCTTGCCCGCAGTGAAAGCGATTCGAGCAGCAAAGGTGCGCGATTTTGGATCGGCTGAAGGCGACAACTCACGAATCCGCCCGCTGAAACGCTGGCCGGGTTGCGACCACAGTTCAACCGACACCGGCAAACCAATCTTGAAACGGGCGAAGCCTTGTTCCGGCAGGCTGATCAACACTTCACGCTCACCATCGGCGGCCAGGGTGAATACGGTTTGACCCGCGGCCACCACTTGCCCGACTTCCACCTGACGCTGGGCAATCACGCCATCTTGTGGCGCGCGCAACACGGCATAGCTTGCCTGATTGCTGGCCACGTCCTGCTCAGCCTTGAGCTGATGCAGTTTGGCCTCGCCTGCGCGGTACAGGTTTTCGGCGTTATCGAACTGTGAGCGGCTGACCATCTGCCGATCCAGCAGGGTTTTATAGCGATCACGCTCCGTGCGCACCAGGTTCAGGTTGGCCTGAGCGGCGGTAACTTGAGCACGGGTCGCTTCCAGTTGCAGACGTACGTCTTGCGGGTCCAGCTCGGCCAATGGCTGATTGGCCTTGACCCGCTCACCTTCATCTACCAGCCGGCGGGTCACTTTGCCGCTGATACGGAACGCCAATTGCGGGTCGAAACGCGCACGTACCTCGCCTGAATAGCTTTGGCTCGCCAGTGCCGAGGTCAGCGGCTGCACCACCATCACTGGGCTGATGCTGGTTTTAACAGGCTCCTGCTGACCACACGCGGACAACAAAAATACCAGACAGACAGGCACAGCGCGGGGCAAGGCATGGCGCAACATGGTGACGACCTTTCGCTAATGAGGCTTGGAATATTTATACTGGCCAGCATGTTATTAATACCAAACTCACCAGTCCAGTAATAAACGGAAATGTCTGAGCATCCTTTAGCCCCCGCTGCACTTGGCCGTCCCAAAGACATGGCGAAACGCCAGGCCATCCTCGACGCCGCCAAAACCCTGTTTTTGACCAAGGGCTATGCCAGCACCAGCATGGATGCGGTGGCCGGTTTGGCGGGCGTGTCAAAACTGACGGTCTACAGCCACTTCACCGATAAGGAGACGCTGTTTTCCTCGGCGGTCATGTCCAAATGCACTGAGCAATTGCCGGAATTGATTTTTGATTTGCCCGATGGCGCGCCAATCGAGGGCGTGTTGTTAAACATCGCCCGAGGCTTTCAGGTTTTGATTAACAGCGAGGAATCGCTGAACCTGCATCGCCTGATGATCACCTTGGGCAGCCAGGACCCGAAGCTGTCGCAGATTTTCGTTGAAGCGGGGCCCGACCGGGTGGTGCGCGAGATGAAGCACCTGCTAAGCAAGATTCATCTGACGGGCGTGTTGCACATTGATAACCCGCACTACGCAGCCGAGCACTTCTTTTGCATGCTCAAGGGCGCGCCTAATTTTCGCCTGCTGTATGGCTGCGGCGAACCGTTGAGCAGTGAAGACAGCGAGGCGCATGTGCAGGAAGTGGTCGGCGTGTTTATGCGGGCGTATCGGCCACAGTGAAACCGTAGCCTCTGTAGGAGCGAGCTTGCTCGCGATAGTCTCAAGAGCGCTGCGTGCCTTCAGCCATGCAGCGTTATCGTTAACGACCATCGCGAGCAAGCTCGCTCCTACAGCTTCAGATTTCTTATTCTTCAGGACGACTTCAACGCCTTCTTCGGGTAAATATCGTAACGACTCGATTTGCCATCCAGCGCATGACTCGGCTTGGGGCCGGCAATACACGGCGCCTTGCGCGGGCGTTTGACCACCACGCGGTGGGTCGCCAGCGCCAATGCCGCTTCGAGCAAGGCCGGGGCGTCGTTGTCGTCACCGACCAACGGGCGGAACAGGCGCATTTCTTTCTTCACCAAAGCGGTTTTTTCACGGTGCGGGAACATCGGGTCGAGGTAGATCACCTGCGGCGGTTCACCTTCCCAGTTGCGCATTACCTCAATTGAATTGCCTTTGAGCAAGTGCATGCGCGACACAATCGGTGCCACTTCAAAATCGTCCAGACCACGGGCCAGGCCGTCTTCCAGCAGCGCACCGATCAGCGGTTGACGCTCGATCAGGCTCATTTCGCAGCCCAGACTCGCCAGGACAAACGCGTCCTTGCCCAGGCCCGCCGTGGCATCCAGCACGCGAGGGCGCACGCCTTGTTGAATCCCCACCGCCTTGGCAATCATCTGCCCCGTGCCACCGCCAAACAAACGGCGATGGGCTGCGCCGCCTTCCACAAAGTCGACCCGCACTGGGCCGGGTGCATCAGGGCCCAGCTGTTGCAGCTGCAAACCTTGGGCAGACACCTGCAAGGCGAACTCGGCATCCGCCACGTCCAGCGGCAAACCCAGGCGTTCAGCCCATTGCTCGGCCAAGGCTTGATAAGCCTCGTCCAACGCCTCGACTTTGATACGACAGCCCGCTGTTTGCTCAATCATCTAAAAACACGCTCAAAAATTTAATGATCGGCAAAGGCTGCCGATAAATGAAATATCCGGCATTTTGCCAGAGCTGGGCGTCGACCGAGAGCTATGTCAGACATTCATTCAACATCGATAGGCTTTATTGCGCCAATTGGCGACTTTGGCCGACACAATTCTCAGATCACGGGCAGCGTCAATCACCTGTGGAAGGACTTCTACGCCCAGGCATTGGCAGAACAAGCCGGGCCTGAAGAATCGGTACTGACAGAAGCCGAACCGGTTGCCGTGAATAACAGTGTTGCGCCCTTGGGCGGCACTGAGCTGCTGAGTGCCATCGTGACCCAGCGCCATTGCAAGGTTCAGGACACCGAACTGCGTCCACCTGAAGCGCTGTTTTTGCCGATTGCCGAGTTCGAACTGGACTTGCTGCCGCCAACCGCGCAGCCCTTCCCGCCGCAAGCCATTGCCGAGCAACAACATCAGCAGGACTTCAACAACAGCTGGGTACGCCCGATCATCATGGCTCAAGGGCATCCGCTGCCTGATCCAGGCCCTGCACCCGAGCCACGGCCATTGCACCTGCCGATTGCCGAGTTTGAGCTGGATTTGCTCGACAAACCCGCCGAACCTTTCGACGCCCTGACACTGATCGAACAACAACGGGCAATGGACTTCGACCTGGGCTGGGCCCGCCCACTGATCGTCAACAACCTGCGTCTGGCGGCCTAAAGCAGCCCCAGTTGCTCGGTGGTCTGCGGCTGATGCAGCTCGGCCAATACGGGCAACCCCGGTAACCGCTCACTCAACTGCTGATGAAAACGCCGCGCCAGTTCGGGCGCTCGGTGATTGTCCGGGGTGTGCAGAAACACATAAGGCGTGCGCCCTTCTTCGATCCAGCCCGCGACTTTCTCAACCCAAGGCAACAAATAGCGATCATTGGCGTCCAGTTCTGGTCGGCCAATAAAGCGTACTTGCGGGAACTGGGTAAAGGCGGCCGGACGCGGCGGCACCCTGGGCTTTTTCGATTGGGCGTGGAGCACCGCAGGATCGCGGGACTCACAGCTGAACAGCGCCCGAGAATCAAGGCATATGCGCTCAACCCCGCGCGCCATCAGCAAGCGATTGAGCCGTCGCTCGGCATCACCTTTGGCAAAGAACTCAGGGTGACGCACTTCAACCGCCAGTGGACGCTGCAAGGTGTCTATAAAGCTCACCAGCTCCGCCAGGCGCTGAGGACCGAAGCTGGCCGGCAGTTGCAGCCAAAGTGGCGCTACGCGCGCGCCCAGGGGGCGTAATAAGTTCAGGAAGTCCTCTGCTGCCTGAGCCTGCTCACGCAAATCACCGCCGTGGCTGATGTCCCGTGGGAACTTGGCGGTCAGCCTGAAGTGTTCGGGCAGGCTTTGTGCCCAACGCTCGACCGTGCTCGGAGCGGGCCGCGCATAGAACGTGGTGTTGCCTTCGACAGCATTGAACACTTGCGCGTACAGACTCAGAAAGTCGGCCGGGCGGGCGTTCTGCGGGTACAGGCCTTCACGCCAGGCGCTTTCGCTCCAGGACGGACAACCGAGGTAATAAGGGAGAGGCGAGTCAGTCATGACTCAAATGTACAGGTCCAGACCCAGCACTTCTATTTCCCAGTCGACAAAGCCGGCTGTCGTCAGGTAGCTGGTCAGGGCGCTGGCCACGTTTTTGCTCATGCCACGCGGGAAGATCATGTCTTGCTGGCGGGCGGGTAACTGCGTGATGCGCTCATCTTTGGCTGGCGCCGATTCAAACACGACTTCACTGTCATCCGCCGACTCGTCAACCAGCGCCTTGCCTTTACGCGGCGTGCGCTTGATCGGGTAGGACTGAGAGGAAAAGCCGTCTATGCGCATGGCTGCATGCTCGGTGGCGATAATTACAATTTAGCGGCGCTGGGCTTACTAAGCAAATACCCGAGCATCCGCCAATTTCGTAGCAGCTGCCGAAGGCTGCGTCCGATTGCGAAGCTATCGTCAAACCGGAACTTGCGGTTTAACTGACAAACCACGGTCTCTGATTTCACGGTGGCTACGCCGCCGGACGTCGCCTTCGGCAACTGCTACGAAAATCAAGTGCCTCAACGCTCGGCTTTGGGGGTGGCTACCTTGTCACGCAAGTACACCGGCATTGCCAGGTCAGCGGCGATGGCTTCGCCACGCGCCCATGCAAAACGCGCCAGGGTCAGCAGGTCTTCGGCGTGGGGCAACATACCCGCGTCCAACGCATACGGTTTGACGTTCAGGCGCTCGGCGTAGCCCCAGCCCGTGCCCGCGCCGAACCAATCACCGCTGGCGCCATCCGGCAAGCCGGCCGCTTCTGGTGGCAATACGGCCTCGACGCCTTCCAGGCGCATTTCACCCGCCTGCTCGCGGTAGCAACCCCAATACACTTCGTCCATGCGTGCATCAATCGCCGACACCACTTGGGTCGCGCCATGCTCACGATGGGCACGCTGGGCCAATACCGCCAGGTTGGAAATAGGCAGCACCGGACGTTCCAGCGCAAAGGCCAGACCCTGGACCACGCCAATGGCGATCCGCACCCCGGTAAAGGCACCCGGCCCGCGCCCGAATGCAATGGCCTCGACAGCCGACAACTCAACACCCGCCTCGGCCAGCAGATCCTTGATCATCGGCAACAGCTTTTGCGCGTGCAGGCGCGGGATCACCTCGTAGTGGCTCGTGACCTTGCCATTGTGCAACAAGGCAACAGAGCAAGCTTCAGTCGCGGTATCCAGGGCCAGCAAGGTGCTCATCGGTGTTCCCGTCAGAATCAAAAGTGGAAAAAGTGCAGCAGTATAAACAACAACAGCCCGCAAGCGGGCTGTTGTCACAGAGCAAAACCGACTTATCAGCTCAGCGCTTCGAGCACCTTGGAGGTGATCGCTTCAACCGAACCAACGCCCGCAATGTGGCTGTACTTCGGTTTGCCTTGGGCCTCAGCCAGGTTCTGGTAGAAGGCTACCAGTGGCTTGGTTTGCGAATGGTAAACCGACAGGCGATGACGAACGGTTTCTTCGGTGTCGTCCTTGCGCTGAACCAGCTCTTCGCCAGTCGTATCGTCTTTGCCAGCAACCTTGGGCGGGTTGTAAATCGTGTGGTAAACGCGGCCAGAAGCTTCGTGAACACGACGACCAGCAATACGCTGAACAATTTCTTCGTCATCAACTGCGATTTCAACCACGTGATCCAGCTCAACACCGGCTTTTACCAGTGCTTCAGCTTGAGGGATGGTGCGCGGGAAACCGTCGAACAGGAAACCGTTTTTGCAGTCATCCTGGCTGATGCGTTCTTTAACCAGGTTGATGATCAAATCATCGGAAACCAGACCACCGCTGTCCATTACGCTCTTGGCGATCAGGCCCAGCTCGGTGCCAGCCTTCACAGCAGCGCGCAACATGTCGCCGGTGGAGATTTGCGGGATACCAAATTTTTCAGTGATGAACTTTGCCTGAGTACCTTTACCGGCCCCGGGAGCTCCCAGCAGAATTACGCGCATCGATGTGCTCCTCAAATTTTTATTTAAATGACAACAGACTCGCCTCTTTGGGCCAATCTCAAAATCGGGTTATGGCCGCCCAAACGGCCAAGGGCTGATCAAGATACACAGCCCGCCGAGCCCACACAAGCCGGCCAAAGTAGGAATAATCACATGTAAACCGGCCTGTGCGGCCGGGTGTCACAGGTCGTAACCGTGCCGCAAAGTGTCGCGCCCACGCAGCGCTCGGCATGAAAACTGCACTGGCTTCAGGCGCAGTGGCGCGACATCCCGCCTGCCTTTTGCCTTAACCGGTGTTGCGCAAGCCAGCCGCGATCCCGGCCACAGTCACCAGCAACGCCTGTTCCAGAGGGCTGTCCTGAGCCGCTTGCTGACGGCGCGAGCGCGCCAAAAGCTCCGCCTGCAATAGATGAAGAGGGTCCAGGTAAGTGTTGCGCAAACGGATGAACTCCAGGGTGTCCGGGCTGTGCGCCATCAACTGCGATTGACCGGTCAGGCCCAGGACCACCGCGCACGCCTGCGACAATAAGTCGCGTAAGTGCGCACCTAAAGGCAGCAGTTGCGGGCTCACCAAACGCTCGTCGTAGAGCCGGGCGATATCAGCATCGGCCTTGGCCAGAACCATCTCCAACATATCGATGCGGGTACGGAAGAACGGCCACTGTTCGCGCATTTGCGCCAACTGCTCACCTTCACCCCGCTCCAGCGCGTTATTCAACGCGGTTTCCCAGCCAAGCCAGGCGGGCAACATCAGGCGGGTCTGGGTCCAGCCGAAGATCCACGGAATCGCGCGCAGGCTCTCAATTCCGCCCGCTCGGCGCTTGGCCGGACGGCTGCCCAACGGCAACCTTCCCAACTCCTGCTCAGGCGTGGACTGGCGGAAGTACTCGACGAACTGCGGGTTATCGCGCACCACCGCGCGGTAGGCCTTGACCCCGTCGCCGGCCAGTTCGTCCATCAGCACCCGCCAACCCGGCTCCGGCAAGGGCGGCGGCAATAAGGTCGCTTCCAGAACCGCAGCCAGGTACAGGTTGAGATTTTGCTCGGCAATATCTGGCAGACCAAATTTGAAACGAATCATTTCGCCCTGTTCAGTGGTACGGAAACGTCCCGCTACAGAACCTGGTGGCTGCGACAGAATAGCCGCGTGTGCCGGGCCACCACCGCGCCCTACGGTGCCACCACGACCATGAAACAGCAGCAGCTCAACGTCTTGCTCACGGCAGATATTGACCAGTGTTTCCTGAGCCCGATACTGCGCCCAGGCTGCGGCTGTGGTGCCAGCGTCCTTGGCCGAGTCGGAGTAGCCGATCATCACTTCCTGCGGGCCATGCAAGCGTGCGCGATAGCCCGGCAACAGCAGTAAGCGCCCGATGACCGGCCCCGCATTGTCGAGGTCAGCCAGGGTTTCAAACAACGGCACCACGCGCATTGGACGCTCAAGCCCGGCCTCTTTTAGCAGCAACTGCACCGCCAGTACGTCAGAGGCCGCACCCGCCATCGAGATCACATAAGAGCCCAGCGAAGCCCCCGGTGCCGCAGCCACTTCGCGGCAAGTCGCCAGTACCTCGGCGGTATCGGCACTGGGTTTGAAATAACCTGGCAGCAGCGGGCGGCGGTTGGCCAATTCACGCGAGAGAAAAGTCAGGCGAGCATCCTCATCCCACTCTTCATAGCGCCCCAGACCCAGATAATCGGTAATTTCAGTCATCGCCGAGGCATGCCGTGCCGCGTCCTGACGCACATCGAGGCGTACCAGAAACAGGCCAAACGTCACAGCCCGACGCAGGCAATCGAGCAACGGGCCATCGGCAATGACGCCCATGCCGCAGGCGTGCAACGACTGATAGCACAGCTGCAACGGCGCCAGCAGGTCGCGGTTATCGTGCAAGACCTCTGGAGGTGCAATTTGCGCGCTGCTCAAGGCGCTATGCGCCCAGTTACGGGTAGCGCGCAGGCGCTCACGCAATTGCTTGAGCACGGCGCGATACGGCTCTGCACTCTCCCCTGCCACCGCCAGCAATTGCGGCGTGGCCTGCTGCATGGACAGATCGGCGGCCAGTTTATCGATATCGCGCAGGTACAAATCGGCCGCCATCCAGCGCGCCAGCAGCAACACTTCGCGGGTGACGGTGGCGGTCACATTGGGATTACCGTCGCGGTCGCCGCCCATCCAGGATGCAAAGCGAATCGGTGTGGCTTCCAGCGGCAAGTGCAGGCCCGTGGCCGCGTGCAAGGCCTGGTCGGCCTTGCGCAGCATGTTCGGGACGGCCTGCCACAGCGAGTGCTCAATCACCGCAAAGCCCCACTTGGCCTCATCCACTGGCGTGGGGCGCGTGCGACGGATTTCTTCGGTGTGCCAGGCTTCAGCGATCAGCCGCTGCAAGCGCTGCTCGATATGGGATTTTTCAGCAAGGGTCAAGTCGCGATGATCCTGAGCGGCCAGTTGCTCGGCAATCGCATCGTACTTTTGAATCAGCGTGCGGCGCGTCACTTCGGTCGGATGCGCGGTCAGCACCAGCTCAATCTCCAGACGGCTGATTTGCCGCGCCAGCGACTCGCGATCATGGCCTTCAGCCAACAGGCGCTCCAGCAATTTTGGCAGTACCAATGACTCAAAGGGCTGCGGCTGCTGATCATCGCGCCGGTGAATCAACTGGTATTGCTCGGCGATGTTTGCCAGGTTCAAAAACTGGTTAAAGGCCCGCGCCACCGGTAGCACTTCATCGTCACTCAGCGCATCCAGAATCGCGCTCAACTCCTCGCCCGTGGTGCCGCGCCGGTCGTCCTTGGCCCCCTGACGAATACGTTCAATCTTGGCGAGAAACGCTTCGCCGTACTGGTCACGAATCGTATTACCCAACAGCTCACCCAACAGGTGAACATCATCGCGCAAGCGTGCATCAATATCGGTCATCAGCATTTTCTCCAGCAGATTCTGGGGGCGGCTCGTGCCCCAAGAATGCGTCGCAACACCTGTGCGTGACAAGTGATCACAGAAATTGCGCTGAAACCGTCTAGTCTCAAACGGGGACACACCGCGCAGCTTCGTGCCGAACCCTGCGACTAACCGACGCCTGTTCTGACGGCGTCCAAGCGAGATAAAAATGAAAATCCGTGAGCTCGCGCAACACTGGGAAGAAACCGCCAAAGGCCGCCTGGTCGACACCGGTTATGTGATTCATCTGGACATGGAAACCGCTGCGCGGCTGGCAGCACTGACCGAGATGTACCCCAAGCGCCACCCCGAAGAGCTACTGGGCGAGCTGATTGGCGCGGCCCTGGAAGAGCTTGAGGCGAGCTTCCCGTACATCAAGGGCCGACAAGTGGTTGCGACCGATGAAGAAGGAAACCCTTTGTACGAGGATGTCGGCCAAACACCGCGTTTTCTTGCACTATCACGCCGTCACTTACACGACTTAGCGACTCAGGCTGACAATCCCAAGCACTGATATCTCACCTTCCCCCCACTTGAATCCTCCCTCAACTGGCGCCACACAGCGCCAGTCACAGGTCCCGCCCTGTCCTCCCCTGTCGGAAGTTTACTGACTGATCAGTCATTTTTTTCCTCCGGCAATCTGCCATCTTTTTTGAACTATTCAAAAAACGCTCGGGTCACAGCCATTAACCATCACCTGCCGGAGCCCACTGCGGCTGCCGTCACCGACACACCTGCCTGGCGACGCCATCGTGATGGGATTTTCTGTTTTCAGGAGTTACCTAATGGAGTTGAAAACCATGATGACCCGCACTGTCAAAACCACCTCACCTCGCTTGCGCGGGCTAAAACTGGCTGCGCTGGCACTCGGTACCAGCTTCGTTTTGGCCGGTTGTGCTGGCAATCCACCAACGGAGCAATACGCAGTCACTCAATCGGCGGTGAATAACGCCGTGAGCGCTGGCGGTACTGAATATGCGCCCGTAGAGATGAAGTCAGCCCAGGACAAGCTCAAACAAGCCGAGCTGGCCATGCATGACAAAAAATACGATGAGGCACGTCGCCTGTCCGAGCAAGCCGAATGGGATGCTCGGGTAGCAGAACGCAAAGCTCAGGCAGCCAAAGCCCAGAAAGCCGTTGAGGATGCTCAGAAAGCCGTTCAGGAACTGCGTCAGGAAGGCATGCGCAGCGTGAAATAACGCAGCCCCTTTTCACCTGTTTCTGGCGACATGGCATTCCTAATTGATAGAAAGGACTAACTATTATGCGTAACCAAGTACTGATTCCTGCCCTGTTGGCTCTAAGCGTTGGCCTCGCGGCGTGCTCGTCACAGCCGAACGTCAACCTGGAAAACGCCAAGACCAACTTCTCGGCGCTGCAAACCAACCCCGAGGCAACCAAGGTAGCGGCCCTGGAAACCAAAGACGCCAGCGACTCACTGGACAAGGCTGAAAAGGCGTACCTGAACAAGGAAGACGAATCCAAGGTTGACCAGTTGGCGTACCTGACCAACCAGCGGGTTGAAGTGGCCAAGCAAACCATCGCGTTGCGCACCGCCGAAGGCAATCTGAAGAACTCGGCAGCTGACCGTGCAAAAGCATTGCTCGATGCCCGTGACGCACAAATCAAACAACTCCAAGGCATGAACGCCAAGCAAACCGAACGCGGTACGCTGGTGACGTTTGGTGACGTGTTGTTCCAGTTCGGCAAGTCCGATCTGCAAGCCAACGGCATGCGCAACATCAACACCCTGGCGGATTACCTGAACCAGAACCCGGATCGCAAGGTGATCGTTGAGGGTTATACCGATAGCGTCGGTTCGGCGACGTTCAACCAGACCTTGTCTGAGCGCCGTGCAGAGTCGGTGCGTAACGCACTGGTGCGCAAGGGTGTAGACCCAACTCGTATTGTGGCCCAGGGTTATGGCAAGGAATACCCGGTAGCCAGCAACGCCACCGACTCGGGGCGTGCCCAGAACCGTCGCGTGGAGGTGACCATCTCCAACGACAACCAGCCGGTAGCGCCGCGTTCGTCCATGCAGTAAGCCCATAAGCATCAAACCAAAAGCCCCGCCTGAGTGATCAGACGGGGCTTTTTGGGTGCAAGGCCGGCCCTCTGAGGGCAGCCCTTACTGCTCCAGCTTCGGCGTTTCCTGACCCATGCAGCGAACCGCTTGTTTCTTGCTGTTCACCAACACGCCGGTCAGGCCTTTTTGTTCGGTGTCAAACAACACGATGATGCCATCAATGCACTGCGCCACCTCTTTGGCCGGGGTCAGCGACACTTTGTAGTCTTCACCCGGCACTGTCTTGAGCATGGTGAAGTCGCTGAGCAACAGGGCATCTTCGGGTTTGGCAAAGTGCAAATAGCCGTAGTACCACAGGCAGCCCACTGTGCCGAGAATGGTGCAAATACCGGTGATGATCAGCGGGATGGCGTTACGTTCTTCACTCATGGTTGGCTCTCTGGTTCAACGTCTTTTAAATTCGGGGTTGCGGGGTAATTCGGGATTTCGCCCAGGCGTCGCACACCATTGAAGTGCTGCGGGTCATCCAGGTAACGCAGCATCACCTGACGCCAGGTCGGATCGGCAAAGGTCTGCACATGACCGCCGCGGGTCAGTTGCAGCACCTTGGGCAGGGGCGCAGCTTGATACAGTCGGATGCCATTGGAAAGCGGCACGATCGGGTCATCCAGACTATGGAAGATCAGCATCGGCACACCAGCCATGCCGGGCATCGCGTAAACCGCACTGTCCGCGTCAGGCACAAACCACGACAAGGGCACCTGCAACGGCCAAGTCAGCCAGGAAGTGCTCAGGGCAAATTGCCCCACCTCGCGGTAACTGGCGGGCACTCCATCGAGCACCATCGCCTTGAGACGGGCTCGTTGCTCCGGGTGCTGGCTCAGATAATGAACGCCCATCGCCCCGCCCAGGCTTTGCCCCAGCACGATCAGCGGCGGGCCTTGAGTCTGGGGTTGTTGTTGCAACCAGTCGAAAGCGGCGCCGATGTCTTGATACACCGCCGACAGGGTCGGTGAGCCTTGTGACAGGCCATACCCGCGATAATCGAACATCAGCACTTGATAGCCTTGGTCAGGCAACCAGGCGGTGGCGCCCAAGTGGTAGGCCAGATTGCCGCCATTGCCATGCAGATGCAGCACTGTGCCTTTGAGCGGCACCCCTTTTTTAGCCGGTAGCCACCAGCCGTTCAAGCGGGTGCCATCCGCGGTTGTCAGGGTCACATCACGATAATCCAGCCCTGCCGCTGTCGGCGTGATCGGCTGGCCTGCTTCGGGGTAAAACAGCAATGAGCTGCATCCGCTGAGGGTCAACAGCAGGCAGAGTGCAGCCAGGGTTTTCATTACGTGAGACACCTGATCATCAATTTGTAGGAGCGAGCTTGCTCGCGATGGCATCGACACACTAGCCCCGTAGCAGCTGCCGAAGGCTGCGTCCGGCGGCAAAGCCGTCGTAAAACCTGCGACCGAGATATCCCAGAAGAACCTGGTTCTCAGGGTTTACGATCGCTTCGCAATCGGACGTAGCCTTCGGCAACTGCTACGACATCTGATTGTGCCAAGTGCGAGCACTCACAAAATATTCGAGTAATCCGCCTCGATCCGGTCCAGGCTCAGGTGATTGAGGAAGTTGGAGAAGCACATCCAGGCCGCCAGGGCGTTCATGTCGCGAAACTGCTCAGGCAAATATTTGGGCGCGACCACCAAACCTTCGTCGACCAACTGACGCAGGGTACGCATGTCTTCGAGCGTGGTTTTACCGCAGAACAACAATGGCACCTGTTCCAGCTTGCCTTTGCGCACGGCCAACTGAATGTAGTTGTAAACCATGATGAAGCCCTTGAGGTAGGACAAGTCTTTGGTAAATGGCAGGCCATTGGGCACCGATCCACGGAACACCCGGCTCGCGTTGCCATAGCTTTCAGGCATCTCAAAACCTTGTTCGCGGAAGAACTCATACACCTGCATAAAGTCGGCGCCCTCTTCCACCATGTGAATGGCGCGGGTACGGTTGGTCAGTTTGCGCAGGCGGCTGGGGTAGGAGGCAAAGGTGATGATTTCCATCAAAATGGCCAGACCTTCCTGGGTCACGGTCGATGACGGCGGGCCTTTGGACAGAAAGGTGCAGATCGGCTGATTCTGCCCGTTGAGTGTGGTGCCTACATGTACCAGCCCTTCATGGACTTCCAGTGCCCGCACGTCACGCTCGTTGAACATCGCGTCGGTGCGGATCTTGATGTAGTCAGCACCGGCCGCCGCGTCAGCAACAATGCCGTCGGACTCAAACACCCGAATGGTTTCTTCGGCTTCGCCAAACACTTTGTTCAAGCGGCCTTGCAGCAAGTTCACCGCATCTTTGGCGGTCAGGGTCTTGGCTTCGTCCTTGAGATCACCTCGGCCAGCGATGTTGTCCAGGTAATCGGACATCATCAACCCCAGGTCAGCCAAGGTCGGGTCGCCGGCATGAAACGCGTCCGAAGCCGCGCCATACAGCTCCTGAGAGATCAGCCCGAAATCCTCGGTGCCACGCGCTTCGAGCATGCGCACCACCATCCGGTACTCTTTGCACATACGACGCATGATCTGCCCCACCGGGTTGAACTGCCCCAGCTGGCGCGTGATGTCGCGCTCGATATTCTGAAACTCCAGCTTCACCGCACCCGAATCAAAGGACAATGGCCGCCCCAGATAATAGTCGCGGTTGACCGCAGGCATTTCCTTGCCTTTGGCCTTGAGAAAGCCTTGGCGGATGCTGTCATCCCACTTCACTGCATCCAACACGCGGATCGGCGTTTGGGCCTGCACGATACGGTCTGACAACATGCGAATCGTGCGTTGGTAATCGTCCACCCGGTGCTCCTTGAATAACTTGGTTACTTGGCTGCGCGTTGATAGCGGGCAGCTTCGACGAACACGTCGGAATTGGCCGGGTCGTCCAAATAGGCAAAGACCTTGGCCGATGGGCTATTTACCAGCACCGCGCTGGTGTCAGCCGTCTCAACCACTTCGCCGCTCAGATTCGACTGCGCGATGGCCTGCTTGATTTGATCGAGGTCCAGATCGTAAATCACCAACTCGCCCTTATCGGTCAATTCAAAACCGGCCAGGGCGTAATTGCCGCCCTGCTTGGCAGGCACCTGCGCCGAGGCATACCAGCGATTGCCATGCCGGGTCAGGGTAAACGGATGGCTCTCACGCTCCTTGGGTTTGCCCTTAGGGTAGCTGACAGCGGTGTAACTATTTTTGCCGGCGGCACTGATGACCAGATTTTGCGCCTCGCCCCAGGCATTTTTGCTGCTCCAGGTGCCCAACAAGCCTTTGGGAGCGGCCTGCGGATCTGGTAACGGCTCGGTAAACGTTACCAGGCAACCATTTAACAGCAGCATGGCAAGAGCCATGAACATTACACGCCAACCTTTCATGCCTGCATCCTTCTATCTATATAGAGCGGCCAATACCAAGTGCATGCAGCGCGTAAACATACCGGGGCGGTCGTCATTCGCCACCAGCAGCGCACCATTAACAGGCCTTGATATTCCATCCGACCGATTATCGCCGTCAAGGCATTGGCGTCCTGACGTACTTTTTAAAAACGGGCAGGCAATAAAAAGCCGCCTGAAGTAGGCGGCTTTTTATTTCGCAGCGTTACGCTTGTGGGCGCATGTGCGGGAACAGGATCACGTCGCGGATCGACGGTGAGTTGGTCAGCAACATCACCAGACGGTCGATACCGATACCTTCACCGGCAGTCGGCGGCATGCCGTATTCCAGGGCACGTACAAAGTCAGCGTCGTAGTGCATGGCTTCGTCGTCGCCTGCATCCTTGTCAGCTACCTGAGCCATGAAACGCTCGGCCTGGTCTTCTGCGTCGTTCAACTCGGAGTAAGCGTTGGCGATTTCACGGCCACCGATGAACAGCTCGAAACGGTCAGTGACGTTCGGGTTGTCGTCGTTACGGCGAGCCAGTGGCGACACTTCGAACGGGTACTCGGTGATGAAGTGCGGCTGCTCCAGCTTGTGCTCGACCAGCTCTTCGAAAATCATCACTTGCAGCTTGCCCAGACCTTCGAAGCCCAGCACCTTGGCGCCGGCTTTCTTGGCGATGGCGCGGGCCTTGTCGATGTCGGTCAGGTCGTCAGCGGTCAGCTCAGGGTTGTACTTGAGGATCGAGTCGAACACCGACAGACGCACGAACGGCTCGCCGAAGTGGAACACCTTGTCGCCGTACGGCACGTCGGTGCTGCCCAGGACCAACTGTGCCAACTCGCGGAACAGTTCTTCGGTCAGGTCCATGTTGTCTTCGTAGTCGGCGTAAGCCTGGTAGAACTCCAACATGGTGAATTCTGGGTTGTGACGAGTCGAAACGCCTTCGTTACGGAAGTTGCGGTTGATCTCGAACACTTTTTCAAAACCACCCACTACCAGACGCTTGAGGAACAGCTCCGGCGCGATGCGCAGGTACATGTCCATGTCGAGCGCGTTGTGATGGGTTTCGAACGGCTTGGCCGCAGCGCCGCCCGGAATGGTTTGCAGCATCGGCGTTTCCACTTCAAGGAAGTCGCGTGCCATCAGGAAGCTGCGGATGTGGGCAATCACTTGCGAACGCACACGGAACGTGTGGCGCACGTCTTCGTTGACGATCAGGTCAACGTAACGCTGACGATAGCGCTGCTCGGTGTCGGTCAAGCCATGGTGCTTGTCCGGCAGCGGGCGCAGGGATTTGGTCAGCAGACGCACGTTGGTCATTTCAACGTACAGGTCGCCTTTGCCGGAACGGGCCAGGGTGCCTTCGGCGGAAATGATGTCGCCCAAGTCCCAGGTTTTCACGGCGGCCAGGGTTTCTTCTGGCAGGGTTTTGCGGTTGACGTAGACCTGGATGCGACCGGTCATGTCCTGAATCACCATGAACGAGCCACGGTTAAGCATGATGCGACCAGCAACCTTGACCGGAATGGCTGCTTCAGCCAGCTCTTCCTTGGTCTTGTCGGCGTACTTCTTCTGCAGGGCATCGCAGTAGTTGTCACGACGGAAGTCATTCGGGAAGGCGTTACCCTTGGCGCGCTCGGCTGCAAGTTTTTCCTTGCGCAGGGCGATCAGGGTGTTTTCTTCCTGTTGCAGGTCTTGCGGGTCGAGTTGTTGGTCGCTCATGTCTTAAAAAATTCCATCACAGGTTCGTTGCCCCCGCCTTGCGGCAGGGGGAAGCGGGCTTTGGCGCGCCCTCGAGGCATCGCGTCAGCTGCGCACTTTACGGTTGTTGCGCGACTTACAGCCCTTGTTTCAGGCTGGCTACCAGGTATTCGTCGATATCGCCGTCGAGCACTTTGTCGCAATCGCTGCGCTCGATGTTGGTACGCAAATCCTTGATACGCGAGGCGTCGAGTACGTACGAGCGGATCTGGTGTCCCCAGCCGATGTCCGACTTGGTGTCTTCCAAGGCCTGGGAGGCAGCATTGCGCTTCTGCACTTCCTGCTCGTAAAGACGCGCCCGCAGCATTTTCATCGCGGTGTCTTTGTTCGCGTGCTGAGAACGTTCGTTCTGGCAGCTCACCACGGTGTTGCTCGGTACGTGAGTAATACGTACGGCCGAGTCGGTGGTGTTTACGTGTTGACCACCCGCACCGGAGGAACGATAGGTGTCGATCCGCAGGTCTGACGGGTTGATGTCGATTTCGATGTTGTCGTCGATCTCTGGCGAAACGAATACTGCCGAGAACGAGGTATGACGACGGTTGCCCGAATCGTACGGGCTCTTGCGGACCAGACGATGGACGCCAATTTCGGTACGCAACCAGCCAAACGCGTATTCGCCTTTGATATGAATGGTTGCGCCTTTGATACCGGCAACTTCACCGGCAGACAGTTCCATGATGGTGGCATCGAAGCCGCGCTTGTCGGCCCAGCGCAAATACATCCGCAACAGGATATTGGCCCAGTCTTGCGCTTCGGTACCGCCGGAGCCTGCCTGAATGTCCAGGTAAGCGTTGTTGGCGTCCATCTCACCGCTGAACATGCGGCGGAATTCGAGTTTTTCAAGGGCTTCGCGCAGACGTTCTACTTCAGCAGCAACGTCATCTACAGCGGCCTGATCTTCTTCCTCGGCAGACATCAGCAGCAGGTCTTTGGCATCGGCCAGACCGGTGTGCATCTCATCGAGGGTTTCAACGATTTGCGCCAGCAGGGAGCGCTCGCGCCCCAGCTCCTGGGCATACGAAGGGTTGTTCCAGACACTCGGATCTTCAAGCTCGCGATTGACTTCGGTCAGACGCTCATGCTTTTGATCGTAGTCAAAGATACCCCCGAATAGTTTCGGAGCGCTCTGACAGGTCCTTGATGCTATTAAGGATCGGGTTGATTTCCATGGCTGGCGGCACTCGTAGGCGATTTTTACAAAGCCGGGGAGTATACCGGAAACAGGCCATTTCAGCAGCCCGTCTGGCGGGGTTATGGGGAGCTGTTTGCCTAGTTGAAAACGGGGATCAGAGCACGCCTCTGTGGGAGCGAGCCTGCTCGCGAAGGTCATGAGTGATACCGAGTATTAACCCGATAATCGCGATGCTCTTGAGAACTTCGCGAGCAGGCTCGCTCCCACTTCGCTTTTTGGCGCATTTTGTCAGCAATTTCCTCTTCCCAATGCAGGGCGCTTCCTAGAAGATTGTCCCGGCTTATGGGTTGCTTGCGCCTTGTCAAAATCGGGGTTTAGTCTGCCTCCTTCGTTGAATAATCAACGGACGGACGTGGAAGTCCGGTGTTAAAGACGCATTAGCCTGATTGAACATTTGCTTTAACGAGCTCGTGTTATGGCGGTTGTGCGTGGGACACCTTAGGGTGTGCCGGTTCTTTAGCCCGGTCTTCCACACCTGCGCACAGCTGCCACCTATCCATGTGGAAGTGGGTACAGACAGCTTTTCTTACTTTGCTAAAGGAAAAGTGACTCATTATGAAGAAGCCAGACTCCCAGCGTCCTACCACTAAAACGCTTAAAACCACCCAGCAACGCATCCTAAAAGCCCTGAAAACCCCCTCCCCGACTATTGCTTCAACCCTGCCCAGTACGACTCAACGCCCATTCGGGCCTGTCGACTCAACGCTACAACCCATGTTCAGCCTGCGCGCCGGCATCAGTGCTCAGGACGCTCTGGTTCATGTCTCGTTATTGCTGCTGTGCGCCGAGCAAACCAGTGACGAAATTACCGAGCTGGGCAGCGGTGTGGAGCGCGGCCTGATCTGGTCGATGGTGCACTCGGTCGAAATGGCGCGAGCCGTGGTGGATGCGTTGCTCGATGGTGCTCAGCGCCAACCTTTATAGGCCAACGCTCATCCGGAAGCGGTGCGCTGTAGCCGCAGCCTTCGTAAGCTCGCAATGTGGTTCACTTAAGGACAACTGTAGGAGCGAGCTTGCTCGCGATGCGCTCAAGGTCATCGCGGTCAAGCAGTGAATACGCGTTATCGTTAACGCTTTTCGCGAGCAAGCTCGCTCCTACAGTGAAATTCAATCCCTTAAGTGAACAGCATTGTCGTAAGTTCGGGCTTTTCGCCGTGTCAGATAGTTTGAAAATCCTGGTTTTACGGCCGCTACGCGGTCGATCGCAGCCCTCGTACCTCGGCAGCGGCTACAGGCCCCTTACTCAATCCCCACCTGATTGCGCCCATTGTTTTTAGCCAGGTACAAGCCCTTGTCCGCTGCCGAGATCAGTTCACGGCAATTGCTGCTTTGTTGCGGAGTCATGGTGGCCAGGCCGATGCTGATGGTCAGGCTGCTGCCTGGGGTCGGCGAGATGTGCGGGATTTTCAGAGCCGCGACCGTCTGGCGGAGTTTTTCTGCCACCAATCGAGCCCCACCCTGGGAGGTATTGGGCAGGACGATGGTAAATTCCTCGCCGCCATAACGGGCCGGCAGGTCAGAGGGGCGGCTGCTCGCATCACGAATGGCGGCAGCCACTTTGCGCAACGCTTCGTCGCCGTCCAGGTGGCCAAAGGTGTCGTTGTATGACTTGAAATAGTCGACATCTATCATCAGCAGCGACAGCTGGGTTTGCTCGCGCATGGCGCGGCGCCATTCCAGCTCCAGGTATTCATCAAAATGCCGGCGATTGGACAGCCCGGTCAGGCCGTCGGAGTTCATCAACCGTTGCAACACCAGGTTGGTGTCGAGCAATTGCTGCTGACTGACCCGCAGCGCACGGTAAGCCGCGTCACGTTGCAGTAGGGTCATGTAGGAGCGCGAGTGATAGCGAATCCGCGCTACCAGTTCGATGTTGTCCGGCAGTTTCACCAGGTAATCGTTGGCTCCCGCTGCAAAGGCCGCACTTTTGATCAGCGGGTCTTCCTTGGTCGACAGTACGATGATCGGGATGTTTTGGGTGGCCGGGTGGTTGCGGTATTCACGTACCAGCGTCAGGCCGTCGAGGCCCGGCATGACCAGATCCTGCAAAATCACCGTCGGTTTGATGCGAATCGCCTGGGCAATGGCCTGATGCGGGTCCGCGCAGAAATGAAAATCTATGTTCTGCTCAAGGGCCAAACCACGGCGCACGGCTTCACCGATCATTGCCTGATCGTCTACCAGCAACACCATGGCGGAGTTTTCGTCAGTTTTGACGTCGTCTAACTGCAAGTCGTTCATGCGCTCACCTGAATCTCTACTTTCAAGCCAGTCCTGCGGGATTTTGTCAGTCATTTGGCAAATATCTCCCGCAAGCGTGGCGCAATCTTGTCCAAAGGCCGGATCTCAACCGCTGCATCGATGGCCGCTGCCGCTTTGGGCATACCGTACACCGAGCTGCTGTGTTGATCCTGGGCGATGGTGAGGAAACCTTGCTGGCGCATGAGTTTGAGGCCTTGAGCCCCGTCACGCCCCATGCCGGTTAACAGCACACCCACCGCATCACCGTTCCAGTACCTGGCAACACTTTCAAAAAATACATCTATCGATGGTCGATAGATTTCGTTCACCGGCTCGGCGGTATAGGCCAGCGTGCCGTTTTTCAATAACCGGATGTGGTGGTTGGTCCCGGCCAGCAACACCGCTCCTGGCTGCGGGGCTTCACCGTCACGCGCCAGACGCACATTCAGCCCGCATGAGCCGCTCAACCAGTCAGCCATCCCAGCCGCAAACACTTGATCGACGTGCTGAACCAGCACGATGGCGGCGTCAAAATTTCTTGGCAGTCCCTTGAGCAGCTCTTCGAGCGCAGCCGGGCCGCCTGCTGAAGAGCCGATCACCACCAGCCCACTACAGACATTATGCGTACGTGGCATTGCAGACACCGGTTGTACCCGTGTGTCACGTTGCCCCATCAGCCAGCCAATATTCAAAATCTTGCGCAATAATGGCGCTGCCGCCTCTCTGGCATTGCCAGCCCCTAGCGCGGGCGTATCCACCACATCCAAAGCGCCAAAGCCCATGGCTTCAAAGACGCGATGCACGTTCTGTTCACGGTCAACCGTGACGATCACGATAGCGCACGGGCTTTCGGCCATGATCCGACGTGTAGCCTCGACGCCGTCCATGACGGGCATGATCAGGTCCATCAAAATCAGGTCTGGCGTGAGTGCAGCACACTGCAAGACCGCTTCCTCGCCATTACCCGCGACCCAGACCACTTCATGCGCAGGCTCGAAGGCCAGCGCCCGGCGCAAGGCTTCAACCGCCATGGGCATGTCATTGACGATGGCGATTTTCATGCTTGCGCTCCTCCGATGAGCTCAACCACTGCATCAAGCAGTGCATCGTCATGGAAACTGGCTTTGGCTAGATAATAGTCGGCCCCTGCGTCCAGGCCACGCCGACGGTCTTCTTCACGATCCTTGTAAGACACCACCATCACCGGCATCGATTGCAGCCGGTTGTCGCGACGTAACAACGTAACCAGTTCGATGCCATCCATGCGTGGCATATCGATGTCGGTAATCAACAGGTCAAAGTGTTCGGCGCGCAAGGCGTTCCAGCCGTCCATGCCGTCCACCGCCACGGCCACTTCATAGCCACGGTTGATCAGTAGCTTGCGTTGCAGTTCGCGCACAGTCAGCGAGTCATCCACCACCAGAATACGTTTGCGAACCAACTCGGCTGTGTGTCGATTACGCCGATCGATACGCTCCAGGCGCCCGGTATTGAGCAACTTGTCGACCGAGCGCAGCATGTCTTCGACATCCACAATCAGCACCGGGGAGCCATCGTCGAGCAAGGCCCCGGCCGAAATATCCTGCACCTTGCCCAGACGCGGATCGAGCGGCAAAACCACCAGCGTGCGTTCACCGATAAAGCGTTCGACCGCCACGCCATACACCGCATCACGCTCACGAATAACCACCACTTTGAGGGTATCGTCATCGCTCTGGCTAGGGGGCCGTTGCAGTAGCTGACTGGCGGCGACCAGCCCTACATGCCGACCTTCGTGCCAAAAGTGCTGTCGGCCTTCAAGTTGCACGATCTCATCGGGCTGCAGGTCGCGCATACGTTCGATGTGCGCCAGCGGGAAGGCGTAAGCCTCGTCTGCAACCTCAACCACCAGGCTGCGGACCACGGACAAGGTCAGCGGTACTTCGAGATGGAAACGGCTGCCTTGGCCTGGGGTCTGTTCCAGCACAATCGCACCGCGCAGCAGGCGCACCATGTGTTGCACGGCATCCAGCCCGACGCCACGCCCGGAGAGTTCGGTGACGGTGTCGCGCAGGCTAAAGCCCGGCAAAAACAGAAAGGTCAGCAGTTCTTCTTCGCTCAACTGCGCCGCTGTGGCCGCCGTGGACAACTGACGCTCAACGATGGTCTGACGCAAGCGCTCAAGGTCAACACCAGCGCCATCATCGCTCAGCTCCAGCACCAGCAACCCCGCCTGGTGCGAGATGCGCAAGCGAATCAAACCTTCAGCCGGCTTGCCTGCCAGCAGCCGTTGCTCCGGCGATTCGATGCCGTGATCGACGGCATTGCGTAACAAGTGAGTCAGGGGCGCTTCGAGTTTTTCCAATACATCGCGATCGACCTGGGTTTTCTCGCCTTCAATCTCCAGGCAGATGTGCTTGCCCAAGGCTCGCCCCAAATCGCGCACCATGCGCTCCTGCCCCACCAATACATCGGCAAACGGTCGCATGCGACAGGCCAGTGCCGTGTCGTAGAGCAATTGCGCGCGCTGGCCAGCCTGCCAGACAAATTCATCCAGTTCAGCGGTCTGCTCGCTGAGCAGATGCTGTGACTCTGCCAGGATGCGCCGGGCATCGGCTAACGCCTCTTCGGCTTCGTGGCTCAGCCCCACCACTTTGAGCTGATCATTGAGGTTGTCCAACGCCCGCAAGCCACTGCTTTGCATGCGTTTGAGGCGCTGCAACGCCACCAGCCAGGGTTTCAGGCGCTGGGTTTCGACCAGTGACTTGCTGGACAAATCGAGCAGACTGTTAAGTCGCTCTGCCGTGACCCGCAGCACGCGTTCGCCACCTTCGGTCAGGCGCTGTGGACGCCGCGCTGGCTCTGACGCCACTTCTGGGTCTGCCAGTGGCAGCGATTGGGACTCAATCACCGGGGCGGCCGGTTCCGGGGCCAGCAACAGGTGTGACACATCAAACACCGGCGGCGCCACTCGGGCGCTGATCGCAGAGCCATCCAGCAGCCGGTTCATCAGCGCCACATAGGCATCAATGTCTGCCGGGCCGACGTTCGCGCTGCCTGGCGTGGCAATGCGCATCAATAAATCAGTGCCCTGCAACAAGGCATCAATGTGCTCGGGTTGCAGGTACAAACGACCTTCCTGGGCGCTGACCAAACAATCTTCCATCACATGGGCGACGCTGACGCCGGCATCGACCCCGACTATTCGCGCCGCCCCCTTGAGCGAGTGCGCAGCACGCATGCACGCCTCAAGCTGGTCGGCTTGCCTCGGGTTGCGCTCTAGCGCCAGCAAGCCGGCATTCAGCACCTGGGTTTGCGCGTCGGCCTCAAGGCTGAACAGTTCAAGCAACGAGGCATCACGCATTTGCTCGGGGGTCATGTCAGGCTCCGGGTGATGGCGTTTAGCAGTTGCTCTTCATCCAGCCAGCGCAGGCTGCGGGTTTTCCACTGCAGCACCCCACGGGTGTATTTGGCGCTGGCATGTTCGCCCGAGACTGATGCAGCGTTTAAGATCTGTTCTTCGATGTTATGGATGCCATCCACTTCATCCACCGGCAGTACCACCGGCCCACCCTGCGCCGCCACGATCAACATGCGCGGCATAACCCGCTGCGATGTCGCGCTCGCCACCGTTGGGTCCAGCCCCAGCAAATCAACCAGTGACAAACACGGCACCAGCGCACCACGCACATTGGCGACACCCTGCAAGGCCCGCGAGCGCTGGTGTGGCAGCGAGTGAATCGACTGCATCGGTGCCACTTCGTCCAGACAGGCCGTGGCCAACCCCAGCCATTCGCCGCCCATGCGAAAGACCATCAAGGAGCGCGTCGCGACGTTTTGCTCAGCGCTCTGCGGCACATAAAGCTCTTGATGTTCTTGTTCAAACGAGTAGCGATCCAGCAAGCGGGTCGCGGCAGCCGAATACACGGAGCAGTTGCGGCAATGGATATGCTGCGCCAGCAACGGGCAGGCTTTGTCGCCATAGATACCGATGCGGTTCCAGCAGTCATCAATGGCTTGCGCTTCGGTGTGGATCAGGCTTTGGGCTGTTAGACCGCTCATGGTTTACGCTCGCTGTGAACGGAACGCTCGTGACGGGCCGCACGCGCTTGCAAACGCTGGGCGCCTGCCACATCACCTTGCGCGGCCAATAATGCTGCCAGGTGTGCGAGTGCTTCTGAGTGCTGAGGCTCCAGGTACAGTGCCTTGCGATAAAACCCCTGGGCCTGGGACGTCTGGCCTTCAACATCACTGAGCAGGCCCAACCAGTAAAATACCTGTGCCTGCGGGCCATGTTGCTGCAAGAACTGCTCACAGGCAGCACGGGCCTCGCGGCTCTTGCCTTCATTGGCCAAAACAGCAATCTGCGCCAGCAAGGCAGCAGGTTCATCGCGGCCCGGACGCGGTTGTTCGGCCGTCGGGGCTGGCGCACGTGGCGCAAAAGGACGAACGAGCGCTGGCACCGGGCGCGGTTGTGGACGCATTACAGGTTTGGGCTCGACCCATTGCGCAGGCAGCGCGGGCAATGGCTCGCGACTGTGGCTAAAGGCAAATGACTGCGGCGCACCGATGGAGCGCATCCCCAGGCGGCTCAGCAAGCTGCCCTCGGCCGGGCCGATAAACAACACGCCGTCATCGCGGGTCAAACGCTTGAGCACATCCAGCGCCTGCTGCTGAGTTTTAAGATCAAAGTAAATCAGCAGGTTACGACAAAATACAAAATCGTAGGGTGCATGACTTGCCAGGAGCGCGGGGTCCAGCAGGTTACCAACGCGAAAACGGACCTGTTCACGCACGCGGGGCGATAGCTGATAACCGTCGCATTCCTGGCTGAAATAGCGCTCGCGAAAGTCGGTCTGCTGACCGCGAAACGAGTTTTTGCCATACAGCGCACGCTGTGCACGCTGCACCGAGAGCGGGCTGACATCCAGTGCTTCCACCTGAAACTGATGCGCCGCAAGCCCGGTGTCGAACAGCGCCATCGCAATCGAGTAGGGCTCTTCGCCAGTCGAGCACGGCAGGCTCAAAATACGCAGGGGCCGCCGACTGCCAATCTCTGTCAGGCGCTCTCTGGCCAGCCGACCCAGCGTGACAAACGACTCGGGGTAACGAAAGAACCAGGTTTCGGGGACGATCACAGATTCGATCAGTGCTTGCTGCTCATCCTGTGAGCTCAGTAAGTGCTGCCAGTACTGGCCGTGATCGGCCATGCCCAACGCCGTGCAACGCTGACGAACCGCGCGTTCAATAATCGCCGGACCAACGGAGGCCACATCCAGGCCAATGCGTTGTTTGAGAAAGTCGAAAAAACGCTGGTCGGCACTCATGCGAGCTCCTGCCCGCAGCCATCAGCATCGGCCGGGGGGAAGAGCAGCGCACAGACGGCAGGGCTCAGCAGGTCGTCGACATTCAGCCACTGCAACAGCCCCAGCTCGTCTTTACGCACCGGCCCCAAATAAGGTGCCGCGCGGTTGTCGAGGCCGTACGGCTGAAAGTCCGCCGGATTACAACGCAGGGTGTCGCTGGCCTGCTCCAGCATCAGTCCCAACAGTTGCCCGCGGTAGTTGACCAACACCAGACGGGTGCTGGTGCGTGCAACGGCGGTGCTACCGAAAGTCATGGCGCTGATATCGATCACCGGCACCATCTGGCCACGGTGCGCAAACACCCCGGCCACCCACACGGGCGCCTGCGCAATCGGCTTGAGCGGCAAACGCGGCAACACCTCAACCACCTCGGTGGCAGGCAAGGCATAGCGCTCATCGCCGATATAAAACACCAGGAACAGGCGGTTTTTCGGCGCCATCCCACTCACGGGTTTGGCTAGAGGTCCACTCATCAGACTTTGAAACGCGAAACGCCGCTGCGCAGCCCAACGGCAACCTGACTGAGCTCGTCGATCGCAAAGCTGGCCTGACGCAAGGAGTCTACGGTCTGACTGCTGGCATCACCCAACTGCACGAGCGCCAGGTTAATCTGCTCAGCGCCCGTGGCCTGGGCCTGCATACCCTCGTTAACCATCAACACCCGCGGGGCCAGAGCCTGCACCTGATGGATGATTTGCGACAGTTGCTCGCCCACTTGCTGCACCTCGGACATGCCACGGCGTACTTCTTCAGAGAACTTGTCCATGCCCATCACACCGGCAGACACCGCTGACTGAATTTCGCGAACCATTTGTTCGATGTCGTAGGTGGCGACGGCGGTCTGGTCGGCCAAGCGCCGAACTTCGGTGGCAACCACCGCAAAACCACGGCCATATTCACCGGCTTTTTCGGCTTCGATGGCGGCATTGAGCGACAGTAAATTGGTCTGATCGGCCACTTTAACGATAGTCACCACCACCTGGTTAATGTTGCCGGCTTTTTCGTTGAGGATCGCAAGCTTGGCGTTGACCAGATCCGCCGCGCCCATCACCGAATGCATGGTTTCTTCCATGCGGGCCAAGCCTTGCTGACCGGAACCGGCCAGCGTCGAGGCTTGGTCAGCAGCCGAGGTCACCTCGGTCATGGTGCGCACCAGATCACGGGATGTGGCCGCAATTTCACGGGACGTTGCGCCAATTTCAGTGGTGGTGGCGGCAGTTTCTGTAGCGGTAGCCTGCTGCTGTTTGGAGGTGGCTGCAATTTCAGTGACCGAGGTCGTGACCTGCACCGAGGAGCGCTGGGCCTGAGACACCAGCGCGGTCAACTCGGTCATCATGTCGTTGAAGCCGGTTTCAACCGCACCAAATTCGTCTTTACGCTCAA
This sequence comes from Pseudomonadota bacterium, assembly GCA_040385125.1. Taxonomy (GTDB): domain Bacteria; phylum Pseudomonadota; class Gammaproteobacteria; order Pseudomonadales; family Pseudomonadaceae; genus Aquipseudomonas. The sequence goes on along the minus strand of JAZKIA010000057.1, from coordinate 1,745 downwards.
GGTTCAAGCGTCGACTCAGATCACCGGAGCGCATGACTTCAAGGATAGAAACGATGCGCTGCATCGGCGACATGATCGCCCGCAGCAACAGGAAGCCGCACAGCCCCGCCGCAATCACCGCAATGAGCAACGAAATCAGCATGCTGACCTTCGCCGTGAACACGGCATGACCAATGTTATCAGTCGCCTCCTCGGCCGCTGTTGTATTGGCGTCGATCACACTGTTCAGATGTTTGCGCCCAGCCATCCAGGCGGGTGCCAGTTGCTCGGAGATCATGTCACTGGCCTTGGTAAACTCCTTGTTTTGATAGAGTTCAATCACGCTTGCCAGGATCTGGTTGTACTCCTGGTGAAGCCGTTCGAATTCCTCGAAGGCAGCATGGTCTTCACCCTCAAAAATGGTCCCGCGATAATTGGCCAGTTCTTTCTTCAGACGCTCTTCATAGCTGGCATACAGCTTGCGATCTTCGCTGGTCAGCTCGCGCTGACTGGAAGAACCGGTCAGTTGCAGGGTCAGGACATAGCTGTCCACCCAGGCACTGCGCATCATTGAGCTGTAATGAACCCCTGGAATCGAATCCTTGCTCACCCTCTCCTCGCTGCTTTCAATTGAAAGCAAGCGTGAGTAGGCCGCAACAACCATCAGCAGCATGATGGCGATGATTACCGCAAAGCTCGCCAATATGCGTTGGCGTAACGTCCAGTTCTTCACAGTCGATCCTCGGGGGCCAGTCAAATGAAGGGGAGTATAGCCGAGGGTAGGTAATGATTCGTACGGGCTTTGAGATGGTTCTCACAGCATTAAGCAAAAAACCGCACAAAATAGAACGACTGTAGGAGCGAGCTTGCTCGCGATCGCATCACCGCGTTTTTTGTAGATAAACCGCAGTGCCTGAATCGCGAGCAAGCTCGACGCCTACAGGGATGGTTGTTAGCTCGCCGCCTGTTTGACCTGGGACTCCAGCTCGGCCTTGAGACCGGGATCAAGTTTCAGTTGTTTGGCCAGTTCATCCAGATACGCCCGCTCCATAAAGTGCTCTTCGTCCACCAGGATCAGGCTGGCGATGTACATCTCGGCCGCGATCTCTGGGGTGCTGGCAGCGCTTGCCACTTCGGCGGGGTCCAACGGTTTGTTCAACTCGGTTTTCAACCATTGCTGCAAGGCCGGATCGCCGCTGAGCTTGCTGAGCTCACCATCGATCAGTTCACGTTCACGCTCATCAATATGACCATCCGCCTTGGCGGCAGCGACCAACGCTTTGAGAATGGCCTGGCCGTGTAGCTCAACTTGCGCAGGATCTACCCGGTCAATGGTTTGTGGTTCAGTCTGCGGGGCCTTGCCCTGATTCGCTTGCCAGTTGCCATACGCTTTGTAAGCCAGCACGCCCAGCGCGGCCAACCCGCCGTAAGTCAGGGCTTGACCGCCGTATTTACGCGCGCTCTTGTTGCCCAGCAACATACCCAACGCGCTCGCGGCCAGCGCTCCCCCCCCGGCGCCCGAGAGCAAACCGCCCAGCCCGCCGGAGCCACCCAGCAAACCGCCCAAACCGCCTTTGCCTGCACCGGAAGCGCCGCCTTGAGCGCCGGTTTTGTCCTGCAACATTTGTTGGCCGGACTTGAGTAACTGATCGAGCAATCCACGGGTGTTCATAAGCTGCCTCCAGAAATCAGGTTTAGATGAGCGGAGCCTCTGTAGGAGCGAGCTTGCTCGCGATGACCTTGAGCGCATCGCGAGCAAGCTCGCT
>JAZKIA010000056.1:0-3272 GCA_040385125.1 Pseudomonadota bacterium | reverse complement strand
GCATCAAAAGGCAGATCTTGGGTCAGGCGATAGATAAGCAGGTTTTTGAACCACATGGGGTGAATCACTCCTTTATACAAAGACGGCATTATTCGCTTCATGACGCCGTAGGCCAACCCTGCGCTAACCCTTTGGTGGGCTTAGAAAAATTATTTAAAAAAGTGCTTGCCAGACTACAGGTCGCTCCGTAGAATGCGCGCCACACCGAGAGTGAAAGGGTGATTAGCTCAGCTGGGAGAGCATCTGCCTTACAAGCAGAGGGTCGGCGGTTCGATCCCGTCATCACCCACCATTCGCTTTCAGTGTTACGCGCAGCGGTAGTTCAGTCGGTTAGAATACCGGCCTGTCACGCCGGGGGTCGCGGGTTCGAGTCCCGTCCGCTGCGCCATTTTTTTACCACAAGCCCCTTGAACGCTTGTGGTTCGGGAAGCCTCGCTGAATGCGGAGTTTTCTTACAGGTCTTAGGTCTTACAGTTCGCTGGAAGATCAAAGAGCAGGGTGTTGGAAACGGAAGTTTTTAAACGAGTTTGAAAAAACCTGAATAAAAACAACCACTTACACGAAAAGTGTGAGAGAATGCGCCCCGCAACGAGAGTGAAGTGAAAGGGTGATTAGCTCAGCTGGGAGAGCATCTGCCTTACAAGCAGAGGGTCGGCGGTTCGATCCCGTCATCACCCACCATTCGCTTTCAGTGTTACGCGCAGCGGTAGTTCAGTCGGTTAGAATACCGGCCTGTCACGCCGGGGGTCGCGGGTTCGAGTCCCGTCCGCTGCGCCATATTCAGATCACAAGCCCCTTGAACGCTTGTGATCAACAAAGAAGCCTGCCTTGTGCAGGCTTTTTTGTGCGCGTGTGTTTTGTGGGCGTTTACCTTTCGTAGGGGCGAGCTTGCTCGCGATCCAATCAGCGCGGTCTGTCTGCAACACCGCTGCGATCTGATCGCGAGCAAGCTCGCTCCTACAGGGGAGTGATTAGCTTTTAGCGATCAAGTTGCCGGCATGCAGCCCGCATTCTTTTTGTGTGGCTTCTTCCCACCACCAGCGACCTTCGCGTTCGTGCTGGTTTGGCAGTACTGGGCGGGTGCAAGGTTCGCAGCCAATGCTGATAAAACCACGCTCGTGCAGACTGTTGTAAGGCAGCTCCAGCATCCGGATGTAGCCCCAGACTTCTTCGCTGGTCATTTGTGCCAGTGGGTTGAATTTGTACAGCGTGCGCTCAGGCGTGGAGAACGCGCCGTCGACTTCCAGTGCGGCGACCTGGCTGCGGGTGCCGGGGCTTTGGTCGCGGCGTTGGCCGGTGGCCCATGCCTTGACCGTCGACAGTTTGCGACGCAGCGGTTCGATCTTGCGTACACCGCAGCATTCGCCGTGGCCGTCTTTGTAGAAACTGAACAGGCCTTTTTCTTTGACGAACGGTTCGAGTTTGCTTTGATCTGGAGAGATCAGCTCGATCTGGATTTTGTAGTGCTCGCGCACTTGTTCGATAAAGCGATAGGTCTCAGGGTGCAGGCGCCCGGTGTCCAGGCTGAATACCTTGACGTTTTTGTTGAGCTTCCAGGCCATGTCCACCAGCACCACGTCTTCGGCGCCGCTGAAAGAGATCCAGAGTTCATCGCCAAAGTGTTCAAAGGCGAGTTTTAGAATGTCCTGCGGGGACTTGCTGGCGTATGTCGCGGCGAGTTCGGCGACGTCGAACGGATGGCTCATCAGGCGGCTTCCTACAGTGAATGGCGCTGGGCGCTCTCTAGTGGCGCGATGTTAGCAAAAACCGCGAGCTACAGGGTTTGCAGCGTGTCGAGTAGAACCTTCACCTTGGTGATTGATTCCTGATACTCGGCTTGCCAGTCCGAGTCGGCGACAATTCCGCCGCCGCCCCAGCAACTGACGCGTCCGTCCTTGATCAGCAGGCTGCGAATGGTAATCGAGCTGTCCATTTCGCCGCGCACGTCGAGGTACAGCAGTGAGCCGCAATAGATACTGCGTCGCGTGGGCTCCAGCTCGTCAATGATCTGCATGGCGCGGATCTTGGGGGCGCCGGTAATCGAGCCGCCGGGGAAGCTGTCACCAATCAGGTCCAGCGCATCTTTACCTGCGGCCAGTTCGCCAACTACGCTACTCACCAGGTGGTGGACGTTGGGGTAGCTTTCGAGGGTAAACAGTTCGGGTACGCTGACGGAGCCGATGCGGCAGGTGCGCCCCAGATCATTGCGCAGTAAATCGACAATCATCAGGTTTTCTGCGCGATCTTTGGGGCTGGCCAGCAGTTCGCTGGCGTTGGCAGCATCTTCGGCGCTGGTTTTGCCGCGGGGGCGAGTGCCTTTGATCGGGCGGGTTTCCACCTGATTCTGGCTGACGCGCACAAAACGCTCGGGTGACAGGCTCGCAATCGCGTTGTCCTGACCAAGGCTCATAAAGCCTGAAAAGGGTGTGGGGCACGCTGCCCGCAATGCGCAATAGGCGGTCCAGGCATCGCCCTCACACGGGGCGCTGAAGCGCTGGGTGTAATTGACCTGGTAGCAATCGCCTGCCTGGATATAGCGCTGAATTTGCTCCAGTGCCTGCTCGTATCGCTCTGCGCTGATGTCCGGTTGCATGGGTTGTTTGAGCGAAAAAGGTGCGCTCAGTACTTGAGCGGGTTGGCTGAACAGTTGAATCAGGCGCTGCCGTTCGCTCGCCTCAAGACTTGGATGAAACACCAGCTGGCTGCTGGCCTGCTGGTGATCGCTGATCAATGCCCAGGCATACAGGCCGAGCTGTGCGTCGGGCAGTTGCAGATCGTCCCGAGACAGGGCTGGAAGCTGTTCAAGCTGGCGGCCGAAGTCGTAGCTCAGGTAGCCGATCAGACCGCCGGCAAACGGCAATTCGCAAGAGTCGGGCAGTACGGCATGGCCGAGTTGGTTCAGGTTGTCGCGCAGGCGTTGCAGAAAGTCACGCCCGGATTCGTTGGGTTGTACGCTCAACTCAGTGTGCGGCCAGGCGCTCATCAAGTCGTAACGACCGCGCTCTGCACTGGGTCGCCCGCTGTCCAGCAGTACGGCGCCGGGCGCATGGCGAATCGCCGCAAAATAGTCGGCAGGATTGGCGAGGTAAGGCAGAGGGTGTACGGAGCAGGTCAGCATGCGAAGCAAATCAGCCATCGGAGCGGGGGTGCTGATTGTAGACTTGTGGGGGGCGGCAAAGCCAATGTAGCCGCTGCCGCAGGCTGCGATCGAGACCGAAGGGCTCGCGCCTTTAAAAGGCGAAGCCCCTGCGGGCCTTATCGCAGCCTGCGGC
>JAZKIA010000055.1:0-6396 GCA_040385125.1 Pseudomonadota bacterium | reverse complement strand
TTGTCGCTGATGTCGAGCATGTAGCGCACGCTGCGCAGTACGTCGTTATGAATCATGTGGGCAATCCTGATATTCAGCAGTGAGCACCGCAGGCATTGCTGCGGTGTCGAAATGTTCGGGGTAGGGCCGTGCTTAGAACTTTTCTTTGGTCGTCATGTAGCGCCATTCACCCACAGGCAACTTGCCCATAGATACGCCGCCAATGCGAATCCGGCGGATGGAGATGACGGTAAGGCCGACGGCCTGGCAGAACAGTGCGATAACGCCTGGCTGCGGGTTTTTCATTGCAAAGCGTAGGCGATTTTCACTCTGCCAGCTGGCTTTGACCGCAGGCAGCTCGCGCCCCTTGTAGGTCATGCCGTGGTTGAGGCGATTCAAACCGTGGGGAGCCATCTCGCCAGAGACTTCAACCACGTACTCCTGCTCGATCTTGTTGGCATCGGCGGTCAGCTTGCGGACAATTTTCCAGTCTTGGGTAAACACCAGCAAACCGCTGGCGTTGGCTTGCAACTCGTTGCCAACGGTCAGACGCAGGAAGTGCCCTTTGAGCGGGCGTTTGCCGTAGCGGTGCTCTTCGCTCAGGGTTTGCGGGCCGATCAAGGCCAGAGCGCTGTCGGTATCCAGGCCCGCAGGGGCATTTAGCAAAATGGTCACCGGCTCAGGGGCAGTGGCCTTGGCTTCTGGGTCCAGCTCGACTTTTTGGTTGTCGACCTTGAATTGCGGCTCGTCGATGACTTCGCCATCTACCGTGACCCAGCCACCTTCAATGAACAGTTCGGCCTCACGGCGGGAGCAGCCGACGAGTTCGATGAGGCGTTTGGAGAGACGTATCGGTTCAGACATGACAGGGGCCGTAAAGGAATTGGGCGGCTATTGTACCCGCCTGGCGCCGGTTAAGCCCGGCAACATTTGCCTTATGCGTGCGCTGGGCGTTTATACCGCAGGTGCAGCAGGGGGTAAGGCTGCCCCAAGCCGTCTTTTTCGCAGCGCCCGATGACCTCGAACCCCTGCTTGAAATAAAATCCGATGGCTTGCGGGTTTTGTTCGTTAACGTCGAGGCGTTCGGCGTTCAGTTCGTCAATGGCGAATGTGAGCAGGCATTTGCCGATGCCTTGCCCCCGATAATCCGGGTGGATAAAGAGCATTTCGACCTTGGCCGCCGCCACGCCGGCAAAACCGGTGATGCGCTTGGTGTGCGGGTCCTTGCAGCAGATCAGCATCACTGCGTCCAGATATTGCTCTTTGACTAGCCCGCGAAGCAGCTCGATATAACTGTCAGGTAAAAAGTCATGGGTGGCGCGCACCGAGGCTTCCCACACGTCGGTTAATTCTTCGAAGTCCGTCAGACGGGGGGTATGAACGACGCGTGGTTGTGGCATCGAGCGTGTCTCCTGACACTGATGATGGAAGTAGTTGCTTAACAATAGCCGTAAAAAAAGCCCTGGCGCGAGAGCGGCAGGGCTTTTTGAGGGGCTTGCTGTTTAGATGGCTTCAGCCCACAAGTCATATTCGTCGGCGTCGGTGACGCGGCACATGATCTTGTCGCCCGGCTTGATGTCTTTTTCGGTTGCGATAAACACGTTGCCGTCGATTTCCGGGGCATCGAAGAAGCAGCGGCCAACGGCGCCTTGCTCGTCAACTTCGTCGATCAGGACTTCGATTTCCTTGCCGATTTTCATCTGCAGGCGTGCTGCGCTGATGGCCTGTTGATGGGCCATGAAGCGATCCCAGCGATCTTGCTTGACGTCATCCGGCACGATGGCCGCATCCAGCAGGTTGGCCGGTGCGCCTTCTACTGGCGAGTACTGGAAGCAACCTACGCGATCAAGTTGAGCTTCGGTCAGCCAATCCAGCAGGTACTGGAAGTCTTCTTCGGTTTCACCCGGGAAGCCGACGATGAAGGTCGAGCGGATGATCAGATCCGGGCAGATTACGCGCCAGTTCTTGATCCGGGCCAGGGTCTTGTCTTCAAAGGCCGGGCGCTTCATGGCCTTGAGTACTTTCGGGCTGGCGTGCTGGAACGGGATGTCCAGGTACGGCAGGATCTTGCCGGCGGCCATCAGCGGGATCAGCTCGTCAACGTGCGGGTACGGGTAAACGTAGTGCAGACGAACCCAGACGCCCAAGGTGCTGAGGGCTTCGCAGAGTTCGGTCATGCGGGTTTTGACCGGAGCGCCGTTCCAGAAACCGGTGCGGTATTTCACGTCAACGCCATAAGCGCTGGTGTCTTGCGAGATCACCAACAGCTCTTTAACGCCAGCCTTGACCAAGCGCTGAGCTTCGTCGAGGACGTCGCCGACCGGACGGCTGACCAGCTTGCCGCGCATCGATGGGATGATGCAGAAGCTGCAGCTGTGGTTGCAGCCTTCGGAAATCTTCAGGTAGGCGTAGTGGCGCGGGGTCAGCTTGATACCTTGTGGTGGTACCAGATCGATCAGCGGGTTGTGGTTCAGGTTAGGCGGCACGGCATCGTGAACCGCGTTGACCACTTGTTCGTATTGCTGCGGGCCGGTTACGGCGAGCACGCTAGGGTGCACCTTGCGGATGGCGCTTTCTTCTACGCCCATGCAGCCGGTCACGATGACCTTGCCGTTTTCCTTGATGGCTTCACCAATCACTTCCAGCGATTCAGCTTTGGCGCTGTCGATGAAGCCGCAGGTGTTAACCACCACGACGTCGGCGTCCTGGTAGGTGGAGACGACATCGTAGCCTTCCATACGCAGTTGCGTAAGGATGCGCTCGGAATCGACTAGTGCTTTTGGACAACCCAGGGAGACGAAACCGACCTTTGGGGCGGCTGGCGTGGTAACGGTGGACATGGCGAACCTCGGTATGTAGTGACGTTACATGCCCGTAAAGGCTGCACGACGAACGGGCGCTTAATGCGCCTCTGATCAAAAAAAGTGCGCAATTTTAGCTATGGTCAACGCAGTTGACCAGCGTTATACGGGGAATTGCGACGAGTGCTGCGCTATGCTGCGCGCCGTTGCGAAAATAGAGTTTTTAATCAGCGAAATTTTGGCGATGCAAGTCGGAAAATCAGCGCATGCTGCTGATCAAATCTAGCGCAAGCCATTAAGAAACGCGGTCCAGGATCGTAGGAGTGGTTGATGGGGCAGGCAAGTAGTCAGGCAGCAGATTCCGGTCCTTCAAAGGCAAAGCCCATCGGGATGCTGGTGGCTGCAGTGGGTGTGGTGTATGGCGATATCGGCACCAGCCCGTTGTATACCCTTAAAGAGGTGTTTTCCGGGGGGTACGGCGTACAGGTTAACCACGATGGCGTGTTCGGTATCCTGGCGTTGATCCTGTGGTCGCTGATCTGGGTAGTCTCGATCAAGTACGTGCTGTTTATCCTGCGGGCCGACAACGAAGGCGAGGGCGGGATTATGGCGCTCACCGCGCTGGCGCGTCGGGCTGCCTCGCCTTATCCCCGATTGCGCACGGTGTTGGTGATTTTGGGCCTGATCGGCGCATCGCTGTTCTATGGCGACAGCATGATCACTCCGGCCATTTCGGTGTTGTCCGCCGTGGAAGGGCTTGAGCTGGCATTCAGCGGTCTTGAACGCTGGGTTGTGCCGCTGGCGCTGATCGTGCTGGTGGCGCTGTTCCTGATTCAACGGCGCGGTACCGACACCTTGGGCAAGCTGTTTGGCCCGATCATGGTGCTGTGGTTTGTGGTGTTGGGCGGACTTGGGATTCATGGCATTTTTCAGCACCCTGAAGTCCTCAATGCATTGAACCCTGTGTGGGGCGTGCGATTCTTTGTATCGCACCCTGGCATGGGCGTAGCCATTTTGGGCGCGGTCGTGTTGGCATTGACCGGGGCTGAAGCCTTGTATGCCGATATGGGCCACTTTGGACGCAAGCCGATTGCTCGGGCCTGGTTCATTTTGGTATTGCCAGCGCTGGTGCTTAACTACTTTGGCCAGGGTGCATTGTTGCTGGAAAACCCGGAAGCTGCGCGTAACCCGTTCTATCTGCTGGCACCCAGTTGGGCGCTGATCCCTTTGGTCGGGCTGGCAACACTGGCGACAGTGATTGCCTCGCAGGCGGTTATTTCGGGAGCCTTCTCCCTGACCCATCAGGCGATTCAACTCGGCTACATCCCGCGCATGCATATTCAGCACACCTCCAGCGATGAGCAGGGTCAAATCTATATCGGTGCGGTGAACTGGTCGCTGATGGTCGGGGTTATTTTGCTGGTGTTGGGTTTTGAGTCCTCGGGTGCGCTGGCTTCGGCATATGGCGTGGCCGTGACTGGAACCATGCTGATTACCAGCATTTTGGTGTCGGCGGTCATGCTGCTGCTGTGGAAATGGCCGCCGATTTTGGCGGTGCCAGTGTTGATCGGCTTTCTCTTGGTGGACGGCCTGTTTTTTGCCGCCAACGTGCCGAAAATCGTGCAGGGCGGCGCATTCCCGGTATTGGCGGGGATCGTGCTGTTTATCCTGATGACGACCTGGCGGCGCGGTAAACAGTTGCTGGTTGATCGTCTGGACGAAAGCGCGTTACCGCTGCCGCTGTTTATCAGCAGTATTCGCGTGCAACCACCACATCGCGTTCAAGGCACCGCGGTGTTCCTCACTGCCCGTCCGGACGCAGTGCCCCATGCGCTGTTGCACAACCTGCTGCATAACCAGGTGCTGCACGAGCAAGTCGTGTTACTGACGGTGGTCAACGAAGACTCACCGCGGGTGCCTGCGGAGCGACGTTTCGAAGTTGATTCTTATGGCGATGGTTTCTTTCGAGTGATCCTGCACTTTGGCTTTATGGACGAGCCTGATGTGCCGCAAGCGCTGACGTTGTGCCACCTGGATGAACTGGATTTCAGCCCGATGCGTACCACCTACTTCCTGAGCCGCGAAACGGTGATTGCGACCAAGCCAGTGGGCATGGTGCGCTGGCGCGAGGGTTTGTTCGCCTTCATGCTCAAGAACGCCAACGGCAACCTGCGGTTCTTCAAACTGCCGGTCAACCGGGTGATCGAGCTGGGCACACAGGTCGAGCTGTAGTGCGTTTTTTCAGATAAACCGCGTTGCCTGGATCGCGAGCAAGCTCGACTCCTACAGATTTCTGTAGGAGTCGAGCTGCTATCACCCCCCTTGACGCTTTTTGATCAGGTCCACCAAGCGTTGAGCCAGTGCCGGGTAGTTTTCGTCAAAGTGATGGCCGCCCGGTAGTTTCAGGCCTTCGCCAACAGCGGTCTTGGCGGTGCAACCGCTTTCATCGACTTCTTCTTCGCCGTAAATGCACACCACTTTGGCCGCGGGCAGTTTGGACATTTCTTCGCCAGTATCAGCCTCGGCACCGGCTTTGCCCAGCCAGCCATCGACGTGGATTTCAAAGCTGCCGCTGCGGGCGAAGGCCAGCAGGATGATGGCGTCGACCCGTTTTTGTTCAGCAGGTGGCAGGCGGTTGTAGGTGGCCGGCAAAACATCTGCCCCAAACGAGTAGCCCACCAGTACAAAGCGCTGGGTGCCCCATTTCTGACGGTAGTGCTGCATCAATTCGGTCAGGTCAGTGGCACTTTGCTCGGGCGTCTTGTGCTGCCAGTAATAGCGCAGCATGTCGATGCCAACGACCGGGTAACCAATCTTGGCCATTTCCCCTGCTACATCGCGATCCAGATCCCGCCAGCCGCCATCACCGGACAGAAACAGGGTCACGGTGCTGTTTTGTTGACCTGCCGGGACTTCAACCACGGGCATGTTCAGCCCGCCGTTTTCATTGCCTACCAGTATTTTGCGCAGTTCGTTGCTCAGTACCTGTGGGTAGTGAATGTCGTAGTCGCTGATGCTGGTTTGCGCATTCGGTTGATCGCGGACGAACGCAGCGCTCGGGTCGTCAGGGTTGTCGTTCCAGGCCACCAGCCAGCTGCCGTGTGCGGCGGCTTTCGGAACCGGCAGGGTACAACCGGGCTCTTCGAGCGCGAAGCCCACAGACACCGCTTGCGCCTTGTCACTGGTTTGCGTAGCTAGCCAGCGCCAGGCCAGGTTTGCGCCCGGGCCGATACCGCTGACCAGCGTGGCCGGCCCTTTCAGTTGCTGCAAAGCCGTTTGCAGGGCCTGTTGCTGCAGAGTGCAGTCATCTTTGGGCAGGATGACTTGCACCAGTTGCGCGGCACCACCTCGGCTCAAGGCCAGCAGTTGCTTATCGTTGAGGGCTTCTTCGGCCGGAACCGCAATCACAACGTGGGCGCGTGCCTTTTGCCCCGGAGTCACGTTGGTCAGGGTTGAGCCATCGGCTTGGCTCAGGTGTTCTATAGAGGGTTCTGGTGCGGGACGATTCCAGAACCAATAGCCGCCTGCTGCAAGCGCGACCAGCACCACGAGGGTTGCCAGCAAAAACCGCCAGGAACGATGTTTCATTAACGTTTCACCAATCCAGTCAAGCCGC
>JAZKIA010000054.1:0-70980 GCA_040385125.1 Pseudomonadota bacterium | reverse complement strand
CGCGCTCGACCTTGCCATCCTTAACTTGCTGGATGAAGTCGGAATAGTTGAGGGTTTGTGGCTCGTTTGGACTGGAGAAGTTGTTCATCACTGTCACCAGGACAGCGGCGATGATCAACCACAGGATCAGATTCTTTGCCATATCGTTCAATTAGCTACCCTCTGAAGCAAGCCCCGCTACTGAAGCGTGCTTCGCATGATATTCACCGGCATAACTTACTACATTGCCTACAACTCTTGCAGGCTCCGTCTGTAACCCTTTGTGAAACTTTGACTACACAATATTCGTTATGCCAGATCTGTAAAGCGAGACAAAAGAAACTATCACCCTTGTCAAAGACGCTCATCACTAGCAGAACCGTCGATGCCGCGGAAGCCGCGCCCCAGCAAATACTGCTCGCGGGACCTGTCTCGCGAAGAAGACGGCTTGCGCATCTGCACCTTGTCAAACAGCTTTCGAATGTCCTTGTGGTACTGATCGAAGCCTTCCCCCTGGAAAACCTTGATCAGAAAATCACCACCTGGACGTAGGACGCGCCCGGCGAGATCCAGTGCCAATTCGCACAGGAACATCGCCCGCGGCATATCTACAGCTGCCAATCCACTCATATTGGGGGCCATATCTGAAATCACAAGGTCTACTTGCGTATTTCCAACAGCTTCGAGGATCTGTGCGAGCACAGCGTCTTCAGTAAAGTCACCCTGGATAAAGGTCACATCAGGGATGCTGTCCATTTCCAGAATGTCAGAAGCAATCAGGCGACCCTGACCGCCGATCAGACGACTGGTCACCTGCGACCAGCCCCCAGGGGCTGCGCCAAGGTCGATTACAGTCATGCCAGGACGGATAATGCGGTCCCGCTCTTGGATCTCCAGCAGCTTGTAGCTGGCTCGCGAACGATACCCATCTTTTTGCGCCATTTTGACGTATGGGTCGTTGAAATGCTCTTTCAGCCAGTTAAGGCTAGTCTTGGAACGGGCCACGGGCCACCTCAAAAAATAAACGGGTCGTGATTAACTGGGCGGTCCCGGACTCGCTCGGGTAAACTGGCCGCCGCTTTTTACAAGATCAGACGCAGGGGTCAGATTATGCCGCTCACTCAAGAGCAGAAGAAACAGTACAAATCCATTGGCCACCATCTGAAACCAGTATTGACTGTGGCTGATAATGGTTTGACTGAGGGTGTTTTAGCCGAACTCGAACGCGCATTGGGCGATCACGAGCTGATTAAAATCAAAGTCAACATCCTGGATCGTGAGTCCCGCCTGGAGGCCGTCGCAGAAATGTGCAAGGCCGGCAAAGCGGAACTGGTACAGGTTATCGGCAAAATGGCGCTTTTGTACCGCAAGAACGTCAACGTTAACAAAAACCTGTCGAACATCCATCGCTTCAAGTGATGTAGACAAGGGTCAAGGGTGCGCCTGGCGCACCCTGACACTCTTGCCCGATACAGGCCGCAACATAACTGCCCGCGCAATGCATCAGGCAGCCAGAGGCACCCAACGCAGAACATCCCGCAAGCACACCGCGCCCTCAGCAACCACTGCTCTCGCAGCACCCACCTTTTCAACCAATAACAGTGCCAACCTTATTCTGGGCAGCACCGACAAAATTCTGTGCAACAAAAACAAGCCAACCCAGAATACCTGGGTCAGCCGTCAAAACAGTGCGCCCGCACGAAGCGGGCGCCTTTTTTCAGATGTGGCTTACTTTAACAATCTCGTACTCAATAACACCGCCCGGTGTTTTCACCGCCACCACATCACCCTCTTCCTTGGCGATCAAGGCGCGAGCTAGCGGCGAACCTACGGAGATTTTTCCGAGTTTGAAGTCAGCTTCATCTTCACCGACGATGTGATATGTCACGCTTTCGTCAGTCTCAATGTTAGCGATTTCGACCGTCGTACCGAAAATCACCTTGCCGGTATGAGGGATAGCCGTCACATCGATCACTACCGCGTTCTGCAGGCGGCCTTCGATATCACGGATACGAGCCTCAGACATACCCTGCAACTCACGAGCTGCATGGTATTCCGCATTTTCTTTCAGGTCGCCCAGCTCACGCGCCGTACCAATTTCCTTGCTCAGCTTTGGCCGAACAACCTTGGTCAGGTGTGCAAGCTCATCCTCCAGGGCTTTGTGGCCCTGGACGGTCATTGGGTATTTGATCATGCCTTCAATCCTGCGTGTAGATCCTGCAAGCGACGTACGGTTTTTTCAGGACCGAACTTGAGCGCTTCGCAGATCGCTTCGCCAGCAGCAATGGTCGTGGTGCAGTAAATCTTGTGCTGCAGAGCGTTGCGGCGAATGGAGTAGGAATCAGCAATCGACTGACGACCTTCAGTTGTGTTGATGATCAGAGTGACTTCGTCATTTTTGATCATATCGACAACGTGCGGACGACCTTCGGTCACCTTGTTTACGCGGCGCACTTTCAAGCCTGCCGCTTCGATGAACTTGGCAGTGCCAGCAGTCGAAACGATCTCAAAGCCCAGGCTGATCAGGTCACGGGCAACGCCCGCCACCAGAGGCTTGTCGTCATCACGCACGCTGATGAAAGCGGTACCGCCGGTTGGCAGAACTTCGCTGGCACCCATCTGGGCCTTGGCAAAGGCTTCGCCGAAAGTGTCACCAACGCCCATCACTTCACCGGTGGACTTCATCTCTGGGCCGAGAATCGGGTCAACACCCGGGAATTTGGCGAACGGGAAGACCGCCTCTTTCACGCTGTAGAAGTTAGGAATGATTTCTTTGGTGAAACCAATTTCCTTCAGGGTTTTACCCGCCATCACACGTGCAGCGATCATCGCCAGGGACACGCCGATGCACTTGGATACGAAAGGAACGGTACGCGAAGCACGCGGGTTCACTTCGATCACGTAGATATCTTCACCTTGCAGAGCAAGCTGCACGTTCATCAGGCCAACAACGCCCAACTCCAGAGCCATTTTCTTGACCTGTTCGCGCATCTCGTCCTGAATGTGCAGCGGCAACGAGTACGGAGGCAGCGAGCACGCGGAGTCACCGGAGTGAACACCGGCCTGTTCGATGTGCTGCATGATCGCGCCGATCACCACGTCAGTGCCGTCACAGACAGCATCCACGTCCATCTCGATGGCGCAGTTCAGGAAGTGATCCAGCAGCACCGGGCTGTCGTTGGACACTTTCACTGCATCACGCAGGTAACGCTTGAGCTCTTCTTCTTCGTAGACGATTTCCATCGCACGGCCGCCCAACACGTAGGAAGGACGAACAACCAGCGGGTAACCGATCTTGCCAGCAGCACGAATCGCTTCGTCTTCGCTGCGCACAGTGGCGTTTGGCGGCTGACGCAGGTTCAGACGCTCAACCATTTGCTGGAAGCGCTCACGGTCTTCTGCACGGTCGATAGCGTCAGGGCTGGTACCGATAATCGGCACGCCGGCTTCTTCAAGGGCACGCGCCAGTTTCAACGGGGTTTGGCCGCCGTACTGAACAATCACGCCTTTTGGCTTCTCGACACGAACGATTTCCAGCACGTCTTCCAAGGTTACGGATTCGAAGTACAGACGATCCGAAGTGTCGTAGTCGGTGGAAACGGTTTCCGGGTTGCAGTTGACCATGATGGTTTCGTAACCATCGGCACGCAGCGCCAGAGCGGCGTGAACGCAGCAGTAGTCAAACTCGATGCCCTGACCAATACGGTTCGGACCACCACCCAGAATCATGATCTTGTCACGATCCGAAGGGTTGGCTTCACACTCTTCCTCGTAGGTCGAGTACATGTAAGCCGTGTCAGTGGCAAACTCGGCAGCGCAGGTGTCAACGCGCTTGTAGACCGGGTACACCTCAAGCTTGTGACGGTGGCGACGCAGGTTTTTCTCGGTCACACCCAGCAGTACGGCCAGACGTGCATCGGAGAAGCCCTTGCGCTTGAAGCGGTACATGGCGTCGCGATCGATCGAAGACAGAGCCATGGTCTTGATTTTTTCTTCGTCCTTGATCAGATCTTCGATCTGTACCAGGAACCAAGGGTCAATCATGTTCATGCCGAAGATATCTTCAACGGTCATGCCTGCGCGGAACGCGTCAGCCACATACCAGATACGCTCAGCGCCCGGCACCGTCAGCTCGCGCTTGAGTACAGCCATGCTTTCCGGGTTGCTCAGATCGAGCTTTGGATCAAGACCGCTAACGCCAACTTCAAGGCCGCGAAGGGCTTTTTGCAGGGATTCCTGGAAAGTCCGGCCAATGGCCATGACTTCACCTACGGACTTCATCTGCGTGGTCAAGCGTGCGTCAGCTTTCGGGAACTTCTCGAAAGCGAAGCGAGGCAGCTTGGTCACAACGTAGTCGATGGACGGCTCAAAGGAGGCCGGAGTTGCACCGCCAGTGATTTCGTTTTGCAGCTCGTCCAGGGTGTAGCCGATCGCCAGTTTTGCAGCGATACGCGCAATCGGGAAGCCAGTAGCTTTCGAAGCCAGCGCCGAAGAGCGGGATACGCGCGGGTTCATCTCGATCACGACCATACGGCCAGTGTCCGGGCAGATACCGAACTGAACGTTGGAACCGCCAGTTTCAACGCCGATCTCGCGCAGTACCGCCAACGAGGCGTTACGCATGATCTGGTATTCCTTGTCCGTCAGGGTCTGTGCCGGAGCAACGGTGATCGAGTCACCGGTGTGCACACCCATCGGGTCAAAGTTTTCGATTGAGCAAACGATGATGCAGTTGTCCTTTTTGTCACGGACAACCTCCATCTCGTACTCTTTCCAGCCGATCAGGGATTCGTCGATCAGCAGCTCTTTGGTTGGCGACAGGTCCAGACCACGAGTACAGATTTCTTCGAACTCTTCACGGTTGTAAGCAATACCGCCACCGGTGCCGCCCATCGTGAAGGACGGACGGATGATGCACGGGAAGCCCAGCTTTTCGAGGACCACATTGGCCTCTTCCATGCTGTGCGCAATACCGGAGCGCGGGCAGTCAAGGCCGATGGACTTCATCGCCTTGTCGAAACGCGAACGGTCTTCAGCCTTGTCGATGGTGTCGGCATTGGCGCCGATCATCTCTACGCCGAATTTTTCCAGGACGCCTTCGCGCTCCAGGTCCAGCGCGCAGTTCAGTGCAGTCTGGCCGCCCATGGTTGGCAACAGCGCGTCCGGACGCTCTTTCTCGATGATCTTGGCAACGGTCTGCCACTTGATCGGCTCGATGTAGGTGGCGTCGGCCATGTCCGGGTCGGTCATGATGGTGGCCGGGTTGGAGTTCACCAGGATGACGCGGTAACCCTCTTCGCGCAGGGCTTTACAGGCCTGGGCGCCGGAGTAGTCGAATTCGCAGGCCTGGCCGATCACGATCGGGCCAGCGCCGAGAATCAGGATGCTTTTTATGTCTGTACGTTTTGGCATGGTTTGTCACTCAAATCCGCAGGTCAGTCGGCAAGCTGTCAATCAGGTTCCTGAAGCGCCCGAGGGGCCACCGAAGTTCGGGGCCGCCACAGGGCACTGCAGCAGGAGGCTGATCAGCGGCGCTTGGCCATCTCATTGATGAAGCGATCGAACAGCGGTGCAACGTCGTTCGGGCCAGGGCTAGCTTCAGGGTGACCCTGGAAGCTGAAAGCGCTCTTGTCGGTCAGCTCGATACCTTGCAGCGTGCCGTCGAACAGAGACTTGTGGATCGCACGCACGTTGGCTGGCAAGGTCGCTTCATCAACCGCAAAACCGTGGTTCTGGCTAGTGATCATCACAACGCCAGTGTCCAGATCCTGAACCGGGTGGTTGGCACCGTGGTGACCATGACCCATTTTTACGGTCTTGGCGCCGGAGGCCAGAGCCAACAACTGGTGACCCAGGCAGATACCGAATACCGGAATTTCGGTCTTGAGTACTTCCTGGATCGCAGTGATCGCGTAGTCGCAAGGCTCTGGATCACCAGGGCCGTTGGACAGGAACACACCATCCGGGTTGAGTGCCAATACATCGCTGGCCGGGGTTTGTGCCGGAACAACAGTGACGCGGCAGCCGCGCTCAACCAGCATGCGCAGGATGTTCCACTTCACGCCGTAATCGTAAGCGACCACGTGGTAAGGCAGCTCGCTGGCTTCGATGGTCGGATGGCTATCGGTGGCCAGGTTCCAGACACTGGAGCGCCACTCGTAAGCCTTCTCGGTACTGACAACTTTGGCCAGGTCCATGCCTTTCAGGCCCGGGAAGCCACGTGCTGCGGCGATGGCAGCTTCGTCAGAAATATTGTCACCGGCCATGATGCAGCCATTTTGCGCGCCTTTCTCACGCAGGATGCGTGTCAGACGGCGGGTGTCGATACCGGCGATAGCCACAACATTGTTGGCTTTCAGGTAATCCGACAGCGACATTGTGTTGCGCCAGTTGCTGGCAACCAGCGGCAGATCACGAATAACCAAACCTGCGGACCAGACACGATCAGACTCGGCATCTTCTGGCGTAGTACCAGTATTGCCAACATGCGGGTAAGTCAGAGTAACGATTTGCTGAGCGTAGGAAGGATCCGTCAGGATCTCCTGGTAGCCAGTCATTGCGGTGTTAAACACCACCTCACCAACGGTTTGACCGTCGGCCCCAATGGCTTCGCCGCGAAAAATGCTGCCATCAGCGAGGGCGAGTATGGCTTGCTTAGTCAAGAAGACCTCCCGTAAATAAAGCCTGAAAGGGCGATCGCAGGTTGTAAAAAAGCGGAGTGACGTATGGACACGTCACCCCGCTTCTTCACTGAATTATTCTGCGCGCTTTTAGTGGACACACTAAAGCTGTAGCTTACAGAAAAAGGCTTTTTTGGTCTACCACTAAAGAGCCTAAAAGGCAGAGGAATGCGACAGGACATCGCTTAGTGGTTAAAAATCGGGCTGCAGGTGCGCCAACAGCCCGATTTTACAGAAACAACTCAACGCAGGTCGAGTACATCTTGCATGTCATACAGACCAGGCTTGCGCCCTTCCAGCCAAAGTGCCGCACGAACGGCGCCCTTGGCAAAGGTCATACGGCTGGATGCCTTGTGGGTAATTTCGAGACGCTCACCCTCAGTCGCAAACAAAACCGTATGGTCTCCGACCACATCACCACCACGAACAGTGGCAAAGCCGATCGTCTCGCGCTCACGAGCGCCGGTGTGCCCCTCTCGACCGTAAACCGCAACCTTCTGCAGATCACGACCCAAGGCATCGGCAATCACTTCTCCCATGCGCAACGCAGTACCCGAAGGCGCATCGATTTTATGGCGATGATGCGCTTCGATGATTTCGATATCCGCATCATCCCCCATCACCCGAGCGGCCATGTCGAGCAGCTTCAGCGACAGATTGACGCCAACACTGAAGTTCGCGGCAAAAACAATCGGGATATCCTTGCCCGCCTCGACCAGCAACAGCTTTTGAGCCGGTGTCAGCCCAGTGGTACCAATCACCATAGCCTTGCCCGACTCGCGACAGATCGCCAGGTTGTTCAGCATCACTTCAGGCAGAGTGAAGTCGATCAACACATCGAACGCTTCAGCCACCGCATCAAGATCAGCAGATAACGGAACGCCGATCCGCCCAACAGAGGCCAGCTCACCGGCATCGGCACCGATCAGCGAACTGCCGGGACGTACAACTGCCGCTGTCAGACCGCACAGCGGCGAGCGCTGCTGCACCGCATCGACCAGATTTTTGCCCATGCGCCCTGCAGCGCCCATCACAGCAATACGTCGCATGCCTTGCTCCTTACAAATCGCCGAAGAAGCGCTTCACGCCTTCGAACCAGCCCGTTGCATTAGGCGAGTGGCAGCTATCACCTTCCAGCGTGGTGCGGAACTCTTCCATCAACTCACGCTGACGACGGCTCAACTTCACTGGGGTTTCAACCACCACGCGACACATCAGGTCGCCTGCACCACCGCCACGCACCGGAGCCACACCCTTGCCACGCAAACGGAACTGCTTGCCGGTCTGAGTGCCTTCAGGGATCTTCAACTTGACCCGGCCATCCAGTGTCGGCACTTCCAGCTCAGCGCCCAGCGCCGCATCAGCAAAGCTGATAGGCACTTCGCAGAACAGGTGCTTGCCGTCGCGCTGAAAGATATCGTGCTCGCGCACATCGATCACCACGTACAGGTCGCCCGTTGGCCCACCTTGAACACCCGCCTCGCCTTCGCCTGAAAGACGAATACGATCGCCCGTATCAACACCTGCTGGCACTTTGACGGAAAGGGTTTTGTACTCTTCTACACGGCCGGCGCCACTGCAGCTGTCGCACGGATCGGAAATGACCTTGCCCTGACCATGGCAACGCGGGCAAGTCTGCTGAACAGCAAAGAACCCCTGCTGCATACGCACCTGACCAATACCACCGCAGGTCGTACACGTGACAGGCGAAGAACCCTTCTTGGCACCAGAACCGTCACACGGCTTGCAGTTGACCAGCGTCGGAACCCGAATATTGACCGTGGTACCGCGCACAGCCTCTTCCAGACTCAGCTCCAGCGTATAGCGCAAATCGCTACCACGCTGAGCGCCGCCCCGGGAGCCGCCACGACCACCGCCAAAGAAATCGCTGAATACATCGCCGAAAATATCGGAGAAATTCTGCCCACCGAAACCCGCACCGCCGCCACCCATTTGCGGATCAATACCCGCATGGCCGTATTGATCGTAGGCCGCACGCTTGCTGGAGTCCGACAGAACCTCGTAAGCCTCATTGGCCTCTTTGAACAATTCTTCAGAAGCTTTGTCATCCGGATTACGGTCCGGGTGATGCTTCATCGCGAGGCGGCGATAAGCCTTTTTCAGCTCCACCTCGGTCGTGGTGCGTTCAACACCCAATATTTCGTAATAATCGCGCTTTGCCATAATTCTTTGCACTCTCAAGGACGTTCGGCAAAACCCTCCCGAGCCTCACCAAACCCGCCAGACCCAATAAAGACCAGGCCCAACTCACGTCTTTTCAACGATATTGGTTTCTGATTAACAGCCAATGCACTGGCCGACAGGAGCGGTTACTTCAGGCCCGCAAGCAAAAAAACCCGGACCCAACCGCCAGCACTCGACCTTGTCGCATGCTGTAAAAATTCCTCTACTCCAGACACGCCAACGCGGGAGCAAGCTCCCGCGCGGCGACATCCTACCAGTCACCGCTAAAGCACGGTCAACCGGCCGACCAACAAGCTAATTACTTGTTGTCTTTTACTTCTTCGAACTCAGCGTCGACAACGTCGTCAGCCTTTTCAGCCGAATCAGCTGGCTTGGCCGCTGCGTCTGCCGGGTTCGCTTGCTCAGCGTACATTTTCTGTGCAACTGGAGCAGACACCTTCGACAGCTCTTCAACCTTGGCTTCGATAGCAGCCTTGTCGTCGCCTTTGATAGCGGCTTCAAGAGCAACCACAGCAGCTTCGATTGCAACTTTCTCGTCTTCGGTCACTTTATCGCCAGCATCAACGATCATTTTACGAGTCGAGTGAACCAGTGCGTCGCCCTGGTTACGTGCAGCTGCCAGCTCTTCGAACTTACGGTCTTCTTCAGCGTTGACTTCAGCGTCACGTACCATCTGAGCAATTTCTTCCTCGGACAGACCCGAGTTAGCCTTGATCACGATGGACTGAGACTTGCCAGTCGCTTTGTCTTTTGCACTTACGTGCAGGATGCCGTTGGCATCGATGTCGAAGGTCACTTCGATCTGAGGCACACCACGTGGAGCCGGTGGAATGTCAGCCAGGTCGAACTTGCCCAACGACTTGTTCTGAGTCGCTTGCTTACGCTCACCTTGCAGCACGTGAATAGTCACAGCGCCCTGGTTGTCGTCAGCAGTCGAGAACACTTGCGATTTCTTGGTAGGAATCGTGGTGTTTTTCTCGATCAGAGCAGTCATTACGCCGCCCATGGTTTCGATACCCAGAGTCAGCGGGCTCACGTCCAACAGCAGAACGTCTTTAACATCACCGGCCAATACCGCGCCCTGGATAGCAGCACCCATTGCAACAGCTTCGTCCGGGTTCACGTCTTTACGTGCTTCTTTGCCGAAGAACTCGGTTACCAGCTTCTGTACCAGCGGCATACGAGTCTGACCACCGACCAGAATCACGTCGTTGATTGCGCCAACGTCGATACCGGCGTCTTTCAGAGCAATGCGGCAAGGCTCGATGGTGCGCTGAACCAGGTCTTCAACCAGCGATTCCAACTTGGCGCGAGAAATCTTCACGTTCAAGTGCTTAGGACCGGTGGCATCTGCAGTGATGTACGGCAGATTCACGTCAGTCGACTGGCTCGAAGACAGTTCGATCTTGGCTTTTTCAGCAGCTTCTTTCAGACGCTGCATCGCCAGCGGGTCACCCTTGAGGTTCATGCCGCTTTCTTTCTTGAACTCGTCAACCAGGTAGTCGATCAGACGAATATCAAAGTCTTCACCACCCAGGAACGTGTCACCGTTGGTCGCCAGCACTTCAAACTGATGCTCGCCATCCACTTCGGCAATTTCAATAACCGATACGTCGAAAGTACCGCCACCCAAGTCATAAACGATGACAGTGTGGTCGCCTTTCGCTTTGTCCATACCGTAAGCCAGAGCAGCAGCGGTTGGTTCGTTGATGATGCGTTTTACGTCCAGACCCGCGATACGGCCGGCGTCTTTGGTTGCCTGACGCTGGCTGTCGTTGAAGTAGGCCGGAACGGTGATCACCGCTTCAGTCACTGGCTCGCCGAGATAGTCTTCGGCGGTCTTCTTCATTTTCTTCAGAATTTCAGCCGAGATTTGTGGCGGAGCCATTTTCTGGCCGTTCACTTCAACCCAAGCATCACCGTTGTCAGCCTTGGCGATCTTGTAAGGCACCATCTGAATGTCTTTCTGTACAACTTCTTCGTCAAAACGACGACCGATCAGACGCTTCACCGCGTACAGGGTGTTATGCGGATTGGTCACAGCCTGACGCTTGGCCGACTGGCCAACCAGAATTTCGCCATCGTTAGCGTACGCAACGATCGACGGCGTAGTACGCGTGCCTTCTGCGTTTTCGATAACTTTTGCTTTACCGTTTTCTAGAACCGAAACACACGAGTTGGTGGTCCCGAGGTCAATACCGATAATTCTGCCCATGTTTACTCTCCCGAATTTTGGATTTGGTTGCCGCAGCAGTAAGGACCGACTGCGACACTACTTAAACGCTTGACATCTAAATGGGGGCCTTGCGGCCGATTTCAAGCCTGCTCGTCAATCGATGGCGAAACCGGCGCTGGCGCCTTGCTGACTACGACCATAGCCGGGCGCAGCAAGCGACCATTGAGCTGATAACCTTTTTGAAACACCTTGAGCACACTGTTTGGCTCCAGGTCAGCGCTTTCCTGCATTGCCATCGCCTGATGGCGCTCGGCATTGAAGGGTTCGCCGTGTGGATCGATGGCTTCCAGCTGATAACGCTTCAGGGTGTCCTGGAACATTTTCAGGGTCAGTTCGATCCCTTCACGCATTGGACGAATGTTCTCGTCCTCTGGATTCGACAGCTCAAGGCCGCGTTCCAGGCTGTCGATTACCGGCAACAGGTCGCCAGCAAACTTTTCCAAAGCAAATTTGTGTGCTTTCTCAACGTCCTGCTCAGCACGGCGACGGACGTTCTGCAGATCGGCAGCTACGCGCAGAGCCTGATCATTAGCGGCTGCCAGCTGCTCTTCAAGCACCTGCACACGGGCTACCAGATCTTCACCTGCAACATCGGCGGCCTGATTAGCGTCTTGGTTCTGCGTATCCATAGTCTGTTCGTCTGCCATAGATTTCTCCTTTCAAACTGCGTCCGCGGGCTCGACCCGCGCTTCTGCCAAGGTATATGGGGTCACAATTTCCAGGTTCAAGAGCCAAAAAACAGGAAGAAGCGAGTTTGCGCACATTCACCCCCACCCTGAAAAATCCAAAACGGCCTAAAAAACAGAAAATAACGAGCAAATCGAACTAAGCCCACCCATTGTCAGCACAAACAAAAACACTGTATAAATAACCAGACATTACGTTTTGGAGCGGCTCCTATGCTGGTGCACCTGTCGGTACATAACTACGCCATCGTTGAACATCTCGATCTAGAACTCGATCGCGGGATGAGTGTAATCACTGGCGAAACCGGCGCCGGCAAATCGATCATGCTTGACGCTCTGGGCCTGACCTTGGGCGATCGAGCGGACAGCGGCGTGGTACGCCCCGGAGCCGACAAAGCCGACATTCTGGCCACCTTCGACCTGCATGATATTCCCGAAGCCCGAGCCTGGCTGGCCGAACGCGACCTTGAAAGCGAAGGCCCATGCATCCTGCGCCGCGTCATCACCAGCGAAGGTCGCTCGCGTGGCTACATCAACGGCACCCCCTGCCCTCAAGGCGACTTGAAGGCCCTGGGTGAACTGCTGATTGATATTCACAGCCAGCACGAACACCAGTCCCTGCTAAAACCTGACACCCACCGCCGCTTGCTCGACGAATATGCAGGCGCGGCCGATTTGGCCCGCCAGGTTCAACTGGCGGCGCAACGCTGGCGCCAAACCCGACAAGAACTCGAACACCTGTCCAACTCCGGCGATGAACAACGCGCCCGCCACCAATTGCTGAGCTATCAGTTCGAAGAGCTGGAAAATCTGGCACTGGGTGAAAATGAGCTCGAAGAGCTGGAACAAGAACACAAGAACCTGACCAATGCCGAAACCCTGCTGACTATCTGCCGGCAAGTGGTCGAGCAATGCAGCGAAAATGATTCTGGCAACGTACTGAATGCCCTGACAGTGAGCCTGAACCGCCTGGCCAGCATCAATAACAACTCTGGCGCCTTGAGCGAAGCCACCGACTTGCTGGCCAGTGCACAAATTCAGGTCGAAGAAGCCGTCGGCGAGCTCAATCGCTTTCTCGACCACTTTGATGCTGACCCTGGCCGCCTGCAGTACCTCGAAGAGCGGCTAGACGCCATCTACACCCTGGCGCGCAAGCACCGCGTGCAGCCCACGGAGGTCGCCGCCCTACAGCAAAAGCTGCTGGACGAACTTGAGACCCTCAACGCCAACGACGAATCCATCGAACGCCTGGGCAATGAACTAGCTGCTTACACCCGCCATTATCAGGAGTGCGCACGCGAACTCAGCAACCTGCGCACGCATGCCGCAACACGCCTGGGGAGTGCTGTCGAAGAAGAAATTCAGCGTCTGGGCATGCCCGGCGGTCGTTTTGTGATCGAGCTACGCCCACAAAGCAGCAGCGATCCGATGCCTCACGGCCTGGAGCAAGTAGAACTGCTGGTCAGCGCCAACCCAGGCCAACCGCTCAAGGCCCTGGCTAAAGTAGCCTCTGGCGGCGAACTGTCGCGCATCAGCCTGGCCATTCAGGTCATCACCGCACAAACCTCACGCGTGCCTACCCTGGTATTCGACGAAGTAGACGTAGGGATTGGCGGGCCGACCGCTGAAATTGTCGGCCAGTTACTGCGCCGCCTGGGTGAGCGCGGCCAGGTATTGACCGTCACTCACTTGCCGCAAGTGGCTGCGCAATGCCATCAGCACCTCTTTGTACACAAGGCTCGCGACAGCGACACCACACGCACAGCCGTGTCCAAGCTAAGCCAAAAAGAGCGCATAGAAGAAATCGCTCGCATGCTCGGTGGCATCGACCTCACTAAAGAGTCCCTGGCCCACGCGAAAAAGATGGTGGTCACCGCAAAAAACCAAGCGGCTTAACGACGAGCGGTCACTAAAAACCAAGATTCAGATAGCACGAAGGCGACTCTAGGGTCGCCTTCGATCGTTTCGCGAACCGAAATTCGCGCGACATGCTTATTTAACTATTTTGCGTACGTACAGCACCAAGTTGTGATCCACCAACTCGACACCGTGCTTGGCGGCAATGGCGTGCTGCAGTTTTTCGATGTCTTCGTCGAAAAACTCGATCACTTCACCGCTGTCCACGTTGACCATATGGTCGTGGTGACCGCCGTCGGCATCTGCCAGTTCAAAGACCGCATGACCGCCATCAAAATTATGACGAATCACCAGCCCCGCTGACTCGAACTGAGTCAGTACACGGTAAACCGTGGCCAGACCGACGTCCTCGCCTGCTTGCATAAGAGCCTTGTATACATCCTCGGCGCTCATGTGACGCTGCTCAGCAGAATCAAGCATCTGTAGAATTTTGACTCGTGGCAGAGTCACCTTAAGACCGGCTTTACGCAGTTCGCTATTTTCAACCATGGTTAGCTTTCTCGCGGAAGCTGCTTCGCAGCTCCTCTTAATACGGGTATGATCGGCGTTTACGTTGTCCCAGCCAAGATAGTGGAAGTCGCCCACCGATGCAAAACACCAAGCTCTTGCTAACCAGTTTCACCTTTGTGGGACTGCTCGCACTCGCCGGTTGTTCATTCCCCGGGGTTTACAAAATCGACATCCAGCAGGGCAATGTCGTCACGCAGGACATGATAAACCAGTTACGCCCGGGAATGACCCGTCGGCAAGTGCGGTTTATTATGGGCAACGCCCTGCTGACTGACACATTCCACCCTAATCGCTGGGATTATCTGTATAGCCTGCAGCCCGGCGGCGGTGAACGTCAGCAAGAACGCGTCAGCGTGTTCTTCAATGAAAATGACCAGCTCGTCAGCTTGTCAGGCGACTTCAAGCCTGGCGTAAGCCGTGACGAAGCCATTCTCGGCAAAGACGGCGCCACCAACGTGGTAGCACCTGAAGCTCCTGCTGAGCCGGTCGAGAAGAGCGAAGTTCCAGCCACGCCTGGTTCATTGCTGGATCAAATCCAGAAGGACGTCGACGGCGTAGAAGCCGTCCCGGTTCCGACACCAGAGCCTCTGGATACCACCGAACAATAAGCGTTCGGCACAAAAAAGCCCGGCATGCCGGGCTTTTTGTTGCCTGTCATAAAGCGCTCAGGGTTGAGCCTGACGCTTGGCTTCGGCCGCTTTAGCCGCCCGCTGACGACGAATCTCTTTAGGGTCAGCCAGCAGCGGACGATAAATCTCGATCCGATCCCCGGACTGCAACACCCGAGTTTCAGGCTCTGCAACCTGCTTGCCAAAGATCCCCAGCGGGCAATGCGCCAGCTCAAGCTCAGGAAACTCGGCACCAATGCCCGACAGCAACACCGCCGCCCGTACTGTCGTCCCTTCTGGCACTTTCAGCGCAAGCAGCTGTTGACGGTCAACAGCCGCATAGACCACTTCAATGTCTATCACAGACTCAACCATGCAGCTGTTTGGCGCGCTGGCAAAATGCATCCACCAGCGTATTCGCCGCCTGATTGAACAAAGGCCCCAGCGTCGCTTTCACAATCGCCCCGGCATAATCAAAGGTCATGTCCAGGCTGATCTTGCAGGCCTTCTCGCCCAATGGCTTGAACACCCAAACACCGTGCAGCTTGGTAAACGGACCTTCCTCAAGGTTCATTTCAATCGACTGACCCGGCACCAGCGTGTTGCGGGTAACAAAGTGCTGACTCAAGCCACCCTTTGCCACCCCCAAACTGGCGCGCATCAGCACCTCAGTGCTTTCCAGAATTTCGGCAGATGAGCACCACGGCAAAAATTCCGGGTAGTGCGCAACATCGTTAACCAGGTCATAGAGGGCTTGCGCCGGATAAGGCAGCAAAGCAGAACGTTGGATATGGGTAGTCATGTCAGCGTTACTTCCACAGCTGGGCGGCAAACACAATCAGAATGCCGAGTGGCGCCACATAGCGCATCAAAAAAAGAGTCAGGGCGAACATCACCGGGCTGCGCATCGACAATTCGTCGCGTACCGCGCCACGCCCCATGATCCAGCCTGCAAAGATCACAAAGCACAGCCCACCCAACGGCAACATAATACGCGAGGTAAGGAAATCGATGACACCAAAGAAGTCCAGACCGCTCGCCGCGCCCCACTGGTAGAGGTGAAAGCCTGACTCTTCGCTCACAAAGAACTTGGCCTGCTTCCAGATATTGAACGAGAAGACCGTGCCCAACCCGACAAACCAGCAGCTAAACGCCAACCAAAATGTCACCCAAAGGCGCCGCACTTTGGTCCGTTCAACCAAGTACGCCACCATCGGCTCCAGCAACGAGATGGCCGAGCTCCAAGCCGCCACCGCTACCAGCACAAAGAACACCACACCCATCAACTGACCAAATGCAACGTTGCCAAAGGCAAACGGCAAGGTCACGAACATCAGGCCAGGCCCTTCGCCCGGGTTCAAACCCGACGCAAAAACAATAGGAAACAATGCCAGCCCGGCCAGCAATGAGACAAACGTATCAATCAACGCTACGCCCACAACCGTTCCGGAGATCGACGCATTCTTGGGCATATACGCGCCGTAAATCATGATCGAACCCACGCCCACGCTCAGCGAAAAGAACGCATGGCCCATTGCAGCCAGCAAACCATCGAGCACGCGATCCGGGTTGAAGTCGAACATGAAATGCACGCCTTCCATAAAGTGCCCGGTGGTCATGCTGTAACCCAGCAGCACCAGCAACAGCACAAACAGGATGGGCATCATGATCCGCAAACTGCGCTCAAGCCCCGCGACCACACCCTTGGCGATCACATACGCAGACAGCAACATGAACGCGGTGTGCCAAAACGTCAGGCGCCAAGGGTTGGAAATAACATCACCAAAGTACGCACCCACCTGAGCCGACGTCGCGCCCTGGAAGTCGCCCTTGCCCATATTAATGATGTAATCCAGCGACCAGCCGCCCACCACACTATAAAAAGAAAGAATCAACAGTGCCGTGATCATCCCGGCAAAAGCCCACCACGACCAACGCCCCGAGTGCCCCGCCTCCACCGCCAACACCTTCAAAGCGTTGGCCGGACTGAGTCGCGCCCGCCGCCCGATCAGGGTTTCAGCCAGCATCACCGGCACGCCGATCAGCGCAATGCACGCCAAAAACACCAGCACAAAAGCGCCGCCGCCATAGACGCCCACCATGTAAGGGAATTTCCAGATACTGCCCAAACCCACGGCAGATCCGGTCGCAGCGAGAATAAAGACCCAACGGCTTGCCCAACTGCCGTGGACAGAAACCTTGTCTGTCGACATCGTTACTACGCCCAACCGATAAAAATGAGCGCGCATTGTCCGGGATTCACCCTACGTGCTCAAGCGCACAGTCCCTCACACTCAAACACACAGGATGCCCGTAGCCGACACGCGCGCAACTGCCTATAATGCCGGCCCTATGGCTAAACAGAAGAAACACCCCACAGGGACCATCGCGCAGAATAAAAAGGCGCGACACGATTACTTCATCGAACATCGTTTCGAGGCTGGTCTGGTCCTGGCCGGCTGGGAAGTAAAAAGTCTGCGTGCAGGCAAGGCACAGCTGGTCGACAGCTACGTGCTACTCAAGGATGGTGAAGCATGGTTGCTCGGCAGCCATATCGCCCCTTTGACGACAGCCAGCACCCACGTTATCGCCGACCCGACGCGCACCCGCAAACTGCTGCTTAACCAGCGCGAGCTGGAAAAGCTGTTCAGCGCCGTGCAGCAAAAGGGTTACGCCTGCGTCTGCCTCTCGCTTTACTGGAGCAAGCACTTGATCAAGTGCGAAATTGCCCTGGGTAAAGGCAAGAAGGAATACGACAAGCGTCATACCGAGCGTGAGCGCGATTCCGATCGCGAGCTGCAACGCGCGGTGCGTAACAAGGGCAAGGAAGACTAGATCTTGCCTGACATCTTGTAGCCGCTGCCGAAGGCTGCGATCGGCTGCGCAGCGGCCGCAATCTGCGATGACCTGAAACCTCTTCGAGGTTTATCGCAGCCTGCGGCAGCGGCTACAAAAATAATCACAACCCATTACGTCGCTCGGCCCGTGCCATGCGCTGCACTTCCTGACGCACTTCTTCCAGTACTTCCTGCACATACAGCAGATGTCGGCTCGCCACTTCGCGCGCGTCCTCCGCCCTGCCCTCGATAATTGCCAGATACAACTCGCGATGCTGGCCAATCAGCATGTCGCGCGTTTCGCTGCGCTGCTTGTACATGCCGCCGATATTGGTCACCACGTTGCGCTTCAACAGGTCGAATAACCCGCGAATGGTGTGCAACAACACCGCGTTGTGGCTCGCCTCCGCAATGGCCAGATGGAAACTGGCATCCGCCTCGCCCTCTTCGGCGCGGCTGACTTCGCCGACCCGCGCATAACAATCCTGCAACCGCTCAAACGCCACGCCCAAGCGCTCACGGTCCACCTCGGTCGCCCGCAATGCCGCGTAATAGGCGCACGAAGCCTCAAGCGTATGGCGAAACTCAAGCAAATCACGCTGCGCCTCGGGGTTGCTCTCCAGCAATTGCAGCAACGGATCACTGAACGTCGAGCCCAGCGACGTCGCCACATAATTGCCACCGCCCTGGCGACTGACCAGCAAGCCTTTGGCAGACAGCTTTTGAATCGCCTCACGCAACGACGGACGCGACACACCAAACTGTTCGGCCAACGCACGCTCAGCCGGTAGGCGCTCGCCCGACTTCAACGTGCCCTCAAGGATCATGCCCTCAAGCTGCTCGACAATATCGTCCGACAAACGGCGCTGACGGATTTGATCAAACCCCATAACTGCTCTCCATCCTCCCGACCACGCGCCGGGCCCTCTATTCTCGCCGATTGGCGCGATTCAGACACCTACCAGAAACGCTCCCCAAACCCATATCAGATGCACATACCACGAACACTTCGACCAAAGATTTAGGGGCGGCAAATTGACACATGCCACATAAGGCTTTTAACCTAGCCCACAGCGCTTGTAAATTGGTAATACCAATTATCCATCTATGAGCTGTAGCATCGACCAATAACAATTAGGGGCCACCCCATATGCAAACCTGGCAACAGCTCTATAACCCGCTCGGCAGCCTCGGTCTGTCCGCACTCGCCGCCGTCATCCCGATCGTATTCTTCTTCCTGGCCTTGGCCGTGTTCCGCCTCAAAGGCCACGTCGCAGGCAGTATCACGCTCGCCCTGTCGATTCTGGTGGCCATTTTTGCCTTCCAGATGCCGGTCGACATGGCCTTCGCAGCAGCGGGTTATGGATTTGCCTACGGCCTTTGGCCCATTGCCTGGATCATCGTCGCGGCGGTGTTCCTCTACAAACTGACCGTCAAAAGCGGCCAATTCGAAATCATCCGCAGCTCCGTGCTGTCGATCACTGACGACCAGCGCCTGCAAGTACTGCTGATCGGCTTTTGCTTCGGTGCGTTCCTCGAAGGTGCAGCCGGTTTCGGCGCACCGGTGGCGATTACCGCCGCCTTGCTGGTAGGCCTGGGCTTCAACCCGCTGTACGCCGCTGGCCTGTGCCTGATTGCCAACACCGCCCCCGTTGCATTCGGCGCGCTGGGCATCCCGATCATTGTCGCGGGTCAGGTCACCGGCATCGACGCCTTCAAAATCGGCGCCATGGCCGGCCGCCAACTGCCGCTGCTGTCACTGTTCGTGCCGTTCTGGCTGGTGTTCATGATGGACGGCCTGCGCGGTGTACGTGAAACCTGGCCGGCCGCACTGGTCGCAGGCCTGAGCTTTGCCGTCACCCAGTACTTCACCTCGAACTTCATTGGCCCGGAACTGCCGGACATTACCTCAGCCTTGGCCAGCCTGGTCAGCCTGACCCTGTTCCTCAAAGTCTGGCAGCCAAAGCGCACCGCTGGTGCACAGATCGCAGGCGTGTCCTCGGACGTAATCGTTACCGCCAGCGCAGGGGGATTCGGCAAGCCAAGCAACCTGATGGCCTCGCCTTACAGCCTGCTGCAAATCCTCAAAGCCTGGTCGCCGTTCCTGATCCTCACCGTGCTGGTCACCATCTGGACCCTCAAACCGTTCAAAGCCCTGTTCTCGGCGGGCGGTTCGATGTACGGCTGGGTGTTCAACTTTGCGATCCCGCACCTTGATCAACTGGTGATCAAGACCGCGCCCATCGTTAACGCACCAACAGCCATTGCGGCCGTGTTCAAGCTTGATCCGATTTCAGCCACCGGTACGGCGATCTTCTTCTCGGCACTGATCTCGATGCTGATCCTGAAAATCGACATCAAGACTGGTCTGACCACTTTAAAAGACACCTTCTTCGAACTGCGCTGGCCGATCCTGTCCATCGGTATGGTGCTGGCGTTTGCCTTCGTCACCAACTACTCCGGCATGTCTTCGACCATGGCGCTGGTGTTGGCCGGTACGGGCGCGGCGTTCCCGTTCTTCTCGCCGTTCCTCGGCTGGCTGGGCGTGTTCTTGACCGGCTCCGACACCTCGTCCAACGCCCTGTTCAGCTCGTTGCAAGCCACCACCGCGCACCAAATCGGCGTCAGTGACGTACT
The DNA here is from genome assembly GCA_040385125.1 of Pseudomonadota bacterium. Classification (GTDB taxonomy): domain Bacteria; phylum Pseudomonadota; class Gammaproteobacteria; order Pseudomonadales; family Pseudomonadaceae; genus Aquipseudomonas. The sequence continues at coordinate 50,685 of JAZKIA010000054.1, read as the reverse complement.
GATGGTCGCGGCCAACACCAGCGGCGGCGTGACCGGCAAAATGATTTCCCCGCAATCGATCGCCGTCGCCTGTGCGGCCACCGGTCTGGTGGGTAAAGAGTCCGACCTGTTCCGCTTCACCCTAAAGCACAGCCTGTTCTTCGCCACCATCGTCGGCCTGATTACGCTGGCTCAGGCGTACTGGTTTACCGGCATGCTGGTGCACTAAATAGCGCTATGGTTACACCACGTTAATGGCGCCGGGGCAGCCCCCGGCGCCAGTAATTCACGACCCGGTCCACCTCGGTGGACACATAACCGGGACCACCCGGAGACGCCTGATGAGCGAGCTTTTCTACAACGCTGTGCCTAACGCGACCCGCGTCGCCCCGCCCCTGCCCAAGCCTCGCCAATACCCCGCGCAAAAGCCGCGCAAGGTCTATCTGTTCGGCACCTGCGTGGTCGATTTGTTCTACCCCGAAGCCGGGATGGACGCGATTCACCTGATCGAACGTGAAGGCATCGAAGTCGACTACCCACAAGGTCAAAGCTGCTGCGGACAACCGGCCTACACCTCGGGTTACACCGACCAGGCACGCGATGTAGCACGCTCACAACTGGCCTTGTTTGCCGAAGACTACCCCGTGGTCGTACCGTCCGGCTCTTGCGCCGGCATGTTGCGCGAACACTACGAAGACCTGTTCAAAGACGAGCCCGAGACCTTGAAAAAGGTCCACGCCCTGGCCGAACGAACCTTTGAACTGACCGAATTCCTGCTATTTGTGTGCAAGGTGCAATTCAAGGACAGCGGCGCGCCAGTCAAAGTCGCGCTGCACACCTCCTGCTCCGCACGCCGCGAAATGAACACCCACCTGCACGGCCGCGAAATACTGGCGCAACTGAGCAATGTTGAACGCATCGACCACAGCCACGAAAGTGAATGCTGCGGATTCGGTGGGACATTCAGCGTACGCATGCCGGATATATCCGGTGCCATGGTCGCCGACAAAACCCGCTCCTTGATTGAAACCGGCGCGCACCAAGTGCTGGCCGCCGACTGCGGTTGCCTGATGAACATCAACGGCTCGCTGGAAAAACAGCAACAAGCTCTGCGTGGCCAGCACCTGGCCAGTTTCCTGTGGCAGCGCACCGGAGGTGAGCAATGAGCACCAGCGCCCTGATTCCTACCGTCGCGGTGGAAGAAGACTTCCGCGAGCGCGCCCATGAAGCCTTGGGCGATACACAACTGCGCAACAACTTTCGCAGTGCCATGGACTCGTTGATGACCAAACGCGCGGCGTCCTTCAGCGATGCCCACGAGCGTGAGCACCTGCGTGCCCTGGGCAATGCGGTACGCGCCCGCGCCCTGTCCAAGCTGCCGGATCTGCTGGAGCAATTGGAAACCAACCTGACCCGCAACGGCGTGCAGGTGCATTGGGCAGAAACCGTCGATGAAGCCAACGCCATCGTCCTTTCAATTGCTCGCCGTCGTGCCGCCACGCAAGTGATCAAAGGCAAGTCGATGGTCAGCGAAGAGATGGAGATGAACCACGTGCTGGGCGCCCAAGGCATTGAATGCCTTGAGTCCGACATGGGCGAGTACATTGTTCAACTCGACAACGAAAAACCGTCCCACATCATCATGCCCGCGATCCACAAAAACGCCGGGCAAGTGGCCGACCTGTTTCACGAAAAGCTCGGCGTGGACTACACCAAAGACGTCGACCAACTGATCCAGATTGGTCGTCGCGTACTGCGGCAAAAATTCTTCGAAGCTGACATCGGCGTGTCCGGGGTCAACTTCGCCGTCGCCGAAACCGGCACCCTGCTGCTGGTCGAAAACGAAGGCAACGGCCGCATGTCGACCACCGTGCCGCCGGTACACATTGCCGTGACCGGGATCGAGAAAGTCGTCGAAAACCTGCGCGATGTCGTCCCGCTGTTATCACTGCTGACCCGTTCGGCCCTCGGCCAGCCGATCACCACCTACGTCAACATGATCTCTGGCCCACGCAAGCCCGGCGAACTGGACGGCCCAGAAGAAGTACACCTGGTATTGCTCGACAACGGCCGCAGCCAAGCCTTTGCCGACAGCGAACTGCGCCAGACTCTGAACTGCATTCGGTGCGGTGCCTGCATGAACCACTGCCCGGTTTACACCCGCATCGGCGGGCATGCCTACGGCGAGGTCTACCCCGGCCCGATTGGCGCGATCATCACCCCGCACATGGTGGGCCTGGCTAAAGTTCCGGATCACCCGAGCGCTTCGTCGTTATGCGGCGCCTGTGGCGAAGTGTGCCCGGTAAAAATTCCGATCCCGGCCCTGCTGCGGCGTCTGCGCGAAGAGAACGTCAAATCGCCCGACACCACACCCCGCATCATGCGTGGCCAAGGCAGCAAGTACTCGCGCAAAGAACGCTTGATCTGGAAAGCCTGGGCCAAGCTCAACAGCTCACCCCTCCTGTACCGCGTGTTCCTCAAGGCCGCCACCCGCCTGCGCGGGCTGACGCCAAGCAATGTCGGGCCGTGGACGCAAAACCACAGTGCCCCCAAACCCGCAGCGCGTTCGCTGCACGATATGGCCCGCGAACACATGGCTAAAAAGTCGGGAGGCTCGCGATGAGCGCCAAGCAAAACATCCTCAACAAACTGCGCAACAGTCTGACCGGTACAACTCCAGTGCCGGACAACTTCGACGAAGCGCTGGTGACCGAGCCCTGGACCTACGCCCCGGAGCAACGCATCCCGCAACTGCGCAAATTGATGGAAGCGGTACACACCGAAATCCATCTCAGCACAGTGCAAGACTGGCCCGCCTTGTTGGCGCAACTGGTCACGGATCGTCAGTTACCCAGCTTACTGATCGCCCCGACCACACCGCACGGGCAAAAAGTGACTGCGCATTGGGCACAAAACCCTGCGTTGCCAACACTCAAGGCCTACGACCGCCACGTCGAAGAGTGGAAGGAAGAACTGTTTAACGACACGCCCGCCAGCCTGACCACCACTCTGGGCGCGATTGCCGCCACCGGCAGCCTGATCATGTGGCCAACCCCTGAAGAGCCACGACTGATGAGCCTGGTGCCGCCGGTGCATTTCGCCCTGCTCAAGGCCAGCGAAATCCGCGACAACTTCTACCAGGTGCAGCGTGAAATGAACTGGGCCGCCGGCATGCCAACCAACGCGTTGTTGGTGTCCGGCCCGTCGAAAACCGCTGACATCGAGCAAGTGCTGGCCTACGGCGCCCACGGCCCGAAAGATTTGGTGGTGCTGATTCTGGAGGATGCATGAGCCTGCCCGCCGCCTTTGTGCGGGATGCCGAGCGCCTGATCCCGCAAGACCGACGCTTCACTGACGCACTGTCGACCCTGGCCTTTGGCACCGACGCGAGCTTTTACCGGCTGATACCTAAACTGGTGGTGCGCGTTGAGTCCGAAGACGAAGTGGTCGAATTGCTGCGCCTCGCCCGTCGCGATCAAGTACCGGTCACCTTCCGCGCTGCGGGCACCAGCCTGTCTGGCCAGGCCATCAGCGACTCAGTACTGATCGTGCTTGGGGATAACTGGAACGCCAAAGAGATTCGCGGCCAAGGCACGCAAATCCGCCTGCAACCCGGCGTGATTGGCGCGCAAGCCAATGCGTGGCTGGCACCGTTCGGGCGCAAGATTGGCCCCGACCCGGCCTCAATCAACGCCTGCAAAATTGGCGGCATTGTCGCCAATAACGCCAGCGGCATGTGCTGCGGGACCGCGCAAAACACCTACCACACCCTCGCCGGTTTGCGCGTGGTACTGGCCGACGGCACGCGAGTCGACACCGAAGACGCCGCCAACGTCGCCGCCTTTCGTCAAAGCCACGGCCCATTGCTCGAACAACTGGCGACATTGGCCCGCGAAACCCGCGCAAACTCTGAGTTAGCCGCAAAAATCCGCCACAAATACCGTCTGAAAAACACCACTGGCCTGTCACTCAACGCCTTGGTCGACTTCGACGACCCGCTGGAGATCCTCAGCCACTTGCTGGTCGGCAGCGAAGGCACCCTGGGCTTTATTAGCTCCGTGACCTACGACACAGTGATCGACCACCCGAACAAAGCTTCGGCGCTGATCGTATTCCCCAACGTCGAAACCTGCTGCACCGCCGTGACCGTACTCAAAAGCCAGCCGGTATCAGCCGTTGAGTTACTGGACCGACGCAGCCTGCGCTCGGTGCAAGACAAACCCGGCATGCCGGCTTTCGTACAACAACTGTCGGCCAATGCCTGCGCCCTGCTGATCGAATCTCGCGCTGCTTCACAGACCTTGCTGCACGAGCAACTGGCGCAAATCATGGCCTCGCTGGCGGCATTCCCGGTCGAGAAACAGATCGACTTCACCGAAGACCCGAAAGAAAACGCCAAGCTCTGGGCGATCCGCAAAGACACTTTCCCGGCCGTCGGCGCAGTGCGCAAAACCGGCACCACGGTAATCATCGAAGACGTGACCTTCCCGGTCGAACAACTGGCCATCGGCGTCAACCGCCTGATCGAACTGTTCGACAAACACCACTACGACGAAGCCATCCTGTTCGGCCACGCACTGGAGGGCAACCTGCACTTCGTCTTCACCCAGGGTTTCAACAACCCCGAAGAAGTCGCGCGCTACCAGGCCTTTATGGACGACGTGGCGCAATTGGTCGCCGTTGAATTCGGTGGCTCGCTCAAGGCCGAGCACGGTACCGGGCGCAACATGGCGCCGTTCGTGGAACTGGAATGGGGCAGCGACGCCTACCAATTGATGTGGCAGCTCAAACGCTTGCTCGACCCGCAAGGCATTCTCAACCCTGACGTGGTGCTCAGCGAAGACCCGCACATCCACCTCAAGCACCTCAAACCGATGCCCGCCGCTGACGAGATTGTGGATAAGTGCATCGAGTGCGGGTTTTGCGAGCCGGTGTGCCCCTCCAAAGGCCTGACCCTCAGCCCGCGCCAGCGGATTGTGATCTGGCGCGATATTCAGGCGAAAAAACGCGCCGGCATCGACACCCTCGAACTGGAAAAAGCCTACGCCTACCAAGGCATCGACACCTGTGCGGCCACCGGCTTATGCGCCCAGCGCTGCCCCGTAGGAATCAACACCGGCGAACTGGTGAAAAAACTCCGTGCCCGCAGCGCCCATAACGTGAAAACCGCTGATTGGCTGGGCAACCACTTTGCAACCTCGCTGCAAGGCGCACGCTTGACCCTGCACGTGGCCAATGGCGCACGCATGCTGCTGGGAGCGCCGCGCCTGGCGAAAATTTCTGCAGCGCTGACCCGTGCCAGCAAAGGCCGAGTGCCACAGTGGACCAACGCCATGCCGCAACCGGAGCGGGTGATTCGCCTAAGCCCACAGGTTATGGATGCGCGGCCACGAGTGGTCTACCTGGCCGCCTGCGTATCGCGGGTCATGGGCCCGGCGGCTGGCGACCGCGAACAAATGTCGCTGCTGGACAAAACCCGCGGCCTGCTGGAAAAAGCCGGCTACCAAGTGGTGTTCCCCGACAACCTGGACAGCCTGTGTTGTGGCCAGCCGTTTGCCTCCAAGGGCTACACCGAACAAGCCGAACACAAGCGTCAGGAACTGATCGGCGCACTGCTGCACGCCAGCCGTGGCGGGCTTGATCCGATCTACTGCGACACCAGCCCGTGCACCTTGCGCCTGGTGCAAGACCTGGGCGAAACCCGTCTCGACCTGTACGACCCGGTGCGTTTTATTCGCACCCACCTTGTGGATAAGTTGAGCTTCACCCCGCAGACCGCACCGATTGCCGTCCACGTGACGTGCAGTACCCAGCACCTGGGGGAAAGTCAGGCGTTAATCGACATCGCACGGTTGTGCAGCACCAACGTAGTGATACCGGAAGGGATTCATTGCTGCGGATTTGCCGGTGACAAGGGCTTTACCACGCCCGAATTGAACGCCCATTCACTGCGCACCTTGAAAGACGCGGTGCAGCATTGCAGCGAAGGGATCTCCACCAGCCGCACCTGTGAAATTGGCCTGAGCCAACATGGCGGCATCGACTACCACGGCTTGGTGTACTTGGTGGATCGAGTGACAACCCCACAGAACCTGTAGGAGCGAGCTTGCTCGCGATTGCATCACCTTGGTATTGCCGAGTAGCCTGCATCGCGAGCAAGCCCGCTCCCACAGAGGCCCGTTCCCGCCTATAAAATATGACGCGCCTGCTGCACTCAGGCGCGTGCTGCTTTAGTGCGTTGCCAGACCGTCCAGCGACTTGTCGACAAACGCCTTGGCCAGCTCCACCAAGTGCATGACCGACATCATCAGATCGCGCGGTTGCCCGCTTAAACCATTCCCCGCCTCACTCGCCGAAGCACCCGCGCAGCGCAACAAGTCTGACGCTTGGGCCAAAGCCGCTTCGAAATTGACACTGTCATGGATGGCATACGTGGCGGTGTCCACGTGCCGAGAAGGCTTATGGTCTTGCAGATAATAATTGAGGGCACGATCTGTGGCGGCGCGGTCCAGCAACTGTGTATCGCACTGAGCAGCATCTTGCAGGGTGAAAGAAGGTGGATCGGGGACTATTTTTTTCATGACGATAACTCCGTGTGTTCAAAGGAGCTGTCACTTATCGCTACTAAACGATTGGGTGGCAGCCGCACGCAGGTTAGTAGACCGGTACACACGGAACCCGGCGCACCCGAAGGCGCCCTGCGCACGGCCACCAAAAAGCATGAGGCAAAAAAAACGCCTTGCTAAGGTGGCGCATTGCGCCGTGTGAGAACCGGGCTACTAAACCCGACTGCTGTTTTTCAGCAGTGGGCCGAGACTAGACCCCGATTTAGACCGGCGCAAGCGAACGGGATTCTCTAGGAACTTTCGCTCCAAGGAAAGGGAATCGTCGTACGAAAAGGCTGATTTTATGCGCCTGCGACCCGTATTCATGCCCCATTTTTGGGCGTAAAAAAAACTTTCAAATAGTGGCCACATACGAGCAGAACCCTTACGCACAGCTATAGTCAACGCGAGTGAGGCCCCTGTATTTGAGGCCTATAACCAAGCTCGGAGACACCGAGCCTAACCCGTGCACAAGGAGTTTCCCCTTATGAAGCGTTCCGTTCTTGCTGGCCTGTTCATGTGCGCTGCGATGTTGACCTCTGCGGTGTCTGCGGCTGAAACCACCTCGACAACAGACAATTTGTGCGCCCTCAACCTGGAAAAAATAAACTCCTATTTGAGCAGCCTTCCCACAACGAGTGAAAACACCGAAAGCAATCTCAAAGCTGCTCGCGATAAAGCCACGGCTGAACAAGCCGCAGGCAACGACGAGGAATGCATTGCAACCACCACCCAAGAGATCCAGCGCATTCAAGACATCAACAAAGGAGGCAAGTAAGTCCTTGTTGATGTTGGCCTTCTGCGCCAGATAGGCGTAGACTCCGCAAGCTTGCTGGTTATACACAGCAAGCATCGGGGCCGTTTAGGATTCGACGCCGGTTGCGAAACTCTAGGTGCATGCCGAGTTGGTAACAGAACTCGTAAATCCACTGTTGCAACTACTTATAGTTGCCAATGACGAAAACTACGGCCAGGAATTCGCTATCGCTGCGTAAGCAGCCTTAGACCTGAGCTTCTGGTACCTTCGGGTCCAGCAATCACCAGGGGATGTCTGTAAACCCAAAGTGATTGTCATATAGAACAGAATCGCCGTGCAGTACGTTGTGGACGAAGCGGCTAAAACTTACACAACTCGCCCAAAGCACCCTGCCCTTCGGGTCGCTGAGGGTTAACTTAATAGAAACGGCTACGCATGTAGTACCGACAGCGGAGTACTGGCGGACGGGGGTTCAAATCCCCCCGGCTCCACCAAATCCACAAAAAAAGACGTCCACGGACGTCTTTTTTTGTGCCTGGAATTCAGTGAAAACAGGGATTTAGAGTCCACGAGCGTCCGTGACGATCTACGATTGCGTGTATTCCAAGTGATATTCCAAGCCCTCACCTGCTATTTTTCGGAATACACCATGGGTGCCCAAGCCACGCGCCTTTCAGACGTAAAAGTCAAAGCCGCGAAGCCAAAGGAAAAGGACTACATACTCACCGACGGCAACGGCCTTCAGATGCGAGTGAGAATGAATGGCTCAAAGCTATGGAATTTCAACTACATCCATCCCGTGACGAAAAAGCGAATAAACATGGGCTTAGGTACTTTTCCTGAGGTCAGCCTGGCGCAAGCCCGCAAGCGGACTGTTGAAGCAAGAGAGCTCGTTGCCCAGGGGCTGGCCCCTAAAGAGAAACGCGACGCCGAGCGGCACGCGAAAAAAGCAGCCACGGAACACACTTTCGAAAATATCTCGGCAGCGTGGTTCGAGCTCAAAAAGGATTCAGTCACCCCTGCGTACGCCGAGGATATTTGGCGCTCTCTCACGCTGCATGTCTTCCCTGGCTTCAGCGCAACTCTAGCAAGTGGGCCGGATGGTGAGCTCATCGGCGATGTCGGCGGCTGTGCGCGCAGCGCCCAACTGGGCGAGTCGCTCGAACACCACGTTCTGGCTATACGGCTAAAGAGGTAAGTAGACATACCTTTTTTAGCCGTTAGTTGAGCTCATGCCGTGCACTGCGCCGAGTTCTGAGCGATATGCAACATGTGCCTGGATTCCAACTCTTCGAAATAAGTGCTCGCCACCACGTTAAAGTTTTTTCTCTGACGGCCGATGTCCATATGCCAGCATTGTACCAATGACGCGGGTGATTCACTGAGCTAGCAAGGACGATAAGGTGCTCAACCTGCCCGCACTACGCCTCCTGACTTGCCCTCAGTTTGCCACGCTGATTGGGGTGCACCTGCCTGAACACAACTTGCGCAGCCCATGAGTTTGGATAGCCAACAGATCGCTGCAGAAAATCGAGCCCATTTAGTCAGATAGGAAGACACCATGACTGCAGCTGAAGACCTCTCCGAAGGCCTCTATCTTAAACTTATCGATCACATCAGCACCTTGCTCAAATCCTTGGCACGGGGTGCCGACGATCCAAGCCTAGCCTCGGCCCAAGCAGAAGCACAGAGCAAACTGCAGGAAATCGAACAAGCGCTGACCAACGCAATCAACGAGCTAAAGGACAACGCCGAACACAAAACTTTCACCGTTGCCTTCTATGGCGAAACCAACGCTGGCAAGTCGACGCTGATCGAAACCTTGCGCATCTTGCTCAGGGAAAACACCAAACGAGAACAACGTCATCGTTTCCTCGCCTTGCAGCAGCAGTCGGGGTTGAGCGAAGAGGCGTTGCAGGCACTGGAAACCGAAATCGAGTCGCTGGACGGTCGCCTGGCCCAGGCCGAAAGTGAAACAGCCGCCGCCGATGCTCGACATGACCAGCGCCAAGTCGAACAGCAGTTGCAAGAAGACGCCCTGCGCGCGCGTATCGAGGAACAGAAACGAAGCGCTGGTCTGATCCAGCGCATTATCAACCTGCTGCGCAAGCTTCCCGAAGAAATCGCTTTGGTGCAGTTGCAGGCCGGCACCTCCGTGCTGCCCATGCAGCGTGAAACCGAACTGACCAGGCTGCGTCAGCAGAGCGAAGATATTCAGTCCCGGCTAGGCGAAACCCGTCAGCGTCACGCAACGGCACTGGATAGTCTCCAGCAACTGGCAGCCTTCGAAGACGGCAGCATCATCGGTGATGGCCGCGCTGACTTCACCCGTCAAACTCAAGCGTATGCCTTTGATTCAGAAGGGCAGCATTTTCAGTTGCTCGATGTTCCTGGCATCGAGGGTGACGAGAGCAAGGTCAGTGAGCAGATAAACAACGCGGTCAAGCGTGCCCATGCGGTGTTCTACGTAACGTCCAAAGCGGCCCCCCCGCAGACCGGTGATGTCGGCCGTCCTGGCACCCTGGAAAAAATCAAGGCGCAACTGGGTGCACAAACGGAAGTCTGGACGCTCTACAACAAACGCATCACCAACCCCATGGCTTTGCAAAAACCCGCCCTGATCAGCCCTGACGAGCAGGCCAGCCTGGATGATCTGGACCAGATCATGCGCAAGCAACTGGGCGAGCATTACCAGCGCAGCATGACCCTCTGTGCCCTGCCCGCGTTCTATGCAGCAGCCGATTGCCTGGTGCCACGCTCTACGATAGCGATCAGCCGCAAAAAATTCCTCGATGCCATGGCGCCAGACGCGCTGCTGGAAAAATCCGGCGTCAAGCAATTCTATCGACACCTGACCCGAGACCTGGTCACAAACGTGAAGGCCAAAATACGCCGCTCGAACATGAACAAGGTTCAACTCGCGGTAACCGACGTTTGCTCAGAAGTGAAAGCCATCCAGGTCTCGCAGTTCGCACCGCTGGCGAAAAAACTGCACGAGGAAGCCGAGAATGCCTGTCACCAGTTGCAAATTGCGTTCAAGTCCCTCAACAGCCGCCTGAGCAATGCGGGCGAACAGGCCATCGGCGAGTTCGAAGACGCCGTGCGCAACCGCGTTTACGACCGCATCGACGACGACATCAGCAATGATGATTTCAAAGCCGCGCTGGAGCAGGCGCTACAGAGTGAGCAGTCGGCACTGCAGGAAAAGCTCCCGACAGCACTCGACAAGCAAGTCGAGCAGTTCCAGAAGAATGTCAGCGAAATCGTCCAGCGTTTCGAAGCTCATGCCAAAGACCTGCTGGCCGGCTACTCACAGATCGGCAAGGTACGCCTGGCCGGAGACTTCAGCCTGAACGTGAACATCGACAACGGGATCAACGTCGCAGGCTTGTTGGCCAGCCTGGCCGGTGGTGCATTGTTGTTCTGGAACCCCGCCGGCTGGGTACTGATGTCCATTGGCGTGGCGACGCTACTGGTCGGTCTCGCAAAGGCCGTGTGGAGCTTTTTCGACAGTGACTACAAGAAAGGCCAACAGCGCAAAGCCACCGACAACAACCTCGAAAACGCTTGCGAGGCGATCCGCGACAGTTTCCGCGAAACCCTCGCGCAGGCGCTGCCACCACTGGAAGAGAAAATCGAACAAATCCGTACCGTTCTTCGGCAACCCGCCCTGCAGGCACGGCACATCAACCAAAAACTCGACGCCGCCCACCTTGGCCTGAAAAAAATAGCCAGCGACCTCAAAGCATAAGGAACTGCACCATGAACTCGACCCTTGAGCTCTTTCTGAATCAAAACAACAAGGCTCTGGCACTGCTGGACAAACTGCGAGTGTTCCTAGAAAAAGGCGCGGCACTGGGCGTCAACATCGACCCGACACTGCTGAGCAAGCTCGAACATGCCAGTCAAAACCTGAGCAACGACAAGCTGAAAATTGCCCTGATCGGTGGTTTTTCTGAAGGCAAGACGTCCATCGCTGCGGCCTGGATGGAACGTCTCGACAAATCCAGCATGAATATCAGCCAGCAGGAGTCATCGAACGAAGTGAAAGTCTACGAAGTAGATGACAACTTCGTGTTGATCGATACCCCAGGGCTGTTCGGTTTCAAGGAACAGTTCAACGCCGATATCAATGCGATGGAGAAGTACAAGGACATCACGCGCAAATACGTCAGCGAAGCACACCTGGTGCTGTACGTGATGAACTCGACCAACCCGATCAAGGACAGCCATAAAGATGACCTGAACTGGCTGTTCCGCACGCTCGACCTGCTGCCGCGTACTGTATTCGTGTTGAGCCGTTTCGACGAAGTGGCCGACGTGGAGGATGAGGCCAGCTATGCGCAGCACCTGCAGGTCAAACGCAGCAATGTCGAAAGCCGGCTTCGCGAGTCCATCGGCGCCAGCGACGCGGAGGTGGCAGCACTGAGCATCGTCGCAGTGGCGGCAAATCCGTTCGACATGGGCACCGATTACTGGCTTGAGCGGATCGAGCAGTTCAAGACACTTTCGCACATCAACAACCTGCAGCAAGCAACCGCTGGCAAGATCCAGTCCAGTGGTGGTTCTGCGGTGATCGTCGAGCAAGCGCGAAAGAGCGTGATCCTCGATGTGTTGCACAAAGAGTTGCCAGTGGCGGTGGAAAACGACCAACGCCTGGGCGAAGAAGTAGAGCGCCTCAGCGGCGTTAGCCGCACGCTCAGTCGTCAGCTCGATGGTGCCAAGGGTCAGATCGGTGAGGTACGCATTGGCCTGCGCGAATTTGTCACCCGTTATTTTTCCGGCTTGATCATGCGCACTGAAGGGCTGACCCAAGAGACCTTCAAGGAGTTCTTCGAGCGCGAGATTGGGCGCGATGGGGTCATAGTGACCACACGGCTACAAAACGAATTCGATCGTCAACTCAACGGGGTGAGCCAGGAGCTCAGCCGCATGCGCCTGAGCTTCGACTCCGAGATCAATCACTTCAACACCAACGTGATCAACCTGGGCAAGCAAGGCGTGAACTATGTGATCAAGGGCAACCTGATCAACAACGGCAGCATTTTGGCTGCCCGCGATGGCATCGTTAACGTGGCCAAGACCCTCGGCGTGGATCTGGGCAAGGCACTGAAATTCAAGCCTTGGGGCGCGATTAACCTGGCGAAAAACCTCAACGGCATCCTGTCGGTTGCAGGCTTGGCGCTGGAAGCCTGGGACAGCTATGAACGCAAGAAACGCGAAGATCAGTTCAGACAGGCTATCGCAGAGATGGTGGACAACTTCAACAACCAGCGTGAAGAACTGTTAACCATTATTCAAGACGTCTCGTTCGAGGAGCGCTTCTTCCCCGATTACGCCTCGCTTGATGCCAATGCCGCAGACGTTCAGGTCGCCATCGATACGCAGAAAAGGTTGCGTGAACAATTCAAGGAATGGCGCCAAAGCGGGGAGTTGATAGAAGCCGAATTCACCCAGATCGAGGGCTAAGATCATAATGAACACGATGTGCGTGAGCCGCTGGTTAATGGTTTCTCCAAAGGGCCCCGAAACCTGCGCCGAGAATGGCGCCCTGGTGCATCTGCGCCAGGGCGATGCCGACGGCGCTTGTGGCCCATACGCGCTGATGATGGCGTTGCTCACACTCGGCGTGCTGGAGCGTAAAGAGATCACTGATATGAACCTCTGGGATGGTCGCAGCCGCGAAGGCAAGTTTCGTAACGCGCTGATCTCCCATGGCGCGTTGATTTCTTCCGGTACCAACGGCGAGGATCTGGCGAGCCTTGCCCAGCATTTCCGCGGAAGCGGCATTGAAGCCGAGCAAGTGACAGGCAGCAAAAAACAGCTAGTCAGCAAACTACGCCACGCGCTGGACAGGGACGGCATTCCATTGATAGGCGTAAGCTGGTCGAAGCATAGTGGCCACTGGATGATGGTCGTGGGCCATCAAGGCTATGTGCACGAAGGTCAATATCAACTGACCCATTTGCTCTGCCTTGATCCTAGTACTGAAGCCCCCAGGGCCTCCCTCTGGAACGCAGTGATTGAGGTATTAAGAGGGCCTGTCAGTGTCGCGCGGTATCTACAGCAGTAATCACTGGGGAATGGACGGCAATACCAGCGCCTGCAAGCTTGATGAAGCAGTTGTGCTCGAATGCAATGAGGAGTGATAAAAACATGTCAGACAACGCATTTGAAAAGGACTACTCGGACGATTCCTTCTGGGAAAAAGTCAAAAGCTACGCAAAATCCGCAGGCGAGGCCGCCCTCGAGCCAGCGCTGAAGATGTATTACGCCGCAACAGATTCGGATACCCCAACGTGGGCGAAAACTACCATTTATGGAGCGCTGGGATATTTCATCTCGCCGATCGATGTCATCCCGGACATCACTCCAATCGTAGGATACACCGACGACATCGGCGTTTTATGCGCGGCTTTGGCCGCAACCGCGACCCACATCAAGGCCGAGCATGTGACACGGGCGAAGCAAACACTGAAGCAGTGGTTCTCCTGATCGCAACGCGATGCCTCACGCAAGACTGTGTTTGAGTGAGGCATCGACAAACCCGGGCCATCACAATCTGACACTCCATGCGTCCCAGACTCCTGGATTACCAGCCCAGCCCCTCAAGACGCGTCACCGACTTGAACGCGACAACCATCACATCAACCTTACACAGCGCGCTCACCGATAATTTTAGGTTACGCTTCGCACCATACTGCACCAAAGAAAAAACCGAACTAGCCGGCTTGTTTCTGAAGAAAAAGGTAGAGCGCTACATGACTCTGTAGGTGACCGCAGGCTGGTGAGACCAACACCACGAAATGGTGAGATTATGGGGGGATGGCGAACAGCTTCACTAAGCGGCTACCCGCAAAACTGTCACAGCAGTCTCCTGTGCGCACAAAATTCTGCATGCCCTCGAGATTGTAGGTGGATAAATACAACAAATGAATTCGAATAATTTTTATCCTCTAAAAGCTCGCTGGCCCCAGCTGTATCAGCATGCATCGTTTGCCGAATGCTACGTGTTTTCAGACCCGCACACGGCGGCCATCAAGATGCGCTGCTTCGCTGAAGTCCTAGTTGGCATTCTCTACAGAGAGCTGAGACTTCCGAGCGAACCGACAGATGGTTTTTTTGAAAAGCTCAAATCGCCGGATTTCCGGGAGGTTGTCGGCGACGCCGTCCTCCAAAAACTCCATGCCCTTCGGATGCTCGGCAACAAAGCCGCCCACGGCAACTCGATGGGTGCCGATATTTCCCTTCTACTGATTGAGGAGGCATACCTTATCGGTCAGTGGTTCTACAAGACCTACAGCGGGGAATGTCTCGACGGGTATCCGCCCTACACTGCTCCGACTAAACCCTCTGAGCATCTCGCAGAGCTGAGCAAGACAGGAGAAAACCTTGCTAAACAGTTGGCCGCTGCAAAGGAGGAGTTGAGCCTATTGGAGGCTGCGGAGAAAGCCGCCCAAGCCGAAATCGCAACCCTAAACCAGACGCGTGACGAGGCTAAACTCCGAGATTTCAAAAACTCTGCCGCGCGGATCACCGAAACAATCGATTTCAAATCCGCGCACACGCGCAGGCTGATAAGCACCAACGACGCCTTCGCCGGGTATTCACTGACTGACGGACAGGCGGAGCTGATTAACCGGCTGGAACGATTCCTCGACGGCAATGAGGAAAGCGTGTTCCTCCTCAAAGGCTACGCGGGCACCGGCAAAACCTTCGTCACCAAGGGCCTGACCGAGTATTTTCGCGCGATAGGCCGAAACTACGTTCTTGCCGCGCCGACCGGCAAGGCGTCCAAAGTAATCGCCAGCAAGACAAAGTCACCCGCTTACACGATTCACAAGACCATTTACTCGTTCGACGACATTTCTGAGTACCGCGACGCCGGGATAGACGGAACCGAGACGTTCAAGTTCTACGCTCAAGTGGCGGTGAACAGCCTTTCAGCTGATACGGTCTACATAGTGGACGAGGCATCCATGATTGCGGATATCTACCAAGAGGCGGAATTTTTTCGTTTCGGGACGGGATACCTGCTGGCCGACTTCCTCAAGTTCGTGAACCTAGACCACAACGATCACAGCAAAAAGGTGATTTTCATCGGTGACGACGCGCAGTTGCCACCGGTGGGCATGAGCTTCTCGCCTGCTCTGGACGCGGATTACCTATTGCGCAAGCATCACACACGCTCGACCGGGTACGAACTGTCGGAGGTGGTTCGGCAAAAATCGGAAAGCGGCGTAATCGCAAACGCAGTACCGATTCGAAAGTCTTTGCAAGCCAAGGTTTTCAATCAACTGGTGATCAATTTCGACCATCCCGACGTCCAGAAGGTGGAACACCAGGATCTGATGTTGCGCTATCTCGAGTCCTGCGGCGGCAAGATTAACGGGGAATCCATAGTCATCGCGCACTCAAACTCCGACGTTGGGGACTACAACCGCCAAATCCGGGAGCATTTTTTCCCCGGCTGTCCAGAGGTTATGCCCGGGGACAAGGTCATGGCGGTCTCGAACAGCGACGCCTGCGGGATATTCATCTCGAACGGTGATTTCGGCTTGATCCGGCAGGTAATTTCCTCCCCGGAGAAACGAACCATTACGCTTAAAAGGAAAGTCCCTGACTCGGGAAAACTCGAGGAAATACCGGTTGAGCTGACGTTTCGTGATGTAGTGGTAGGCTTCAAAGATCTGGAAGGCGTTGCTCGTTTTTTCCAGATAAAAATCCTGGAGGATCTGCTCTACAGCAAGGAGCCCGGCCTCTCGTCCGATCAGAACAAGGCACTCTATCTGGATTTCTGCATTCGCAACGAAGGCATTAAGAGGAACAGCGCTGAGTTCAAGCATAAGCTGAAAACCGATCCGTATTTCAACGCGCTGAGGCTCAAGTTCGGCTACGCAATCACCTGTCACAAAGCCCAAGGCAGCGAATGGAATCATGTGTTTGTGAAATCCAAGAGCCACCAAAGCCAGTTGACAGCCGACTATTTCCGCTGGTTCTACACCGCAATCACGCGCACGGCAAAAAACCTTTATTTGCTCGACCCGCCGAACCTGCAACCGTGGAGCCGCATTAAAATCGTTTCGAATCCTGCTTTGGACTTGCTTCAAGTCCCGAATCCGCTGAAGAATATTCTTGCCATGCCCGCCAGCCCACAGCAGCCGTCTGTGGCCCTTGCTCTGCAGAACTCCGACACATTTGGCATTCCCGCGACGGCGTCGTTTCTGCTTTCTCTGCTGGCCGAGGTCTGCAAGCTGATCGAAGGCCAGGGCATCGTCATTGAGGAGGTGTTTCACAATCAATACCAAGAGGTTTACCACTTCAAGCACGAAGCAGAGTTTGCTCGGATAGACATCGCCTACAACGGCAGGAACAAGGTTACCAGCCTCGTTGCCCCCCGCCTTACGGACCTGGGCGCCAAGTTGGCAGCTCTACTCGCTCCGCTCAAAGGCAAGCCGCTGTTTGCGGGCACAGACTCCCCGATTATCGAGATGCGCTTCGCCAAGCCATTCCTGAACGATTTCCACGAGAAGGTTCTCAGCCTTTGCGGTGAGAGCGGCATTGCCGTTCAGAAGGTTGTAGAGCAGCAATGGTCCCAGCGATACAGCTTTGCCAAAGATGGCGCGGTCGCCGTTTACGATGTCTGGTACAGCGCGAAAGAACAATTCACGAAGTGCCAGCCACTGATCAGCGCCTGCTCGCCGGGCTCGTTGGTCGGTGACGTCGGCTTACTTCTTACAAAAGGAATGCAGGGGTGATTACAAACAAGGAGGTTTTCGCCAAACGCAAGGAAGGTGCGATTGATGAGGCATATCGGATGGCACTGGAACTGATGGGGGCGCCGCAGGTAGATAACTGGGACCGGAAAGCATTCTGCTGGACCCTGATCGACCTCATCAAGCGGGACGCCAAAAGCGGGAACCAAGAGAACCTGCCCCACTACCGCAATCAACTGGAAGGCAGCAAAGTCGACCTCTCAGACGACGTGCTCGCCAAGGGGATTCGTAATGCCCTGGCGCTGTGCAATTCCCACGGGCAGCAGATCAGCCAGGCGAAAGCCCTCAGCAAGGATGGCCAGCATGCGCAAGCAGCTGCCGTTTATCGCACGGTGTGGGCCGACGGCGCCGCCGACAAGGAAACCCAGACTGGCCTTGGATGGGCGTTGTTCAAGCACTCCAAGGAGTTGATGGCTGCCGACAGCGTTAACCTCGGAGCCATCAAGCGCAACCTGCACGACTATCTCAAGCTGGATGTTGAAAAGCCTTCGCTGCTGCACGCGTGCGTACTTCAACTTGCCGCGAAACTCGCAGGGCAGGACAAATTGAGCATGCTTGGTTTTTCGCGCCTGTGGAAACTAGAATATCTGCGCTCGGAGGATTTCGAGCGCTACCGAGCGGAGGACGGCAAGGGATACCCGTCCTTGGCGGAGAAGGTCATCCAGCAGGCAGGTAAGGAGGCCAGCGCCTCAACCAACGCCGAAGACCAGAATTACATGCTTCCCCATATCAACGCGGCAATCGAGCGATTTCCCGACAACATCTGGCTGAAACTCGACAAAGCGAAGGTGCTCTTGTCCTTGGGCGCGCATGACGAGGCCTTAGCCTTCGGGCTCCAAGTCGCTAAGGCCAAGGCAAACGACTACTGGGCTTGGGGGTTACTGGGGGACATCGTTTCTCGCACCGACCAGCAAGCGGCGCTGGGCTGTTACTGCAAGGCACTGTCCTGCCCCGCCGATGACAAATTCACGGGGAAAATCAGGCTCAAAGTCGCTCAACGAATGTTGGAATGCAATGACTTGTCTGCCGCCAAGCGCGAAATCGAGACGGTTATCGCCTCCAAGGAGAATGAGGGCCACAAAATCCCCGAAACCGCGGCTCAACTCGCTTCTCAGCCATGGTTTGCCGAATCGCAGGCCAGCGCTTCAAACCGTGCCTTCTATCAGACTCATGCGGCAGCTGCCGAAACTCTGCTATTTAGCAACTTGCCTTGGCTCGATGCCAACATTGGCGAAAAATTTACGGTTCCTGGCAAAGAGGACAAGCCGAAGCGGAGGTTATTCCTGAAAACCTCCTCTGTCCCGACAGAGATGAGCTTTTCCGAATCCAAGGTTGTACGCAAGAAGCTGGCTCCGGGCAATGCGGTCAGGATCAAGGGCGAGTTTGACGACAATCAGAGGTTCAGGATTTTCGTGCTGGAAGATAGGCCATCCGAAACGCTTTGGGATGTTTTTCCGGAAAAAACAGGTGTGATCGACCACATCAACAAGGACAAGCACGTCCTCCACTTCATCGTCGACCGCGAGATAGAGGGAGTAATCCCTCTTTCCGAACTGTCCGGTTCTTTCGTTGAAGGGGACTCAATAGGTCTAAGGCTATCCCGATACACGTCAAAAAAAGGCCAGGGGTTCCGTGTGCATCAGGCTTGGTCGACCGACAAACAGCCAGATGCACATGTCAAAAAGGCATTCTGTGAGGAGGTACGCGTATCCAATGGCATGGGCTTCACGGAAACCGACATCTTCGTTGCGCCCCCGCTCGTGACAGAGCACGGAGTCGAGGATGGCCGGAAAATATCTGGCACAGCTGTGCTGAGCTACAACAAGAAGCGGGCTTGCTGGGGGTGGAAAGCCGTTTCGATTGACGCGGAATGACTAGTGCCGTTGCTGGGAAACTGCCAATAGTTTAACTCGAATCTCAGCTCTACTATTTGCCAATTGCCCCTGTAGGTCGATTCCTGCCCATCCGTAGTGGTCAGATAAATACCGACCAGGACAAAACGCTGACCGACTGCCAAATGCACGTTTTTTTTGCACCACGACCGCGGACAATTCCATTTAGTCGGACATCGATCGACCGACGGTAGCTTGATATATACAAATGCGGTGTTGATCGACCAACTACTTTAGGGCCGCTACGCAACCCTTGCAGGGCACATCTCCAAGGCAGTACGTTTGCCCTGCTCTAGCAGGTGTTGCGTGGAGTTGGCATTGGCCCGATTAGTGAGTACTTCTCAGCTTTTCTCGGGCTCTGCATGTCTCAAGGTGAATGAGTCGGACGCCGTCATTTGCCACTTCTGGCATTCGCGACCTTGCGCTGGATACCGTCAACGTATTGGGTTTTCAGCTCTGCTGTCAGCGGCCCTAATATGGGGTTGGCTTTGAATCGGGCCAGCAGGCTCTCAATAATTCGCTCGACCCTGGCGCAGGCAGCGCTGACGCTTGCGGGTACCAGCGGATCGAACTGAATCCCTTCCATTTCAAGGTCGAGTCGTTTGAGCACTGATTCGGCGTCCTGGATCTGGTGGCGTATCTCAGCAGGCGAGCATCGCATCGGTGACTTCCTTTCATGGCCGCAGACACGGCACAGCTCTAGATCGCGGCTATCAGGTGATCGCCGCGCTGTCTTAATTTTGAAACAAAATTGTCGCGCAGAAACATTACTGAAATATTTCATTCTTATGATTGGGGGAGAATTTTTCTCAGGGTGCCTGTCCCATGCGTCGAGCGGTGTTCAATCAAAAAGGGGGCGTGGGCAAATCAAGCATCGCCTGCAACCTCGCAGCTGTAAGTGCTGCCGAAGGCTACAAGACGCTTCTCGTGGATCTCGATTCGCAGGCTAACTCGACCCATTACCTGACGGGGCTGGCAGGTGATGATATCCCCATGGGGATCGCCGATTTCTTCAAACAAACCCTTTCCAGCGGCCCGGCCAGCAAACAGCGTCGCGTGGCGATCACTGAGACCCGCTATGACAATTTGCATCTGGTCACAGCTAGCCGCGAGCTTGCTGACCTGCAGTCAAAGCTTGAGTCCAAGTTCAAGATCAACAAGCTGCGCCGTTTGCTGGTGGCGCTTTCCGAGGATTACGAGCGTATTTATATCGATACGCCACCGTCCTTGAATTTCTATACGTTCAGCGCGCTGATCGCCGCCGATCGGGTGTTGATTCCTTTCGATTGCGACAGTTTTTCCCGTCAGGCGCTCTACAACGTGATCGCGCAAGTGGCCGAGTTACAGGCTGAACATAATGAGTCGTTAATCGTCGAGGGCGTGGTGGTCAACCAGTTTGTGGCACGGGCCAGTTTGCACCAGACACTGATCGACGAACTCGTAGCCGAAGGCTTGCCCGTGCTGCCGAACTATTTGAGCAGCACGGTCAAAATGCGTGAGTCCCATCTGGCGTCAGTGCCCATGATCCATCTGGCGCCACGCCATAAACTTTCGCTGGAGTTCGTCAGTCTGTTTTCAGCGTTGGAGCGGGCCAGTTGAGGCGTCTTGCCGGGGCCCTTCAAATCAAGCCGTTTTCAGGGTAAAGCGCGAGGCCGGGCGATGGAGACCGTAGTGTTCACGCAAGGTGGTGCCCGCGTATTCACTGCGGAACAAACCGCGCTGACGCAGGATCGGCAGCACTTCATCGAGGAACACGTCAAAGCCTTCGGGGAACGCGGGGGGCATGACGTTGAAGCCATCGGCGGCACCACTGCGAAACCACTGTTCGATCAGGTCGGCGATCTGCACCGGTGTCCCTACCGGCACCCAATGCCCACGCGCACCGGCCAGGCGGTTGATCAATTGGCGCAATGTCGGTTGCTCACGGTCAACGATGTCGATGATCAGTTTGAAGCGGCTGGACTGACTTTCGCTGCTGTCGAAGTTGATCAAGTGACGCGGGAATGGCGTATCCAGGTCATGACCGGACAAATCGACACCCAGCATGCGCCGCAGCTGGCCCAATGAGATGTGCGGCAGTACCAGTTCGTTGAGTTCGTCGAACTTGCGCTGAGCTTCGGCTTCGGTGCTGGCAATGTAGGGGCTGATGCCGGGGAGAATTTTCAGCTGGCGAGGATCGCGCCCCACCGCCTTCGCCCGGGCACGAATGTCGTTGGCGAACTCAAGCGCGCTGTGCAAAGTCTGGTGTGCGGTGAAAATCGCTTCGGCATGCCGGGAGGCAAAGTCTCTACCATCCTCGGAAGAGCCCGCCTGCACTTGCACGGGGCGCCCTTGTGGCGAACGCGGTGAATTGAACGGTCCTTTGACTTTGTAGTGGGCACCTACATGGTTAATTGCGTGCACCTTGCCACTGTCGGCAAATACTCCGCCAGCCTTGTCCAGCACCAGCGCATCGTCTTCCCAGCTGTCCCACAGGTCATTGGCTACTTGCAGGAACTCTTCAGCCTGAGCGTAGCGATCATGGGCAGAAGGATGCGCGTCGAGGCCGAAGTTGGCGGCGGCATCGGCCGCGGAGGTGGTGACGATGTTCCAACCGGCGCGGCCTTTGCTGAGGTGGTCCAGCGCACTGAACTGGCGCGCCAGGTTGTACGGTTCGCTGTAGGTGGTGCTGGCCGTGGCGATCAGGCCGATGCGCTGGGTCACGGCGGCAATTGCTGCCAGCCAGGTGACAGGTTCAAACCGGATACGCAGGCCTTCACGACCGCCTTCAGCCAGTGACGGTGAGTCGGCAAAAAATATCGCATCGAGCTTTTCCCGCTCTGCACGCAACGCCAACTGCTGGTAATAACTAATATCCATGGAAGATTCCGGCACCGATTGTGGGTGGCGCCAGGCGGCTTCGTGATGACCATTGGGGTAGATGAAGAGGTTGAGGCTGAGCTGGCGTTCGGACATGTTCAGTTCTCTGAATTTTAAGGTCGCAAGGGTTAGTGCAGTTCGGCGAAATCACTCAGCACGTCGTCGCGCAAGGCGATGAAACGGCTGTCACTGCGGTTGCGCGGCCGCGGCAAGTCGACGTCGAGAATGCGTCGGATACGACCAGGGTTGGGCTGCATCACCACCACCCGGTCGCCGAGAAATACCGCCTCATCAACATCGTGGGTGACCAGAATCATGGTGATTTTTTCCTTGGCCCAGATGTTTTGCAGCTCGCCCTGCAAGCGCGCACGGGTCAAGGCATCGAGGGCTCCCAGCGGCTCATCAAGCAACAGCACGCTTGGGCGATTGACCAGCCCACGGGCGATCGCCACCCGTTGCGCCATGCCACCGGAGATCTGATGCGGATAGGCATCGATAAAGTCTTGCAGGCCGACCAGCTCAATGTGCTCGCGCACGGTGTCGCGCTTCTCGACGGCGCTCAGGGGCGAATTTTTGAGCGCTACCGCGACGTTCTGCTCAACGTTAAGCCAAGGGAACAAGCGGTGATCCTGAAACACGATGCCGCGCTCCAGACCCGTGCCTTCGATGGGTTTGCCATTGAGCAGGATGCGCCCCTCGTACTCGTCATCCAGCCCCAGAATCAGCCGCAGCAGGGTGGATTTACCGCAGCCGCTGGCGCCGACGATGCTGATGAATTCGCCGGGGGCAATGTCGAGCTGGATGTTGTCGAGCACTTGCAACTGGGTCGAGCTGCCGGGGCGGGAAGCAAAACGCTTGCTGATGTTTTCCAGGGTCAGGCTGTTGTTGAGGCTGAGCATGTTGAGATCCTTTCGAAAGTTCCGATCAACGAGGGGCGATGCCATACAGGCGCTGCATCCGTCGCTCAAATACCCGTGCCAGTGCATTGAGGCTCCAGCCTACGAGGCCAATCACCACCATGCCGAACAGCACCAGGTCCATCATGAAATGTTCGCTGCCATCAATCAGCGTGTTGCCGATCCCCTCCCCTGATACCAGCAGGTATTCGGCGCCGATGGTCGCCAGCCAGGAGTACACAAGTGCTAGGTACAGACCGGTGAAGATCGACGGCAAGGCCGCGGGCAGCATGACGCCGACGATGGTTTGCCAGCGGGTGAAGCGGTACACCCGTGCCACTTCCAGCAGATTGGGCGGAACATTGCGCAGCCCGTCGCAGGTGTTCACTACCACCGGCACCAAAGCGGCCAGTGACAAAAACACCACCTTGGCCACATCGCCCAGGCCGAACCACACGGAGATCAGCGGGATCCAGGCGAACAGAGAGATTTGCTTGAAAGTATTGAAGCTCGGGCCTACCAGACGCTCAAAATGCCGCGACAAACCCAACAAACAACCCAGTACCAGGCCCAGCGTGGTGCCGATAAAAAAGCCACTGATGTTGCGGGTGAGACTGGCGCAGATGGCCCGCCAGAACTTGCCCGAGGCAATTTGATCCCAAGCCGTGGCGGCGACTTTTTCCGGTGAAACGAGTAATCCGGATTGGCTCCAGCCCTGACTCGACGCCAGCCACCACACGGCGATTACAGCTATTGGCAAGACCCAGCCGCGATAGCGGCGGCTGCCCGTATTCACTGCAAGGCTAGTACTCATGACAGACGCCCCGCAGCCGTTGGGCGACCACGACTCAGGCGCCGCTCCAGATAATCGAAACCACGATCAATCAACAGGCCGATAGTGCCCACCACTACGACAGCCGCCATCACCAGGTCCAACTGAAACAACTGACGACCATAAACAATCAGGTAACCCAAGCCCTCACTTGAGGCCACCAACTCAACCACGACCAGCGACAGCCAGGCTTTGGTGAAGCCCAGGCGCAAGCCGGTGAAAAACGTGGGGATGGCCGCGGGTAAAACGATGAAGAGCACGCTCTGCCAGCGGCTGAAACCGTAGGCATCACCCACTTCCAGCAAGCCCTTGGGTGCCTGGCGAAAAGCCTGCAAGGTGCACAGCGTGATCGGCACCATGGCCGCTTTGGCAATCAGCACATACTTGAGCGGCTCACCGATGCCGAACAGCAACAAGGCAAACGGCAACCAACCCAACACGGGGATTTGCACCAATGCATTGAAGGTCGGTAACAGGTAATCCTCCACTGTCTTGGAAAGCCCCATGGCCAGCCCCAACGCCACACCGGCGCTGGCACCCAGGGCAAATCCGACGACCACCCGTTGCAGGCTGGCAGACGCATTGAGCCAAAGGTCACCGGAGGTGATCAGCTCCGACAAGGTCTGATAAACATAGGCTGGCGGCGGCAGCACCTGCTCTGAAAGCCAGCCACGTTCAACGCCCAGGTACCACAAGCTCAGCAACGCCAGCGGCAACAACCAGGGCAATGCGCTGTCGCCCAATCTTGAGGGCCAAACCGATGTGCGCGCTACCTCGACCTTGCGTACCGGCCGAGTGGGGGACGGCGGCAAACGCTTGATGTTGTCTCTGGGTAACGCCGGCGCTGCGTACGGTTCTGGTGTGACAGTCTGTGCCCTGGCCATGTGCAACTCCTACAAAAATAAGACTCACTACAACCCTCTGTAGGAGCGAGCTTGCTCGCGATTTGTTCAGGTAAACCGCAGCGTTTGAATCGCGAGCAAGCTCGCTCCTACAGGGGTGGGGTGATCAATCAAAAGCTGCTACCGCATCACCTGCCGGTTGCTTGCCATCGGGGCCATAGGGCGTCCAGTAGTTTTCGAGCCCTTTGGTTTTAAGGGCGGTCTGCAAGTAACGAGGCTCGAACCAGCCATTGATACTGACGGGGCGGCGGATCAGTTTTTCTTCCTTGGCTTGATCCGCCACCGCTTGGTAGCGACTCTGCAGAAAGTTGTCGATCAGCGGCGAAGACCTGTCCCGCAAGCTGACCCCGGTAAAGTCTGCCTGCAGTGAATCTACGGGGTCATTACTCTTGGCCCACTCCGTGAACACCGCCGCGCGATGGCTGTCTTCAGAGGTCCATTGCGCCGCGTCCACCAAGGTGTCGACGACCTTTTGCACGTTGTCCGGGTGTTCCTTTTCATAGGCACCGCGAACCACCAATGCCGTTTGACGGGTGTAGCGCACATCTTGAGTGGGGTTGTCGTAAATGATGTCGATCAGGCCTTTATCGCGCAGCTTGAACAATTCACGACCACCAAATGCCGCATCGACCCCATTGGATACCAGCGCTGCCTGAGTGCTGCCGGTGTCGAGGTTGATCACCTTGATATCGCGCTCGGTCAGGCCATGCTCTGCCAGCAGGTTGATCGACACCAGGTGACCGTTGGTGCCACGAAAGACCGCGACCTTTTTACCTCTCAGGTCATCGATGCTCTTTATTTCAGAGCCTTTGGGCACGGCCAGATATAGATTGGCCCGCACGCCCAGTGCGGCCAGCAGTTTGGTGTCCAATCCGTTGGAGCGCCCGACCACAGCAGGCAAATCCCCCTGATAGGCGAAGTCGAGTTGCTGGTTGGACAGGGCTTCGTTTACCGCAGGGCCAGCCCCCTTGAAAAAGAACCACTGCACTTCGGTGCCGCTACCGGCGAAGGCTTTTTCCAGCAGTTGCTGGTTACGGGCGATGCCCAAGGTCGACCCGCTGAATGTCACCGGATCACCGCCACCCGCCGTGGCCACACCAATGCGCACTACATCGGCCTGAGCCAGCGGGACTGCCAGAATCGCCGCCAGCGCAGCGGCAATACGGCCCTTGCTAAACAGGGAATTGCTTTTGAATATGGCCATGTGCGCGTCGTCCTTGAGCCTGTCAGGCAGCGAGATGTTTTTTGTCGGCTTCGGTTTTCGGCGAACGGGTGTCCGGGCTTGGTTTGAGCGCCTGGCTCAGGCGGCCATCGACCCCGACCGGCACATCGCCATCGATGGTGGTGCGGCGCACGATTCGTGGGGCGTCGCCATAATCGTTAATCGCGATGTGCTGCGTGGCGCGGTTATCCCAGATCACCACGTCGCCTTCCTGCCAGCGCCAGCGCACGGTGTTATCGACATGGGTAATACGGTCGTGAAACAAACGAATCAGTTGTTTTGAGTCGTTATTACTTACGCCCTGTATCTGTTTAACAAAGTGCCCCAACAACAAACTTCTTTCACCCGACTCTGGATGTACCCGCACTAAAGGGTGTTCGGTCTCATACAGTTCGGCGGTAAATTGTTCACGGTAACGTTTGAGGCCTGACTCATCCGTATTACGCGGCGCCGCGTAGTCATAAACATTGGTGTGCAGTGCGCGCAAAGTGTCGGCCAGTTGCTTTAATGGCTCAGGCAAGTCGGCATAAGCCGTCGCCGTGTTGGCCCATACAGTGTCACCGCCATACGGTGGAATAACGACGCCGCGCAAGATCGAGACTTTCGGGTAATTGGCCACAAACGTTACGTCGGTATGCCAGGAATTGGCGCGGGTTTCCTTGGCGTCCAGGTGCAGGATGGCGGCGCTTTGCTCGGCAGAACGCACAGTAGGATGCGGGACTTGATCACCGAAGCGCCGAGAAAAGGCTTCGTGTTCGGCATCATTCAGATGCTGGCCACGAAAGAACAGCACTTTATATTTCAGTAACGCCTGATTAATAAATTCGAACGTGTCAGCACTTATATTGCCGTCCAGTTTTACGCCATCCAGTTGCGCACCAATTCGACCTGCCACCGGTTTTATTTGAATTGTCATTAAGCCACTCCTGCCTTATGAACTGTTTGTGGACAGATCATAAAGGCATAAAACATGACCTGACTAATCACTCTTTCGCATAAAGATATAAGTACCCTTTAATAGAACAAAACCATGATTAGTTTGAGCAAAGCGTTATAAATATTCAGTTGTAAGCTCATAACTATTTATCGAAATAACAGTTGCTCGCCAGCGCTGGCATACGCCTTGCACCTTCACCGTATGCTTTTCGCGAAGGACGCACCCCATGAATGAAATAACCGCCGGCCCGCTGGCTTGGGTTAACGGCAGTGATGCCCCGGAGAAGACCGAAATCAACCTCGGTTTTATGGCCCTCAGCGACTGCGCGTCGGTAGTGGTTGCCGCCACTCAGGGATTTGCCCAGCCGTTTGGGCTGACCTTGAACCTCAAGCGCCAGTCGTCCTGGGCCAACCTGCGGGACAATCTGGTCAGCGGCCAGCTTGATGCAGCGCACAGCCTGTACGGTTTGATCTACGCCGTGCATTTGGGCATTGGTGGCGTGGCCAGCACTGACATGGCAGTGCTGATGGGGCTGAACCAAAACGGCCAGAGCCTCAATCTGTCCCACGGCTTGCAAGCCCAGGGCGTGACCTGTCCTGAAGCACTGGCTCGCCATGTGCACCAATCTCGCTCAAAACTGACCTTCGCCCAGACCTTTCCGACTGGCACCCACGCCATGTGGCTGTATTACTGGCTGGCGAGCCAGGGCATTCATCCGTTGCAGGATGTCGACAGCGTGGTGGTGCCGCCGCAGCAAATGGTGGCGCACCTGCAAGCCGGACGAATTGACGGTTTCTGCGTAGGCGAGCCGTGGGCTGCCAGCGCGGTTAAACAGAATATGGGCTTTACCCTCGCGACCACCCAGGCCCTGTGGCCCGACCACCCGGAAAAAGTCCTTGGCTGCACCCGTGAGTTCGTCGAGCAATACCCCAACACGGCTCGGGCGCTGGTGATGGCGATCCTTGAGGCCAGCCGTTTTATTGAGCAAAGCACCGAGAACCGGCGCAGTACCGCTCAACTGTTAACCGCCCCCACGTACCTGAATGCACCGCTCGATAGCATCGCGCCGCGCTTGCTCGGTGACTATGCCGATGGTCTGGGCAATCACTGGCAAGACCCGCACGCCTTGCGTTTTCATGGCGACGGCGAGGTCAACTTTCCGTACCTGTCGGACGGTATGTGGTTCATGACCCAGTTCCGGCGTTGGGGTTTGTTGCGCGATGACCCGGACTACCTCGGCGTCGCCCGTCAGGTTCAGCAATTGGCGCTGTACCGCGATGCCGCCGCCTGCGTGGGCGTCAATATCGACTCGCCAGACATGCGTCGCAGCCAGTTGCTCGACGGCAAGGTCTGGGACGGCTCGGACCCTGCCGGTTATGCCCGCAGTTTCGCTTTACATGCGATGAGCGATAGCGCTCCTCTGCTTGCCAGCCGCTAACAGGAGCCTGCAAATATGTTGCGTATCCTGCTGATCAACGACACGACGAAAAAAGTCGGTCGCCTCAAGGTGGCCCTGATCGAAGCCGGATTCGAGGTCATCGATGAGTCCGGTCTGATTATCGACCTGCCCGCACGCGTCGAAACGGTGCGCCCGGACGTGATCCTGATCGATAGCGAGTCACCGGGCCGTGATGTGATGGAACAAGTGGTGTTGGTCTCTCGCGACCAGCCACGGCCAATTGTGATGTTTACCGACGAGCATGACCCCGACGTCATGCGCCAGGCCATCAAGTCCGGGGTCAGCGCTTACATCGTCGAAGGCATTCACGCACAACGCTTGCAGCCGATTCTTGACGTGGCCATGGCACGCTTTGAAAGCGACCAGTCCCTGCGCGCGCAACTGCACGCCCGCGACCAGCAACTGGCGGAGCGCAAGCGCATCGAACTGGCCAAGGGCATGTTGATGAAAATGAAGAGCTGCAATGAAGAAGAGGCCTACACCCTGATGCGGCGCCAGGCCATGAGCCGCCAGCAGAAGCTGATCCAGGTTGCGGAACAGATCATCGCCATGAGTGAAATGCTGGGGTGAAGTGCACCTCCCGTGGGAGCGAGCCTGCTCGCGAAGGTCGTGAGTGATACCGCGTTCGCTCCCACAATCAGGGTGTTTCACGTGTTGGCACAAATCTCGCTATGTAATCGCTACCGGTAACCAACGGCGGTTGCCACACCTACGACAAAGACGTCGCTCACCTCATTCGCGTATTGCGGATCAGGCAGCGGCGTTTTTTCGTTTTTGGCCCCGACACTCCTTATCAAGACTTTTACAGTTGAGGTGCGCGATGAATTCAAGCTTCTGGAAATCCGGCCATACCCCGACGTTGTTCGCGGCCTTCCTCTATTTCGACCTGAGTTTCATGGTCTGGTACCTGCTGGGGCCATTGGGGGTGCAAATCGCCGCCGACCTGCACCTGACTACTCAACAACGCGGGCTGGTGGTGGCCACGCCGATTCTGGCCGGGGCCATACTGCGCTTGATGATGGGCCTGCTGGCTGATCGCCTGTCACCCAAAACCGCTGGGCTGATCGGCCAAAGCATCGTGATCTGCGCGCTGTTCGTAGCCTGGAAAGTCGGGATTCACACGTACGAACAAGCGCTGCTGCTGGGCTTGTTCCTGGGCATGGCCGGTGCGTCGTTCGCCGTGGCACTGCCGTTGGCCTCGCAATGGTATCCAGCGCAACATCAAGGCAAAGCCATGGGCATCGCGGGGGCCGGCAACTCCGGCACGGTATTCGCCGCCTTGCTGGCCCCGGTGCTCGCCGCGATGTACGGCTGGAGCAACGTATTCGGCTTTGCACTGATCCCCTTAATCCTGTGCATTGGCGTGTTCGCCTGTTTGGCCAAAAATGCACCGGAACGCCCAAAAGCCAAGTCCATGAACGACTACTTCAAGGCCCTGGGTGACCGTGACAGCTGGTGGTTCATGTTTTTCTACAGCGTGACGTTCGGTGGTTTTATCGGCCTGGCCAGCGCCCTGCCCGGCTACTTCAACGACCAATATGGCTTGAGCCCGGTGACCGCCGGCTACTACACCGCGGCCTGTGTGTTTGGCGGCAGCTTGATGCGGCCTTTGGGCGGCGCGCTGGCGGATCGCTTCGGCGGGATTCGGACCTTGCTCGGGATGTATGCCGTGGCAACCATCAGCATCGCCGCTGTGGGTTTCAATCTGCCCAGCTCTTACGCGGCGCTGGCACTTTTCGTCTGCACCATGCTCGGTTTGGGCGCAGGCAATGGCGCGGTTTTCCAATTGGTGCCACAGCGTTTTCGCCGTGAAATCGGGGTGATGACCGGTTTGATTGGCATGGCCGGCGGCATCGGTGGTTTCGCTCTGGCGGCAGGTATGGGGGCGATCAAACAAAGCACCGGCAGCTACCAATTGGCCTTGTGGTTGTTCGCCAGCCTGGGCGTGTTGGCCTGGTTCGGTCTGCACGGCGTCAAACTGCGCTGGAGAACCACCTGGGGCTCGGCGGCCGTAACCGCTGCCCGAGTCTGAGAACGCCATGAGCCTGCAACTGAGCTTCGCCCAAGCCAGCGCCACGGGTCCTCGCGAAGAGAATCAGGACGCACTGCGCGGTGTCACGCCGGTGCCGGCGCTGGCGGCGAGCAAGGGTTATTTGTTTGCCATCGCCGACGGTGTCAGCCAATGCGCCGATGGCGGCCTCGCTGCGCGTTCGACTTTGCAGGCATTGGCTCTGGACTACTACGCCACGCCCGAAACCTGGAGCGTGGCCCAAGCGATGGAGCGCTTGCTGACGGCACAAAATCGCTGGTTACAAGCCAATGGCGGTGGGCAGCCTTTGCTCACCACCGTCAGTGCGCTGGTGATGCGCGGCAAGCGTTTTACCCTGGCCCATGTCGGCGATTGCCGGGTCTACCGCTGGTACGCCGATACATTGCAACGGGTGAGCGAAGATCACGTCTGGGAGCAGCCTGGCATGCAGCATGTGCTCAAGCGTGCGCTGGGACTTGATCAGCACGTGGTGCTGGATTTTCTCGACGGCGAACTGCGCCAGGACGAGACCTTCGTGCTGCTCAGTGATGGCGTCTGGTCGGTGCTCGGTGACACGGCCATCGCGGCCATTGTGCGAGATCAACCCAACCTTGAGAGCGCCGCGCAGACGCTGGTCAATGCCGCGCATCTGGCCGGTAGCCAAGACAACGCCAGCGCTCTGTTGGTGCGGGTCGATGCCCTGGGTGAGACCAGCATCGGCGATGCGCTGATTCAGTTGCAGCAATGGCCTCTGCCGCCCGCGCTCAAGCCGGGGCAGCACTTCGAAGGCTGGCAGGTCGAAAGCCATCTCGGTCAGCGTCAACAATCGCTGCTCTATCGGGTTCGCGACGCCCAGCAACAACCTTGGCTGCTGAAAACCTTACCGGCCCGCCTGCACGACGATCACCAAGCAGGGCAAGCGCTGCTGTCAGAGGAATGGTTTCTCAAGCGCGTGGCCGGGCGGCATTTTCCTGAAGTGCATGCCGCCAGTCAGCGTCAGCATTTGTACTACGTGATGCGCGAGTACGCCGGTTCTACGCTCGAACAGCTGCATGCCAAGGTCGGGCCGCTACCGCTGGCGCAATGGCAGGATCTGGCCGAGCGCCTGTTACGCGCGGTAGGCCTGTTACATCGGCGGCAGATTTTCCACCGTGACATCAAGCCGCAAAACCTGCTGCTGGGAGATGACGGCGAATTGCGCCTGCTGGATTTTGGCCTCGCCTACTGTCCTGGCTTGTCTGAGGACCAGCCTTCGGCGTTGCCTGGGACACCCAGCTATATCGCGCCGGAGGCCTTTCGTGGCGAACGGCCTACCGCTCAGCAAGACGTGTATGCGGTAGGTGTGACCTTGTATTTCCTGCTCACCGGGCATTATCCCTACGGTGAAATCGAAGCGTTCCAGCGCCCACGCTTTGGGGTTCCAGTCAGTGCCAGCCGCTACAGGCCCGACCTCCCGGAATGGATTGCCCACAGCCTGGAACGCGGCATTGCAGCCGACCCGGCGCAACGCTTTGAAACGGCCGAGGAATGGCTGCTGCAACTGGAACAGGGCGAGCGCCAGAGTTTGAGCGTGCGCCCCCGGCCGCTGCTGGAGCGCGAGCCGTTAAAGGTGTGGCGCACCTTGGCCCTGGTGTCGCTGCTGATCAATTTGGTGCTGCTGTTTTTACTGTTTCATGGATAGGTGTGTCCCGAAAATCAAGCGCTTGCTGGCTGCCACCCGCAGCCCATCGCCATCATCGCGTGAGGAAAACACAATGAGTGCAAAAGTCTGGCTGGTAGGTGCAGGTCCTGGCGATCCAGAACTGCTGACGCTCAAGGCCGTGCGTGCCCTGAGGGAAGCAGACGTGGTGATGATTGACGATCTGGTCAATAACGCCGTGCTGGAACATTGCCCGAATGCGCGAATCATTCGGGTCGGCAAACGCGGCGGCTGTCGCTCCACGCCACAGGCGTTTATTCATCGGCTGATGCTGCGTTATGCCCGTCACGGCAAGTGTGTAGTGCGGCTCAAGGGTGGCGATCCATGCATCTTTGGTCGTGGCGGCGAAGAGGCGCAGTGGTTGCGCGAACACGGGGTCGAGGTGGATCTGGTCAACGGCATTACCGCGGGCCTGGCGGGCGCAACGCAATGTGACATTCCCCTGACCCTGCGCGGTGTCGCCCGGGGTGTGACGCTGGTGACGGCGCATACACAAGATGACAGCCAGGTGAACTGGCAGGCGCTGGCGCAAGGCGGCACCACCTTGGTGGTGTACATGGGCGTGGCCAAACTGAGCGAGATTCGAGAGCAACTGCTGGCGGGTGGCATGTCGGCGCAGACGCCGGTGGCGATGATCGAAAACGCCTCCCTGCCCCATCAGCGCGAATGCCGCAGTCAGTTGTCAGCGATGGAAAACGACGCCGAGGCGTTCCAGCTGAAAAGCCCGGCGATCCTGGTGATCGGCCGCGTGGTAGCACCTGCTTTACCTGTAGGAGCGAGCTTGCTCGCGATGTAACGATAACCGTAGCGTTATTGAGACCATCGCGAGCAAGCTCGCTCCTACAACGGTGGGTAGCGCGGGGCTCCGATCAGGTGATCGGCGCCGGGTTGAACAGGGTGATGTCGTTGTGCAGTTTGTGCTGCTCTGCCCAGGTGTGTTTTTTGCCGCTGGCCACGTCCAGGTAGTAGTGAAACAACTCCCAGCCGAGGTCTTCGATGGACGCACGACCCGTAGCGATCCGTCCGGCATCGATGTCAATCAGATCCGGCCAGCGCTGCGCCAGTTCGGTACGGGTCGAGACTTTGACCACCGGCGCCATCGCCAGCCCATACGGCGTGCCGCGTCCGGTGGTGAACACGTGCAGGTTCATCCCGGCAGCCAGTTGCAAGGTGCCGCAGACAAAATCGCTGGCCGGGGTCGCGCAAAAGATCAGCCCTTTGCGGGTGAAACGCTCGCCTGGGCCAAGTACGCCATTGATCGCGCTGCTGCCGGACTTAACGATAGAACCCAGCGACTTCTCGACGATGTTCGACAGCCCGCCCTTTTTGTTGCCCGGTGTGGTGTTGGCGCTACGGTCGGCTTCGCCCTTTGCCAGGTAACGGTCATACCAGTCCATTTCCCGCACCAGTTCCTTGGCAACGGCCTCGGTTTCGGCACGGGAGGTCAGCAGGTAGATCGCATCACGCACTTCGGTGACTTCGGAAAACATCACCGTGGCCCCCGCTCGCAGTAACAAGTCGGAGGCAAAGCCCAATGCCGGGTTGGCAGTGATTCCGGAAAACGCATCACTGCCGCCACACTGCATGCCCAGAATCAGTTCGGATGCCGGTACGGTTTCCCGACGACGACGATCGAGCTTCTTCAGACGGATCTCGGCCAGCGCCATGATCTGTTCGATCATCTCGGTGAAGCCGTGGCTGGAATCCTGCAAGCGGTACATCCACGGATCGCTCAGATCCACCGAGCTGTCGTTCTCGTGCATCACTTGCCCGGCCTGCAATTTCTCGCAACCCAGACCGATCACCAGCGCTTCACCACCCAGGTTCGGGTTGCGCGCCAGATTGCGCACGGTACGGATCGGGATGTAGGCATCGGTGGCGGTGATCGCCACACCACAGCCGTAACTGTGGGTCAGCGCCACCACATCGTCGACATGCGGGTACTTGGGCAGCAGCTCATCCTTGATCCGCTTGACCGCATGATCCAACACCCCGGTTACGCACTGCACGGTGGTGGTGATCCCCAGAATGTTGCGCGTGCCGACGGTGCCGTCGGCATTGCGAAAACCCTCGAAGGTGTAGCCTTCCAGCGGCTCGGGTGCAGCCGGCACGTCGGTGGACAGCGGCAGGCTGTCCAGCGGCGGTGCGGTGGGCATGCGCAGTTGGTCTTCGTTGACCCAGCTGCCACGCGGGATGGCTTGCAGCGCATAGCCAATGGTCTGGCCGTAGCGAATCACCTGGCCGCCCTCGGGAATATCTTCGAGGGTGACTTTGTGGCTTTGTGGCACGAAGTCCAGAGTCACCAGGCCGTCCGCAAAGGCGGTGCCGGCCGGTACGCCTTGGTCGTTGACTACTACCGCTACGTTGTCCAGCGGGTGCAGGCGAATCGAGCGCGGCGAGTCAGAATGTTCAATCAAAGTCATTACGCGCGCCTCAGGTGTGAGCAGGTGAAAGTGTGTTGATCTGCGGCCCACTGACCGGTGGTTCTTTAAGCACCACACGTTTGATCGGTCCGACGATTACCAGGTAGCTGAATACCGCCATCAACGCGTTGCAGCCGACAAACACCAACGCCCATTTGAACGAGCCGGTGGCGCTGATGATGTAGCCGATGACGATCGGGGTGGTGATCGATGCAATGTTGCCAAACATGTTGAACAGACCGCCACTCAGGCCAGCGATTTGTTTCGGCGAGGTGTCAGACACCACGGCCCAACCCAGTGCGCCTACGCCTTTGCCGAAGAAGGCCAAAGCCATGAAGCCAACGACCATCCATTCAATGTCTACGTAATTGCAGGCCACGATGCTGCTGGAAACCAGCAAGCCAGCAATGATCGGCGCCTTGCGGGCGAACGTCAGCGAGTGGCCCCGGCGCAGCAGCGCGTCGGAAATCACACCGCCCAATACGCCACCGACAAATCCGCAGATGGCGGGTAACGAGGCAATGATACCGGCCTTGAGAATGGTCATCCCGCGCTCCTGCACCAGGTACACCGGGAACCAGGTCAGGAAGAAGTAGGTGATGCCGTTGATGCAGTACTGGCCCAGGTACACGCCGAGCATCATGCGGTTGGTGAGCAGTTGGCGCATGTAATCCCACTTCGGCCCATCAACTTTTTTGCCCTTGCCTTTGTCCTGGTCCATGTCGACCATGCCGCCGTTGTCGGCGATGTATTTGAACTCGGCTTCGTTGATCATCGGATGCTGGCGCGGGCTGTAGATAACTTTGAGCCAGATGCCGGAGAAGATGATGCCGATCACACCCATCACAATAAACACGTGCTGCCAGCCATAGCTGTAGACGATCCAGCCCATCAGCGGAGCAAACAACACGGTGGCAAAGTATTGCGCCGAGTTGAAGATCGCTGATGCCGTACCGCGTTCAGCGGTTGGAAACCAGGCGGCCACAATACGTGCGTTGCCGGGAAAGGATGGCGCTTCGGCCAGGCCCACCAAAAAGCGCAGCATAAACAGCGCAACCACTGCGGTGGACATGCCGAATTCGCCGACATAGCCCTGCAATACGGTGAACAGAGACCAGGTGAAAATGCTTATGGCGTAGATTTTTTTCGAGCCGAAACGGTCAAGCAGCCAACCGCCGGGGATTTGTCCGGCCACGTAGGCCCAGCCAAAGGCAGAGAAGATATAGCCGAGAGTGACCGCGTCGATGCCGAGGTCTTTTTGCAGGCTGGAACCTGCAATTGCGATGGTGGCACGGTCGGCATAGTTGATCGTGGTCACCAGAAAAAGCATGAGCAAAATCAAATAGCGGACGTGCGTCGGCTTCTGGGTCGATTGCATGTAGCTGTACTCCCACTGATTATTTTTATGCGCGGGTGAAACTGTCGTGCTCCCTGTAACGAGCTTGCTCACGATGGAGGTGGTTTAGCGCCATGGCCTCAAGATCATCGCGAGCAAGCTCGCTCCTACAGGGGTATTGCGTTATGAGCCGATGTAAGCGGTTTTTACGACCGTGTAAAACTCTTGCGCGTAGCGACCTTGCTCGCGTGATCCATAAGAGGACCCTTTACGCCCACCGAACGGCACGTGGTAATCCACGCCCGCCGTCGGCAGATTGACCATTACCATCCCGGCCTGGGAATGGCGTTTGAAGTGGTTAGCGTACTTCAACGAAGTGGTGGCAATGCCCGCAGACAAGCCGAACTCGGTGTCGTTGGCCATCGCCAGCGCCGCCTCGTAATCCGCTACCCGGACGATATTGGCCACCGGACCGAAGATTTCTTCGCGGCTGATACGCATCGAGGCTTCACTGTCGCTGAACAGCGTCGGCGCCAGAAAGTAACCCTCGGTGTCGCAAGTCACCACCGCACCGCCGCTGACCAAACGCGCACCTTCGGCCTGGCCGATGTCGATGTAGCTCAGGTCCTGCTCCAGCTGGGCCTGAGACACCACCGGACCGATATCGGTGCTGGCGTGCAAGGCATGGCCGACCTTGATCGACTGCATGCGTTCGGCCATGGCGGCGACGAATTTGTCGTGAATCCCAGCCGTCACGATAAAGCGGCTGGACGCCGTGCAACGCTGGCCAGTGGAGTAAAACGCGCTCTGTACCGACAACTCGACTGCTTGCTTGAGGTCAGCGTCGTCGAGAATGATCTGTGGGTTCTTGCCGCCCATTTCCAGCTGGACCTTGGCCTGACGCGACACGCAGTTAACCGCAATCTGGCGCCCCACGCCCACCGAGCCGGTGAAGCTGATGCCGTCGACTTTCGGGCTGCTGACCATGGCATCGCCAATCACTCGGCCGCTGCCCATCACCAGATTGAAAACGCCAGCCGGGAAGCCTGCGCGGGAAATGATTTCAGCCAGCGCCCAGGCGCAACCCGGCACCAGTTCGGCCGGTTTGAGCACCACGCAGTTGCCATAGGCCAGGGCCGGGGCGATTTTCCACGCAGGAATGGCAATCGGGAAGTTCCACGGCGTGATCAGACCGACCACCCCCAGCGCTTCACGGGTGACTTCAACGTTGACGCCCGGACGCACTGACGGCAGGTAATCGCCGGACAGACGCAGGCATTCACCGGCGAAGAATTTAAAGATGTTACCGGCACGGGTCACTTCACCGATGGCTTCGGGCAGGGTCTTGCCCTCTTCGCGCGCCAGCAAGGTGCCAAGTTCTTCGCGACGAGCGAGAATCTCGCTGCCGACTTTATCCAGAGCGTCGTGACGAGCCTGAATGCCCGAGGTCGACCACGCCGGGAATGCGCCACGCGCGGCATCGATAGCGGCGTGAACCTGAGCCAGGTCAGCCTTGGCGTATTCACCGATCACATCCGACAGGTCGGACGGATTGATATTGGACGAGTAGTCCGCGCCAGCGACCCATTGGCCGCCGATATAGTTATCGAATCGATTGGTTGCTGACACGAGCTATCTCCTTACGCAAAAGGCCGCTGATTTCTCAGCGGCCTTGTTCAATTGTTTACTGCGGACCTTGCTTGTCGATCAAGGCGGCCAATGCTTCGTATTCTTCTGGCAGCAGATCGGTCAGCGGAGTGCGCACAGGACCTGCGCCGTGGCCAACAATGGTGGCACCGGCCTTGACGATACTTACGCCGTAGCCTTCACAGCGGTTGCGAATGTCCAAATAGGGCAGGAAGAAATCGTCGATGACCTTGCCGACGGTCGCGTGATCTTCGCGGGCGATAGCGTGGTAGAAGTCCATCGCGGTTTTCGGGATGAAGTTGAACACCGCCGAGGAGTAAACCGGAACGCCCAGAGCTTTGTAGGCCGCGGCGTAAACTTCTGCAGTTGGCAGGCCGCCGAGGTAAGTCAGGCGATCGCCGAGACGGCGGCGAATCGAAACCATCAGTTCGATATCGCCCAGGCCATCTTTGTAACCGATCAGGTTCGGGCAGCGCTCAGCCAGACGCTCCAGCAGCGGTGCAGTCAAACGGCAAACGTTGCGGTTGTAGACAATCACACCGATTTTGACCGACTTGCACACCGCTTCAACGTGGGCGGCAACGCCATTCTGGCTGGCTTCGGTCAGGTAGTGCGGCAGCAGCAACAGGCCTTTGGCGCCCAAACGCTCAGCTTCTTGAGCGTATTCGATGGCTTGGCGAGTCGAGCCGCCGACACCGGCAAGAATCGGCACGCTGTTGGCGCAGGTGTCGACTGCAGTTTTGATCACTTGCGAATATTCACTGGCCGCCAGGGAGAAAAACTCACCGGTACCGCCTGCGGCGAACAAAGCCGAGGCGCCATACGGGGCCAGCCATTCCAGACGCTTGATGTAGCCCTCACGGTGGAAATCACCCTGAGCATTAAAATCGGTCACCGGAAAAGACAGCAGGCCGGAAGAGAGGATGGACTTCAGTTCTTGTGGATTCATTATTCGAACACCCTGGGAGCTTGTTGTGATGAAAAAAACGGCAGCGCTTGGCTGTGTCGTACGTCATCGTACAACCTATAAGAATAACGTCAATCCTATTTCTTCAAATCGGGCACAGGGTTGTGTCCGCAACACGCTCGAAAGGCCGGGTTAGAGGGGTTTTATGGTGAAAAAAATTATCACTAAAGGCTGTAGGAACGCGCTTGCTCGCGATTCAAACAACGCGGTATGACTGAAACACCGCGCGGATGCCATCGCGAGCAAGCTCGCTCCTACAGGGAGTGGGGCGTAGACTCAGGCACCGCGCTGCGCCTCTGCCTCTTCATGGGCATGGCGCAGGCGTTCGCGGCTGTTGGTCAAGTGCAAACGCATGGCGGCGCGGGCTGCATCAGAGTCTTGGCGGGCAATCGCCTCGTAGATCTCTTCGTGCTCACGGCTCAGGCGGTTCTGGTAGTGCTGCTGGTCATCATGGGCCAGACGCGCCGAGTTGAGCCGGGTACGCGGAATGATGCTGGTGCCCAGGTGGGTCATGATGTCGGTGAAGTAGCGGTTGCCGGTCGACAACGCAATTTGCAGGTGGAACTGGAAGTCCGAAGCCACCGCATCCCCCACGTGGGCACTACTGTGGTTCAACGCATCCAGAGCGGCACGCATTGCAGCCAATTGCTCGGGGTTGCGCCGTTGTGCTGCCAACCCGGCCGATTCAACTTCCAGGCTGATGCGCAGTTCCAGAATCGCCAGCACGTCGCGCAAGGTCACAACAGTGGCCGGGTCGATACGAAAACCGCTGGGGCTCGGGGTGTCCAGCACAAAGGTGCCGATGCCGTGCCGGGTCTCGACTTGGCCTGCGGCCTGCAGTCGGGAAATCGCTTCGCGCACCACCGTGCGGCTGACGCCATGAGCCTCCATGATCGCGGACTCGGTGGGTAATTTATCGCCACGCTTGAGCAGGCCGTCACGAATCTGCTCGGACAGCACCGTCACCAACTCCTGCGCCAGGCTGCGGCGTTTGCGAGGAAGGCGAGGGGCGTCGATCTGGTTTTCCATGGTGAACATCTTTCTCGAATTCAAGGGCATCGGGGGTGAAGCATGAGCGCATCATAGCTCAAGCGAGTTGTACGATCACACGCTGACTATGCCGATACCCTTCCCTCCTTGGGTTAAAACGTTTTGCTGGCACTGGCCAGTAAGGTCGCGCTGCACAGGTCGTCATAGCCGGTGAAGCTCTGGCACTCGGTTTTCGACAAACTGGTGTCGATGTAACTCAGCCCCCATGTGGCGCCTGCAAAATCGCGGGTGAGTTTGATTTCCCAGTCCGTGTAGTCACCTCGCCCCTTGCCAGCAGCGTTGAAGAAAACCTCATCCTTGTAGTCAACGTATTCATAGCGCGCCATAAAACCGACCTCGCCAGGCAGTACGGTTTGGTAGCCGATAAAGGTCGACAGCACGTCCTCATCTTTATCACCCACCGTGTAATTGCCCACTTCATCCTCTATGTCAGGGCCTTTCATGTTGTTGACGTACTTGATACCCAACTGTGCGCCATACACATCGAGGGTGGACTGGACATCACTCTGATTGAACTGGCTGTCACGCGGGAATTCGTAGCGGGTGTAGAACGTGTCGAGGCTGATCTCGTCGCTGATTTGCCAGAAGTAGCCAGCGTAATACTCAATCTCCTGACGCGTGTGGGTGCCGTAGCCAAAATCGACATTGGAGGTCCAGACGCCCGCGTACAGGCCACTAATGTGATTAAGCGTAACGGCCAGCTGTGCTGCAGGGTCACCCAGGGTTTGTGAGATGCCGCTCGCACGGTAATCACTGACCAGCGTGGGGGTGATCACGAGGGCAAATTGATCGTTGAGCTCTACTGCCTGCGCGCTGAACAGAGGCGTCAGGGCAAGGCCGGCAAGCATGAACATAGACGCTGTTTTCATATTATTTCTCTTGTTTTTATAGGGCCGCATGAAAATTCGCGCAGGGCGGTGCCTGACGCCACGTTGCCGTGGCGCCAGGTAACACAGGGCGTGAGCGCTTTGAATCAGGCTTCGGGAGCGTAAATCTGCTTGCCGGCGAAATAGGTTTTGAGCACTTTGGTGTCAAACAACTCTTCGTCACTGACGTTGAACACATCACGGTCAAGGATGATCAGGTCAGCTTGCTTACCGGGTGCCAACGAACCAATCTGTGCGTCCAGCCCCAGTGTTTTTGCCGCGTTGAGGGTGTAGGCGTAAAACATGGTCTGGCGATCTACGCTTTCTTTGGCATTGAGTACGCCCAGCGGCCCCTTGCGAGTGATCGCTTGGCTGATGGCGTTCCATGGGTTAGGACTCGATACAGGCCAGTCACTGGCGCCGGCAATCATTGCACCTGCGTCTTGCAATGATTTGGCCGGGTACTGATAGCCATAAGCGAAAGCGCTGATGTAAGGCTTAACCAAGTCCACGGTGTAACTTTCTTCGGTGGCCCACAGCAGTTGCATCGAGGCGATAACCCCTAGCTGCGTAAAGCGTGGAAACTCTTTGGGATTGACCAGTTGCAGGTGGCTGATGCTATGGGCCACCGGCGCGGGGTTGAGCTTGCGGGCGTATTCAAAACCGTTGAGAGACTCACGCACTGCACGGTCACCGACTGCATGCATGTGTACGATCCAGCCGCGTTTTTCTGCCGCAACCACCAGCTCGCCAAAGTGCGCCGGGTCGATCAACAACTCACCGGTTTTGTTGCTGTTTTTGTACGGCACGATGACCGCTGCGGTTTGCCCCGGGTATTCCAAAACACCGTCGGCAAACACCTTGATCCCCGGGAATGTGAGGTTGGGCACGCCCTCGAACTGCTTCATTACCTTGGCCAGGACTTCCAGGTCTGAGGGTTTGCTTTTGGAGTTGGTCAGCATCAGTGCCGCGACATGCGCGGTGAGTTCGCCCTTCTCTGCCAACTGTCGATAGAGCGGCAACACGCCAACGCTTTGCTCGGTTGCAGTGAAGTCAAACAATGAGTCGCCACTCCCTGCGTTCGAGGCGGCATCCATCCAAGCGGTCACGCCGTACTGATTGTTGACCCTTACCGCTTCGCGGGCGGCTTTGAGCATCAACTCCGGGCTTGGCGCAGGAATTTTCCCCCGAACCAAGTCCCAGCGCGATTCTGCAAAATAGCCGGTCGGCGTGAAATCGGCTTCGTGTCCTACATAGCTGAGTTCATTGGCGGGCAGGGTTTTGATCAGGGCGGCATCAATTTTCGCGCGTTTGAGCATCGCGTTATTGGCCCAGCCGGTATGCCCGTCGATGCCACTCAAGACTAGCGGCTGGTCAGCCCAACGACCCTGGTTGAAAATTTTGCCCAGTTCACGCGCTTGCTCCCAATAAGCCGAACTGACGCCAGCAATATTGATCACGTCGCCAGCACGCGCCCTGCCCGCTTGATCCTGCTCAATGATCCATTGCTCAAGCTCCGGCAGCGGCTTTTCTTCATCGAGTAAATTCGCCCCAAGGCTGTCGAAGCCGGCGCTCACAGGGTGGCTGTGAGTATCAATCATGCCGGGCATCAACACTTTGCCTGCCAAGTCGATACGCTGAGTGTCGTTATCAGCCAATGCCTGGATCTGGGCATCGCTGCCTACTTTGATGATTTTGCCGTTTTCTACCGCCACTGCGTTTACCAGCGCCTGACCCGGCACACCGGTAAATACCTTGCCATTGGTGAAGACCAGATCGGCTGCCGCCATGGCCTGCAAGGACGGCAGCGCAAACAGTGCCGCCAACACACACGGGGTGAATCGCTTCATTTGAAGGTCCTTTTTGAGTTTTTTTGTTGTGGCTTTTTCGAGCCCCCGCAGGAGCCATCAGTACCCTGCAACTTCCTTGAGCCGATACCAGAGCATGCCCAGCGCCAACAAGGGCGAACGCAGCCGCTTGCCGCCTGGGAACGTCATGTGCGGCACGCTGGCGAACAACTCAAACCCTTGGCTTTGCTCAAGGCTGATCGCTTGTGCGACCAGACGTGCCGCCATGTGCGTGGTGTTGATGCCATGCCCGGCGTAGGCCTGGGCATAAAACACGTTAGGGTGGGCCTGCAAACGGCCAATCTGTGGCAGCCGATTGGCGCCGATGCCGATCATGCCGCTCCACTGAAAGTCGATACGCTTGCCCGCTAGCTGCGGGAATACATCCAGCATTTTGGGGCGCATGTAACCGGCGATGTCTTTGGGCGTGCGGCCTGAGTAGTGGCACGCGCCCCCAAACAGCAATCGACGGTCGGCAGACAATCGGTAGTAATCGAGCCCTACGCGCTGATCGCACAACGCACGATTGTGGGGGATCAGCGTGTGGGCCAAGTCCTCACTCAAGGGTTCAGTGGCGATCACGTAGCTGCCAGCAGCCAACACCTTGCCGCTGAGCGCGGGCTCCAGATCACCCAAATGGGCATTCCCGGCGAGTACCAGGGTCTTGGCGTGAACCACCCCACGGGCGGTGTGAACTCGAATCTGCGAGCCATATTCGATCCGGATCGCCGCACTGTTCTCGTGCAACTTGACCCCCAGCTGCTGAGCCACTTTGGCTTCGCCCAGCGCCAGGTTAAGCGGGTGCAAATGCCCTGAGCCCTCATCAATCAACCCGCCGAGGTAACGATCAGAGGCCACCACCCGGTGCATGTCTGCACGCTCGATCAACTCGACCTTGTGCCGATAGCCCAGCGTCTGTAGCGACGCTTGCTCGGCAATCAGGTTTTCAACATGACGCCGGGTGTTGGCCAACTCGCAAAAGCCCCAGCGCAAATCGCAGTCGATACCATGTTTCTCAATGCGCTGACGCACCAGGTCCACCGCATCCAGGCCTAATCGTTCCAGGACTTTGACGCCTTCGCGGCCAATGGTTTTTTCGTGAGCGTCCAGGTCATGGCCAACCCCGCGAATCAACTGACCACCGTTGCGGCCAGAAGCGCCCCAGGCGATTTGCCGGGCTTCTAAAACAATCACCGAGTGACCGCGTTCAGCCAGTTCAATCGCTGTATTCAAGCCGGTAAAACCCGCACCGATAATGCACACGTCTGCCTGCGCCAAGCCTTCAAGTGGCGGGCAATCCAGCGACTGGTTGCGTGTGGCGCGGTAATAGGTATGCGGTAAAGACATCATGGACGTCATAAAGAAACTGCCTACTCAGTTGCCGGGCACCCGTTCGTGCCCGGCACAGGGTTAACGACCGGACTTGAACTTGTTCCACGAACGCGTCATCCAGCGCATAAGGTCTGGCGGCAGCTCCGACGAAACATAAAGCTTGGCCTGCACCGACTCGGGCGGATAAATCGACGGGTTATGGGTGATTTCATCACTCATCAAGGCCTTGGCTTGAGTGTTGGCATTGGCATACCCCACGTACTCGCTGATTTTGCTAATCACCTCAGGCTTGAGCAGGTAGTTGATGAACGCGTGCGCCTGCTCGGGGTTCTTGGCATCGGCCGGGATGGTTAGCATGTCGAACCACAGATTGCCGCCCTCTTTGGGCACGATGTAGGCAACGTTCACTCCGTTACCCGCCTCTTTCGCACGATTAATCGCCTGATACACGTCGCCGGAATAACCGAAGGCAATACAAATGTCGCCGTTGGCCAGATCCGTCACATATTTGGAGGAATGGAAGTAGCTGATGTATGGGCGCAGGGGCTCCAGCTTTTTCTCAGCGACTTTGTAGTCCTTAAGCTCCAGGCTGCGAGGGTTGAGCCCAAGGTAGTTGAGCATCGAGGGCATCACTTCGTCTGCGGAGTCCATAAAGGCAACGCCACAGCTTTTCAGTTTTTTGAGGTTCTCTGGCTCAAACAACACGCTCCAGGAATCTATTTTGTCGATGCCCAGGACCTGTTTGACCTTGTCGACGTTATAGCCAATGCCGTTAGTCCCCCATAAATAGGGCACTGCGTACTCATTGCCCGGATCGTTGGCTTGCAGTCGCGCCAGCAGCTCAGGGTCCAGGTTTTTCCAGTTGGGGATCTGTGACTTGTCGAGCTTCTGGAAGACCCCGGCCTTGATCTGCCGCCCCAAGAAGTGGTTGCTCGGCAC
Source organism: Pseudomonadota bacterium (assembly GCA_040385125.1). GTDB lineage: Bacteria > Pseudomonadota > Gammaproteobacteria > Pseudomonadales > Pseudomonadaceae > Aquipseudomonas. The sequence goes on along the minus strand of JAZKIA010000054.1, from coordinate 6,434 downwards.
CACTACGTCATAGCCGGTGCGCCCGGCCAACAACTTGCCTTCCAGCGTTTCATTGGAGTCGAACACGTCATAAACCGGCTTGATGCCCGTGTCGCGCTGAAAGTTCACCAGCGTGTCTTCAGCGATGTAGTCCGTCCAGTTGTAGACATTGACCACATCCTGCGCCGAGGCTGTGCCAGCCAGTGCGCAGAAGGTGGTGAGCATTAGTTTGGTCGCAATACGTTTCATCCACATGTCCTTGCTGTGAGTCCATAAGGGAATGCTGTGTGCGGCTTGCCTTAAACGCTAAACAACAGGAACTCGCGCTCCCAGGAACTGATGACCTGTTTATAGTTCTCGTGCTCAACGCGCTTGACCGCCACAAAGCCTTTGGTAAACCGTTCGCCCAAGTATTTTTTGGCCATGTCCGACTGTTCCATGCACTCCAGCGCAGCCTCCAGGGTCAGCGGCAAGCGCAGGTTGCGGCGCTCATAGCCACGCCCGACAACAGGCGCACTCGGTTCTATGCCTTCAACCATGCCTGCGTAACCACAGAGCAAGCTGGCAGCCAGCGCCAGATAAGGGTTGGCATCGGCACCGGCCAAACGGTTTTCGACACGCCGGTTCTGTGGGTCAGAATCCGGTACGCGCAGGCCAACGGTGCGATTTTCTTCGCCCCATTCCACATTCACTGGCGCGGAGGTATCAGGCAGGAATCGACGAAACGAGTTCACGTTGGGCGCAAACAGCGGCAAGGTTTCGGGAATGTACTTTTGCAGGCCGCCGATGTGGTGCATGAACAACTCGCTCATGCTGCCATCAGGGTTGGAGAACACCGAGGCGCCCGTCTCGATATCCACCACGCTCTGGTGAACATGCATGGCGCTACCCGGCTCACCGGTCATGGGTTTGGCCATAAAAGTGGCGCTGACGTCGTGTTTTAGCGCGGCTTCACGCATCGTGCGTTTGAAGATGATTATTTGGTCGGCCAGGGACAGCGCGGCACCGTGACGGAAGTTGATCTCCATCTGTGCAGTACCTTCTTCGTGAATCAAGGTGTCCAGATCCAGCCCCTGGGCTTCGCTCCAGTCGTACATATCTTCAAACAGTGGATCGAATTCGTTGGTTGCTTCGATCGAGTAAGACTGACGCCCGGTTTCTTGACGACCCGAACGGCCAACCGGCGGTTTCAACGGGTAGTCAGGGTCAGGGCTGCGTTGAGTCAGGTAGAACTCCATTTCGGGCGCGACAATCGGTTTCCAGCCGCGTGCCGTATAGAGACTCAGGACTTTTTTCAGGAGATTGCGCGGCGACAATTCAATCGCATTGCCCTGTTTGTCATAGGTGTCGTGAATGACTTGAGCGGTGGGTTCAGAAGCCCAAGGCACGATAAACACTGCGTCCTGATCCGGACGGCAGTGCATGTCGATATCCGCTGCGTCCAAGAGCTCGTAATAAATATCGTCTTCGACATAGTCCCCGGTAACGGTCTGCAACAAGACACTCTCTGGCAGGCGCATGCCTTGCTCATTGAGGAACTTGTTGGTCGGCGATATTTTGCCCCGAGCAATGCCACTTAGATCAGAGATGAGGCACTCAACTTCAGTGATTTTGTTTTCTTTTAGCCAATGGCTGAGTCGATCCAGATTGCCTTTCATAACGCCTCTTACAGGAATTTGACTGAGTGCCACATGACGACTCAGTTCCAGGCTGCAAGGCGATAGTGCAAGTGTGGGCAGGCGGGCTTCTATCCGATTTGCGCTTTTATTAACGCCCCATTTTGGGGCGCCCAATAAAAACAGGGAGCGCTTAGCGAGGACGCAATAAGGTCTGGCTGGGCAGCTCGCCAAACAAACTGCGGTAGGCATGGGAGAAGCGACCCAAGTGCCAGAATGACCAGCGCATGGCGATCTCCGCCACGCTGGTGTCGCCTGGACTTTGGCGCAACAGATCACGGCGAGCAAAATTCAGCCGGCGCAAGCGCTGCCATTGGCTAGGCGACACGCCGGTAAACGATGTGAAACTGTGCTGCAACTGCCGCACCGAAACGCCCACTCCGCGAGCCAGATGCAGGACATCGAAGTGCTCCTGGGGGCTGGCCATGACCAGGTCAAAAACCCGCTGAATCAGGCGTCGATCATGCGCCAAGTGCCTCTGGCTCATCCGATCCGGCGCTTGGCTGGGGCAATCAAGGATATACAGACAATCGTCGACCAACTGCTGCGCCAGCCCCTCCTCCACGCGAGGAGAAGGCTGGGAGGCTAGCTGCTGCAAGGTGCTACTTAACCAACGACCAAAGACTCGACTTTGCTGGGACACCAACGGTGTCAGAAACAAACCTTCAAGGTTGCTCAGGCTCAGGTTATCGAGTTGATTTAAATACTGAGGGCCAATCACCACACCCACTTCGTGATAGTTCTCGGGAGTGATCCAGGTGTTTTGAGTCTCTTCGTTGAGCAAATACAGCGAGCCATTATGCGTATCGAAACTAAACACCAATGAGTCTGCCGGCGCATGGAAATGCTGCTCGATGCGCGTATTCATGCGCTCTTCATACACTTCAATACCGTTCAGTTCCATGTGCACAACTGCGCCATGGAAGCAGCCTGCAGACATCTGCTGGTAGTGCTCATGCCAACCCGCAATGACCAACTGCTGATCCACATCCGCCGTGTCGTGGGATTGAATCTGCATACAGCGTTCCTTCCTTGCGCCCTGAAACAACCAAGACACTGCCAGTAATAATTATTATGGGAGCACCCTAGCAGCGTAAAAAAAACGGCGCAAGACAGGCAACCTGAGTACTGGTGCACTGCCCTTGACTAACACCCGCCACACAAAAACGTATTCTCCTACCGAACTAACGGACCTCTCGCCCAAGCAAGCCCGCCGTGTCCGATACATCTCCTGTTGCTGATTGCCCACGCTACCGGGCGCTCACAATCATGCAAAGGATCCCCCATGTTTGCCCCAAAAACGCGTTGCAGCCGACTGACTACCGGCCAACGCTGGTTACGCACAGAAACCCTCGGCCTGGGCCTTTTTACCAGCCTGTCGGCCCTGCCAACGCAAGCGCTGGCCTATAGCGAGCAAGGACGCTTGCACGACCCAGCGAGCTGGCACAGCACGGAGTTCAAACGGGACTGGGGCCTGGCGGCGATAGGTGCAGACCATGCCTACGCCCGAGGGCTAAGCGGCAGCGGCGTCCGACTCGGCATTGTCGACAGCGGCGTTGACCTGCGACACGGCGAGTTCAGCGGGAAAAACAATCACGCTGTTCGTTTGGCGAACCCTGGCTGCAGCCGAGAGCTTTTGCCGACCAGGAACAACCCCGGCTGTTTCTTCGCCGAGGGTGATCGTGCCAGCATCGACTACAACGACTTGTCATCTGAAACCCGGCAGCTCTTGCTAGAGCAAGTCGCCAATGGCGACTTTTCTGCAAAGGAACTAAAGGTATACGAAGACTCGCTGGGAGCTTTTTATGATACCCACGGCACTCACGTTGCCGGAACCATGCTTGCCAATCGTGACGGCAAAGGGTCCCACGGCGTCGCCTTCGCGGCCGACTTGAGTACGGTGCGACGATTCAGTAATACCTACACATTTCTCCCGTGGGGGTTTAACCAGACCCAGCAGGTCGCACCGTCGCTGGCGGGAGCCGTTCCCCCGGCATACGCCCAATTCAATCAGCAGAACGTGCGCGCCATCAACCACAGTTGGGGGTTGAGTGTTACTCCGCAAACCGTGGAGCAACTGGATAACGAGCTGCAAAAACATGGCATTTTGCAAGGTCAGGAGTTGGCCCAGAGTTCGCTGGACACCGGTGTATTGCAGGTATTTTCGGCGGGCAATCTGGAGCACTCCAGTCACTCCCCCGAGACTGCACCCATGTCGGGCGCAATGGCCTCGCTGCCTCGGGCAATACCGGCGCTTGAGCCGTACTGGCTGAGTGTGGTCAATCTGCAGCAAGACCTGACTCTGCACGCCAGTTCAACGCGGTGTGGCTACAGCATGAACTGGTGCCTTGCCGCTCCCGGTACCGATATCGCCTCAACCTTCGTGGGCGGCGAGATAGACCTGGTAAAAAGCTACAACGACGATGGCGAGGTGAGCGGGCTTGAAGTCAAAGACGAGCGGCCGGTCTTTGGTTATGCCATCGAGACAGGTACCTCAATGGCGGCGCCACACGTGACCGGTGGCCTGGCGCTGCTGATGGAGCGCTTCCCCTATCTGGACAACCCGCAAATACGCGACGTGTTGCTGACCACCGCAAAAGACCTGGGCGCCCCCGGCGTGGACGAGGTGTATGGCTGGGGCTTGATGGACTTGAAAAAAGCCATTGATGGACCGGGGCAACTGCGAGTCGATACCAACATTGTGATGAACCGTCGCGCAGGCGGCGCCGTGGTCTGGCAAGGCGGCGCCTGGGACGACTGGCGCAACGACATCGGCGGGCCGGGCCGACTGGGCAAAGCAGGCGCTGGCTGGCTCAGGCTCAGTGGCAACAACGGTTTTGCCGGCGTGACCCTGACTGCCGGTATTCTGGAACTGGATGGCAGCAACCGTCTCACCCATGATGTCGCTGTCGAAGGCGGACTGCTGCGCCTCAACGGCACGTTGCACGAGACCGATCTCAATGTGAACCGCGGCCTGGCCCAGATCAACGGCCGCCAAACCGATGCCCGCACACGTGTGGGTATCGCAGGTTTTCTCAGCGGCGACGGCGAGTTGTCCCACACCGAGGTACTGGGCACGATCATGCCCGGCAGCCAGCACCGTGCACTGACCGTGAACGGCGACTATCAGCAACGGCCGGGCTCAACCCTGATCGCCCGACCGGGCCTCAATCCGCAGGAGCTGGCGCTGCACGTCGATGGGCACGCGCGCATTGAGGACGCAACCTTGCGCTTGAGCCGTGAGCCCGATCGGTATCCGCTGGGCCAGCATTACCGGGCACTACAGGCCGATGCCGGGGTCAGCGGCGACTTCAGCAGCCTTGATCGCCGCGACTTCTCGCCGTTCTTGAGTTTTACCCAGACCCGCAGCACTCATGCGCTGGGGGTTGATGTCGGTCGCGGCCAACGACTGGCCTCCGTCGCCCGAACGGCCAATCAACGCACCACTGCCGACGCCGCCGATGCGCTGGGCATGGATCAACGGCTGGCACAGCGCCTGACCTCGCTGTTCCCCGACCAAGCGCCGCGCGCGCTGGACCAACTGAGCGGGGAACTGCATGCCAGCACCCAATCAGTGTTGATCGAAAACAGCCGGAGCATACGCAATGCGGCGTTGGGACGAGCGCGTAGCGAGCATCAGGCTGTATGGGTGCAGGCCCTGCATCAAAACGGCCGCCTAGGAGGTGACGGCAACGCAGCCAGTGTCAGCCACAGCAACAGCGGCGTACTGATCGGCGCGGATCATGATTTCAAACAAGGCCCCCGTGTCGGCGTGCTGCTGGCCAACAGTCGAGGCCACGTCAACACGGGGGCCACAGGCAAAGCGTCGTTCGACAGCTTGCAGTTCGGTTTGCACGTGGGGCATCAGTGGAACGCATTCGGGCTTTACGGTGGGTTCGCCCAAGGACGCAATGAAACTCAGAGCAAACGTCGAGTCCGCTTCAGCGGGTTGGATGAGGGTCTGTCCGCCGACTACCTGAGCCACACCCGACAATGGTTTATCGAAGGCAATTACCGTTTGAGCCTGGGTGCCTGGGACTGGCAACCCTATGTGCAACAGGCCCACATCCGTACCCGCAGTGACGCTTTCAGCGAGCGAGGCGGCTACAGCGCCCTGCACGCCAAAAGCACCACTCAGACCGTCAACCTGACCACCGGCGGTGCGCGCGCCACTATCGACTTGAGTAAAACAGCCATCGGCCCTGCGTGGCTCAGCCTCAACGGCGGCGCGGCCTACACCCATGCCAGCGGCGACCTGCAACCCACCTCTGATGTCGCGTGGCAAGGCGCCAGCAGCATGCAGGTGGCGGGCACGCCGTTGAACAGCAAGACCCTCCAACTGGAACTGGGTGCTGTCGCACAACTGTCCCGCGACAGCGCCTTGAGCCTGAAAATAAATACTCAGCGCGGCGAACGCTCACGGGAGCAAGGCGTGAGCGCGCAGTATCAATGGGCGTTTTAAGCAACAAAACGTCCTAGCGCCGGTACACCTCAGCAAAAACCTCAGTGATCGGCTGACGTGGTGAACGTTCTCGCAGCGCTTTGACCTTGGCGCTCAGGCGCTGCAACTCACTGCTGGGTTTGACCCATTGCTCGGGCGGCAAGGGTGCTGACCACTCGCGCATCGCCGTTGGCAGTTGCTTGCGGCCGACTTTGGCGATGCGTTTTATCTCCCACTCGACCAAGTGATTGGGCAGCGTCCACAAAGTCATCACGTGGTAGACGTGTCTAGTCCTGAAATAGGTTTACACCTATTTCAGTCTAAAAACGCCCGATGCA